>DAIMCP010000004.1:36734-76349 GCA_036726305.1 Pyrinomonadaceae bacterium | reverse complement strand
CTGAGTCCCTTTTCAAAGCCGTTGAGAAGACTCCTCGCCAGGTAATATCCGCAGCCGTTATTGAAAAAGCTAATGCTTTACTTCACCTGGCCAGGATCACCCGAAACTTCTTCCATTAGGCTGTTGGAAAAATCTCCCCAGTAAGTTTGCTATCAGAGTAATGCTTCTTAAGAAATCACTTGAAGTTCTTTGCCTCCTCCTTCTATCTGCCTCTATTCACATTTGCACGGCTCAACAGGGTGACGATGATGTCCTGAGGACCGATACGGACCTGGTGGTGCTGAATGTCACCGTCACCGACGGCAGCGGAAAATACATACGCGGACTACGAGCCGGCGACTTCAAAATTTTTGAAGACGGGAAAGAGGTGCCTCCGGCCTCAATTTCAGGATTCAGTCTTCAGGAGACCGCCTTTGCTTCAGTCGTGCTTCTCGATACTTCCGGAAGCATGGAATCGCGGCTTTCGCTGGCCAGGTCGGCTGCAATTCGCTTTCTGGATGGCTTGAGAGATGAAGACGTAGCCGCAGTCTTTAAGTTTGACACTACCATCGAGCAGTTGCAGGACTTTTCGTCGGGCCGCGATCTGGCGCCTTTAGCCTACGGAATCAAAGCCAATGGCATGACTGTGCTTTACGATGCAATTGTAAAGGCGGCAGCTTTATTACGTGTGCGGCCCGAGAAGCGGAAGGCGATTGTTGTTTTATCCGATGGGATCGACACCAGAAGCGGTGCTTCTTCGGCAAAAGCCCTGGATCAGGCTCTCGCGCTCGGCGCCAGTATTTATACCGTAGATATGTCCGCAACCGATGGGGGTGCATCTCGAAATGCCCAGAGCGCAGCGATCTTAAGAAACTTCGCGGAAAAAAGCGGAGCCCGATTTGTAGCTACGCCTGGAGGTCCGGCACTGCGCGAGGCTTTTGCGAGCATCGCAGAGGAACTGGGCCATCAGTACACCATTAGCTATCGCCCACTGAATCGAGCGCACGATGGAAAGTGGCGGAATCTGGAAGTGAGGGTCGCTCGTGAAGGTTCGTTAGTGCGTACTCGCAAGGGCTACCGGGCTCCGAGGAAGTGACCGGCGAGGCTCAACAGGTAACCTCAATTCTCAGGGGTCGGCACCTCAGCCATTAACGCATCTCTTTTAATGTGAAATTTGAACTGCAGGCGAGGGAAAGGTCGAAAGACTGCAATTTTCTCACCTGCTGGTTTGATTCAGGAGTTTGTCCTGATGCCTTTCAAAGGCCAGGTCGATCATTCGCTCCAAAGCCTGCCGGAACTTCAATCCCGACGCCTCCCACATCTTTGGATAGCCCGAGACATCGGTGAGACCGGGCATAGTGTTCAGTTCGTTGACAACCAGTTCCTTCGTGTCGTTTCTGAGGAAGAAATCAACCCTGGCCAGGCCAGCGCCATCGATTGAACGAAATGCCCTGATGGCCAGGCGCTGAATTTTGCGAGTGACTGCCTTTGAAAGCGGCGCCGGAACAACAAACTCCACGTGACCTGTGCTCGAGTATTTTTCCGTATAATCCAGAAAGCGCGCCGACTCTTCATGAATGACGTATTCACCAGGCAGACTCGCAAGTGGCCTGTCGTTGCCAATAATGGCGCACTCGATCTCACGAGCATCAAGTCCCTCTTCAATGATGAGTTTGCGGTCGTAACGAGCGGCAAGATCCAAAGCCCGCACCAGAGACTCCCGGTCAACTGCTCGTGAAACCCCAACCGAGGATCCCAAATTCGCGGGCTTCACAAAACAAGGGAACCCGAGCTCGTGTCTTACCTTTCGTATGATGCCTGCTCGGTTAGTCAACCACTCGGACCGCAAGCACCAGAGGTGTTTGCAGATGGGTAGCCCTGCTTCCCTGAACAGCGACTTCATCGTTACTTTGTCCATGCCGCAGGACGAGGCAAGCACACCACACCCCACGTAAGGCACGTCTGCCATCTCGAGCAGGCCCTGAATCGTGCCATCTTCTCCATAGGGACCATGCATCAACGGAAATACAACATCCAGAGGATCGGCTGTCACCGGTCCGGCTTTGGGGATTGAGATCAAGCCGGAATGTGACGGATCGCCGATGATGGCAACGTTGCTGGCCGGCCTGGCGGCCAGACTTTTTCTTAACAAGGCACGCGCCGAATTTGGGAGAAGGTCCACGGCGGCGGCTGGGGACAACCACTTCCCTTCCTTGGTGATGGCAATCGGCAATATCTCATAGCGACTATGATCCATTGCCTGTATGACTGAGGCTGCCGAACGGATGGAAACCTCGTGCTCTCCTGAACGCCCGCCAAAAATGACCCCAACACGAAGTTTCTTTGCCAACCAGGAACTCCCGACTTTACAGAATTGTCTTTCCCAGACCGGAGAGTATTAGTTCGACACCTAACTCACCAGTCTTGTTATTGACGTCAAGCGCTGCGTTTATTTCCACCACCTCGAGGGAGATCATCCCCCCTGCTTCGGCGATCTTCTCCATTGCCAGATGGGCTTCGCGATAGGTGAGGCCGCCACGCACCAGTGTTCCGGAGCCAGGAGCGTCGTTAGGATCGAGGGCGTCTACATCGAAGGTGACGGCAAATCCTGCCGTCCCGCGTGAGGCGATAGCAATGGCTTCGTTCATACAGGCGCTCATGCCGCGTTCATCAATCTCGCGCATGGTAAAAAACCGAATGCCCAATTCGCGAATCAGTTGTCGCTCACCGGGATCGAGCTCACGGGCACCCACATGAGCACAGAGTTTCGGATCCAGCTTCGGCGAAAAGCCCCCAATCTCCGTCAGCTGCGGCGCGCCGAATCCCAGCAGCGCGGCCAAAGGCATGCCGTGAATGTGACCGGAGGGGGTAGTCTCAGCAGTATTCATATCTGCATGTGCATCAAACCAAATCAGGCCCAGCGATTTATTCCGTTCGCGGCAATGCGCCGAAACCCCTGCCAGTGATCCGATAGCAATCGAGTGGTCACCGCCGAGAACAACTGGTAAGCCTCTGGCATCAAGTATCGCTTTCACTTTCACTGCAAGTTGCCCGCAGGTCTTACTGATTTCGGCAAGATATTTGAGCTTCTCACCGGCGTCCGCCACTCCTTTCGGACGGTCCGAAACGATATCGCCCCAATCCTCTACTTCGTAACCCAGTTGAGAGATTCTTGTCTCCAGGCCTGCCATACGCATCACCGCTGGTCCGAGCTCTACGCCGACCAGGTCTGCGCCATATCGCAGCGGTACACCGATAATGCCGACACTAGAAACGGACCGGGTTTCCCCTTCGCCTGATGAACCCTGATTTGCCATTGAATGCGTCATAAGAGAGTTTCGCCTTGATTAACCCCCGAGGTTGATATTAAATCCGCCACCCCCACTTCCCTGGCTGGGAAAGAATGGCTTTAACAGCCCCGCCAATGCGGCCAAATTCCGCGTCTGGATGAGAAGCTCACCAGGGCCGCTGAATTCGGCTACGATTCCCTCTCCGCTCACCATACTGCGGAAGAATCCTGATGCGGCCTTACGTAGAGTGTATTGAGTCGTCCCTTCCCAGGCGACCAGATGCCCGGTGTCGACAACGTAACGTTCTCCAGGCTGCAGTCGCTTGCGGTGAATCGCGCCAAACGATGAAACCAGCAAGAGCCCCTGTCCTTGTACCTGCAGCACGAACAACCCTTCTCCACCAAAGAAAGACTTTGCGCCGCCCCACTTGGTATCAACCACGAGGCTGGCGTCACCGGCCAAATAGGAACTGGACTGCACAAAGAAAGTCTGATTGTTCATTTCAATGGCGGCTATGTCGCCCGGTGCGCCGGGTGCGAGTGTGACTTCGCCCGGACCGCCACGTGAAGTAAAGGTTGAGACAAACGCTGATTCGCCGCCGGCGGCGCGCTTGATGGCTCCAAAAAGACCGCCCTTCATCTGCGATTGCAACTCAATATTGGCGGACATCGAAACCATGGCGCCCGACTCTGCCTGAATTGACTGTTCGGCCTGCAACTGAAGGACGGCCAGGGAAAACGCGGGCTGATGTAACACTTCATACGAATAGCCACGACCCTGCCCACGCGAATCCTGATCGATGTGAATACGCTCGCCAGGTGTAGCTGACGTTTGCGCCCCACCGGCAACAACTCGATTTCCGCAGACCCCGCAGAAACTGGCGTCGGCCTTCATCTGCGCGCCGCACTTCGTACAATTCATAGAATCACTCCTTTTGATTTCTCCTTTACGATGGACACCGCTTCCTCCGCGGTGCTGGCGAAATCCAGGGAAGCTATATCAGCCTGGCTTACTACCAGGTTTTCCTGCCAGCTTCTGACAACGGGTCGCCAGCAATCTCCGAGCAGCACCAGCGGACGCGGTCCAATTACCTTCGTCTGTAACTTGTTCCAAACCAGAGAGAGCTCAGTCACCGTACCCATGCCGCCTCGCAGGGCGATAAAGGCTACTGACCGCGTTATCAAACGCTGGAGCCGCTCGTAAAAATGTGGTGTAGCAACTTTTTCCGTGAGGTAACGGTTGGGTTCATTCTTAAACTGGTTCATCACGATGCCCAGCACACGTCCGCCGGCCTCGTGGGCGCCGCGGCTCGCTGCTTCCATTACGCCCAAATAGCCGCCAGTACAGATTGTGTAGCCTGCCTCAGCAAGCAATTTCCCGACGGACATTGCCTGGGCATATTCGGGGTCGGACTCACCACATTTCGCCCCACCAAAGATGGTAACTATTTGTTCGCCAGTATCGCTCATTTTTGCGCCCGACCGCTTACCATTAACGATCCTGCCGCGCGGTACTCCAGGAAGTCGGCGTGGGTCTTGAAGGAAGTGCCGGCGTAGTGTTCAGGCAATGGAGTCGGGTCAAGTATCCTACGCGTAGCAACATCAACGAAACCACACTGGACGAAAAGGGTGGTGTATTGCTCAATGCTATAAAGCTGGACGGGAACATTCAGCGTATCGATCCATTGATGCGAGGGCCGGCTCTCAAGATAGAGATCCACCACCGTGACGAACAGACCGCCTGGCTTCAGCACTCTATGAATCTCCTGCAACGCCACAGCCATGTCGGAGTAATAGTAGAGGGACTCCATCGAAAACGCGTCGCTGAATCTGTCATTCGTAAATGGCAGCTTCTCAGCGCTCGCCACTTGAAACTCGAGATTGGAAAAATCGTGCGAGGCTTCCCGCGCTGTGTGAATCATCTCGTCGGAGATATCGATGCCGACGACATAACCGTGCCGGGCTTTTTCTGCCAGCAGTCGTGAGGCCCAACCCGAGCCGCAGCCTACGTCCAGGACCTGTGCGCCGTCCTGAACATTCATCAGTTCGATTGCCTGCTCGCCGACTGGTCGATGGCCGCGTTCCATGCTCTCGCCACGGCCGGCTTTGGCCCACTCGTTAAACTCCAGGCGCAAGATATTGTCAGATGAATCAATCATGGGGTCCACTAATCCACGTAAAATTCGTGTTCGAAGTCAAACCTCTCCCCTCCGACGCCGTTGCGATCCGCTCTTTCGTACGAGCCGCTTTTCAGCTTGATAGGATAGTGCCGCACGACCGCCGGACAGGAGAAATTTCGGAAATCAACCCCTCTGAACAAAATGGGTTTGCCGTCTTGCCTGGCAGAATCTTGTGGCGGCCAATTAATCGCAGGTGTTACTGCGTTGGTCAATGCCTCTGGCTTGACGTGACCGGCGGCCTTACTTCTTGTAACGGGTGTAAAGCACCCACACTGCGCCAAAATTAGCGGCAAGGCAAGCAGACCCTCGGTCACTCTCATTTTCAGCTTACGGTCTAAGTCGGTACATCATGCGTGGAAAAGGAATAGTTTCCCGCACATGTTCGATGCCACACATCCAGGCCGTGCAACGCTCGATACCCATGCCAAAGCCGGCATGCGGCACACTGCCATAACGACGCAAATCGAGATACCATTCAAAAGCTTCCGGGGGTAACTCGTGGGCGGCAATTTGTTGTTGCAAGTACTCCAGGGAGGTGGCCCGTTCCCCGCCCCCGATAACTTCGCCGTACCCTTCGGGCGCGAGCACATCGACACCCAGTGCGAGTTCCGGCCGTTCGCTATCTCGAGCCATATAAAAAGCCTTAACCTCAGCCGGGTAGTGATGCACCATCACGGGTATATCGAAATGGCTCGAGATATAAGTCTCATCGGGCGCGCCAAAGTCTCCGCCCCATTCGAAACGCGTTTCCAACGCTCCTTTTGCATGGCCTTCCTGCAGCATCTTCACTGCGTCATCGTAATGCAGACGAGGAAATGGGGGAACGATGCCCTCGAGTTTGGTCGGATCGCGTTCGAGAACTTTCAACTCTTCAGCCCTGTCGCCCAGCACCCGCGAGGCAATGAAAGAAAGCATGCGTTCGGAGAGTGTCAACACATCGTCGAGGGTGGCGTACGCCATTTCAGGTTCAACCATCCAGAACTCGGTCAGGTGGCGTCGCGTCTTTGACTTCTCTGCTCTAAAAGTTGGACCAAAGCAATAGACTTTCCCAAAAGCTGCGGCCGTTGCTTCGTTGTAGAGTTGACCTGATTGAGTCAGGTAGGCCTTTTCGCCGTCAAAATAATCGGCCGCGAAAAGCGTTGTCGTGCCTTCGCAGGCTGCCGGCGTGAAGATTGGGGCATCGCAAAGTGTAAAGCCATCGTTATCGAGGAAGTCGCGTACCGCGCGTACGACCGTATGGCGAATCTTCAGAATAGCGTGCTGGCGACGAGAACGCAGCCAGATATGGCGGTGGTCCAACAGAAATTCTGTACCGTGCTCTTTGGGTGTGATTGGATAGTCATGGACTTCCTGCACCACTTGCGCATCCAGAACGTCTATTTCGTAACCCCCGGGCGCGCGACTATCGGCCCGCACTTTGCCTTGAATAATCAAGGCCGACTCCTGACCCAGCCCCTTCAGAGCCTCCCACAATTCCTCGGGCACTGCGTTTCGTAGCACGACGCATTGAACCACGCCCGTGCCATCTCGTAGTTGCGGGAAAAGGATCTTGCCGCTTGAGCGCATGTTGTAAAGCCAGCCCTTTAGAGTCACTTCCTGGTCCACATGCTCTGAAAGCTGATTAACATAGACATGTGCCGCGGCCATTTGCTTTAGTGTTGTTTCTGTAACCATCTTTCTTAACGGCTTCTTAAGTTTTCGTGCGCAGCACGGGCGGCTCAAGATCAACGGAGCAGCCCGAACCCGTTCGCCTTACTCCTGGTTTAGTCTCGATCTCAACATTCTCTGCAGCACCGGAAACCGCTCCAGCCACTCTGAAGCCTGCACGACAATTCCCAGCAGTGGATCAATAAGCACCTGGTAGGTGGCGCCGCGCCCACAGACGGCAGTTTGATAGGCGAAGGTGCCCACGGCCTTTAACCCCCGTTGCACGGTGACCAGCCGAAATTCTCTAGCGAACTCATCAGGATCGAGCGAGCTCAAACCCAGCAGGCGGCGCTCTTCAAGCAGGTATAAGCGATGGTGCCGCAACTCAGCCAGCGAAGGGGAACAGGTCTGCCGATCAAGCAGCAGTGAAACCAGGTCGTAACTGGCGGGACCCATCCTTGCATCCTGGTGGTCAATGACTCGCAAATGCTTTTTGCCATCGATCAAGAGGTTGGCCCCGTGAAAGTCTCTATGGCAAAGGACACGAGGCACAGCCGCCAGCTCCGCGGCCAAGTCATTCAATTCCACTTTGAGTTCTGCT
Source organism: Pyrinomonadaceae bacterium (assembly GCA_036726305.1). Lineage (GTDB taxonomy): Bacteria > Acidobacteriota > Blastocatellia > Pyrinomonadales > Pyrinomonadaceae > JAOAPY01. Next base: position 68,653 of record DAIMCP010000004.1, on the reverse strand, counting down.
GCTTCGCCCCGCTTCAGGACTTCGCCGCGTAGGCTGCCAAAATAATGTTCGCGGAAAAAGTTGAGTTCCCACGACAACTTCGGTTCGTCGAAAGCCAGCCGGCTGGAAATCGAATTCAGCTCGACTGCTTTTTCCGTGGCCCTTTGAATCCGCGCGATCAGGTTAATAGCCCTTTCTTTATACTCCTCACACTCTTCTTCGGAAGCTGTGGAAAAAAAGCGAGCGAGTTGCAGATCTCCCAAATCTTCCTGGACGATAATGCCCTGATGTCCAGCGACGTCATAAATCTCCGGCACCGGAATTCCGGCTTCGAGAAACAACCGTGTTACATCCAGATAAGGGTGCACATCCGGATCGAAAGCCTCAGGATATACGGCGGCAACTGCGGTGTGCCGCTTCCAGGGGATGCGAAAATAATTTCGGGTTGAGGCGTCAGGAGTGAGAGGAATGATCTTACTTGAGGGAGCCGCGCCAGCACCTGCCAGATATTGCTCCAGACGCTCGGCGGCCGAGCCGAAACCCTCCAGACTGACTTGTTTGGCTGAATTCATTTGCCGAAAGGGGAGCACAGCGCTGTCTCTCTTTAAAACAAGGCGGGACAGCTCTACCCGGGGTCCCGCCAGTTGGAGTCGCTAATGGAGCGCAGATTGTATCATTGCGCCAGAGGCACGACAAAATTCTCACCTCGCACTCGACCTTTAAGCGCTTTTTCGGGAGCTGGTGTTTTGCTGACCAGACTGGCGCGTACCACAGCAGAATTCTCAATCACTTCATTGTGAGCAATGCGTACCCCGTCCCCAAGGATCGCCCGATTAACCCTCGCTCCAGCTTCTATGGTCACATCATCCCAAAGTATTGAGTTGGCAACCTGAGCCTCTGCTGCAATCCGGCAGCGCGCGCCTGCAAACATCGTCGCTCCCTGCTCGGCCAACAATTTCAGACTGATTTCCAAATAGCGCTGAATAGTCGACAACTCATACCATTTCCCTTTTGCGACATAGGCCGCAATCAATTCACCCTGCGCAATCGCCTGGGGATAGACGTCAGTAGTGGAATGCGAGAACACGCCGTGCGGGATGTAGTCAAATATGCGCGGCTCCAGGATTTGAATACCGGTGAACATCAGGGGGGCGGGCTCGCGCTTGCCGTCTGTCGAGGCTGGTTCCGGCATGCCGCCAAACCTTGCCACCCGATTATCGTGAACTTCCACCATCGAAAACTGCTCCCGCATGGGATTCGGGAGTAACACCAGAGTCGCCAGGGCTTGCGCCGCCCGATGCGCACACAGCGCCCCATTCAAGTCAATGTCCGTAATGATCTTCCCGTTAACAACGACAAAGGTTTCCTGATCCAGCAAGTGGCGCGCATTGTCGAGCGCTCCGCTGGTTCCGAGGATGATCTTCTCTTCAACGTAGGTGATCTGCACGCCAAAACGCCGGCCATCTCCCAGCGCTGCTCGCACAGTCTCAGGACGATGATGGAGGTTGACAATGATTTCATTGCAACCAAAGCTGGTAAGGTACTCGGCTACGTAGCCCACCAGGGGCTTTCCCAGTATCGGCAAAGCAGGTTTAGTCCGATCTTCAGTCAAGGGCCAAAGACGCGTGCCATAGCCGGCTGAAAGAATCATCGCGCGCATATTGAGTATTGTATGCGAAAAGGGCGACGGTTGTGCTCAGCGTCTTGAGCCGGTTGCGCTGCCAGGAGCCTGAGGAGTGGGGCACGGCCGAATGCGCGTGAGGAAGTACATTGCTGGGGTGAAAATATCAGGAGGCCTTCGAAGCGTCTCGCATCACGAGGTCGAAGGTGCCCGGAGCGATTTTGCGAAAGCGACCGTTACGATTCAAAGATACGGCGATACTAATGGTGGGGTTTTGACCAGTGAACTTAAACCCGCCTTCCTTGAGACGATTAAACAGCTCGTTTACATGAAGCGGGGCTCCTTCTTCACGCAGCAGCATGCTCACCGCCTGGGGAATGGTGCGGTCCATAAAGCGATCGCTGAGCGCCTCAACATTGTTCCGCACCGAAGGAATGGGCTGGCGGCGCGCCTCGATCGGCGGCTGGGCCGCCCGTGGTCTCGTGGGCGAATTCCGGTACATTGCTGCCTCGAGTTCCGAATCCGAAGGCAAATCAAAGGCGACATTGCTGGTAGCGAGGACGGATGAAAGGCGGCGATAGAGAGAAGCTTCGGACTGGCTGACGACAATGTCCAGCTCAGCTAATTCCGCCCGCACAGAGTCAGCCTCAGCTTCCAGCTCGCGCAGCCGGCCGGAGAGCTGCGCCCGGGCTTTGCGCGACTCCTGCAGCATCGAGGCCATCTTGGCCACCAGGTTTTCGTTGGACCACTCCACGGAAGAAAGTTTAGCGGCTAATCCGGGTTTAGACAATAGCGAAATTGGACCAGCCGGCGCGTTGCTTGGGGAGGGCGGGCGCCTGGGACGCGAAAAGCAGCCTAACTCTCGCGCTCCAGCACGTAGGTGGGGATCAATCGGAGCGAGTCCGAATATTCCGAATCCTGCAAATTATCGAGACAATCCCGGGCGCTGGCGGCGTATTCGTCGGCGCGAGTACGGGCCCGTTGAATCGCTCCCGTGTTTTCAACCGCTGCGATAAGTTCGGCCCGCGTCACGGTGTTATAAGCCCCTTCCCGCAATACCGTCTGCACCAGTTCGCGGCTGGCGGAGTCGCCACCCTGCATCAGGTAAATCAAGGGTAGGGTCAATTTGCCTTCGAGTAGATCGACGCCGGCCGCCTTGCCCAAGCGGCTTCCGCTGCCGGTGAAATCAAGCAGGTCGTCAGTGAGTTGAAAGGCCGTCCCCAGGTTCAACCCATAATCCCGCAGCGCCTCGCGTTGTGACTCGTTAGCGCCTCCGAGCATGGCCCCCACTTCACAGCAGGCACTGAATAGAAAGGCAGTCTTTCGTTGTAATACCTCGAGATATTGATCTTCGGTAATGTCGGTGCGACCCAGGAGAGTCAATTGCAGCAGTTCGCCTTCGGTCATCTTTCGCGTGACGGCCGTTAGAATCTCGAGGACCGGCAGCGACCTTTCCTTGAGGCTGGTCTCAAATGCCGACATGTACAACCAGTCACCCATGAGCACCGCAGTTTGATTGCCATACTGGCTGTTGATGGTTGGCCGATTGCGGCGCGTCTCCGCGTTATCAATGATGTCGTCGTGCACGAGGGTGGCCGTATGGAGAAACTCCATCACGGTGGCCATGCGAATTGAGTTGTAATTCGAGCCATCGCCACCGACCGCGTAATTCGAGAGGATGGTCAGTGCGGGTCGAACACGTTTCCCGCCCGAAGCTCGCAGGTAGTTGCCAACGTAGGAGATGACCTGAATATTGGATCGAGCCTGGCGCTCGAATTCCACTTCAACCTCGGCAAGTTCACCCCTGATCGAACTAAAGATTCGTTGCGCCGAAAACTTTACTTCTTCCGCGAGTGCTGTTTGGCTCAATGAAGACATCGTGTAGCACAGACTACGGTCTGTGGGCTAAGTATCCGGAAACCCGTTGGTTTAATTCGAGCGATAATTTGTAAACGACATGTGAATGCCAAAATCCCTGGCTTTCAACTTTGCGATTATATCCTGGAGAGTATCACGATCACGGCCCGTGACCCGTACCACGTCCCCCTGGATGGCGGCCTGAACTTTAACCTTGGTATCTTTGATGAACCTGACAATCTCTTTGGCCTTGTCCTGCGGTATTCCCTGTTGAATGTGCGCGCGCTGGCGGACTGTCCCGCCGGCCGCCGGTTCAGAGTCATCATAGCTGAACGCCTTCAATGGTACACTGCGGCGCACCAGTTTTTGCTGCAGGATATCGTTCATGTTGCGAAGTTTCGTGTCATCCTCGGCCGAGAGGACCAAGTCTTTATCATCAAGCACGACATTGGCCGCGCTACCCTTAAAATCGAAGCGCTGGTGCACTTCCTTAAGCGTTTGGTTGATCGCGTTTACAATTTCCGCGCGATCAACTTCGGAAACAATATCAAATGAATTTTGTTGCGCCATATGCCTGCTCTTCTAATGAGGGCGAGAATAACATCAAAGCGAGCGCATGTGAAAGTCTTCTCTAGACCGGCAAAAGCCAACTCCCGACCTGCACCCGAATTACCGGCTCCAGAAACGATCAGCCAAATACGCCCTCCAGCTTGAAGAGTCCGGCAAAATTGCCCGTCGTCACGCGACCGATCTCCGGCAACGTGGTTTGATAAATCCCGGCAAGGCAACGGGCGACCTCAATAACATGCGCTGGTTCGTTGCGCCGGCCCCGGAAAGGGATGGGCGTCAAGAATGGACAATCGGTTTCGATCAACAGTCTGTCCAAACCGACCTCTGCCGCCACCGCTCTTAAACCTTCCGCTTTCTTAAAAGTCAGCACCCCGGCAAAGGATATCAGGAAGCCGAGACCCAGGGTGGCCTGGGCGAGTTTTAGCGAACCAGAGAAGCAATGCATGATTCCCTGGCTGCCCGGCTGGGCCCATTCCTCACGCAAAATCTCAATCGTATCGTCCTCAGCTTCGCGCGTGTGGACAATGACCGGCAAACCAGCCTCGCGAGCGAGTCTCAGTTGGCGACGAAAGACCTCACGCTGCACTTCCCTCGGGGAATTATCATAGTGATAATCGAGGCCAATCTCACCCCACGCCAGCACGCGAGAACTGGTTTTGATCAGGCCTTTGATTCTGTCCTCAGCCTGATCATCAAAATGACGCGCATCGTGAGGATGAATGCCGATCGCTGTATAGATATCCCTGTTCTTTTCTGCAAGTTCAACTGCTCGCTCGAGAGCGCCGCTGTGCGGATCGCCTGTCCCGACGTTCAATATGGCAGCGACACCAGCGTCGCGCGCGCGTTTAATTACTTCCTCACGGTCGGCGTCGTATTCCGGCCCGTCGATATGCGCGTGCGAATCAACAAACATAATTGATGCAGACGGCAGCCGATTGATCACCGGCCTTAAAAGGCTTAATCATCGTCCATGGCGATTGAACTCTTCCTAAACTATTTCAAGCGGGCGCCGTTGGGCACATCTTCGGTGAAGGTGGCAATCACCGGCCTGCCTTCTTCACCATATGACGCTGCCACCACCATTCCCTGGGATTCATAGCCGCGCAGCTTCCGTGGCTTGAGGTTTGCGACTACTACCACCTTTCGACCCAGCAGGTTTTCTGCTTCGTAATATTGCGCAATGCCCGCCAGGACCTGCCGTGGCTTGTCTTCACCAATATCTATGCTCAGCAACAACAGCTTGTCAGCCTTGGGTATCCGCTCGGCGCTGATTACCTGGCCGACCCGCAAATCGACTTTGGCAAAGTCGCCAATCTCGATAAAGCTCGCCACGCCAACAATCGCATCCGCTTCGGTGGCCCCGGTCAGCGGTGGTGCCGGCGCATTTTCCTTCGCCGTCAATGAGCCTGCCACTGCGTCCGCTTCCGTAACATGAGTGCCGCTGGTTGCGGTTGCTGATCTTATTTCGTCCATGGTTTTGTTCTTGTCGATCCGTGGAAACACCGGGCCGATTTCTCCGACTTGAGTTCCCGCTGCTAATCCACGCCAGCGCAATCCCGCAGGATCGATTGCCGCCAGGCTCCCAACCATTCCCAGTTGGCGGTAAATATTCTGGCTCGCGCCCGGCATGATCGGATAAAGAAGCACACAGAGCCACCTGAGAGTCTCCGCCGCGCGATAAAGTACTGCACCCAGTGTCTGGAGTTGGTTCTCATCCTTGGCCAGATCCCAGGGCTTCGCGTCGCTGATCATCTTGTCGGCACGAGCAATAATGGACCAGATTATTTCGAGAGCGCGACTAAAAGCAAAGTTGTCACAGTAGATCAGGAACTCATCGCGAGCGTGTTCAATAAAACTGGCAATGGCTGTTTCGTCGGTGTCGATCCCGGTTCGCTTGGCCTGGAGCAAATTGTCATCCGCAATTTCTCCCGACGGGACGCGACCCGCGCAATAACGAGCAATCATCGTAAGCGTGCGACTCGAGAGATTTCCCAGCCCACTGGCAAGATCGCTGTTGGCACGATCAATTAGCCCTTCATAACCAAAGCGACCATCCTGACCAAACACCATGTCGCGCAGGCAAAAGTAACGAATAGCATCTACTGAAAAATGCCGTCCCAAAACATCCAGCTCAATCGTGTTGCCCAGGGTCTTGGACATTTTGCGCCCGTTCGGATCGAGCCACATGCCGTGCGCGACAATGCCAAGTGGCTGCTCCACCCCGGCCGCCATCAGGAGGGCCGGCCAGTAAACGGCATGAAATCTCAGGATGTCCTTGCCGACCAGATGCAGGGCCGGCCAAAACTTTTCGAAGCCGACGGCCTGCTGGCGCTCTTCGTTGCCGAAACCGATGGCCGTGATGTAATTCGTCAGCGCGTCAAACCATACGTACATGGTATGACTGGAGTCATCCGGCACCGGTATACCCCAGCTTACCGAAGATCTTAGGCGGCTGACTGAAAGATCCTGCAGGCCACTCCGAACAAAACTGGCCACTTCGTTTTTTCTGGATTCCGGGCGGACAAAATCCGGCCGCGAATTGTAGAGCGCCAGCAGGACTTCATCATAATCTGAAAGCCGAAAGAAATAGCTCTCCTCCGAAACGCTGTCCAGGGGAGTCTCATGTATCAGGCAGCGCGGAGGTCCCTCTGCTGATTCCGCCTTGACGTATTCGTCTTCAGTCTTATAGGCCGCACAAGCGGCACAGAACCAGCCTTCGTAATGCCCTTTGTAAAGCGCGTCATTTCCCTTCGGTGTCTTGGCGGCCGCCACACGGCGCCAAAACTCAGCGACCCCCTGATAGTGGAAAGGAGCGGTGGTGCGCATGAAGATGTCGTAACCGCCATGTGCGGTATCCAGTCCGAACTGCGCGGTCATCTGCTTATAGTAGCCGACGACATAATCCGCCTGTTCCTGTGGCGTACGACCGGAGCGTTTCGCAGCCCGCTCGATGTTTATGCCATGTTCATCAGTGCCGGTGAGAAAATAGGTCTTGATACCCTGCTGTCTTTTGCGGCGCGCAATCGTGTCAGCCACAACCATCGTATAGAGATGTCCGAGATGTGGCAGGCTATTGGCATAGTAGATCGGTGTGGTGACGTAGAAAGTTTCCATTAAACTGAATCCTGGACCGTTCTCGGTGTTCGGGTTCTCAGTCTCGTCCGGTAATCAGCGACATCGCCTCGGCGCGCGTCCTTGGATCTTTGCGGAACCCGCCCAGGACGGCCGAAGTAATAGTTTTCGCCCCTGCTTTCCTTACGCCGCGTAGCGTCATACAGGTGTGTTCGGCTTCGATTACCACCATCACGCCCAGCGGTTTCAATCCTGCAAAGAGCGTCGTAGCGATGTCCGAGGTCAATCGCTCTTGTAACTGCAGGCGACGAGAGAATGTTTCGGCCAGACGAGCCAGCTTCGACAGCCCAACTATGCGCCCATCTTTTGGAATATAGGCGATATGACACTTGCCAACGAATGGCGCCAGGTGATGTTCACAAATCGAGGCAATGCTGATGTCGCGCACGATAACCATTTCGTCGTGCTTGTCACCCGGGAGCGGACGCACATGTTCGGCCGGATCCTCGTGCATGCCGGCGGTCAGCTCGGCATACATTTCGGCTGTTCGCCGCGGCGTGTCCCTGAGCCCCGACCGGTGCGGATCTTCGCCAATTCCCTCCAGAATCAATCGTACGCCGCGCGCGATCTTTTTCAAATCGACAGCCGGGCTGCCGGCCTCCGTCGCCGTGCGCCCAGCCGCCGCCAATGACTTGCTTCCTGAATTTTTCCTGGTGCTCATATTTGCCTACTCGGACACGTCTAGTTGCGACAGGGCAAGCGCCAATTTGACGTCGTCTTCTACGAGGCGCAGGGCTACGTTTGCCTGGCGTGCGGCCGCGCAGCATTGTTCGTACTCCGGCATTTGATTGACAATCCGCCCATTGATGCGGGCTACTTTAACATCAATTGGACCATAACGTGTTCCGACCGAAACCAATTCTCGTTCGAGTGCCGGACGTTCAACTCGATATCTTCGCAGTCCCAACGTGGTCGTTTCTCTAAACAACATTTCCGAGAGCTTTGCCTGATCAGCGTCGCGACAAAGAACTGAAACCAGAGTACCGGGTCGGTTCTTTTTCATGTGAACCGGAGTGAAGTAGCAATCGAGGGCGCCCATGTCCAGGGCCTGATCCATCACGTAGCCCAATATCTGTGGGGACAAATCGTCGAGATTGGTTTCCACCATCCAGAGCTGCTCGCCCCCTGAAGCGAAGGAGACTGTCGCTGCCTCATCCTCGCCGATCAAGACCCGCAGAACGTTTGGGAACTTCTCATAAACGCGGGTCCCGGCACCGTACCCCGTATGCTGAATTTTCAGCAGCGGGAGCGGACCAAATTCGTCGCAGACGCTGACAATGATTGCAGCTCCGGTGGGCGTCACCAGCTCGCCTTTGATGTCAGAAGCGTAAATGGGTGCGCCCTTAAGCAACTCGGAAACTGCGGGCGGGGGGATCGGAAAGCGGCCGTGATCCATTTCGACCGTGCCACTGCCGACATGCAGTGGGGAACAGACGAAACGCTCGATGCCGAGCACGTCAAACGCTACGGCCGCGCCGACCACATCTACAATAGCGTCCAGGGCTCCGACCTCGTGGAAGTGAACCTGGCCCACTGGTTGATTGTGCACACGCGCTTCCGCGTCGGCCAGGCGCGCAAAGACTTTCGCGGCCAGGCCCTTGACTTTGTCGCTCAACCCTGACTTGTAAATTATTTCAAGAATATCGCCAAGGTGGCGGTGTGCATGTTCGTGGCGTGTCCGAACGCGTGCATGCGTGGCGCTGATTCCGGCCCGTTCTACTTCGGCGAACTCAATTTCAAACCCCTCTACCTGCAGCAAGGACAACTGTTGCTTCAGAAACTCAGGATCCACGCCAGCAGCGACCATGGCTCCAAGAATCATGTCGCCGCTGGCGCCTGCGAAGCAGTCAAAGTAGAGAGTCTTCATAGTTCCGGCTATTCACAATTCCATCGGCAGGGAGATTAAGACTCGCAGGTCTTAGGCGTCTGCCTGCGACATATCCACTAAAATTCTCTGCTTGCGCATTCTTTACCGGGCTTCGGATGGTAGCAGAGCGGACTGCAAAGATGTCAAGCAAGACCAATTGTCCGCTAGGGTCGCATTACTCGCTAAGTTATAATTTCACCTTTGCCTGACGGAGTTTGAATTCATCGGGTTGGAAACAGCATTCATGCCCGACTAATTGGAAGTATTGAAGATGCTTGACGACGGTTTTGTGGGCAGTCCAGGCAAAGGCAGGTTTCGCTAATTGACCTTAACAGAGCTACAGACCCATCTGAAACAGCAGATCCGCGCTGCCGCCCTCGCCCTCTGGGGGGTTGAACTGGACAGCATCAACGCCGAGACGCCCCCGCGTCCTGACCTCGGAGATCTTGCTTTTCCGGTCGCTTTTGAGCTGGCCCGGCTCATCAAGCAGGGCACAGGCATTAAGCTGGCTCCGCGAGCAATCGCCGAACGTCTGAAGCCCGAGGTTGAAGCTCCGGCTGAAGTTGCGCGCGTGGAAATAGCAGGCGCGGGATATGTAAACGTTTTTTTCCACCGCCCCAAATTGCTGACTGATCTTTCCTCTCAACTGCCGGAGACTTACGAGACAGACGGGCCGGATGAAACTCGTCCCAAGAAGATGGTCGAGCATACGAGCATCAATCCCAACAAAGCCGCCCATATCGGTCACGTTCGCAACGCTGTACTCGGGGATACGTTTGTCCGCATCCTCAGGGCCGGCGGCCAACGCGTTGAAGTGCAGAATTACATCGACAATACCGGGGTACAGGTTGCAGACGTCGTAGTGGGCTTTTTGCATCTCGAGCACATGAACCTCGATCAGATTAAAGCGCTCGACCAATCGCTTACTAATCGCTCCTTTGATTACTATTGCTGGGACCTCTACACACGGGTTGGACTTTTCTATCGCGACGACAATCCGGTCGCCGATCCAAACCCTGAGAAACTGAAGCTTCGCATCGAGGTTTTGCATGCTTTGGAAGCAGGCAACAACCCCATAGCTGCACTGGCGGACTATGTGGCCGGCAGAAACGTCGAGTGTATCGTCGACACAATGGAGCGGCTTGGGATTCGTTACGACTTATTGGCGCGCGAGTCGGATATTCTCGGCCTGCACTTCTGGGATCGAGCCTTCGAGTTGATGAAAGCCGCCGGTGTTATAAGGCTTGAGAGCGAAGGGCGCAGCAAAGGTTGCTGGGTGATGCCCTTTGAATCGCACACGGGCACCGACGAACATGAAGCAGACAAGGTCATCGTGCGCTCGAATGGTACCGTGACTTACACAGGTAAGGATATTGCCTACCAGCTTTGGAAGCTGGGCCATCTGGGGCTGGATTTTAACTACCGCCCGTTTCGCAGCTATGCCGATGGACAGGTGACCTGGACGACGACTACTGAGCCAAATGCGCAAGTCCTGCCTGAAGTGCCACGTCCAAACTTTGGCGGCGGAGTGACCGTTTACAACGTCATCGATTCCAGGCAGGCTTATCCGCAGGAGATCGTGGCGCGCGGAGTCGCGGCCCTGGTACCGGAGTTAGGGGAAAATGCCAGCGTCCACTTTGGGTACGAGATGGTAGCCCTCTCGCCAGCCGCCTGTAGCGAGTTGGGAATTGAGTTGAGCGAAGAGGATCGCGCGCGACCATTTATTGAAATGAGCGGACGTAAAGGCCTGGGAGTGAAGGCTGACGATTTGATCGATCGCCTCGAGGCAAGCGCGTTGTCGGAGGTGGAATCGAGGCACCCGGAACTCGCTCAGGCTGAGCAATCTGAAATTGCGCACTCGATCGCGGTCGGGGCGCTACGATATTTTCTCCTGAAGTTCACGCGCAACTCAGTCATCGCCTTTGACTTTAAAGAAGCGCTGGCCTTTGAAGGTGAAACGGGCACTTATTGTCAAAATGCGACGGTGCGGGCCAATTCTATTTTTCGTAAGCTGGGCGCCGAGCCGTTGGCGGCTGCCCGAGATTTGATCGCACAGCCCGATAAGAATCGAGAAACAGCTGCGCGAGTAGCGGAGTTCCTCGAGAGCGAGGCCGGCACTGAAGTCTGGACACTGGTGATGTTGGCAGCAAGACTTGATGAGGTCGTGGCTCAGGCTGCCAACTCCGCCGAGCCGGCGAACCTGGCGAAGTATACTTTTACTCTCGCCCGCGCCTTTAATCTTTTCTATCATCGTCACCGAATTATCGCGGAAGAGGATGTAGCAAAGAAGTCCGTGCTGATTGTGGCTGCCGACATTGCGCGACGCCAGTTGACGGGAGCGTTGCACACGCTCGGAATCAGTGTGCCGGAAAGGATGTAGGTGCCTCGGGAAACGCATGCTGCCAATGCCGTTACCTGAGTGATTTGAACCTCTGGAGATTGGAAACTCAAGCAACTTAACGGGAAGCACGGCCGCAGCGCGTAGTTCCCGAGGATGGAAGTGCAATATGTTAATTGTAATGAAACCCGACGCTACCGAGGCGCAGATCGAAACCGTCCTGAGCGTCATCGTCGAGTTGGGATATAAAGGTCACCCGATGCCGGGGGCGACACGTACGGCCATCGGTATTACCGGAAACCAAACATCGGTCGATCCGTCGCATTTTGAGAACCTGCCAGGAGTGGCCGAGGCTATCAGGGTCAGCAAACCTTACAAACTCATCTCGCTCGATCTCAGACCCGAGAAGACAATCGTTCGTATCGGCGACGCGACAATCGGTGGCGACGAGTTGGCGATCATCGCCGGTCCCTGCGCCATTGAGAGTCGCGCACAAGCCTTTGCAGTGGCGGAAGCGGTAAGGCGCAGTGGCGCTCGTTTCTTTCGTGGCGGCGCCTACAAACCTCGGACTTCGCCTTACGCTTTTCAGGGGCTGGGGGAAGAAGGTTTACGCATCCTGGCCGACATTCGGGAGAACTATGGCCTGAAAATAGTCACGGAAGCCCTGGATGAAAACGGTGTCGATCTGGTAGAGCGCTACGGTGACATGATCCAGATAGGAGCCCGCAACATGCAAAACTTCTCGCTGCTCAGACGAGTGGGGAGATCCAGCCTGCCGGTGCTACTCAAACGTGGGCTGTCAGCTACTCTGGACGAATGGTTGCTGGCCGCGGAATACATCATGTCCGAGGGTAACTATCAGATTGTGCTTTGCGAGCGCGGCATCCGCACCTTTGCACAGCACACGCGGAACACCCTGGACCTGGCTGCTATCCCCGCAGTGCGGCGCTTGTCTCACCTCCCGGTAGTGGTAGATCCCTCGCATGGAACAGGCAAGAACTACATGGTGACGCCCCTGGCTCGCGCCGGCGTCGCCGTGGGAGCGGATGGGTTAATTGTCGAAGTGCATGATCAGCCGGAACACGCCTTGTCGGACGGGGCCCAGGCCCTGAATCTGGAACAGTACGACGAGCTCGTCAACGAAGTGCGCGCCATTCATGAAGTGATTGCCCCCGCACCGGTGCGTTAACGTTCCTGGGATCGCATGCTTTCAGAATGCCGAACCTTGCAGCGCCACACGCGCCTGGCTTCTCAGAACTTGCCTGTCAGGACCCGGTCGAGGTTGTTGCTGAATGCCGAACGCGGCATGACACGATTGTAGCCTGCTTCCTGCGCCGCAGCCTGCAAGGTCGTTTCGACGTGTGAGAAAAACCCTACTATGGGTATGTCGCAAAGATCGTCGTCCGCCTTTAACTCGCGTGCAAGGGCAAGTGGTTCACAACGCGTCGCATGCAGATCAGCAATGACCAGAGAAGGCTTTTCCTCGCGCGCTGCCGCAAGAGCCGCCGGCACGCTCCTGACAAACTGGATTCTCAGTCCCAGGTGTTCGGTCACTGTCCGAATCTTTGAGATAAAAATCATGTCATCCACCGCTGCGATAATTTTGTGACTCATAATCCTAAATCCGGTCCGCGTGGCCTGGCGGCCCTCCAGTTTCTTTGTGTTATCAGTAGTTTCGCGTAAAGATACAGCGCATGGTACCCCTGGAGCAGAGCACACTCCCCTTCCTCGATGAGTCGGCGAGGATCGAATTCGGAGAACAGCCCGCCCCGGCCGAACAGGAACGTACCAGGCTCATCGTCGCCTCGTACAACATTCGCTATGCGGTCGGGCGTTTTCTAATCTCTAGCGGCCTGCTGCGAAAAGTCGGGCTTAATCCACCATTCAGCCGCGAAACGACTGTGGCGCGCTGGATTGCCGCCGCAGCGGCTGCTTTTTCCGACGGTCGCCTGCTACCGCAAGTCGATATCTTAGCACTACAGGAGGCCGACAAAGAGACTGGACGCGCCGGAGGTTTGCACGTCGCGCGTGAATTGGCAGCGCAACTCAGCCTCGGTTGGATACACTTGCCGGCAGGAATACCGCGCGGTATCCCCCCAAAGAAAAGACAATGGTGGCTGGACTTTGAAGAACAGATTGCACTTAACGACTCTGGCGACACCGGCATTGCGTTGCTAAGCAGGTTGCCGCTCGAAGAGGTCATGCGCATCGACCTGCCCTGGCACGATTGCCTTTGGCGGCCGCGCTTGGCTATGGCGGCGACCGTGTCGCCTGGGTCAAAACAAATTCGGATCTTCAATGCGCACATCGACCCGCATCCGGAGGCTGATGGTCAACTGAGACAACTCGAAGCCATCATGGACCTGGCGGACAAATCAACCCTCCCAACCATTGTGATGGGCGACTTCAATACGCTTTCGGAGCAGAAGTGCGTCGAGACGCGAGGTTTTCTGGAAGCTCGCGGCTACTCGACTCCGATGCCGACCGGCACTCCTACCTGGCGCGGAGCCGGACTCCGCTATCATGCCGATTGGATTTTTACTCGAGGTTTGAAAATTAAGCGGTGGGGGGTTGCCCGGCCCCTGAACGTTTCCGATCACTGGCCGATTTGGGCCGAGATTGACCTAACCTGACGCCGGACGTGGTGTTGTTAAATGCTTGAGACCATTACCAGCCGCGACAATGCCCTCCTGCGCCGCTTTCGCTCGGTGCGCGACGGAAAGATTGAAGAATCCATCTTCATCGAAGGGTTGCGGCTGTGCGAAGAGGCCGTGCGCTCAAGGCTCGAGATCGAAGCGGTTGTCTATTCTGACGAACTGGGCAGAAAAGAGCGGGCCAAGCGGCTGCTGGAAGAGCTGCACAAGGGATGTGACCGGCTCGCGTCAGTGACTGAGGCCCTGCTGGCTTCAATCTCCTACACAAAAACTCCGCAGGGTCTTGTGGCGCTGGCGGCGCGGCCAGAGCCTGACCGGGAGCAGTTGCTAGCCGGTCCTAACGAGCCGCTCCTGGTTGTTATGCACGGCATCAACAACCCGGTCAATGTGGGCGCCATCATCAGAACTGCCGAGGCCGCGGGCGCCAGCGGCGCGATTATTACTTCGAATACAGCCGATCCTTATTCACCCAAAGCCCTGCGTGGCGCCATGGGATCGGCCTTTCGTCTGCCTACCTGGAGCCAGGTCAGTTACGAGGCGGCGTTAGCGTGGTGCGCTGAACATCAGATCGAGACTGTCTGCGCGGCCGTCGAGGCCCCGGAGGTTTTCACGAGCATTGATTGGACCGGCCCTAAAGCCCTGATCGTCGGACCGGAATCGACCGGGCTAACGGCCGCGGAAGTAGCGGCCGCCGATGCGGTTGTCAGGATTCCAATGCACGGACAGGTTGAAAGTTTGAATGTGGGTGTAGCCGCATCCATCCTGCTTTACGAAGCAGCGCGGCAGAGAGGTTAGACGATTAATCAGGGAGGGGTTGGCATCAAGCTTGTCGGGGCGATCGTCAGGGCGCACCTGATCGGCACGGAAGCTCACAACGTTGGCACGCTGGAAGCGTGCGATCCGCTTCTTAACACGTTGCAAATGGGGCCCGGCTGGTCTTGAGATGGCCGGCCAGTCATAGCGATGGCCCTACTCCCAAAGCGCTAATTCAGTTAGAATAACGACGACACGAAGCATTGAGTTCCCTTTCCCGCGCAGTCACCAAATGGACTGCGTTTTTATCGTCTAAATGTCTTGGCAGAGCACTTGGCGTCGCAGCGCAACGCGACTAAACAATCGGGACGCAAAATCGTACTGTTATCCAAATGGCTGACGAATCGAAATCAACTCCTAAAAAGAAACGAGAAGAGGCTCTGCCGGAGCGTCTGCTGCGAAAAGTGCTCGAAAATATGGGCGACGTGGTTGACCGCAAGTTTGGTCGCACGGTCGAGCCAAAGAGTGGCCTGACCACTTCCAAGCTGGTCGAACGCATGAAGCGCCTGATCGACGAGCGCGTGCGAAATGAAGGACCAAAGGGTCGCATCGCGCCCCACTTGATGAAGCTCAAGCTCGAATGGGGAACGCATGCTGAAGCGCCACCGGAAATACTAAAAGAGCTGGAGCACGAACTGCTCGCCGAAGCTATCGATCACATAAACGACCATCGTTATCGTACGCTGGCTCCGGTGCGAATCGAATCCGAGGTCGACATTTTCACCACCGGAATCTCCGTCGATCCGACGTTTGGTGAATTTGAAGATGAACTGCGCCAACAGGACGAAGCCAAACGAGCGGCCCAGGCAGGGATTCGGGTTCCTACCGCAGCGCCGCCGGTACCCGATGTTATTCTGCTTGCCCGAGTTACAATGCGAGACCATACCAGAGAGATACCATTAGTTTTCACACCGGGAGGTCGCCGGCTCAATGTCGGCCGGGTCTCTGACAATGATCTTAGCCTTAACGATACCAGCGTCTCCAAGATTCATGCAGCGCTGGTCATGAACAAAGAAGGAACCCTGCTGTTGGCCGATACAGGATCGACCAACGGCACTTTCATTAATGGCCGGCGTATCGCCTATGGTGAGTCTCGCCAGATAGAGGACGGCGATGTTCTTGGATTCGGGGACATCGAAGTTCGCTTCAGAAAACCCCAGGACTGAGAATTCGCAGTCGAAGCGCCGGAACTTTGCAGACAATGCTCTTGCTCTCAATACTTCAATCGCCGACACCTGCTCCGGTTGCGGCACATGTTCCCGAATGGATGTCAGCGCTGCTGACGCTCGTGTACATTGGCGCTCTCCTTTTTTTCATTTTGCTTCTGTTCCTTGCGCTGTTGCGTTACCGCCTAAGCCGGGCGCGACAGGTCATCAGCGTGCCTGACGACCTGCCCAGCGCAGTCAAGAAACGCCTCGGAGCGACCACTACTAATCGCGGGCTCAAGGCCTTGCGCTGGGTCTTTGTCCTGCTGGCGGCCGGCGTTTTCGGATTTCACATCTACTGGGCAAAATATGCTTCCACCAGCAACGAAAAGTTCCAGGAGTTGAGTTATAAAGATCTGCGCAATCGCCGCCTCTCTGAATCGACGTTGCGCGGTTGGATTTTTGATCGCAGCGGCAGATTGGATCGAGCGTTGGCGCTCTACCGGCGTGAGGGTGATGGCGAGATTGTGCGAGTCTATCCGATGGACAAGGCGTTTGCTCACATCTTTGGATCGGACCGCGGCGATCCGGGAATTGAAAGGGCCTTGTTTGGAGTGCAAAGTGGTGCCATGCCTGAGGCCCTGCAGGTAGTCGAGGGACAAAGCAGCGCCCGAAGAGCAAATGCCGATGTTCGCATAACCATCGACCGAGACCTGCAACAAGCGGCGGTCGACCAACTGAAGGGAAAGCACGGCGCCGTAGTAGTACTAAATCCACAGACGGGAGAAGTGCTGGCCCTGTACAGTGAGCCCTCCTACAGCCTGAAGGAAGTGGAAGACGAAACTACCTGGATTAGGCTCGAAGCGAATGAACGAGACAAACCGCTGGTGAGTCGCGCGCTCGGCGCCTATTACATTCCCGGCTCGACCTTTAAAACCGTGACCATGACCGCCGCTTTCATCGCCGGCTTACAGGATACGCAATTCAACTGTAGCGGTGCGGGTTTTGTGGCCGCTCCCGGAGCGAACCCGATCCTCGACGACGGGGGCGCCGGTGAAGTTCACGGAACCATCGGAATCGATACGGCCTTCGAGGTTTCCTGCAATCAATACTTTGCCCAGATGGGCGTGAAACTCGGTGCCGAGCGGCTGAAACAGGCCGCTCAACTACTGGGCATCGGCGCTTACGATACCCCGGTCGAAGCCTTGCGCGGTCGCAAGCAGCCTGAGATCTGGAATGCCAGCAGCGATGCCATCAAGCGGGCGCTCGCCCCTCGTGAAGCGACGATTGTTACGGGAAAGCAAGTTACCCGCTATGACCTCGCGCTGATTGGATACGGTCAGGGATATGCAGGTCAAATGACGCCCCTCCAAATGGCGCTGGCAGCATCGGCGATAGCCAATATGGAAGGCAAGCTCATGAAGCCGAAGATTGAATTTGATCGTCCGGTAGAGATGTTCAAGCAGGTAGTGCCGCCGCAAACTGCGCAACGATTGCGCGAGATTATGGGTCTGGTGACCGGAGGCCCCCACGGCACGGCGCGCGGGGTTTTTGGGCCGGTCAAGGCCGCCGGGATCAACACCGGAGGAAAAACCGGGACCGCTCAGAAAGTGATCCCGGTCTTTAATCCAAAAACCGGCCAGCCGAAGACTCGACATCGCATTGAAAAGGACAACCGGGGTAACGTCATTCGCGAATATGAAGAGACGATAATGGATACAGATCACCCGCGCATCGATGCCTGGTTTCTGTGTATCGCTCCTCTGGAACGACCGCAACTCGCGATGGCGGTGATCGTCGAAGGCGGGGGCTATGGTTCAAAGGCCGCTGCCCCTATTGCAGCTGCACTGGTTCTAAAAGCAAAAGAGCTTGGCTATTTCCACAATGGCAACCCGCAGAGGGCGCAACCAACTTCCGGGAGGCAACTGCTGACGCCCGCACCACGCGTCAGGCGCTGACTACCAGTCCCTAATGAAAAATCGCGCATCATCGCACCTGCTAATCATATTCCTGATCGTGATCGCACAGATCGCGGGATACGCAGCCATTCATCGAGCGGGCCTGTTACGCGGGTATGAAACCTCCATCATTGGAGCAGCGCGCGACTTGTTTATGTATGTTCCGCTGATCGCGCTCCTGCTCTGGTTGTCGCGAGCAAAACAGTTTGCGGGAAACTGGGTTTTGTTCACGACGGCAGTTCTGCTGTTTTCTATCGGTATGCTCATTCAGTACCGGCTCTACAGCGATCCGGAGTACAACTCCCGTAATCGCGCTGAAGCGAGGTCGGCCAAGACTGATGCGATGCGCACACGTTACATCATGGAGAGTTATGAACCGGCCAAAAAGCAGATGATGGGTCTGCCGCCGACGCCCGCGCAACCAATCGACATTAACAGCCTGCCGCGTAAAGAGGCCAGTTACACGCTCTGGAATGCGCTGACCTCCAGTTACACCTGGGTCCCCATAATCTCATTTCTGGCTTTCGCCATCGCTTATTCCTTCTGTGTACACGATGGGTTTCTTTTATGGCTGCAGCGCAACAGTTTCATCGTCGTGCTGGTGACGCTGGTGCCGCTGGCCGCCGCGGTGGTCACCTCCAGCGCCGGTAAAGCCCTGGGCAACATGACCCCCTGGGAACCAGCCAAGATTCCTTTCCTGGTGGGCTTCGCCGGTATTCTTACGGCCCGCTATAAAGACCTGGCCGAAACGTATTGGGGAATCCCGCGCGCGCGCGACATAGTTCCCCTGGTGGTGATGGCCATCATTCCGTTCATTCCTTTCTTTGCCCTCAAGGACTTTGGTCAGATGCTGATCTTCACCGGCGCGTACGTAACGCTCTATCTCGTCGCAGTGAGACGCTGGCCGCAATTGTTGTTGTTCGTCGGCTCGGTGTTGCTGGTCATTGCGCTGCTGGTGGTTGGTGCATTGCCCAGAGATGTGCAGGAAAAAGTCCCTCTCCTGCCGGTATTAGCCCGTCCAATCTCAGCGGCGCTTCCCGCTCGTATCCAACAGCGTTTTCACCTCTGGCTCGATGGGTTCGACCCGCCTTCGCCGGAAGTTTCCTGGTGGAAGAAGGATTACCAGGAGGCGCTCAACAAGGATCCGCGCTTGAAGGAATTGGCGGAACAGAGTCCCGCAATGCAAAAGACCATCAATGTGGATATCTGGTTCGACAAGCTCGCGTTTCAACCAGCTCAGGCTGTGTTTGGAATGGCCGCCGGACGGACCACCGGACGTGGTTTGGGGCTCGGCTTTCCCGAACTGGTGCCCATCGCCGATTCCGATTATGTTTATGCGGCGATTGCCGAGGAAACCGGCCTCGCAGGTGGGCTCGCAGTAATTCTCGCAATCCTTGTTTTCATCAGTGCCGGGGTTCGCACTTCCCTGGAGGCGCGTGATATGTTTACGAAGCTGTGCGCCGCCGGGTTGACCGCCGTATTCGGCTTTCAGGCGATCGTCAACATGGGGGGCATCACGCATGCCTTACCAATGACCGGAATCACTTTGCCCTTCGTCAGTCATGGGGGTTTCAGTTTAATAACCAGCTTTGCCATGCTCGGAATGCTGATGGCTTTTTCTCACCGTACTGCTCGCGACAAAATGCTGGCCGCGCCGGTTCGGGGCGCCACCGGGGTGGAGGCAGTTCAATGAGCGAATCCCCAAACGAACTAAAAATTACTTCGGCTACAGTCAGTGACCGAGGGCTCAATGAGAGGCGACCTCTGAATGAGGATTCCTTTCTCGCTGATCGAGAGCATTACGTATTTGCCGTTGCCGATGGGGTGGGAGGTGCTGAAGCCGGTGAGGTGGCTTCCCGGACCGCCATCGAAGTACTTAATGAAGCTTTTTGCCATCAGGCCGATGGAGCGGATATTGAAGATTTGATGGAGCTGGCCATCCAGCGAGCCAATGCCTCGATCTATCAAATGGCGCGCGACCATGCGAAGCTGGCGCATATGGCTACTACCATAGTGGCCCTGCAACTCTCCGGGAATATTGCCACCATCGGTCATGTGGGTGACTCAAGACTCTACCGCCTGACTCCCGACGCCAAACTGCTGCGGGAGACGGAGGACCACTCCATAGTCGAGGAGGAGGTTCGGGCCGGCAGGATGACGCCCGAGCAAGCGGCTCATCACCCCAGCAAGAACGTCATCAGCCGGGCCCTGGGCGCTGAAGAAACAGTTGAAGTGGATCTCAAGACCATCGAGGTTGAGCCAGGTACCTGTTTCCTCCTCTGCAGCGACGGAATAACCCGACACATTCCGGACAACGAATTGCGGCAGATACTGCTCACTCATGACGATCTCGACTCCGCCTGCAGCGAATTGAAGAGAAGGTGCTTCGAACGCGGTGCGGAAGACAATCTCACCGCCGTAATCATTCGCCTGGGGGAAGCAACGAAACACGACATAGATTTTCTGGCCGAAAGGACCTTGCCGCTTGAAACGCCTCGGATATCGCAATCAGCCGCAGGAGTTTTCGCCGGCAATCTCGATCGAACGGAAGAATCGGTATTACTGCCTCCTTCCCGGATCGCTTTTCCGGCAAACAATTCGCAAACCACCTCTACCAGCAATCCGCAATTCAAGCCCGCAGAGATTCCAGCCGCCAGGGCCAACCGCGGTAGCCCGGGCAGATCGCTGGTGCGCTTTTTTGTCTTTCTCTTTTTTCTCGCTGCAGTAGCGGCTGCATTCTACGGAGGCACGCGGTACGGCGGCCCCTTACCGTTTGGCCTGAGGAAGCAGCCCGAAATTGCGGCGGTCACATTACCGACACCAACTCCGGAAGACTCCTGGGTGGTGTTTGAAAAAGCGCGGCGCGAAGCAGATCGGTCTCCCGCTGAATGGTTAAGCTCGACGTTACAGAAGGAGATGGCCCGGCAAAGCCTAATCAACCCACTCGAATCAACGGAACCACAGTTTCTTTATCTTTACGGACGCTCACTACTTCTGGCGGGTAGTTATGATGAAGCGAGCAAAGCACTGGAACAGGCGATTGCACGCTGTGACCAGGCCCCTTCTCCCGATAATGCCGCGTTAAGAAAGGAAGCGGTGCTGGCCCTGGCGGCGGCAACGTTAAAGTCCAATAAGGGGGCGCAGCGCGCCTTGACTCATATGGACGAGTTAAGGCAGGAGCAGTCAACCCTAAGAGCGTCCCCAACTCCCATGAAATCACCGTAGACGAGAGCCACCACGGGGGCTTGAGAGTTGATAACTAAGACGACGAAGGCGAACCAAACCAGGGTACCACGCCCGCATCTAAGGAGAGGTGTGCGGGCAAAGTAACGGATTAATGGCAGAGTTAAAGCTCCAACAGTGCAGAGTCGATGGCCGCTACGATGTGCTCGAGTGCCTCGGCCGCGGCAGCTACGCCGAGATCTACAAAGCCCACGACCATGCGGCGATAGCCGGCGCTCCGCCCATCGTCGTTATTAAGGCCCTGAACCTGCGGTTGCAGGACGACCCGGATGATGAACTGGAACGGACGCTTGTAACGAATTTTCAAAACGAAGCTCTGGCTCTGGATCTCGTGCGCCACCCCAACATCATCAGTCGCCTGGGACACGGCACGGCTATCGATCTGGACGGCACGACCTTCCACTACATTTTGCTCGAATACCTGCCGGGGGGCGATATGTTTGCCCTTTCAAAGAACCGGCCGCTGCCCTTCGAACGTGTGCTCTTCTATCTGGAGCAGGTTTGTTCAGGGCTGGCACACGCGCACAAGTGCGGCGTAATTCATCGCGATATTAAGCCTCAGAATTTGCTCCTGAGCGGCGACAAACTAACCGTCAAAATTGCGGATTTTGGCGTCGCGCGGTTTGATTCTCACGAGGGTGCGATCACCCGGGTCGGAACCAGTGTCTATTCAGCTCCCGAACATAATCCCCTGGTGCATACTGCGCAGTTGGAATTCTTATCCGCAGGTGGTCGAGAACTGTTGACACCCGCAGCCGACATCTATTCCCTGGCAAAGACGACTTACACTCTTTTGGCTGGGGAGACGCCGCGGCGATTTGCACAGCATCCGATTACTGAACTGCCGGCGGTACTTAGCGATAATCACTGGGCCCCTCCCCTGTTGCGTGTGCTCCAGCGAGCCACGCAGCATCGCGTTGCTCAGCGGCAGCAGACTGTCGAAGAGTTCTGGCAGGAATTGACCGATGCCGCCCTGCCCAAGACGCAGAAACTTCCGGAGATCAATGCGGCCGCTCCCGCACTCCACGTGAGTGCGGATCTAAAGGTCGAGCCGGAAGAAATGACCCAGGCGCCCCCGCGCCCACGATTTGAAGTCCCGCACAACGTGGAAACCATGGCCCCAGGGCTGGCAACCGCTCAGCGACCAAAGATAGTTGTGCCGGTCGCCACGGTACGTCCACCGCAGCCGGCTCTTAAGAATGGCCCTGGGCGACCGACCGCGAGTCAAATAATCGCGTCCTTGCCGAATGAAATCGGCGCAGCGCCACGGCGGGCGAACGGTAACTCACCGGGTACAAAATTGGAACAACCTGCTGCCAGAAGCAAGAGCTTTCTGGTCGCGGGCCTGTTAATATTTCTATTCTCTGGCATGTTACTGGCGACGCATCGTTATGTCACTTCCCGTTGGAATCCACTGGCAGATTTACCCGGGCTCTCTAATACCTTTGTATTGGGTCGCGAAGGAATCACGACCACAGACCTGAATCTGCGGGCTGATCCAAGCCGGGACAATCAGCCGATTGGCCTCGCAGAAAATGGTTCGCGGGTTAAGGTGCTGGCAGTGAACAGCAACTGGTATGAAGTCCAGGTATTGCAACATGCACGACCAAAAACCGATCAGTACACGGCTGATCGCGGCTGGGTCGACAAGAAGTACCTGAAGTTCGATTAGATTCCCGGCCTCTTCAGTTTGTTGTTTGTTAAGACTATTAGTATAGGTGAGGAGCCCTGGAGAAATCCGTAGCCGTCAAAGAGTCAGGAGAAACAAAACCCTTGGGTTTGCTGGAATCAATAAGGAAATGGATCGACGGCGAAGCTAACGAGGACCTGCTCGAGGCAGCTGACGAGCACGCGCGCCCGCGTCGCGTCTGGGAAGAATTCCTGGTGAAGATCGCTCGCGAAGTCGAGTCGGTCATGCAGCGGGAAATGTTCACGCCGCCAGGCGGCCCAACCTACATACCACGGGAGTATATCGTTTATCTCAGCACGGACGACGACAAAGAATGGCAGGGTGAAAAACGGCGGGGTTTGGAACAGGGACTCTTCCATGTGCTCTCAGAAAGGGCCCATGAACTGAGCGGGCAAACACAGTTGGCTGCGAAGTCTTTCGCAGTTGAACTGCGGGTTGACGGCACCCTCAGCAAAGGTGAATTCCGGGTCCAGGCTGTCTGGGACGAAACAGAGAGCGGACATACCATGGTGACTCCACGTGTCGATCCGACGTTGCCGGCATCGACGTTATCCGAACTCCCCACCGATACTGTCAGCGAAGTAACAGAAGGCGAGCAGACAATCGTGCATGCCCGTCCGACGGCTCTTTACCAGGTCGAAATCTGGCGTAACAGCCTGCGCGAGACGGTAGTACCAATTAGTAAAACGGAAATCACCATCGGGCGCGGGTCGCGTACCGTATCGGTGGATCTGCCCATCAAGGGCGATGCTGAAGTCAGTCGCGTGCACGCCACGCTCAGTCTCGATAACGAGGGGCGTTACTGGATTGTTGCGAAGGGCCGTAACCAGACGCTTGTGAATGGACAGGAACTTCCGCGCGGCGAGCCCGTCGAGGTGCGTCCGGATCAGAAAATTGCTATCTGTGGGTTTGTCCTGCGCATCCAGCCTAAGTAAACAGCAGGGGCGGCTGAGACCGCGCGCGGTTCTCGGAATTTTCAGGCACCGGTGCCGGCGGCGGAAGTAAGTTGGCCGGAATTCAGTTCTGAAATCAACTCCGAAAGCAAGGGGATGATCTTTTCCGCTTCCACGTAATTTTTGCCGAGCATCTTTAGAATGCGCCGGTCCCGCGTCTGGCCATTAATTTCTTTCAAGAGCGCCCGGCAGAATGCGAGTACCACCTCACCATCAAACTGCTTCCCTGTGTTGAAGCGAAAGTCCACAATTACATCTTCGAGCGAACGGCGTCTCTTGTAGGGACGATCGGTCGTCATTGCATCGAACGAGTCCGCCAGGGCAACAATCTTTGCCCCCATTGGTATTTGCTTGTCCGTTAAGCCGTCTGGATAGCCTCGCCCATCAAGTCGTTCGTGATGGTACTTGGCCATCAAAGGAATGTCTGTGTAGGGATGGTGAATCGGCGAAAGAATTTCAAAGCCTGCTGCCGGATGTCGATTCAGCTCGCTCGATTGCTTGGCATCGATGCGATATGGGGCGTTGATGATGTCACGTTCAACCACCAGCTTGCCAATATCGTGGAGGTAACCGGCGATGGCGATACCCTCGACCTCGTCCTCGTTCCAACCCATTTCCCGGGCAATGATCTCGCTGTACTTGCCGACCCGTTCTGAGTGACCCTGAGTATATTTGTCCTTGACGTCGATGGCAGCCGCGAAAGCGCGGACGGTTTGCCGGTAAATTGTCCGCAGGTCTTCGTAGAGCCGGCGATTCTCTTCAGCACGCTGCTCGATTTGTTCCAGCAGTCGATGGGTGTGAATGCCGACCCCTATGTGCCTAACCATGGAAAAGATGATGTCGCCTTCTTCACCCGTGAAGGCCTCGTTCGTGGCTTTGCCGCCTAACAGCACGACTCCCACTAATTCGCCACGGACGAGCATCGGGACAAAGAGTTGAATCGCAAAAGCACCTGCGGCCCTTTGGCATTGCGCCAGCAGCGGGGCAAGTTTGGGATCGTCCGCCGCGAGTTTGTCGGGAGAGAGCGCGGATCGAACCGTCGCCTGCAGTGCTGCCAGCGCTGCCTCGTCAATATTCTGGGGTTCGGAAAATTCTTCCTCGACGCCTCGTCCGGCTACTTGCCGTAGCACTTTTTCGGCAGCGACATACTCCAGAATGACTCCGCCCCGGATGCCCAGGGCCCCGAGCAAGAGATGAAGCGAGGTCAGGACCATTTCACCGACGTCACTGCTGTCGGTTATCTCCTGCCCGAGATCTGCCAGCGCTCCGAATGTATGAACCAGCTTCTGAGTCGGCAATTCCATGTCCAGTTATTAGTGCCCGATGGGTTGCGTGGGTGCGGAAAACTCGTTCAACAGGGACAGCGCTTCGTGCTCGTCCTTGACGAGAGCTACATGAAGCGTCAAGCCAAGCATCTCAAACAGTTGGGCTGTCTCTGAATTTACGTCGGAAAAGATCAACAGGGCACCGTTCTTTTCTGCCACGTCAATTACGCCAAGCAGAATGGAAACGCCGATACTGTTGACCAGTTGGGTGCCGCGAAAGTCAATCACGAGCGTTTGACAGCCAGAGTCTAACTGCCGCTTGCACTCTCGTTCGATGCGCTCACCGCTTAATTTATTAAGATAGTCGCTGGCATAAATTACTGCCGCCGTTCCCACACACCGCGACCGCGCGAATAAGCTGCCTGCGTCTGCCACTCGGTAGCTCCCTTCTCTTAATATATTCCTGCGACAGTCGTGCAATCTGTCGCTGCTAAATCTTCAAACTTCGGGTGGTGACCAACCCCTGGCTCGGCGGGCTGGTCGGACATCTTATAACCGCAGGTACTTGGTCATGCGGAGGCTGGTACCTTCATCGACGCGTTCGAACTCGACCTCATCCATCAGCGTCTTGATCAGCTTGAGACCCAACCCGCGCCGATTGGCCGGGGCCGCCTGGATTTGACCGGATGCCGCTTCCTTACTTCCATTTTGCGCCTCAATACCGACCGGGACTATACCACGGCTTGATATGGTGATGACTAATTTATCACTTTCAACGCGAAAGCGCTGATAAATCTTTCGATCGGGGCTGAGACTGTGCTCCGAGGCGTTAATGATGGCCTCAACTACTGCATGCTTGATTTGATTAACAGCTTCGGGCGAAAAATTCAACCGGCGGGCGATTTCCTCGACAGTATGAGCTACCAGGAGCTCGTTATCGTCGCCCATAGGAATGACCATCTCAAATTCAGCCGCCGGTTCTGTA
Source organism: Pyrinomonadaceae bacterium (assembly GCA_036726305.1). Lineage (GTDB taxonomy): Bacteria > Acidobacteriota > Blastocatellia > Pyrinomonadales > Pyrinomonadaceae > JAOAPY01. Next base: position 42,583 of record DAIMCP010000004.1, on the reverse strand, counting down.
TTCTGCTGTACCACCCGCGAGGCGCCCAGGCGCGCGGCCAGAAGCTCCAGCTGCTGCCGGCTGGAAACATAAGCCCCTGACTCAGCAAGCAACTCACAGGCGGCGGGAGAGAATCCCTCCCGCGCAATTAACCACAGCCGTAGTGCGCCGAAGTCGGAGTCGCGCGCGATCGCCTGGAGCTGCTCGCACCAGCTACGGGCCACCTCGATCTCTGCTTCCAGCTTTGCATCGATCTCAACTGCCAGCCAGACGACCTGAGTTGCATCCGTGTACCTCGCGTCAACAAACGCATGTGCCACAACGCACCGCTCTTCGTCACACAATTGTTGGGCTCCCGAGCTGAAGGCAGCGCAGGTTGCCACATGAACAACCTGCGGCAGGCGAACCAGATTAATATCAGCTTCGAGGCCATTTCCAATTTCTTCCAGTGTGCCCCCTTTGTAGGCGTCGCTAAAACGCTGGTAATCGAAAAGAACCTCAGGGACAAGTTGACAATCGAAACGCGACAACAATGCTTCCAGTCCGGGCGAGGCTACGCGGCGGTAATAACGAGCCATGGTGTGACGCGCACCTTTGAGTGAGTCGGCGATTGTGTCGGCCACCACCAGCGCGCGAGGCTCAGCAGCTACCTCAAGGCGATAGCGTGTTTTCAGGTAGCTTCGCCAAACGAGCGAGCCTCCTCCGGCATTGATGATGCCTCCATCCTGGGTGATAAATTCCTGAATATGCAAGGCGCTTACAATCCGCTCCACCTCCCTGGCGTCCAGATGCAGTGTATTGCGCCAGCTGGCAAAAGACGCTCGACGGGTGCCGGAAAGGCCGGACTCATAAAGCAACCCGACGATCTGTTTGCGCAGAGCAGGATCGGATGCCAGCCCAGCCAGCAGTGAGGAAAAATAGCGTCCGATTTGTCCGCCCATCAATTCATCGACATAGAGCCTCTGGCAGGCAAGATAGGTGTCCAGCGGTACATCGATCTCACTTGCTGCACGCATGAAACTGGTGATCAGGAACGGACTGGACTCAAATTGCTGTACCAGTAAGTCTCGAACTTCAGGTGAAATCGCAACGCCTCGGCGCAGCGCTACCTGTTCAACCAGGGCGCGACCTTCGTCATCGGACAGCTTATCGAGCCGCAATACCTCAAATCCTGCTAATTCACTACCCGCCGCCTGTACGGCAGACAACATCTGTCGCCTGAGGCCGGCAAACAGGAAAGGCAGGCCTGATTGGCTGAAGTAGCGAAGGACTCTGTTGCGCAGCTCCGGTTCATCTGTGGTCCTATCAACCAGGGCGACTGCGTCGCACATTATGAACGGCCGCCCATGCCGGGCCGGGACCTTTTGCGGCGCCCTGAAGCACCAACGTATTAGTTCCTCATCATCATTGCCGAACCGGTCCCGCTGGTAGGTTGCGACCAGGTCAGCAATCCATTCGAAATCGGCAGGTGGTGCCAGGGCGAGGAGATCGCGAAGGTTAAGCGGCGAGGCGCAAAGCGCCGGTTCATTTCGCCGAAAGGCGATGTACTGCGTCAGGAAAGTTGTTAAGAATTCTATGGCCGTGCTAACCGCGGTTTTTTCGTCTCGCTGGAGGGTAAAATACACGGGAATGATTTTTCCGTGTTCAGCAAAAATTTCGTCGAAAGCCTGTCGCAGCAGTTCGGAAACACCGGCCGTGGGAGCGAGCAACATGAGTAAACCGAGTGGCTCCTCTCGCTGCGGGTGCGACACAATGCGTCGCAACTCGGCGCCCCGGCCAATAAAATCCTGGCGCCTGACGCGTCCCAGCACGCGCCGAATATCGGTATCACGTCTCTCAGTGCCCATTTTCAGCGGCTGCTCCCGGCGTTGGTTCATGATAGAAGACGATGTTGTTTTTGCCCTTGCTCTTTGCTTCGTAAAGAGCGCGATCAGCAGACCTGATAATCAGTTCCGCGGCATTCACGGTGGCGGTAAGAGTAGATACGCCAATACTGATGGTGACTGTCCCCCGGGTTTGCGCCTGAGCGTGAGCAATCGGTGTCTGCTCGATCTTTTCCCGCATACGCTCGGCAATAACTCCCGCTTCCTGCAAAGATGTCTGTGGTAACAGGACACAAAATTCTTCTCCTCCGTAGCGCGAAGCAACGTCGGCAGATCTTAGTGTGCCCTTCAATCCCTGGGCAGTCATTTGCAAAGCCAGGTCCCCACCCTGGTGTCCGTGCAAATCGTTATAAAGCTTGAAATCGTCAATGTCGATCATCAGAAAACTCAGAGGCTGGCCATACCGCTTCGACCGGTTGATCTCTTCCGCCAGACGTTCCTCCATATAGCGCCGGTTGGCCAGACCAGTGAGCGGATCAGTTATTGACATCAATTGAAATTGCGTAGCTTTCTCCTGCCATTCGGCCCGCTCCAGGGAAAGGGCAACCTGCTGCATCACAATTTCGAGCAGCGCCAGATCAACTTCGTCATACTCCCCGCCACCGCTCTTATCAGTTACATTCAAAACACCAATCCGGCGTCCACTGAGCGTTATTGGATAGCTGATAAAAGACCCGGTCTTGTATTGCCGTGCGGCCGGGGCGGGAGTCATCCTTGCCGCTTCGATATCCTGGACAATATATGGGCGCCCGGAGGCGAGCGTCTTACCCGAAATTCCTTCGCCCAGATGCATGGTGGAAATTTCAGCGATGTCCGTGGGAATTCCAATCGCAGCTTTTAACCGCAGTTCATTGGCGGCTTCGTCGTAAACAAGCAACGAGGCGCGTTCGGCCTGCAAGAGATCTTTCAGGTTCAGTAATATTGCAACGTAGGTCTGCTCCGGATCGCGGGAGCTGATCCTTTCAAGAAAATATTGCATGGACTCGCTGAAGCGCGATTGGTGTTGGAGTTGATTGCGAAGTCGCTCAACTTCCTCTTCCAGCTCCGGCGCCTCCCGTGCCGTGTCAATCTTAATCGGCTCGTCGACGCGGACGGGGCTTTGCACAGCCAGATCGCGAGCACTTCGAAGTACGCTGTCGGCTAGTTCACGCAACCGTGTTATAGTCCCGAAAATTACATTGTCAAAGGTGTCCTCAGCGAACAAGTCTTTCAGATCGCCTTTACGAAACCGTTCAACCGTTACCTCGTAATCACTTGTCTGGAGAAAAGCGCGTCCTCCTATGACGGCAAGATCGCTTCGTCCTTCTATCTGTACCGGGACTGCAAAGCAATGCAGCCCGGCGTGACAGCTATAGAAAGTAACCTGAGCGGCGCTGAGCGCCCGGCCGTGCGCCTGCCCGCAAAAGGGCTCACAAAGCGAAGCATGCTGACTTGATCCCTGGATAGCCTGGCAGATGGAATTATTATTCGAGGCCAGCAATTCGGGTGGCTGAACTCCCTCCACAAGCAGCAGTGAAAGGCCGGCCTTGTCAGCCTGAGCGGCTTGCAGCTCCGCCCAATTTGGCGGCGCGCTCTGCCCCCCATAGGGACGGCCTTTGCGCCGCTGATTGCGAGATTCGGTTGCCATTGCGAGTTTTACTTGTCGCATTAGGACAGGGGGCGAATAATTATCGCAAGCTCATTGAGTCAGGGTACTGTGACGTCTGGGCCGAACCATCACACTTCCCGGGAAAAAACTAATATACAGTCAATTTCTTGGCAAAAGAGTGTAGGTTGCACCCAACACTCAAAACAAACCGCAGCTTACCTAATTGCTATATGACTAATCAGGGAGAGATTTCATGTGAGCAGCCGCAAATCAGCCTGTCCGGCATTCAATTCAAGTAACCCTCGCCCCCGGTCGACCCCTCCCTTAAACAAGGCCTGGCGCCTCACCCGAGGGTACGCGATCAATGTCCGGAGAGTCGGGGCTTATTCTCAGGCACGCGGCAGAGTGTCCAGGTTTGATCTCAACCAAAGCGGGCTCGACTTCCCTGCAAATCTGAATGGCGTACGGACAACGAGTATGGAAACGGCAACCGCTGGGAGGATTCAGGGGCGAAGGCACGTCCCCCTGCAGAACGATGCGACGGCGTTGAGCCTCGATCTCAGGATCGGGCACAGGCACTGCCGAGATCAGCGCCTTTGTGTAGGGCATCAGCGGTTCATCATAAATCGTCCTGGCGCCCGTTACCTCTACAAGTTTGCCGAGATACATCACCGCCACTCGATCGGAAACATGCCTGACTGCCCGCAGGTCATGCGAAATAAAGAGGTAGGTAAGGTTTTTCTCTCGCTTGAGCCGTTCAAGCAAGTTCATGATCTGTGCCTGGATTGACACATCAAGCGCTGAGATAGGTTCGTCAGCGACGATGAAATCAGGATCCACCGCCAACGCGCGGGCGATGCCAATCCGCTGCCGTTGGCCCCCGGAAAACTCGTGCGGGTATCGCTTTACAAAGCGCTTGCTGAGCCCAACTGTTTCCATTAACTCCTGCACCCGTTGTTCTGCTTCTCGGCCGCGCGCCAGTTTGAAGGTTGCCAGTGGCTCACCAATGATCTGCCCGACGGTCATGCGCGGATTCAGAGAGGCATAAGGATCCTGAAAAATAACTTGTAAGTGGCGGCGCTGTTCGCGCATTTGTCTGGCAGAAAGGTGCGCCAGATCCTGGCCGCGATAAATGACCTGACCCGCAGTTGGTTCCGTCAGGCGTAGAATCGCTCGGCCCAGGGTCGATTTGCCGCACCCTGATTCGCCAACCAGGCCAAGTGTTTCCCCTTTCCGAATATCCAGCGTGACGCCGTCCACTGCCTTAACAACCCGGTCCTTGCCGGTTTTGAAATGCACCGTCAAGTCACGGATAGCGATCAAAGGCTCGCCCAAAGGCGTAGCCGACGGCGGGGGCAGCGGCGGTATGAGACCTGAAGGCTCTGTCATGAGGCATCACTCGATTCTGCGCGAGATTCCTGGTAGACCTCAGCTGCGAAATGACAAAGGGAATGATGGTTTGCATTCAGCCTGACAAATGGAGGAAATTCGCGCCGGCAAATCTCGGCGACGCGGTCACAGCGGGAGGCAAAGGGGCAACCAGGTTTGAGGTGAGCAACGTCAGGAGGGAGGCCGGGAATCTGATAGAGCCTTCCCTGTTCAGCGCTGGGGTCAGGCACCGACTTCAGCAAGCCTTTGGTGTAAGGGTTCCCGGGCAGGGCAAACAACTCTCGGGTCGGCGCCCGTTCAAAGACCTTACCGGCATACATCACCACCACATGATCGGTCATTCCGGCGACCACTCCCAGATCATGAGTGATGAGAATGACGCTGGTGCCCGTTTCCTGTTTCAGCTTTTTGATAAGTTCGAGAATCTGGGCCTGGATGGTAACGTCCAGCGCGGTAGTTGGTTCATCTGCAATCAGCAACTCCGGTTTACAAGATAGCGCCATGGCAATCATCACGCGCTGGCGCATGCCGCCTGAGAACTCATGAGGATAGTCTTCGGCTCGGGCCCGCGCATCTGAAATTCCGACCGTCTCCAGCATCTTTACTGCGTGGTCATGAGCTTCTGCTTTGTTATGTCCGAGGTGCAGACGAGTCATTTCCATGAGCTGCTTTGAGATCTTCATGAAAGGATTCAACGAGGTCATCGGATCCTGGAAGATCATCGAGATGCGGCGGCCGCGGATTTTACGCACTTCGTCTTCCGTCAGCCGCAGCAGGTCACGACCAGCAAAAACAATTTCACCGCCAACGATTCGCCCGGGCGGATCAGGAACCAGCCGAATGATGGACAGATTAGTAACCGATTTGCCGGAACCTGACTCGCCCACGATGCCCAGGGTCTCGCCCCGTTGCAGTTCAAAACTGACCCCGTCAACAGCCTTAACTGTCCCGTCTTCGGTCTCAAAGTACGTGCGCAGGTCCCTGACTTTCAGTAATGTACCGTTGCCAGT
>DAIMCP010000004.1:0-36634 GCA_036726305.1 Pyrinomonadaceae bacterium | reverse complement strand
TCGCCCTTTGCTCCTCGCCCTTACGCTCCTACGTTCGCAGCTGGGGGTCAAGCGCATCGCGCAGCCCATCGCCCAGGAAATTCAATGAGAAGAGAGTCAGCGCCATCGTGAGGCCGGGAAAAATGAGTTGCCAGGGAAAGATGGCGATATTCTGAATGCCCTCTGCCGCGAGACTTCCCCATGAGGCGAGCGGCGCCTGGACACCGAATCCGAGGAACGAAAGAAAAGCTTCGCTGAGCATCACCTGCGGAATTGTGAGAGTCGCATAGACAATGACCGGGCCCAAAGTATTGGGGACCACATGACGAAAGATAATGCGCGCAGTGGACACGCCGGTGGCTCGGGCCGCGAGCACGAACTCCTGGTTCTTTAATGACAGCACCTGGCCTCGCACAATCCGGGCCATGGTGAGCCACGATACGGAACCCAGAGCCACAAAAAGCAGGACCAACTGGCCCAGAGCCGTACTGCTGCGGAACATGGCAAGTAAGACTATTACGAGAATGATGTAGGGAAGCGAATAGAGCACATCCACCAGTCGCATCATCCAGCTATCCACACGTCCACCCAGGTATCCCGCGATCGCTCCGTAGCCCACGCCAATCAACAATGACACGAGGGTCGAAATAGCTGCCACCATCAGAGAGATTCGTCCGCCCAAAAGCACGCGAGCCAACAAGTCGCGGCCGGAGTTATCAGTCCCCATCGGGTGCGTCCAGGAAAAACCTCCGCTCGCCGACCTAAAAGGCGGAATCGACTTTATCAGCGTCACGTCCCGCGGAATGTAGTCGTAGGTAATACCCGTGGCAGCCTGAATAATTGCTGGACCCAGGATTGCGATAACGGTGATCAGGACCACCACTACCAAACCAAACACGGCGAGCTTGTTTCTAAGCAACCTGCGCCAGGCATCCTTCCAGAGTGAAGTGCCCTTTACGTACCCGTCTACATCGAGTACCTGAATGTCACCCTCAGCAACCGCGAGCTCGACAGGCAACTGCATCGACTCCTGCTCGCGTCGTTCGTTTTGAAAATCTGGCGGGTCTTCCTTCATATAATTGACTATGGGTCTACTCTTTAGTTTCTTCCCGGTGCCCGGCCGCGGTCTTTCACTCACTGAAACTGGAACTGCCAGGAACAAGGATCAGCAATTATCAGTACCTGATTCGTGGATCGAGGTATGCGTACGCAACATCGACCAACAGATTCATCAATAGGAGAGTGATGGCTATGAATGTGACGATACCGATAATCAGCGGCTCATCGCGATTCAGGGAGGCCTGGATAAAGTAGTTTCCCAGGCCCGGCAACGCAAAAATGCGCTCGACCACGACTGTACCGGTCAGCAGGAAGGCGAGCGCCGGACCAGTGAAGGAAACGACCGGCATCAATCCGGCGCGCAGAGCGTGGCGTATGACAACATCTCGCTCACGCAGCCCTTTGGAACGAGCCGTGCGAATGTAATCAGAGCGCAGCACCTCGAGCATCCCGGCGCGCGTCAGGCGCGCAATGTATGCCATGTAGATCCCCGACAGGGTAAGCACGGGTAGGATGATGCTCTTGCTCCAAATGCCGTCCCAGCGGGCCGGCGGCAGCCAGTACAGCGACAATGAAAACAACATCACCAGCAGCGGGCCCAGCACAAAATTGGGAATAGAAATGCCCAGCATGGCTACACCCATCGACGCATAGTCCCAACCTGAATTTTGCTTTAACGCAGCAAGCGAACCTAAGGTGACCCCCAGTATCAGTGCCAGCAGGTAGGCGAGCAGCCCGATGGAAGCGGAAACGGGCAGTGAACGCGCAATGATGGTGTTGACCGATTGTCCCTGGTACTTCAGCGAGATACCCAGATCAAAATGGCGCACGATGGGCCACATCGTTTTCCCATACTGCACGTACCAGGGTTTGTTGAGACCATAGGTCTCCCTGATGTTCTCGCGGATTGCGCGCGGGATAGCTTTTTCTCCGGTATAGAAGTTCCCCGGGGCAAGCCTGATAAGACCCCAAGTCAGGGTGATCACAACCAGGATCGTGGGAACAGTGATTAGGAGACGGCGAATGATGAATCGCAGCATTGGTTAATTGAGAGACCTGGAACTCTTTTTTCTAACAAGCATGCTCGTCTTTCGTGCACCAGCAATGGCCCCTCGCATCAGTCGGCAAGACTGGGAGTTTGATAATCCCATTTGGCCCGGTCCCTCTCGATGTAGACATGCTTCCAGGGGAAGATTGAAAAGGCATTGGGATACATCCCCTTGACGTACGGCTTCTTCGTCCAGTTAACCGTGCCGGTCTCAATCGGAATGATTGGTTGGGCGTCAATCATAAGTTGTTCGGCCTGGCCCAACAGCGCGTAACGCTTTTGCTTGTCCGTAATGCGATTAGCTTCCTCGAGCAAGTCGACATATTTCTGATCCCACCAGCCGGTGTTGTTATCGTTCTCGGCAGTATAGAAAATACTCAAGAAGGTGAAAGGATCCATGTAGTCACCGACCCAGCCGCCAAAGGCAAAGCCTTTATATTCAAGCTTTGATCTGGCATCGGCGAAGGTCCTGAACTCCATGCTGCGCAAGGGCACCGTAATGCCGAGGTTTTGTTTCCATTGAGCCTGCCAAAACTCGGCAGTGATCTTGTTGGAAGAGGCGCTCGGAAACAGGTATTCGACCTGATCTACCGGGAATGAGGGGCAGGAAAACCCCCCGTTCTTGTCTGCAACCACCGGGTAGCCTGCTTCTCCCAACAACATTCTTGCTTTGACAGGATCGAACGAATTAGTCTTCTTCAGCTCAGGGTAACCGGGAAAGATACCGTCCGGAGTAATTCCCTTCAGAGGCTTAACGATCTTTCGCCACTTGCGGGCCGTCTCTTTATCGATAGCCATATCGAACGCTTTGCGAACGCGCAAATCATTCATCGGCGGCTTCGTAACGTTCATCACGATGTAGATGACCGCGGCCTCTGGCGCGGCCATGTAGTCCTTTTTCCAGCGCACCGAATCTACCCACGCGCTGATGATCGAATGGTTAGCGACAGCATCGACTTCTCCCACGCGATAGAGGTTCATGGTAGTGGGCAGATCGGCCAGGGGGAAGAAGCGAATGCCATCAAGATGCACATTCGCAGCGTCCCAATACATCGGATCGCGCTCGACAGCCAATTCGTTATACGGCCGCCAAGACTTCATTTTGAATGGCCCACAGGTAATGATGTGGGCCGGGTTGGTCCAATCCTTTTTGAACTGTTCAACTGCCTTTTGCGGAACCAGTCGAAAAAACTGGTTCGCCAGCAATCCTGAGAAAAACGGCGTCGACTGCCTTAACGAAATGCGGAGTGTATAGTCATCGATTGCCTCGACCCCAATGTCTTCTCCCTTGACCTTGACGAATTCTTTGCCGGCGCACGCTGCCTGAAGTCTGGGATTCTTGCTCAGCATTGCCGACCGCGCTGGTTCACTGCCGGGCAGCAGCAATCGCTCCGGCGAATGCATCAGGTGGTGAAAGGGAGTATCGGCGGCGGCTACCGGCCCTGTCGCAGGTTTGTATTCCTTGAAATTGGTTCCCAGTGGCGTTTGACTGAGAGGTGCAATCGGGGTGACAGATGAAGCAAAATCCCTGGCCAGAAGAAATTCCCCCGTCCGGGGATCCCGCACAAAGACCGCTCCCTGATTATAAGCCTCCGCATAGCGAATGTAATACCCAAGACTCGCACCGCGTGAGGCCAGCTGCGGGGAAAGACCGCGACGCAAACTGTAGACAAAGTCACGCGCGCTGATACCGTCGCCGTTGGACCAGCGGGCATTCTTGCGCAGATAAAAAACAAATTCCGACGAGTCGTCGTTCTCTTGCCAACGCTCAGCAATTGCCGGAACCGGATCGAGGGTGCGGGCATCGAACTCTACCAAACCTTCATAAAGCGCCACGAAAATCCGCGACTCGGGTTGGCCGGTACTCATCTGCGGATCAAGCGATTCGGGCTCATCTCCGGTGATATACCTCAGCACATTTTCCCTGGGCAGTTCCGTCCGTCCAAAGAATTCTTCATTACCGGCGGAAGCAGCGCAGGAGTTCGCCCCCATAACCAGCGCTAAAAGGGCTAGTAGGCCGCCTAATTGTCTTATCGAATACTTGGATTTCACCGACGTCCTTTTGCCGCGGCGGCTCCGGTTTGCGAAAGGTCAGCTGCTGCCTGAGTTGACACTTCGAAACGGTAGCCCGCGAAAAACCAGACACCAAAGGATCCCCTGTGGCTCAGGCGCGCTCAACTTACCATGCGCTGATCCTTTGATCAAGAATACTTTTCGTGGCCACTTCTTGATGCAAGAGCGCCTGGGCGTGAAGTAGGAGCGTAGTTCTTGTGCCAGCAGGCCGCGGCCCTGACAGATTGCTTGCCGGTTGTTTAGGCATAGGTCAGTATATCAACCGCATCAGCCTTCTATTCGGACAGCAGCTCTTCATGGCCCATTCAACTCGCTGCGGGATCAGCTCGAAAGACTGCAGCTCTGAGGAAAGGACGTAGTAATGCAAATGCTTCATACTCTTCTCAGTTGCCTCATGCTGGCTTGCATTTCGCTCACCGCCTGCTCAGCGAAGGTAGCCAATAAGGCAACCCAGAGTTCAACTCCGCCGGCAGGAGCCAGGCAGGTGTCGGTCGCCGATCTGGCCAAGCTGCGCTGGATTGAGGGCACCTGGCGCGGCACTGGCGACGTGGAAAAGCCTTTCTACGAGCGCTATCGATTTGAGAACGATACGACCCTCATGGTTGAAACCTTCGACAACGAAAAGGTGGGTAAGGTCAGCGATAGTACTCGTTTCGAACTGCAGGATGGACAGTTTGGAAATGGCGGCAATGACGCGCGCTGGGCGGCAATCTCGATTGATGATCACTCGATAACTTTTGCACCCGTAGCAAAAGCCAAGAACTCTTTCCGTTGGCAGCAAGCTGGAAAGGACCTCTGGCAGGCCATCCTGACCTGGCCAGCGGCGGACAATAAGCCCGAGCGCCAGCGCGTTTATAGAATGGAGCGCTGGTCACCATCCAGGTAGGTTTGATGACGCCATTAAATACGCAGGCTGGCTATTGGGATCGGGTGGCCGGGCAAAAGCAATTCTTGCATCCCCTTCGACCCGAATGGCTGAGGCGTTGGAGTGCAGGACCGGGGCTGGATTCTCAGATCATTCTTGATTACGGATGTGGCTACGGGCGGACATTAACAGAGCTGTGGCAGGCGGGCTTCCGAAATCTTATGGGGATGGACTTCTCCGCGGCGATGCTGGCGCGCTGCCACCTGGCCCTTCCCAGTGTGGCGCTGATCCAAAACGACGGTTACACGCTTCCACTGCAGAATAATTCAGTCGATGTGGCCCTCTTATTCGCCGTCCTGACATGCATACCCGATAGTGAAGATCAGCGTCAGCAGATCGCTGAAATTCGCCGCGTGCTGCGTCCAGAAGGACTCCTTTACATCAGCGACCTACTGCTTAACGATGATTGGCGCAATCGTGAACGCTACCAGCGGTATGCAGAGGTTTACCAGTGCTATGGCGTTTTTGAACTGCCGGAAGGCGTTGTCGTCCGTCATCATCGGCGGGAATGGATTCAGGAGCTAACCAGCTTGTTCTCACAACTCAGATACGAACCATTTTCCGTAACCACAATGAATGGAAATCAATCGTCTGCTTTTCAGTACCTGGGGCAGAAACGAGCACACTAACCTCGGATTTATCGCAGCCCGCGGGTGGCGGCTACTAATCCTGTTTGCTGTCGTTGAAAAGGCCCGCCGTTCTAGGCTCTTGCCAGGAAGTGTCGATCTTTACATTTTTAAGCGAAGGAGCATCGAGGATATTGGTGGTAAATCCATTTACGTAAGGTTTGACGAGTGCGAATGACGATGCAAAGTAAATAGGAATGGCCGCTACTTGTCTGAGCGCTTCGACTTCCGTTTCGATTGGCGGCGCCGGAGCGGCAGACGGTTGCGAATTCCCCGCCCCGCTTTTTTCCGGTCCCCGGTTAGCGAGCCCGGGGCGAACTGGGGCGGGCATCTCTTTTTGCTCAAAAGAGAACAGCATTCGGATGTTACTGGTTTCATCAGCGCTCTGCATCACCGCACCGCGCCGCACCAGATCGTAATTGCCGGCCCGAATCTCTGCTTCATATTCATCCCAGTTTCGGGCGTCGATCTCAGTTTCAATATTGAGGACGCTGCGCCAGGTTGCGGCCACGGCCTGGGCTACCTGACGCTGTTGTTCATTGCGATTGATTAGGAGGCGGATAACCGGGAAGCCCTCCCCATCCGGATAGCCAGCCTCTGCCAGTAACTGTCTGGCGCGCTCCTGGTCTTTGTTTAGCGTCGCTGATCTGGCCACTACCGCTTCATTCGGAGATTCGGTCTTGTCAACCGGAAGGAAGGTTGCAGCCGGCAAGGTTGTGCCACCCGTCTGCTCTTCACTGATTCGCTCGCGATCGATGGCGATTGCCAGTGCCTCCCGAACTCTGACGTCGTTGAACGGAGCACGGGCAGTATTGAAACTGTAATAGGTCAGTGCGGCGAACGCGTGGCGCCGGTAATCGGCGTACGGCGCGAGCAGTTTAAGGGCTAACGGCTCAAAGGGTGCATTTGTGATTGCATCGATGGCCCCGGCTTTGTAAGCCGCGAGTGCAGTTTCCGCATTACTCGTCTTGACGAACTCAACCCGCTCAAGGTTTACATTTTTGCGGCCCCAATAGTTCGTCTCCCTTTGCAAAAACACGCCCTCGCTACCGCTGCTGGACAGGCGAAAGGCTCCATTTGAAATCAATTCCGCCGCCCCTATCTTTTTGTTTTCATCCTGCTCATTAATTTTCACGGGACGGAATACAGGATGTGCAACCAAAGCCGGAAAATTCAGGTTTGGTCGCTGCAACTGCACTCGCAACACCCGCGCATTAATTTCCCGAACGCCAAAAGCGCTTACGACTCGGCTGGCCTTTCTCTCACCCTTATCATTCTTGTTCGCCTGTTCCTCAGCCACTGAGTTCAGGCCAACTGGTGCGAGAGGCCCGGCGGTGCCGACATATGGCCTGGCGCCGACAATATTGCTGAGTAACTCTGTGTGCGGAGCAAGATCACCCAAACGAAGGATGCGTTCCCAGGAGCGAACAAAATCACCGGCGGTTACCATTTCCCCGGTGGACCAGCGGGCGTCGTTTCTGAGATAGAACGTCCAGACCCTTCCCTCTTCTGATGTTTCCCAGCGCTCGGCCACGCCCGGTGTAACCTGAAGAGTTCGCGGGTCATAGTCGGTGAGCCCTTCGAAAAGTGCCCGAACGGCATCGGTGTCAGGAGGAGCCGCGGCAAATGCCGGGTCAAAGACCTGTGGCAGGCCGCCGTCGCTCCATCTGAACTCCTGTTTTTGCGGCACCTTAACTCGTCCGTAGTAAGTGCTGACTGCCCCACCTGAGAAGCAGGCCGGCACAATTAACGTGAGGCAGAGCAAGAGCGACGCGCCGACAAGAACATGCCAGCGACTACGGTTCTTTTTCCTGTTCTGCAGCACGGTCATTGCATTCCGCTCGAACTTCACAGACTCCCCCAGACTACTGCCATGAATCTGTTTTTCTCATCAGCTTTCGCAACTCTTGAAAGACTTCGGTAGTACGTTTTCGCGTAGCTTCAAACCCACCTGAGGTGTCGATCAGATAATCGGCAAATTTCATTTTCTCCTCCTGCGACATTTGGGCTTGTATTCTTTGCAGGGCTGCTTCGCGCGTCAGGTTGTTTCTCAGCATCACACGTTCCAACTGTTTTTCCGGCTCACAGTGCACCACAATCAACTTGTCAAAGCGTTTATAACCACCCGACTCAATCATCAGGGCCGCATCGACCACGGCAATCCCCTGGGGATCTTCAGCTTCCCATGCGCGTAGAAATCCGTCCTGCCGGGCGATGATGTAAGGATGCAGAATCGAATTCAACAGGGCCCGCCTGTCATCATCTGCGAAAATTATTGAGGCCAGCCGGCCGCGATCCAGCGTGCCGTCCGCACGCACGACCTCGGGCCCGAATGCTTTGGCAACCGCAAGCAGCCCTGGAGAGCCTGGTTCCACCACCTCGCGCGCAGTGCGATCCGCATCCAGCACAGGACAACCCAGCTCGGCGAGTAGTCCGGTAACAAACGACTTACCCACGCCGATCGATCCGGTTAGGCCAACTCGCAGCATCAATTATCCCGCGCTGGCCGCAACTGTGCAGCCCGCAGAGTGTTTTTCATAAGCATGGCAACCGTCAACAGACCAACACCCCCCGGCACCGGAGTCAGCCGGCCCGCCACTTCCAGAGCTTCAGCCGGGTTCACATCCCCAACCAGAGTGTAACCACGCTTAGCCAGTATCTGAAGACGATGCTCGGCGTCACTGCCGAAAAGTCTGCGTACTTCGTTTGCGTCCGTCACTTTGTTCATGCCCACATCGATCACAGTCGCTCCGGCTTTTATCTGATCGCGACCCACAAAGCCAGTCCGCCCAATCGCCACAATCAGGATGTCGGCCTGGCGGGAAATTGCCGGCAGGTCACGCGTTTTTGAATGGCAGATTGTTACGGTTGCGTTTCGCTGCAATAGTAATTGAGCGACCGGGCGTCCAACGATTTGGCTGCGACCTATGACACAGGCATTAGCACCCTCGATTTGAATCTGAAAGCGATCCAGCAGCTCGACTATTCCGGCTGGGGTGCAAGGTACCAGTCCGGGACGGCCCAGCGCCAACCGGCCCACGTTGACGGGATGAAAACCATCGACATCTTTGGCCGGATTTACTAACTCCAGCACTGCACTTTCGTCGATATGAGCAGGCAGTGGCAGTTGTACCAGGATGCCATCAATATCGTCACGAGTGTTCAGATCGGTTACCAGGGCGAACAATTCAGCCGCTGTTGTGGCGGCCGGCAGAGCGTGATGTTCGGAGCGAATGCCGACCGACTCACAGGCACGAATCTTGTTGCGCACATAGACTGCGGACGCGGGATCATCTCCAACTTGAATGGCCGCCAGTGACGGAACCACACCGTGCAGCCGGCGCATCTCGGCAACCTTGAGCGAAACCTCCTGCTGGATCTCGCCTGCAAGGACGGCGCCCTCGAGCAACTGAACTCTGCTGTTTTTTGCTTCTGTTTTCATCAAGCCTCGCGGACTGATCTTAAAGAACTGCTAGATTACACTGAGACTGTTTCAACTTGTTAGCCGGAAGAGTCGCTAAAGCCATCAAAGATGCGCTACAACCCCAACCCTGGACCCGAAAGAGTGGGCTCTGGTGGTGCCGGGTTTTGGCGCACCGTTTGAGGATTTCGCGCGGCTGCCCGATAATTCCCCGTGCCTTTCAAACTCAAACTGTGCGGACCCATACTCGGCTTCCTAATCTCACTTCTATCCGCTACGCCGCTCTTAGCGCAATCCCTTCAGGAACGCAGCGAGAAAATTCGCCAGGCTGTAACACGCGGACAAACCAAAGCGGCGCTGGATGAATTACAGGAGTTCAAAGCAGTCAGTCCGGCTGCCTTCCCTCTCAATAACTATGATTACCTCCGCGGACGCCTCCTGGAACGAAGCGACGATCTCGCCGGCGCACTATCCAGCTACCAATCTGTGGTAGCCAGACGTTCGCTGCTTTCGCAATACGCCCTGTGGCATCTGTCGCAGCTCGCACGATTGTCGGGTGACCTCGTGCTTGAGCGTGAACGGCTGCGGCAGTTGATGGTTACAGCACCGGCCAGCATGCTGCTCAACGCGGCGACCCTCAGGTTGGCTGAGAGTT
Organism: Pyrinomonadaceae bacterium; assembly: GCA_036726305.1. GTDB lineage: Bacteria > Acidobacteriota > Blastocatellia > Pyrinomonadales > Pyrinomonadaceae > JAOAPY01. The sequence goes on along the minus strand of DAIMCP010000004.1, from coordinate 26,848 downwards.
TTGCTGAAAGCAAAGATCAGACGGCCGTAATCTCAACTCTGCGGCCGCTCACCGAATCGAAAAATTTCAACCTGGCGCGCCAGGCTCTCATGATGACCGGCACGGCGCTCCTGCAGGCTGGAAAGCGAGTTGAGGCGCGCGAAATATTTAGCCGATTGATTTCGAGTCTCCCCGATAGCTCGCGGCCGGACGACTTTGCCCTGGCAGCAGTACGTGAACTAGATGCGTTAGATCGGACTAACCCGGGCACACCTTCGGAAACGGATCACCTGCGACGCGCCAGTGTATACCAGTTCAATCGAGATTTTTCCGGCGCCCGCGTTCATTATCTGGCGGTGATTGAGCAGGCAGCGGGCAGCCCCGCGGCCTCTGAGGCTCTCTACCAGACAGGCCGCGGGCTTTATCAGGAAGGAAAATACGATGAGGCTTTGAAATATCTGCGGCGCGTGAACGGCAGTTACGACGAGAGTAGCAGCGCACGCGACGCCCTGGCGCTGATTGCCGGCACGCTGAGTCGCCAAAAACAGACCGATGCTGCGGTAACCGCCTACAAACAATTCATTGAGCGCTACCCTTCGGCTCCCCTCCCTGAGCGCCCTTATCTGAACATCATCGATGTCCTGCGCGACGCGGGTCGCGACGACGAAGCCCTGGCCTGGGTCAAACAGACTCGTGAGCGCTTTAAGAACCAGACTGCTGATGCTCTGGCTCTCTTTGCCCAGGCCCGCATTCACCTGGCTCAGAGCTCGTGGGCCGCGGCGCTAACCGATCTCGATGAGCTGGAGAAGATCGACGATCCTGGGGGGCCCCGAGTGACGGGCGGCACCACCAGGTCTGAGGTGCTGTTTCTCCGCGCGTTAGTGCTCGAGCAATTGGGTCGCCTGCCGGAAGCCATAGATGTGTATCTTTCAATACCGGCCGGACGAAATGAATACTACGGCTTTCGCGCCAATGAACATCTGCGGCTGCTTGGCTCTGAGCCGCGGACGCTATCCCTGATCAAGGCAAAATCGGAAGCTCTAACGATCAAGGCCAAAAGCGAGTGGCAAGCCGGCGCCTTTGAGTCGGCTCGCCAGGCAGCACAGGCTGCCCTGCGTCTGGAAATGGATGCGGGCAAACAGAATGAATTGTTAGAACTTCTCAAGCGAGTTTACGAGAATTTGCCTGTTTATAAATTTCCCTCTCTCCAACTGTTGGCGCCGGGACGGGCCGAGGTAATCACTGCGGTCCCGACCAGTGCAGACGCCGAGATAAGTCACCGGGCCTTGGCAAAGGAATTGCTTTTTCTCGGACTGTACGATGAAGGGAGCGCGGAACTCGCTGTGGCAGCGACGGAAGGCAGTGGCAATGGAAACGCGCCGGCAAACGGAAACGCCGTGCTGAACGATGAAGCATACACAACTGCTGTCTACTACTTTCGCGGCGAGGCCTGGTATCCAGCGGTCCGTTTCGCGGAACAAACCTGGCGAAGGATCCCCAGCGACTATCAGATCGAACTGGCTCCGCGCCAATTGACCGAGATGCTCTATCCAGCCGCGTACCGCGCTTCCGTAATGAAGTATGCCCCGGCCCGGCAATTGGATCCACGTTTTGTGCTGGCGATAGCGCGACAGGAAACTCGCTTTCAGGCTGACGCGAAATCCGTGGCCGCGGCCCGCGGGCTGATGCAGTTTATTGCAGCGACGGCTCTCGAGATGGCGGGACAACTTGGCCGGCAGGCTTTCCAACAGGATGAACTCTATAATCCGGACACGGCCCTTGAGTTCGGATCACATTACCTGTCATCACTCTTCCGGCAATTTCCCAACCAGCCTCCAGCAGTCGCCGCAGCGTACAATGGCGGAGCCGACAACATGGCCCGCTGGATCGCACGATCGCATTCCCGTGAACCCGATCGCTATGTTCCGGAAATTGGCTTTGCGCAAAGCAAGGATTACGTTTTTCGCGTCATGAGCAATTACTGGGTTTATCAACAGCTCTATAACGAGACTCTTCAACCACGGCCATAGCCAACCTGATGAAACTGTCACGCGTCCGCTTATTCACCCTTGTGCTCTGCTTGTGTATGTTGCCAACGTCCTGCCGGGTACCCGGGCGGCCCGGCGGCACGCGCTATGACTTCAAAGGCAAAGTAGTATCCATCGACAAAGACAGACAGGAGGTGACCATCGCCCACGAAGAGGTCAAGGGTTACATGCCCGCGATGGTCATGCCGTTCAAACTGAGTGAAGCATGGCCGTTCGAGATATTGGCCCCTGGAAATGAGATTACGGCGACGCTGGTCGTTAATGGAGCGTCGTCCTGGCTTGAGGAAGTGAAGGTTACCCAGGAGAGCGTTGATGCCAGCGGCGGAGCGGCACTTGACAGTGAAGCCGGGATTGGCGCCAGCGTGCCCAATTATGGTCTGGTTAACCAGGATTCCAGGCCCATCAAGCTAAACGATTACCGCGGCAAGGCCCTGATGCTGACCTTCATCTATACGCGTTGCCCCCTCCCAGATTACTGCGACCTGATGAGTAACAACTTCGCCGAGGTTGATGCGTTGCTACAAAAACAGGGAGACATCTATGAGAAAACCCACCTGCTGAGCATCAGCATCGACCCTGCCTACGATACGCCACCGGTGCTGCGCAGCTATGGCGCCGCGCACACTGGAAGGTACTCGGACGAAGACTTCTCCCATTGGGAATTTGCCTCGGGAACAAAAGATCAGGTGAAAGGAATCGCGCAGTTTTTCGGCCTGCGGTATTACGAAGGCGGAGACCAGATCATCCACGGTCTGCGGACGGTAATCCTCACTCCCGCAGGTAAAGTCTTTAAGGTCTATCGTACAAATGACTGGAAGCCGGCAGAGGCAGCGAGTGAGCTGGTGCTGGCCTTACAGGAGGTTGAAACCAAAACCGAAAAGCCTGCTGGCCGAATTAATTAGGACATCGGTTATCCAGCTCGAAGACCTGGCTGGCCGCCGAGCGGAAGCCGGAGACAGATCTTAGCCTTTGATCTTCTTAATTTCTTCGGTAAGCGTGGGCACAACTTCAAATAAATCACCAACAATGCCGTAGTCTGCAATATCGAAGATGGGTGCCTCGGGATCTTTGTTGATGGCCACGATCGTGCCTGAGTTCTTCATGCCCACCAAGTGCTGGATGGCGCCGGAAATTCCCAATGCGATGTACAGTTTTGGCGCCACGGTTTGACCCGATGACCCAATCTGACGATCGATAGGCAGCCATTCAGCATCGCAAATAGGGCGCGATGCGGCCAGGTCGCCGCCCAATGCTTCGGCCAACTTCTCCGCCAGGGCGATGTTGTCCTTGCTCTTGATGCCGCGCCCGATGGCCACAATCACGTCCGCTTTGGACAAGTCGACAGCCTGTTTGACTTCCTGGAACGGCGCCTCCGGCTTCATGCGTACCTCGCCGACTTCCACTGAAACAGTTTCTACGGCAGCGCCACTTCCCCTGACGGCTTGATCACCGCGATAAGCTCCCGACTGGAAGGTGGCAAAGATGGGCGCCTGGCCGTCCGCCACTACATCCGCGTCTATCTTGCCAAGAAAGATTCTGCGCGTGAAGGTCACGCTTCCGTTCGCAACTTTGGCACGGACGCAATCGCTGATCAGCGATTTGCCGAAGCGGGCGGCGAGCTTGGGAGCGAAATCTCGCACGAGGTAGGTGTGCGGCATCAGTACAAACTGCGGATCGAGATCGCGGATCACGCGCTCCAGACCATCGGTATAACCATCAGGAGTGTAATCAGCGAGTTTTGGATTGTCAGCACTGATCACCTTCGCTAATTGATAGCCGGCCAGCTGCTCCGCCAGTGCGCCGACATTTGAACCAAGCAGCACTACAGTAACAACCTGGGCCAGTTCTCCGCCGAGGCTCTGCGCAGCGGCAATCGCTTCAAATGCGGTCTTGTTAATAACACCATCGCGATGTTCTACGAATACTAAGATGCCTTGACTCATTCTGGATGCTTTCCTTCCCTGCCGGGCCGAAGCTTCGTTTTCAATACTGCTGTATGACCGTCACCGTGAGACCAGACTGACTAAATAATGCGCGCTTCGCTGTGCAATTTCTCCGCGAGAGCGACTGCGCCGGCTTTCGCGTTGCCGTCACCGAGGAACTGTGTCTGCTTTGATTTCTGCGGCAGATACACCCTCTCGATATGTTGCTGGGAAGGGCGCCCGATGGCTTCGGAGTCCGGCATTACGTCCTTAATTTCCTTCTTCTTCGCGGCCATGATGCCTTTCAAAGAAGCATAGCGAATCTGGCTGATGCCCGACTGAATGGTGAGCAGGGCCGGCGTGGGCATTGAGTACCATTGATACCAGCCGCTCTCGAGTTCCCGTTTCACGCGCAGTTCCGGGCCTGAGGCATCTACCTCAATGACAATCGTGGCGTGGGGAAAGCCTAACAGCTCGGCCATAATCGCTCCGGTCTGGGCAAAGCCATTATCGTCCGACTGCAGTCCGGTCATTACCAGATCCGGTTGCTCAGCGCGCACGGCGGCCGCCAGCACGCTGGCCGCTCCGTATGGCGACAGATTCGTCAACTGGTCGACGACGACGTGAATGGCGCGGTCAGCGCCGCGGGCCAGCGCATCTTTAATGACCGCCTTGACTCTTTGCGGGCCGAGGGAACAGACGACGACTTCGCCGCCATGCTTCTCTTTTAATCTCAGGCCTTCTTCGAGGGCATAGCCATCCGATTCGTTGACCTCGAAGGAGAGATCACCTTCTTCAATCCAGGTTGACTCTTTATTTATTCGCAGGATTGCGTCTTTGCTAGGCACCTGCTTCATCATGACAATTATTTTCATATGTCGTTAGTTATGGTCGGTTGTCACAGGGTCCTGTGCTTGAGCCTTGTCTATTGAGCTTACTCCCCCTCATATCGCTTAAACAACAAGGCTGCATTGGTCCCGCCAAAGCCAAAGCTGTTCGAGAGTGCGTATTCGACCCGGGCTTGGCGCGGCTCGTTGGGAATGTAATCCAGATCGCAATCCGGATCGGGGTTGACATAGTTGATCGTAGGCGGCAGGACGTTGCGATGAATTGCGAGCACGGAAAACACGCCTTCGATGCCGCCAGCCGCACCCAGCAGGTGGCCAGTCATGGACTTTGTTGAGCTGACCGCCAGTGTGTAGGCGTGCTCGCCAAAGGTCTTTTTGATTGCGAGCGTCTCAAACTTATCGTTGTAAGGAGTGGAAGTTCCGTGTGCGTTGATGTAGCCCACCTGTTCGGGCTGCACCCCAGCGTCGCGCAGCGCTTTTTGCATCACGCGGATGGCGCCAGATCCGGTTTCATCAGGCATCGTTAAGTGGAAAGCGTCGGCGGACATTCCATAGCCAACGACTTCCGCGTAGATGCGTGCTCCACGCTTTTTCGCAAACTCGAGCTCTTCCAGGATCATGATGCCCGCGCCCTCGCCGATTACAAAACCATCCCGATCGCGTTCAAACGGCCGCGACGCATGCTGAGGATCGTCATTGCGCGTCGACAGCGCCCGCATCGAGGCAAAGCCAGCCACGCTCATGGGAGTAATGGCCGACTCGGCGCCGCCACAAATCATGACGTCAGCGTCGCCTCGCTGAATTATCTTGAAGCTATCGCCAATCGCATGGGCGCCGGCTGAGCACGCGGTCGCGGTTGCCGAGTTTGGGCCTTTTGCGCCAAAGCGAATGGATACCTGCCCGGCCGCCAGATTGACTATCGCGGACACAATAAAGAACGGTGATACCCGATCCGGCCCATCATTGAGCAGCTTTGAGTGTTCGCGCTCGATGGCCCAGAAATCGCCAATGCCGCTGCTGATGTAGGTGCCGACGCTTTCGCTGATCGCGTCAGGAAACCGGTCCTCCTCATTGAGGGGAAGGCCGCTGTCGGCCAACGCTTCGACGGCGGCGGCGATGGCGTAATGAATAAAGGCGCCCATCTTGCGCGCCTCTTTCTTGGGAATGAATTTTAGAGGGTCAAAGCCCTGGACTTCGCAGGCAAATTTGACGGAAAATTTCTCCGTATCAAATTTCTTAATGTAGTCGGCGCCACTGCGGCCGCTCATCAACCCGGTCCAGGTTTCCTCAACCGTTTGGCCGATCGGCGTAATCAGACCGACGCCCGTCACAACAACCCGACGTGTCAATGCTTAAGCTCCTTGAAAAGCCGTGACTCAGTGACCAGTGACAGCGACCAGAACTCTCGATCGTCCAACGTGCCACTTGCCACAGGGCCACTGGTCACTACTTCTTGTGCTGGTCGATGTAGCTATACGCATCGCGCACGCTCTGGATCTTCTCCGCATCTTCGTCTGGGATCTCGATGCCAAACTCTTCTTCAAAACGCATGACCAGTTCGACAGTGTCCAGTGAATCTGCTCCTAGATCATCAATGAAACGCGCATTCGGAGTAACCTCGTTTTCGTCCACGCCCAGTTCGTCCACGATGATCTGCTTGACCTTATTCTCGATCTCTTGATCGGCCATATTCGTTTTGCTCCTCTATGATTTAGTAAGACAACTGCAAAGTCAGGACCATCCTGGCGATCCTCGCTTGAAAACTACCCGACTCGCGCAGGCTCCACAAGCTGAAGCTTCTCGGTCAAAGTCGAGTCCTCGATGTTAAGGCACTGCGCGTCCCGATAGATTTGCCGTACCAGCCCCGACAGAACTTTGCCGGGACCTACTTCCACGAAAGTCCTTACCTCCCGACTGAGCAACAACTCAATCGATCCCAACCAGCGGACAGGCGCCGAAACCTGCTTTATCAGCGCCGCGCGGGCCGCTTCGCCGCCAGCAATAATCGCTGCGTCGGCGTTGGTAACCAGCGGCATGCGCAAGGCGCTAAACTCCACCTCTTCCAAGTCGGCCGCCAGTCTCTGCTGCGCAGGCATCATCAGTGCGCAATGAAACGGCGCGCTGACGTTGAGCTTGATAACACGTTTGGCCCCCGCGGCTTTCAAAAGTTCAATGGCTCGATCGATAGCTGCGGCAGCCCCGGCAATCACCACCTGGTTTGGTGAATTTATGTTCGCCGGTGCGCAAACTTCTCCCGTGCCCGCCTCCGCGCAAAGCCTTTCAATATCAACCAGCGTCGCACCCATCACCGCGGCCATCGCGCCGGTGCCAACCGGCACGGCCTCCTGCATGTACCTGCCGCGCGCCCGCACCACTCTTACTGCGTCCGCAAACGATAGCGAACTGGCCGCGACCAGGGCCGAATATTCGCCGAGACTATGCCCAGCCACAAAGTCAGGCTCTGGAAATCCCGCGGTTTCCATGGCCCGCAAGGCGGCAATCGAGGTAGTCAGAATTGCAGGTTGCGTGTTCTCGGTCAACTGCAACTGCTCAGCCGGTCCCTCGAAGCACAGGCGCGAGAGAGGAAATCCAAGCACTTCATCAGCTTCTTCAAAGACCATGCGCGCGGCGGGAAAATTCTCTGCCAGGTCCTTTCCCATGCCTGCGTATTGCGAACCTTGTCCGGGAAAGATGTAAGCAATCTTGGTCATTGCGTCTTTGGTCTCTGGTCTTTGGCTTTTGGTCTTTCTTCCCTCGCCTGCCGGCGCCAACAAAACACTTGCCGTCTTTCAAAGACCAGGAGCCAGGAATTCAGAACTTATTTTCTGCTTGAGTGTCTACCACCTTAAAAGCACTCCACCCCAGGTCACGCCGCCGCCGAAGGAGGCCAGCAAGACCAGGTCCCCTTTTTTGATCCGCCCCGCTTCAACGCACTCGTCGAGCGCTATGGGAATGGAGGCAGACGACGTATTGCCATGCATGGCGATGTTTGAATAGACCCGCGCTTCCTCAACCTTCAACTTGCTGGCAACAGCGTCCGTTATGCGCTGATTGGCCTGGTGTGGAATAAACAGCGAGACGTCTTCTGCTCGCTGCCCAGCCTCTTCCAGCACCTCGTTGGAAATCTCAGACATGGAACGAACCGCTACCTTGAAAAGTTCGTTGCCCTTCATCTTGAAGTAGTGGTCGCCTGCGGCCAGCGTTTCAGCGCTGGCTGGACGGCGCGTGCCGCCGCCGGGAGAAAATAGTTGCTCCAGGTAGCGGCCATCCGAGCGGATGCGCGCGGCCAGAATTCCCTGGTCTCCTTCGACCGGCCCCAGCACAGCCGCGCCTGCGCCGTCACCAAACAGGATGCAAGTGCCGCGGTCGGTATAATCAACATATTGCGTCAGAATCTCGGCACCGATAACCAGCGCATATCGAGACTGTCCAGTCCGAATCATTGCATCAGCGAGGGTCAACCCGTAGAGAAATCCTGAGCAGGCAGCTACAATATCCATCGCGGCAGCTTTATTGGCGCCCAGTTCGGCCTGAATGATGCAGCCCGTCGAAGGCAGAATCTGATCGGGAGTCACTGTGGCGCACAGCAACAGGTCGATCTCCAGCGGATCGATCTTCGCTCGTTCGATTGCCTGGCGCGCAGCTCGAACCGCAAACAGCGAAGTGTACTCACCGGGCGCGGCCTTGCGCCGCTGTTTGATGCCGGTGCGAGTTGTGATCCACTCGTCGGAGGTTTCGACAGTCTTCTCCAGTTCGGCATTGGTCAGAATGCCTTCCGGATAAGCATGCCCGGTCCCCAGAATGCCGGCGTGTAATTTCTCCATCAATCTCCTCAGTTAATGTTTGAGCGGCGCTAATACTACCGAGTGCTCAAAGAAAAAGCCAAGCCCCTAAACTCGATGCCAACGAGACGTTCCGCCGATGGACTGGCGGACAAACCCACTTTCTAAACTGAGGCCGGCTCTAACCCGCGTGTCTCTGCTATGCCGCGTTCGATTCGTTCACTGGCTCGATTTTCCGAAAACTCGCGCACACTGCGAATTGCGTTTCGGATGGCGCGCGCATTTGAGTTGCCATGACCAATCACCACAATGCGTTTGACCCCTAGTAACGGCGCGCCGCCATACTCAGAGTAATCCAGTCGCTTCTTAATATTGTTAAAAGCAGGGCGCGCCAGCATCGCTCCGGCTTTGGTCACGGCTGAGGCCCTTAACTCACGTTTGATCATTGAAAGCATCGCAGCTGTCAGCCCTTCGGAGAGTTTGAGCATAACATTCCCCGTAAATCCGTCGGTGACGATAACATCAACCGCGCCGGAAAAAACATCACGCCCCTCGACATTGCCGACAAAATTCAAACTGCTAATCTGACGCAAAAGGGGAAAAGCTTCCTTGGTCAGATCGTTACCCTTCACTTCCTCTTCGCCGATACTCATTAAGCCAATAGTCGGCTTGACCGTCCCCAGGACGGCCCGTGAATAGGCGTCTCCCATCACGGCAAACTGGGCCAGATGGTAAGGCTTGCATTCAGAGTTGGCGCCGACGTCGATGAGCAGGGTGGGGCGCGGAGATTTTGTCGGCAGCAAGGCTGCCAGCGCGGGGCGATCAACGCCGGGCAACATGCCAATCACCATCTTGGCAGTAGCCATGGCCGCGCCCGTGTTACCGGCGGATACAAACCCGTCCGCTCGTCCGTCATGAACCAACCTGCTCCCGATTCTCAAAGAGCTTTTCTTTTTCCGCCGGATGGCGGAGGCGACGGCTTCATCCATACCAATGACTTCGGAGGCCTCAACCAGCTCGATGCCGCGGTCACCATCGCCTCGCCAACCGCAGCGGCGCAACTCCGGTTCTACAACTGCAGGTTGGCCGACAAGTATTACGCCAATGCCAAAATCCCGTGCCGCTGCCAGCGCGCCGTCAATTTCAGCGTGCGGCGCATGATCGCTGCCCATCGCGTCGAGCACTACTTTGCCCGTCGAGTGGACTCCCAGCCTGGCCGAATCGCGCACAGGATTTCGCAAGCCGCTAGCTCTGTTCTACTTGCACTATCTCGCGGTCTTTATAGTAACCGCACTTAGGACAAACTCGATGTTGCAAACGAGGTTCCTGACAATTTGGACAAAGGCTGGTTTGCGGAGCCATCAGGGCATCATGTGCCCGGCGCTTCCCCCGGCGAGCTTTTGAGTGTCGTCTTTTAGGATTAGGCATAAATTACTCCATCAGTAAAAGTGAATCGCAAATGGTGTCTGTAAGCGGGGCCCGGTCCGCTCGACGCGCAAGCCCGCGCACACTCACGATTTGCGATCCACCAGGTCCTTAAGTCCTGCCCAACGCAGATCCGTTTCCGCGCTCTGGCAGTTACATTCTTTCAAATTCCTGTCCACGCCGCAGACCGGGCAAAACCCTTTACAATCTGCGCGGCATAGAGAACGCGTGGGAACGGCCAGCAACAATTGTTCTCTCGCGATCTCGTCGACATCAATGGTCTCGCCGTCGAAAACGGAAAGCTCCAGCTCCGATTCTTCCAGAGCTGCCGCGTGCATCCTTTGATACTCTGCGGCTGTCACATATTGAAGATTGAACTTCGTCTGCACAGGAACATCGATCGCTCTCAAACAACGATCACAGTCAACCTGCGCCAGGGCCTTGAGACGGCCGTTTAAAAAGATCTGACTTCCCTTGCGAAGCAATTGCCCCGAAATCTCAGGCGGCGCAGATAAGCGGACGCGTTCGTCAAAAAAATCCAGCTCACCGCTGCCATAGACATGCGAGAAGGACTTAGTGGCTCCTTCCAGACTGTCAAGCTCAATCCGCACTTGCAACCACCTTGCGGCCCCTGTCACCGCCCCCCTGAATTAGCCACTATGGCACAAAAGGGTCAATTATAGCGACCAGACGGTCGCTGTCAACGCGGGGCACAGCTCGGTAGTGCCCGGATTTGTTAACAGGCGCTTAGAGGACCCACTGCAGTCGGTTTTCTCCCAGTGTCAAAGCCCGACTCTAAGGTGGTACTCGAAACAGCTGCGAAATTGGGGGCGATACCCATTGCTCATGACACTTCCCATAGTTCGGAAACAACAAAATCCAATCATTTAACGGGGAGAAAAACCCTGAGGGCGTCATCTCGCAACGCCTTTGCCAGACGCAAATCACCGCCGGTCAACCAGTGCCGGCGTTTTCCTGACAGGGGTCTGAAGAGGCTTGGCTTACTCTTAGGGCTTTTGGCCGGCGGCGGTGACAGACTGACTGCCTCTCCCACTTGTGCAAACGCGCGCCGCGCTGCTTCCATTTTGCCAGCCCGTGTGTACACTAGGCCGAGAAGGTGAAAGGCCTCACCGTAAGCAGCATCCATCTCGACCGCCTTTAACAAATATCGAGCTGCCAACGTATCGCGACCCAGTTCGTAGTAAAGACAGCCGAGTGCGTAATTGGCCTCCGGCGAAGGCCTTGAGGCGAGCGCACGCTTAAACTCGCGCACCGCCTCTTGCCACTTTTGCTCGGCGAGAAACAATCTGCCCAGGCCATAATGGGCAGCGAAAGAAGGTCCACCTCGCTGTGTGGTTGCCTCCAAAAGCTTCCTTGCCTGCTCAATGTCCCCTTCGTCGCCACAAGCCAAACCCAGCAACAGCAAGACATGATTGTCTTCCGGAATCGCCTTCAGTGCCCTGGCCAGAAAGCGTCGCGCCAGCTTCATGTTGCCGGAACGGAAAAACTGCTCCCCAATGAACGATAGCAACAGACCGTTCTCAGGATCTCTTTCCGCGGCCTGACGCAGCAATTGCATAGCGGCGCCGTTCTGAACATCAAAAATCTGAAATGCCTCACTGATGAGCGTTTCGAACGAGCGCCGATCTGACCCTCGATATCCATCCGTGATCTTGCTTTGCATCAGCTGGCGTCGGGTAGTCTGCTCCTGAGTGGCGGCGTCCTCTTCACAACGTTGTTGCCAGAGCCGCTCCAGCTTCTGGTTTTCCACCAGGCCGTCGTCATTCAGCAAGCTGATCAGCGACTTCAACAGAGCCCGATCGAGATATGTATTCTGGGCTTGTCGCAGCAGCAGGTCGAGCGCTCGCTCCATCCGTTCAGTCAATCGGCCCAAACGGTTTTCGAGGACAGAAACACGCTCAAGCAAGTGTTCTTCAGCTTCGCCTGCGCCATCCAGATTTTCATAACGCATTGATGAAGGTTCGACCACAATCATGAGGCGAGTTCCGCAACGAAAACAAAAATCCTGGCCCAGCGCATTCGCTGCCAGGCACTTTTGACAATAGTGTGATATTTCTCTTCCCTGCACTTCTACTCCATTGCGGCGCTCCGTGATGGCCAACAAAATGGCTGCCAAACTTCAGTCTATCGCTCGATCTTTCTAACCAGGTTCCTCATAATCAGCTGAAACCTGGACGATCTAGTACTCGTAAAATCCGCGACCGGTTTTTCGTCCCAGCCAGCCGGCCGCTACATAGCGCTTTAATAACGGACAGGGGCGATACTTCGAATCGCCAAACCCCTCGTAAAGCACGTTCATGATTGCCAGACAAACATCAAGGCCGATGAAATCAGCCAGCTCCAGCGGGCCCATCGGGTGATTCATCCCAAGCTTCATAATGCCGTCAATGCTCTCGCGCGTGGCCACTCCTTCATGGAGTGTAAAAACCGCTTCGTTAATCATGGGCATGAGCACCCGATTTGAAATGAATCCGGGTGAGTCCTGACAATCCAACGCGGTCTTTCCCATCTGCTCGGCAAGGTCGCGGACCCTCTGGTAGGTTTCAGTGGAAGTGGCAAGACCACGTATTACTTCCACCAGCTTCATCACCGGCACCGGATTCATGAAGTGCATACCGATGACTTTGTCCGGACGTCCCGTCACTGCGCCTAACCTTGTAATCGAGATCGACGAAGTATTCGAGGCAAGGATTGCCTGCGCCGGCACTAGCTTGTCGAGGAGCTTGAAGACCTCAGATTTGATCTCGAGATCCTCGGTGATCGCCTCGATCACAAATGAAGCTTCGCGTAGAGCTTCCAGGTCAGTGGTCGGGGAAATTCGTTTGATAATTGACTGCTTTTCGGTTTCCTGCAGCCGATCTTTATCGACATCACGTTGCAGGCTTTTGCTAATCGCGGTCAGGGCGCGCTCCAGGAATCGCTCTTCGACGTCGCGCAGAACCACGTCGTATCCAGCCCGAGCAGCAACCTGGGCAATGCCATTGCCCATTGTCCCCGCGCCAATCACTCCGATTATTTCAGCCACGCCCAGTCGCTCCGTTGTTTGACCGTTTTATCGTTCCACCGCCAGCGCCACGGCATTTCCGCCTCCGAGACAGAGGGAAATAATGCCCCGGTGCACATCGCGTCGTTTCATTTCATAGAGCATGGTGGTCAGCAGGCGCGAGCCGGACTGGCCAATAGCATGACCCAGGGCAACGGCGCCGCCGTTCACGTTCACGCGCGCGGGATCAAGATCCAGTTCGCGCGTGATGGCCACCGCCTGAACTGAAAAAGCTTCATTCAGTTCAATCAGATCCACTTCATTCAGGCTCCAGCCTGCCTTCCCTAATACTTTCCTGATTGCCTCCACCGGCGCCATCATCACCCACTCGGGCGCTAAGCCGGCAGTGGCCTGGGCTGCTATGCGAGCCAGCGGTTCAAGCCCCAGCGAGCGCGCCTGTTCAAGCGACGTAACAACTACGGCCGAGGCACCGTCATTCACACCTGGGGCATTGCCGGCAGTAACAGTGCCATCCTTCTTAAATGCCGGCTTGAGTTTGCCCAGAGCCTCGAGTGACGTGTCCTCGCGCACGGATTCATCAGTCTCAAAAATGACTGGAGCACCTTTCTTCTGGGGAATCTCCACGGGCACAATTTCATCCCTAAAGTAACCGGCCCTGACTGCTGCCGCTGCCTTCCGGTGCGAATTGAGGGCGTACTCGTCCTGTTCCGCGCGACTCACCTTGTACTTCTCGGCAACCAGTTCGCCGGTACAACCCATGTGATAGTCGTTGAAAGCATCCCAGAGACCGTCGTTAATCATGGAGTCAACCAGGACACCATTCCCCAGGCGATAGCCCTCGCGCGCTTGCGGGAGCAGGTAAGGCGCATTGGACATCGACTCCATGCCGCCAGCCACCACAATATTCGTATCGCCGAGTTGAATCCCCTGCGCTGCCATCATCACTGATTTGAGGCCGGATCCGCAGACCTTGTTCACTGTCACTGCAGAAACTGCCGGCGGCAAGCCACCTCGTAAGGCGGCCTGGCGCGCTGGGTTTTGTCCCAGCCCGGCCTGGACCACACACCCCATGATCACTTCATCAACCGCCTCCGGTGCAATCCCGGCCCGTCTCACGACTTCGCGTACGACTATTGCTCCCAGCTCCGTTGCCTTGAAACTCTTTAAGGCGCCAAGTAGCTTTCCCACCGGCGTACGCGCCGCACTGACAATTACTGCATCTCTGATTTTAGTCATTTTATTTCCACTCTTGCTGAATGAACTTTGCTATAACTAGTTGACATTTACTCTTTACAAAATAGCGTGTCAAGGAGACCGAAATTGAACCGCCTCGCGCTCGGTGGTAGACTCCACTCGCTATGCAACCTCTACGGGAACACAAATCGGTAATCACAACATGCAGGCATTGATTCTGGCGGGCGGCAAAGGCACGCGTCTGCGTCCGCTGACTGTCTATACTCCCAAGCCAATCGTACCCATCTGTAATCGACCTTTTCTTCTCTATCAAATCGATACGCTGCGTCGTGCGGGAATTACGGACATAACACTCTCGCTTTCTTACCAGCCGAATAAGATCGAGCAACTGCTGGGCGATGGTTCAGATTATGGCGTCAAGCTGCGCTATACCGTTGAGCCGCAGCCGATGGGAACCGCCGGCGCTTACAAGTTTGCCGAAGACTTGATTCGTGAGCGTACGGTTGTCTTTAACGGGGATATCCTGACGGACCTGGATCTTAAAGCAGTCATTCGCGAACACAACGATCGGCAGGCGCTGGCGACCGTAGTACTGGCCCCGGTTGAAAATCCGCGCGCCTACGGCCTGGTAGAGACCGAAAGCGACGGCCGCATCAGGCAGTTTCTGGAAAAGCCGGACGAAGACAAGATCACGGTCAACACCATCAACGCCGGAACGTATGTGCTCGAGCCGAGGGTACTCGACTATATTCCGGCCGGTGAAAACCACTCCTTCGAATATGGACTGTTTCCCAGATTGTTGGCGGAAAAAGAAGCATTCTATGCTCATGTGCCGCAGCGCACTTATTGGATTGACATTGGTACGCCGGAACGTTACCTCCAGGTGCACCACGACCTGCTCGCCAATCGCGTGGCGCGCATCCACATAAAGGAACGACGTGGCAGCTTTGACTCGGCGACCATCGCGGAAATCGACGAGCTGTCGATGATTGGGGACGACTGCCAGATAAAACCTGGCGCCCAGATCATTAACTCCGTCCTGGGACAGGGTTGCTTTCTGGAGGAGCGAGCCCGGGTGGAGAACTCAGTCATCTGGCCGCACACGAGGGTCGGCACTGCCGCCACTGTCAGCAATGCCATCGTGGGCCGTGGTTGTCACATCGGCCGGTCAGCTACGGTAGCGGCAGGGTCCGTGCTGGGAGACAAGACTTCGCTCACCGATTACACCATTACTGGAGAAATCAAGTCGTGACCAGGACACTCGCACCGATTCGTTTTGGGACTGATGGCTGGCGCGCCATCATTGCGCAGGACTTCACCTTCGCCAACGTCGAACGGGTGGTCCAGGCTTATGCCACCTACCTTTCAGATCAGGCTAAGACCTCGGGAGCAACCCTGGTAGTGGTCGGGTATGATCGACGCTTTCTTTCAGACAAATTTGCGCGCCGGGCCTGCGAAGTACTGGTTGGAAACGGATTGCGTGTCGCCCTGTTTCCGCACGACACACCCACTCCGTTAATTTCATGGGCGGTCAAAGTCTTACAGGCCAGCGGCGGTATCGTGATCACCGCATCCCATAACCCGGCGGATTTTAACGGGTTCAAAATAAAGGCCCCCTGGGGTGGAAGCGCCACGCAGGAAACAACTGCCGAGGTGGAAAGGCTGGTTGATAGCTCGCCGCCTCTGCGAAGCGAGATTCTTAGCGACGGACGAGAACTGCTCGCTCCGGCAGTGGAGAGTTATCGTCAGCAAATTGAGTCCTACGTCGACCTTGAGCGCCTGCGCACTGCGATCGGTACAGTGGTCGTCGATCCCATGCATGGAACCGGCGGCCGTTGGGTTGAAGGTTTCTTGTCGGGCGGTACGCTCACGGTTGACACCATACGGGCGAACCGTGATCCGCTTTTCGGTGGCACCAACCCTGAACCGATCGATCGAAATCTCTCGGCACTCAAACAATGCGTCATCGACTCGCAGGCGTTCCTCGGGCTGGCGACCGACGGCGACGCTGATCGGCTGGGGGCCGTCGACGAACGCGGACGAACCATGACCATGCATGATGTGGTTCCCCTGCTGCTCTTGCACCTGGCTCGTAATCGAAAGATGACCGGCGGGGTTGTCCGAACCTTCTCACAATCAGTCCTGACCAAGCGGATCGCCGTTGCGCACGGCCTGAAACTCTACGAAACACCGATCGGATTCAAGTACATCGCTGATCTTATGCTGCGCGAAGACATCTTGATCGGCGCTGAAGAGTCTGGCGGGATCGGAGTCAAAGGACACATTCCCGAACGCGACGGCATTTTGAATTCGTTGCTTTTCCTGGAGGCAGTTATTACCGCCGGTAAGTCGCCTTCGGAAATGCTTCGCGACCTGCACAGAGAATTCGGAGAGTTCTGTTTTGGACGCCGGGATCTGTATGTCGAGGTGGCAGTGGGCAAGGACCTGGTTGCCGGACTCGCCTCCGAACCACCAGATTCTCTCGCCGGAACTGAAGTCGTCAACGTGGAAACACTGGATGGCACCAAGCTCGAGTTTGCAGATGAATCGTGGCTGCTGTTCCGGCAATCGGGCACCGAGCCTGTCTTGCGTATTTATTGCGAAGCTGCCTCAGCGCAAAACATGGAAGCGCTTCTCGCCGCGGGGGTGAAGCTCGTCAGCGAGATTTCCTAAAGGCTTGGACCCTCAAATAATGAAAGCCCTCGTCCCGAGAGCAAATGGTGCGATAGGTTATTGAGGCGCACCTTGTGCGCGCCAGCTATTCTGCTTACCAAGTGGACAATTCTGCCGCTGCCCCGCTCACGCCCTTTCTATCTTTGCGGACCTTTCAATAGAGCCGATAGCCCTTGCTCCGGGGAAGACAAGCGAGTTGGCACACACGTTGCTGTGGTGAATCGCTGAGAGAACAAACTTCCATCGGGGGGATTAAGACTATGGGGCTCATTCTGTTAATCATTTTGGTGCTGCTGCTTCTGGGCGCGATACCTAGTTGGCCATACAGCCGGAATTGGGGATATGGACCAAGCGGCGGGATTGGATTGATCCTGGTCATTGTTTTGATACTGGTCCTGTTGAGAGTGTTCTAGAATAATGCGATGTTCGACAACTTCAGCTTGTCGCCGCATATTCGTCTCGATCTGATTTGGCGATAGCGACGACAATCTGAAGATTGTCGGACTCTGGATTCTGGGACATACTGGCGGGCGATGCCCGAATTACCTGAAGTCGAACACGTAGTTCGCGCGCTACGGGCCGCCAGCACGGGTCGACAAATCGTCAGCGCCGAGCTCCGCCTGGCGCGTACGGCTCCCGAAGAAACGCCGGCTTCATTTAAACGTAAGCTGCGTCGCGCTACTATTCAGACCGTTGCCCGCCGCGGAAAATACATTCTGATCGAGCTCGATAATCAGCGAGTGCTGCTCACGCATCTACGCATGACGGGCAAATTCGTCAGCCTGTCGGTCGAACAAACATTACCGGCACATGCGCATGTAATTTTTTATCTTGACGATGAAAGGCGCCTTGTCTTTTGCGACATGCGCCAGTTCGGTCGCATGACTATTGTCGCCGCTGCAAAGCTGCATCAGGATCGCCGCCTCAGCGAACTCGCGCCGGAACCCTTGTCCGACGAATTCTCTCTCGCTTACCTGCGCTCCACGCTGGCCCATTCGCGGCGTCCTCTGAAACAACTTCTGCTGGATCAGACTAGAATTCTCGGTCTGGGAAATATTTATGCCGCAGAAGCGCTGTTTCACGCCCGCATCAGTCCTTTCGCCGTCGCGGAAAAGCTTTCAAAAGAACGTGCCCTCCGGCTCTACGAAGCTATTCGAAAGATTTTGCATGAGGCAATCGAGGGGGGATCTACTCTACGAATCGATCTCCGGGAAGAGACCAGCAGCTATATCGGTACCTCCGAAAGGTTCTGGCGGGTTTACGAGCGCGCCGGCCAGCCGTGTGTGCGGTGCGGCGGAAAGATTCGGCGAGCGGTACAGGGTGGACGCTCAACCTACTTCTGCCCGCGCTGCCAGCGTCGCTGACCGGGCGCTAAGTGGCAGCGGCAGTGCCGTTGAGCAGGACGCCCTTTTCCAGGTGTTGTTCGTGACTGGCGTGGTGCGCCGCCTGCGGATCATGCGTGACCATAACAATCGTCTTCTGGAGTTCGCGATTGAGCGTTGAGAGGATACTTAGAACTTCTTCACCGGCGCGGGCATCAAGATTGCCCGTGGGCTCGTCGGCAAGGATCAAATCAGGATCGGTGACGATGGCCCTGGCGATTGCTACTCGTTGTTCCTGGCCGCCCGACAACTGCCTTGGCTGGTGATTCATACGATCTGCGAGCTGAACCAACTCCAGCGCTGTGCGCACGTTCTTGTGCCGTTGCGCTTTTGAGAGTTTTGTCAGCAGTAACGGCAATTCAACATTTTCGAATGCCGTGAGTACCGGGATCAGGTTGAAAGTTTGAAAAATATAGCCGATGTGCACGTTGCGCCAGGCAGCCAGCTGACTTTCGTTCAGGCGCGAGAGATCGGTGCCAAGGACGTCAACCTTTCCGGATGTCGCGCGATCAATTCCCGCGAGCAGGTTGAGCAAGGTAGACTTGCCTGAACCGCTGGGGCCCATCAGCGCCAGGAAATCACCCTGCTGAATTTCCAAAGTCACGTGATCCAGGGCGATGATTTCAAAGCCCTCGCGCGTAAAGCGCTTGCTGACATCGTGAATCTGCACTATCGGTGTTGACATATTTTTTCCGCGACTCCGCTATTGAACCTTGACCCGATCGCCGTCGCGCAGCTTTTCCACACCCGCCACTGCAGTGGACTCGCCCCCGCTCAGCCCTTCCAGCACACTGTAGAACTCTCCCGATTCTTCACCAATTCGGATCACCCTTTGTTCAACGCGACTTCCCTTGATGACAAAAACAAAGTCGCCACCATCTTTGCGAATGACCGCCGCTTTAGGCACCAGTACCCGTTTGGCGACGGTGTTGGTGGCCGGCGGCGTGTCCGCCAGGAAGTTAACCCGGACATTCATCTCCGGACGCAATTGTTCATCCGGGTCCTCCACTTTTACCTTCACTTGCACCGTAGCTTTCGCCCGATTTGCTTCGGGAGCTATCTCAGCAATGAACCCGGTGTACCTTAATTTTGGGAAAGCCTCCGGGAAGATCTCGGCACGTTGATTCATCTTTAATCGGGCAAAGTCCTGCTGGCTGATGTCCAATTCAATTTGCAGGTCAGTCAAATCGGCCAGGGATACCACCGACGTGCGTGCGCCCGATTCCCCAAAAGACGAAGGGCTAACCATTTCACCCCTTTCCACAATCCGCTGCAATACGGTACCCGAAATTGGCGCTTTGATTTCCGTGCTGGCCAATTGGGTTCGGGCATAATCCAACGCCGCCCTCATCTGCTGGACCTGGGCCTGGGCCGCGCGAATCTCCTCGACGCGCGGTCCAATATTGGTCATTTCGCTTGACTGCTGTGCGGCCTGAACCAGCGCGCGAGCGCTGTCGCGAGTTGCCAGAGCACGATCGAGTTCAGCTTTGGAAACTACGCCCGCCTGATAAAGCTTCGCGGCCCGCTCGTACTCGGCCTCGGCATGGCTCAGGTTCGCTTCAGCTTGCAGCACTCCGGCCTTGTCCTTCAACTTTTCCTGAGGCCGCGAGCCAGAGCGCAATTGGTCCAGCCGGGCTTGGGCAGCGGCCTGATTTGCCTGCGCCTGATTAACCTGCGCGCGAAATTCCTGATCCTCCAGGCGCACCAGTAATTGCCCCTGCTGTACCTTGTCACCCTTTTCGACGCCTATCCAGGCCACGCGACCCATGACCTTCGCCCCGACATCTATCTTATGGTGGGCCACTACATAACCTGAGACGGTCAAAACAGATCCGGGGCCGCCGCTGGAACCGCTGTCAACCGTGACCGTGGCAGCCGAGATTGTCTTGCTGGCGCTGAAGAAATAGAAGTAGCCAATAACCACAAGCGCGATGAGTGCCGAGAGCGCCAACAGTAGTTTCTTCGGCACACGGTTTTGCAGCGAAGGCAAGGGCTCCGGGGTCCGATCGATCTTCAAGCTCCTTAGCCGTTCGTTTAGATTATGCTGATCTTCTTCAGTCTTGCGATTGGTAACCATTTAACTACAAACACATCCTCTGGAGCGCCCCAGCGAACAAGCTCAGGCGGAACGTAGCGCGTCAACAATCTTGAGTCGCGACGCTCGAATGGAAGGGAGCAAGGAACCCAGCAGTCCGATAACGGTGCCAAATAGCATTGCCCAGAGCGCCAAGCCTGGCGTGACTCGAAAATTAAAAGCGATCTCGCTGAATGTTTGAAAGTTTGCCGTCCCGGTAGAGACAAAGTTCAGAGGCAGAGTGACCAAAATCCCAATCACTGCGCCGACCACTGAGATGAATATGGACTCCAACACGAAAGCAGCCAGAATGCTCCGGCGCCTGAAGCCCAGTACGCGCAGCGTGCCAATCTCCTTCGTGCGTCGGGCAACTGCCGCGTACATGGTGTTCATCCCGGCAAAGGCGGCGCCGATGGCCATGATGAAAGCAATGAAAACCGCCAGCCCTTTGAGCAGCCCCGACACCGCGCCCTGCTGGTCCTCGTAGAAACGTCTTTCCGGCACAGCCTTCAATTGTAATCTTTGATCGTCTGAGATGCGCTTGGCTAGTGGCTCCAATGCGGCCGCGTTATTTACGCGCAGCAGGACAGATGACGATCCCTGGTCTCGTTTGGTGGCGCTGACCAGCGAGTTGTAATCGACCCAGACTTCAGATTCGAAGGCTTTGCCGCCAGCGTCGAACAAACCTACCACCGTGTAGTCCGTGGTTTGCACGCGGAACTTGTCCCCAATCTCCATGCCCTGAAAGCGCTCGGCAATGCGGCGGGCAACTATGGCTTCCGGCAGACCCGGCTGGAAGGAGCGGCCGGCAACCATCGTGAACCCTGAACGAAGCTTTGTCGACATCGGTCCGATGCCGCGTACCTGTATATTCGATCCCTGGGTCATTCCTTTGCGTGCCTTGTAAATCAGGGTGATCAATTCGGGGGCCGCGAGCGGCTGGTCGCCCTCGCGCGCGACGCCATCGAGATACATCACCGTGCGCAAATTCTCATTGGTCACGAGGCTATTCAGCTCGGCGGTGCTGCCGTTGCGCAACACGATCAGGTTCAGCGGTTCTCCGCTGCTGGCCAGAGTCTGATCAATCCCATGGGCCAGCGCCATGACCAGCACGTAGACACCGACGGTCAAGCCGATAGTAAAGGCCGTAGCCAACGTGCTCGATTTCCGCACTACGAGGTTACGAAGATTGTATCTAAGCGGCAGCGCCATTACTCGGTACTCCGCAAGGCCTCGGCTATGGTCAGGCCCGAAACGCGGTAAGCCGAATAAACTACGCTCCCCAGACCGACCAGGACCGAGGCTAAGAAGGCGACCGCCAAAGTAGTAGTCGTTGGAAAGAAGGCCTGAAAGTTGGGAATATAGAGACTAAAATCCAGCGAGCGAAAGATGACTACGGTCAGACTAACTCCGATCACGCCGCCAATGATCGCCACTACCAGGGCTTCAGTCACAAAAAGACGAGCAATCGCGCCGCGCTGAAAACCGAGCGCCTTGAGCGTACCCACCTCCCTGGTCCGTTCGCGGACACTCATGGCCATCGTGTTGGCCATCACCAGCAATAAAGAGAACGTGATCGCTCCGATGATTCCGTACATGAACTGTTTGACACCGCCCATCATCGTTTCGAAACTCATTGCGAACTCACGTTCACTCTCCGTTTTAGTCGGTGCGTCCGTGTTGGTAAACATCGAGTCCACCTGCTGCGCAATTCTCGGAACGTCTCCCGGCGAGTTCGCCAGAATACTGAAAGTGCTGACTTGGTCCTTTGCCCAGGCGGGTAACATTTCGTTGAGATATTCGTGATGGAAATAGAGCGTCTTTTCATCAGCTCCCGTATAGACTCCGCGGATGATAAATTCGACGTCTTGGTTGTAGATGGGGCTGCGCAAGGTGATCCGCTGGCCCGGGCTGAAGCCATAAAGCTTAACCAGCTTCGCTCCCACTATCGCCCCTTGTCTGTCCCCCACAAACTGCTGCCATTCCGGGTCGGACATCTTGAGCTCTGACATGATTGCGCGCAACCGGTCTGCATCGACAGCAAAGTTCGCAAAGAAATTCTTCTCTTCCTTATAGATCCCGCCAAACCAACTGAAAGTCATGGCGCTTTTTACCCCGGGCAGTGACGCGATGCGGTCACGTTGAGAAACGGGCAGCGTGAACCCCAGCGAGACAGCATGGCGCGTGATCAAGCGCAATGGGTTTGCCTCCTGGCTGCCCCGGGCCAATTCGGTCAAAATCGTCGCCAGAGTAATAATCAGGAAAAGCGAAACCACCAGACTGGAAATAGTCAGCAGCGTCCGGCGTTTGTTGCGCAGGATATTTTTCCAGATGAGCTTGTTGAATTTCATAAGCTACTCCGTGATTGTGGTCCGGTTCTACTCGGTTTCGTGATCCGTTAACGCCTACGAAAGCCGGAGCTCCAGGGTTTAGAAAGGATAAAGCCTGGGTAAAGTTACGCCCGTCGCGGCACATATTACCCTAGAATCGCAGGTTTCTTGAACATGGAAATCAGGCTAAGCCTATCTTGACGTACCCGGAATTGAGGATCCTACTCCCCGCTGAGGCACGAGATACTCCCAGTCAGCACGAGAGAGCAGCTTGCTCGCATGTTTTTCTCCAGTAGCCGTATAATCGGGAGCATGAAAATCAAAGTTGTCGTGCACGAAGCAGAAGAGGGCGGCTATTGGGCTGAAGTACCAGGCATTCCAGGCTGTGCCACGCAGGGCGAGACCTTTGAAGAGTTGCTTCATAATCTGTACGAAGCAGTTGAAGGCTGCCTTTCCGTTGATGTCGCGTCGGTGCACCTGACGGGTGATGACCGGGTCTTGGAGATTGCCGTCTGAGAATGGCTTTCCACTGACAGCATCCCTGCATTTACGAAGGACGTTCCTTGTTTCCGCCCCTTTACCCACCGTTCGGCCTACTAAACAACTTTTCTACCGATGAACGGGTCTTACTAACACTACTGTCTTCCACTTTTCCACAATCAATTCAGAACAAATGCCATAGATTTCAAAGCAAAGAGCCAGGGTAATGATTTCCACAGTTGCTAAGTTCTAAGAATGGTTTCAATATCTACTACTTGAAGAGTTTTCCACAAATCAACAGCGCACTACTACTACTAACGGAAAGATATATAGTAGTTTCTCTATGAAGGGAGTATTAGTTTGGTCGCTGTGGAGAAATTTTCAGAAGATATGAAGGCAATTTCCGGAGAACGTTTTGCGAAAATACTGGAGCAACACGGCTGGACCTTGCTGCGCATCAAAGGCAGTCATCACATCTACGGCAAACCGGGAAGTGAAGTTCGGCTATCACTTCCGATTCACAAAAATCAGGGAATCAAAATCGGGTTACTCCGACACTTGATGAAGATGGCAGGACTTAGGGAAGAGGATCTTTAGCCACGGCTCTACAAATTCGCCAAAATAAAATCCAGCATCATCTGCCGCATGTGTTTGACCAGCACAGGATCGCTTACACCGTGCCGCGACTTTGGATAAAGCATCAACTCAAACTGCTTCCCTGCCTTCTGGAGTTCATAGACAAACTGAATCGTGTTCGACATGTGCACGTTGTCGTCGATGGCGCCGTGAATCAATAATAACTTGCCGTGGAGATCTTTCGCGGCGAAAACCGGGCCGCTCTTTTGATAGCCCTCAAGATTGTTCTGTGGTGTCAACATCATCCGTTCAGTGTAAATTGAATCATAGTTCCGCCAGTCAGAGACGGTGCCGCCGGCGATTCCCAGTTTGAGTGTCTGGCTGTGAGTTAACGCATAGCTGGTCATGAAACCACCATAGCTCCAGCCCCACAGTCCGATGCGCGAGCCGTCGACATAAGGCTGGCTCTTCAGCCAGGTGTAGCCGTCTTCCAAATCACGCAGTTCTAATTCGCCCAGGTTCTTATAAACCTGCCAGGTTGGCTCAAGGCCACGGCCGCTGGCACTGCGGTTGTCACAAATCCACACGATATAGCCCTTCTGCGCCAGCAACTGGTGCCAAAGGTTGGCCGTGCCTCCCCAACTGTTCCGCACGGACGGCGCGTGCGGCCCGCTGTAGGTGAAAGACATCACCGGATACTTCTTCTTTGAATCAAAGTCAGGTGGCCTGATTATCTGCGCATCCATGGGAAAGCCGTCGCGGGTCTTTACCGTCAGAAACTCGGTTGTCCCCAGCTTGTACTGCTTTAACGCCTCAACTTTGTTTTCTTCAATCGCGCGCAGCAGCTTGCCCTGAGAGTCATAGAGTCGTTCCTGGCTCGGAGTGTTAACGTCGCTCCAAACGTCTACAAAGTGAGCAAAGTCGGGGCTGAACTCGACGCGATGTGAGCCTTCGCTTGCAGTCAGACGCGTGAGTCCTGAGCCATCCAGTTTTATCCGGTAAGCCTGGGGCGCGATGTTACTGTGTTCGCTGGCGGTGAAATAAACCAACCCCTTAGCTTCGTCTACTCCGGCCAGCGATCGCACCTCCCAATCGCCGCGCGTCACCCGACCCAAAAGCTTCCCCTCCGCGCTGTAGCGGTAGAGGTGTCGCCAACCGTCCCGCTCGCTCTGCCAGATAAATGATCCGTCTTTGAGCCAGGATGGATTGTCGATGACTTCAACCCAAGCCTTGGAGGTCTCATGGATCAGGGTTGTGGACTTGCCGTCTTTCGGATCGGCGGCATTCAAATCGAGAAATGTCTGCTCCCGATTTTGGGCCTGGTAGACGATCTTCTTTCCGTCGCCTGACCACGCGACCCGCGAGATCAAAAAGTCGGAGGGCTGGTATTTGTAAGTGTCTATCCAGCGCGGCGCGCCACCGGCGGCATTGACCACACCGAGAGAGACAATTGGGTTGGCATCACCGGCTTTAGGGTAAGGGGTAACTTCGACATTCTGTTCCAAAGGTATGTGGTCAACGACCGTATATTCGGGCACCGGATGCTCATCGAGATGGAGGTACGCGATCATCGTAGAGTCCGGGCTCCACCAGTAGCCTTCAAAGTTTCCCCGACCGTACAACTCTTCCTGATAGACCCAGTCGAGACGGCCGTTGAGAATCTTGGAAGCTCCGTCGGTAGTCAAACGCCGTTCGCGTTCTGATCCTAAATCGAGGACGTAGATATTGTTGTTGCGAACAAAACTAACCATGCGACCGTCAGGGCTGAACATCTCTCCGACTTCCTCTTCCGGATTGTTGGTCAGCCGAATCGCTTTGCCTTTGCTCAGCTCGTAATAAAAGACATCGTTTGCGAAATTGATGAGCAACGAGTTTTCCGCCGGGTTTAGCTGGTACGACCCGCGGCTGGATAACTGCTTTGCCTGTTGCGCGGTGATACCGGGAATAGCGCTGAACGCAGCCTGCATCTGCCCGGCATCGATGAAAGGGACTGCTTCCCCGGTCAACACATCAACTTTCTGAATGCGGGGCAGGCTCTTTGATGGGTCGTTGGTTTGCAGATAATGCCGGCCATCCTTCAGCCATTTGATAGTGGGCACCGAGCCGCCGAAGTTAACTTTCTTTGCCGGGTCAAAGATGTCGTCGATGGTCAGCTGCTTTTGCTGCGCAAAAGCAGCAACACCCTGACACAAACAGAGTGCGAGAACGAGAAATAGAGGTGGACGATTGCGCAAAGAGGGACTCCTTCCGGCGTTAACCGGTCGTATTGGGAAGAAACTTCTTGATGAGCGGCGTCATCAACGCCAGCAGCAGGCCTGCGATAACCAGCGAGAGTGTCGTAGCAATGAAGAGCCTGGGCATCTGCTCGAGCTTTTCAGGGTCAACATTACCACCCACGAGGCCGGCGATTAGATTGCCCAACGCCGTGGCCAGGAACCAAATGCCCATCATCTGACCCACATACTTCCGTGGTGACAGCTTAGTCATTGAGGAAAGGCCCACCGGGCTCAGGCACAATTCGCCCACAGTCTGCAGGATGTAGCTGATCACAAGCCACCACGCTGAAACCTTTATCGTGCCGTTGCTCGCGACCACTGAATAGGCCGCCAGGATCATGACCCCAAACCCTAATCCACCGAACAATAGCCCAAAGGCGAACTTCGCGGGACTCGATGGGTTTGCTCCACGCTTTGCCAATTTCAACCACAGCGCGGCAAACACCGGCGCCAGCAGGACAATGAAAATCGAGTTGATATTCTGGAACCACGTCGCTGGAATCACCCAACCCAGGAACTCCCGATTCGTAAAGTCCTTGGCGAACAAGTTGAGAGAGGTTGGCGCCTGCTCGAATGCCGACCAGAAGATAGCGGCGAAAATAAACAGAATTGCGATGACTCCCACTCGCTTCTTCTCGTCGCTATTCAGGCCGCCAAAGATAAAGATGTATGCAAAATAGAACACCGCCATCGCCACCAGCACATAGGTCATACTCTTGCCAATTGCCTGTGGGTCAAGATGCAGAACTCCGGTTCCGGCGAGTATGACTACCAGCGCCAGCAATCCCAGCCCTGCTGCCAGCGGCAACTTAACGGTTCGCTCCTGCCGCGCCT
>DAIMCP010000003.1:0-144411 GCA_036726305.1 Pyrinomonadaceae bacterium | reverse complement strand
GCTCGTCCGGATCTGTGGAGGGGGTGATTAGTAATAGTCATTCCTACTCCGACTGCGAAACTAGAAGTCTTGAAGCCGGGATTATAGTCGGACGAAGCGGGTTAAGTGAAGGGAATCTATGGCACCGGGTAGAGGAAAAAAAAGCCACTCAAAAAACGAGTGGCTCTTTCATCATAATTGAAGCGATTTCCGGTTTGATTTTCTATGGAACTACGGAATCGAGGTTCCCTGAGTAGCCCACACCTGCCAACGCCCGTCGCGTTTGATGTAGGTGTCGGTGAAGCGAGTCCGGCGTTCAAATGGCTTTCCCTGCTCGTCTTTGCCGCGCACGCGATTGATGCCCGTCACGATCGCTGAGTTTCCCTCAACGCGCACGTTCAGCTCCGAAAGCTCGAGCGAGTCAAGCACTGTCTTGTCGGCCTTCATCGAAGCAATCTCTTCCGCCTTGCTGTGAACTGCGCCGGTACGGCTGTTTATGTCAGTTGCATCGTCAGCGTAATTGTGTTCAAACCAGGACACGTCGCCGTGTTTGCTGGCATCGTTCCATTCGCGCTCCATGTAGAGCAGGGCGCCCGCGTCATCCAGCGGATGGCCGGCGTTGCTTACGACCTGCCAGCTGTCACCGCGCCGCTCCAAAACGTGAACGCTGCGGGTGTAGAACCGCTCCTCTTTGTCGCCCACCTTTTCCATGATTACGTTGCGGTGCGTGATCGTGGCCGAGTTTGGCGTGCACATAATCATGTAATAATCGTGGGTGACTTTCGGGACATTGGGGTTGGCCTTGTCGCGCTCGGCCTGCTTGACGGCACCGTCAATCGACTGGGCTTTGTCTACGGCGCCGGCGGCGCCTAAGCCAACAAAGTTGTCAGCATAGATGTTTTGCAGGAAGGCCCGGTCACCGCGAACGCTGGCTTCACCCCAGGCGCGGTCAAAATCTTCCAACTTCTTTTTGTCGGCATCGCTACACTGACCAAGGGCAATGGTCGCAGCGGCAATCATCAGCAGTGATACTGCTAGAACTCGTTTCATTTTTGGGAGACTCCTTTGAAATAGGTTGGGAAGTTTGGTCCAAGAACAAGGAAGCGGCTTGATTTACTGGGTGCACTTTTATCCCAGGCAATGGCAAAAGTCAATGATGATCAGTACTGGGTACTGAGGGGTTTCATGAACGGAGATCTTTGCAGGCCCAACCGAGAGCCCCAGCGACTTCTGGGGCAGGCAAGGGTCTAATGGTCTGATTCTCAGTGGCGCCTGGGCGGCGCGTTGATTGAAGGATTCGGTGTTGGAGTCTATGAGTCTTTTAGAGTCCCTGCTCGTCACGGCGGCGGCGCGTGCGGTCACTCCAGATAGCGAGCACAATCATGACTATGACGATTACAAACGCCATGATGATGCCGAATTTTACCAGGGCCAGCAGGAAACCAAACATCACCACAAGTTGCTTCAGCAGGGCAACGATCAGAAGAATAGCCGCTACGATACTGCCGAGTCCAAAAGCTCTAACAATGAAGGCTGTCATAATGTATTCCTAAACTTCTCCAGCAAATTCTATCAACGACGCTCCAAAGGCAAGGGGCCCAGTTCCTGCACCGGTGAGTGCCCGGACATCTCTCTACCACGGTAACCGGATCCGTCAAAGGTTCGCACCGAGAATGATGACGAAGGCGTCTGCATCGGGTCAAAGCGAACAACTCGCTCCGAGCCTCTTCGCCCACGCAGATAATCAAACAGCATGTAAGCCCCAAGCGCCACTAACGCCACCGGCAGTAACTTCTTAACAGGAAGCTGCAGGCCCAACAGGGTATGCATCAGAAACACTGTGCCGATAATCATCAGGGTCACCCCCCACGCCAGGGGGTTTCCATAAAGCCTGCGGACAATCACGTCTTCTTCGGTGTCCGGGGCCAGACCAGCGCGCAGCAGCTGCGCTGTGCGGCAGGCATCGACAGCGGCAAATAACCAGGTTCCCAACACTCCGAGCACGAAGAAATGCACACCCTGAGTAAGAACGGCCATCTGAAAGAAGCTTGCAAAGATGGCGAAGTGAACGATCGCCTTGGCTGTCTGACCGTTGTAAGCAGCTCCCAGTCCAGGAACAAAAGACAATAGAGTGGCAACGAAGGGCGAGTGACGGCGCCGCCCTGCATGCATTGCCGGAGATTGAGATTGCTGGCGCAGCATTTCGACCCCGGCGACGATGCAATCCTGGCAGAAAGGAAAGCCACGTATACGATGATCGCAGGCAGCGCAGAGTGCCCGAGCGCATTGATTGCACTGGACCACTGCCGGGTTCCGGGAATGATAGGAACAGTACATCATCGGACGATCACCTTACGCCTCAAGCTAACGCTTCCGCGGACCGTTCTTCGGAGAGCTTTCCGGCTTGCTAACAGGACTATCATGCTTTTGCGCCCCATTGCTCGTCTGTACTTCGGGCGTCTGCTGTGATTCGGGACTCGTCACTGGCGGGCTTTGTTCTGCGCCACCCACGAAGAACTTCTTCACTCCGTCTGAAATGCCTGTGCCACTGACATTCCTGCTCTTGGAGTAGCTCTGTTCCGCCAGGCGCAAACTCGCACTGTACATTCCGCTAATCGAGCCATCGGCGGAGACGGTGTTGGTAAGCACAAAGACTGCGACCAGTAGCATTGTAGCCACCGTAGCCAATTGCGGCGACATGATGGGATCCAACCAGAGGCGCAACCAGGACGCCAGCCGCGAAGTTATTGGCGCCCGGACTTCTGCTGGCACTACATCACCGAGAGTCGCTGCCAGGATTCTTTCATTCAGCCCAGCGGGAACGGCGAGTTCCTCACCTTTATAGGTATAGCAGGCGCCAATCGCACGCACGACTTCGCCCGGGAGCCTGGTACACTGCGCGCATAAGGCGGCGTGCCGTTCCCAGCGATGGAACAGAGGGGCCGGCAAAAACCCATCGAGATAATCCGTCAGGCATTCTTCGAACTCTTCGCAGTTCATAGTTG
Organism: Pyrinomonadaceae bacterium; assembly: GCA_036726305.1. GTDB lineage: Bacteria > Acidobacteriota > Blastocatellia > Pyrinomonadales > Pyrinomonadaceae > JAOAPY01. The sequence goes on along the minus strand of DAIMCP010000003.1, from coordinate 141,427 downwards.
CTTCCGGCACTGTCCTGAGCAGAATTCGCGCCTCAAGTTCACTGCTTGGCGGCGGCACAGAGGCGGTGCGGCAAGTTTCAATAGAATTCTTTACCTGGCTCAGGGTGTCGTGACACACGGGACATCGCAGAGCGTGTTCCGCAAACAAACGATGAGTGTCGGCTTCAAGCAAGCCGTCTATGTAATCGCTTAAACGTTCTTCAAAGTCTGCACAAAGCATGATGCTTACCTGTTTCTGCCCCCTGGGTTCTCAATTCTGGTTCGGCCGTCCGCGCACCGCCGAACTGAAAAAACCTATGCCTCGCTTACCGCTACCACTTTCATTCGTCTCAGAATCTTGGCCAGTTCAATTCGGCCTCGATTAATCCGCGACTTTACGGTGCCCTCAGGTATCCGCAGGAGGTCCACAATCTCCTGATAACTCAGCTCCTCGATATCACGCAAAATCACACAGGTGCGCAAATCGGCGGAAAGCTTGTCAATGCCCGACTGGACCTGCTCACCCAGTTCGCGTCTTTCCATTTCACGTTGCACCGAACTATTGCCGGCCCGCAAATGGTAAGTATGGTCGGCCAGGTCTTCCGCGTGACTGTCGTGTGGCGTGCGCTGCCGTTTCCGGTAATCATCGATGATCAGGTTCCGCGCCAGTCGCATCAGCCAGTTCTGCAGGTCGCCCTGCCGGGAATCATATTGTTCCAAAGAGCGGTAAATCCTAATGAAGACATCCTGAGTCAGGTCTTCGGCTGAGTCAGCGCGGGAAGTAAAGCGATAGGCAAGGTTGTAAATACGTCGCGAATAAGTCTGTACAATCTCTTCCCAGGCCGCGCCGTCTCCGGCGCGACATCGTCTGACTAATTCGGCTCCTTCGCTGGCCGCCAAAGATCTTACAGCCCCCACTGATGCTTCTCCAGCTCCAAATCCAGACTGAATTTTAGTACGCGTCTGTCAGCCACAATCTCTCTGACCTGAGGCGATTACGATCTGCCGGAAGGTAAAGTTCCCTACCCCTTGGACAACGCGCCTCGGCGCACCCAAGGCCCTGCCGGACTATGTCTGAAGCGACTTGTTGCGCCTGCTAAACAATTATTGTAGCCTTGCGTCGCCACCCAATATCTTGTGGTTGCGCTCGTAAGCTAGTCAAGTCTTTGCTGTCTGCTCCCTGCGGTTCTGTGACCGAAGATCAAGTCCTGATTTGAACGAGAAGCGAAAATACATCGAGTTTAGCGCGCTGGTTCTGCTGGCCGCCGGCCTCCTCTGGTGGTTTGGCCGTCGTTTGGACTGGGCTGAGGTGAAGCAAGCGCTGCGACAGTCGGATTGGCGCTGGATCGCTCTGGCCTGCGCGATTATTGCGGTGGCTTATTTGTTCCGCGCCCTTCGCTGGCAGGCGTTTCTGGCCCCCTTGACTAAGGCCAGTTTGCGCGAGATCTGGATCGCGACGACGGTCGGTTTCGGGGCCGTGCTGCTTGTCGGTCGAATGGGCGAGGTCGTGCGGCCAGTGGTCCTGCCAATGCGCGACCGGCGTGTGCGGCCAGCAGCCTCATTCGTAACCATCATGATCGAGCGTATCTACGATTCGATGACGGTAATCTTTATCTTCGCAGTTAACCTGCTCTGGTTTCACCCTTCGTCCGGCAATGCGGACGCGTTTCGCCACGTTCGCCAATTTGGGCTTGTGCTGGCAATGCTGGGCTTGATGGGTTTGGCGGCATTGATCTTGTTTCGGATCAAGGCTGCGACGATCATTCTCTGGATAGAAGGAACTTTTGACCGATGGCCGCGCCTGCCGGTCAGAATAAAGACAGCGGTCGTCAGTCTCCTGGATCAATTGGCGCGCGCCCTCAAAGTTCTGTCGCATTCCCGCGACCTGGCGGTAACCCTTGGTTGGACCCTGTTGTTGTGGGGATCGGTTGTGGTTGGGAATTTATGCGTCTTTCGCGCCTTTCATCTCCAGGTTGGGGGGCAGGCGTTTGGTATCAGCGAGTCTTTGTTCATTTTGGGCTGGTCCATGGTTGGTTCGGCTGTGCCTACGCCCGGTGGGGCGGCGGGCGCCTTTCACGCGGCGACAGGCGCCGGACTTTTTTTTGTCGGGATTGAAAAGGAGCAGGCAGCCGCTGTAGCCATCGTGCTGCATTTGGTTGACTTTGGACCGGCAGCCCTTTGCGGTCTGTTCTATTTTCTGCGCGGTGACATCAGCCTCGCGAAGCTGCGAAATTTGACGAAACCGGAAGCCATCGAACATGCAGTCGAGGACGAAAAGATCACGCCTGCAGGACCCAATGCCATGGGCGCGGTCAGCAGCGAACCTTTTTAGTTTGTCGGCAACTATTAATCTTTGAGGTCCATATGAAGTGTCCATTCTGCGCGTTTCTTGAAGACAAGGTGGTTGACTCGCGCGAGTCGCGCGAAGGTGACGCCATTCGCCGCCGGCGGGAATGCCTGCGCTGCGAACGACGGTTTACTTCGTACGAACGCATCGATGAGATCCCGTACATGGTTATTAAGAAAGATGGCCGGCGTGAGACCTTCGACCGCAATAAGGTCATGGCTGGTCTTTTGCGGGCCTGCGAAAAGCGGCCGGTGGCATCTGCCAAACTCGATTCGATCGTCAATGCAATTGAAAAATACGTTCAGGAATCGCCGGAACGGGAGCGACCTACCAGCAAGATCGGCGAGATGATCATGCGCCGGCTGAAAGAGCTCGACAAAGTCGCGTATGTGCGCTTTGCTTCCGTCTACCTCGAGTTTGAAGATGTCTCGGAGTTCATGAACGAGCTCAAGCACCTGGTCAGGGCCCGGGCCAATGCGTCAAATCCACGAAAGAGTTAGAGCGGCAGAGTCTATTTTGTTCTTAATTGACTGAACGGAAAAATGATCAAACACGTGCGAGCTGCGGGCCTTGAGCGTTTGGAAGTACAGCGACTGCGAGACCGTGTCGGTCGGCTTTTCGCTGCCTTGCAGGAAGCAGCCGAAGTAGATGGACCGCTGGTTTCCGGAACCTGGGTGCCTCCGGTAGACCTCTGCGAGTCAGCAATTGAGATTCATATTCGGGTCGAATTGCCCGGCGTGACCGCGGACCAGATAATGATCGGGCTGACTGGTTCCCAGCTGCGCATTTGGGGGGAAAAGAAGCGACGAGTGCCGCGCAACCGCATTACTTCGCATCTCTGTTCGGAACGCAATTACGGGCGTTTCAGCAGAATTGTCCCGCTCCGTTGGACAATAAATGTGGCTGCCGCGTCGGCTGAACTTGCGAATGGAGTCCTGCTGGTCAGGTTGCCGAAGACCCAGGATCGTCGCGGAAAAGAGTTTAAAATCGCAGTTAAGGACGCTGCTGAAGAGTGAGTTTGACGATCTCGGGGAAACATTCAGAGAGGACGTGCGGTAGAATGAAATTATGGGAATTGTAAACGAAGACGAAATTACGGCGGGGCTTGAATCCGCGGAAAGCGAACAACAACTCCAGATTCCAAACGAACTGCCGGTGTTGCCGCTGCGGGATATCGTTATTTATCCATTCATGATCGTTCCCCTGTTTGTCTCACGCGAGAAATCAATCCGCGCCGTTGACGAAGCCCTGGGCGAAAATCGAATGATTCTGCTCGCGTCTCAAAAAGACCTCGACAAGGAAGAGCCCGCCGCCGATGACCTCTATAAAGTCGGTACAGCTGCCGTGATCATGCGCATGCTCAAGTTGCCCGATGGGCGCATCCGCATTCTGGTCCAGGGACTGGCCCGGGCAGAAGTTGAATCGGTAGAGGCGACCGGCGAATACATACGCGCACGTCTGCACGTCGTGCCGGAAGTCCTGCCGCCCGAGCGTTCGCTCGAGGTCGAGGCCCTCATTCGCAACGTGCGTGCTTCGATGGAGAAAGCAATCAACCTGGGCAAAAATATTTCTCCGGAGGTGATGGCGATCATCGCGAATTTGGACGATGCCGGGAGACTGGCCGACCTTTCCGCTTCCAACCTGGAATTGAAAGTGGAAGACGCGCAATCAGTTTTGGAGATTGCCGATACTACCGCGCGTCTGCGGCGCGTGAATGATTTACTGAATAAGGAGATCGAGGTCCTCACGGTGCAGCAGGAGATCAATACCCAGGCCCGCGCCGATATTGATCGCTCACAACGCGAATTTTATTTGCGCCAGCAGATGAAGGCGATCCAGTCGGAACTTGGAGAAGGGAATGAGCTGGCTGAAGAGATTGCCCAATTCCGCGAGAAGATCGAAGCCTCGAGCATGCCTAAGCCAGCTGAGGAAGAAGCACTGCGGCAGTTGAAAAAGCTCGAGCGCATGCATCCGGATTCGGCGGAGACAGCCACACTGCGCAATTGGATGGAAATCATGACTGAGCTGCCCTGGTCCAAAACCTCGGTCGACAATCTGGATCTGGCCAAGGCCGAGCAAATCCTCAACGAGGACCACTATGGACTGGAAAAAATCAAAGACCGCATCATCGAAGCGCTGGCCGTGCGCAAGCTAAAGGAAAAACCCAAGGGTCCGATTCTCTGTTTGGTAGGCCCTCCGGGCGTGGGCAAAACCTCGTTGGGCCGCTCGATCGCCCGCGCTCTCGATCGTAAGTTCGTGCGCTTGTCGCTGGGGGGCGTGCACGATGAGGCAGAGGTTCGCGGTCATCGCCGGACCTATGTAGGTGCAATGCCCGGCCGGGTCATTCAGGCAATTCAGCAAGCGGGCACCAACAATCCGCTGATCATGCTTGATGAAATCGACAAGGTCGGCGCCGACTTCCGGGGAGATCCGTCGTCGGCGTTGCTCGAGGTGCTCGATCCCGAACAGAACAACAGTTTTCGCGACAATTATCTCGGAGTCACCTTCGATCTATCGAACGTCATCTTCATGACGACGGCCAATGTTCTGGATACGATCCAACCACCTTTGCGCGATCGCATGGAGATCATTCGCCTGGCGGGTTATACCGAGGAAGAGAAGCGCGAGATCGCGCGCCGGCACCTGCTGCCAAAGCAGATGGAAGAGAATGGCATCAGCCTGCGAGAACTGCACATCTCGAATACCGCGTTGACAGGGATAATTCAACAGTACACCCAGGAGGCGGGACTGCGACAATTGGAACGTGAAATCGGGACGATTTGCCGCAAGGTCGCGCGGCGCATCGCCGAAGGTCAAAAGACAACCATTCGCGTCTCCACGAAAAACCTGCACGAGTTTTTAGGCGCGCCGAAGATTATTCCGGAGGAAGTCCTGAAGAAAGACCAGGTTGGGATTGCCACGGGGCTGGCCTGGACTGCGGTCGGAGGTGACGTGCTTTTCATCGAAGCGCTGCGTATGAAAGGAAAAGGCAACCTGGTCCTGACCGGCCAGTTGGGCGAGGTCATGCGCGAATCAGCGCAGGCTGCTTACTCCTATGCGAAGTCGCGCGCGAAGGAGTTGGAAATAGACGAAGAGGACTTCAACAACTACGATCTGCACATACACATTCCGGAGGGAGCAATTCCCAAGGATGGACCGTCGGCGGGAATTACACTGGCGACGGCCATGGTTTCGGCTTTGTCTTTGCGGCCCGTGCGTAAAGACGTCGCCATGACCGGTGAAATCACGCTCCGCGGGAACGTCCTGCCGGTGGGAGGAGTTAAGGAAAAAGTGCTCGCGGCGCGCCGGGCGAGGGTTTCGACCATCATCCTGCCGGCTTTGAACAAGCGTGACCTTGACGAAGTGCCCAAGGAGCCGTTCAAGGATATTCGCTTTGTCTTTGTAGATCACATGCGCCAGGTCTTCCGAGAGGCGCTGAAGGAAAAAATTGCGCCGACTGCCCCGGCCGGGCCCCGGCCACAGCGCGTACCACAGGCGGCCTCGGGCCGGGCAGCGCAGGCAAAGCTCTAGCTCTGTGGCCGGGTCTGGGTTTTTGGCCCCAATTTGTTTGTGGGTAGACCAAAGCGGGGATTGACCAGCGAAATTATCGCCAGCCGCGCAGGGCACCAAATCCTCGAACTTTGGCATCTCTTAAAACGTGGGAACACGGGGCGATCTAAAGCGTTGAATTGAGTGGAATTTCGCCCTGTTTTACGGTTTCCTGATAGCAGAGGATTGTTTGACACCCTCTAAAACCGTGTGATAGCCTCTGGGCACTGGTTCGACACCTCTCCAGACTGGAACCATGGTGTTGAATCCTAAGGAAAAGCGCCTATAATCACCTCACCGGTTGTAAGTGTCGGCGAATGTGTTCCGTAATCGGGAAGCTTGCGGGCCTGTTCGCGGAGAATTTGGTTAAGGAGTTTGAGAATTTAATGGTAGCGACCCTCCGTCTGATAGTTTGCGCATTAGTATTGACAAGTCTCCTGGGCTCAGTGACCGGTGCCTTGGCGCAAATTCCTACGGGTTCGTCAGCCCGCTCCATCCAGACAGATGTTGAAAGGATCAACGCCCGGGTTTCCCAGCTCATCAATCGCGCAGAGGATCATTTCCGTAAAGGAAAGCTAAATCTCGACGATAACAAGCGTGACGCCGCCCGCGATGAATTTGATCAGGCTGTCGATACTCTCCTGGAATCCGGACTTGACGTGCGCGCTAATCAGCGCTTGCAGACATTCTACCTGGAGCTGGTCGAGCGTATTTATCGCGAGGAAGTTCCCATTGGGCATGGCCTGACTCATGCCACTACATCGTTGCTGGCCCAAAACGGTGGCACTCCAGTGGGACAGGATCCCGCACAATCGAGCAAGCCCCAACCAGTGCAAGTCGGTTTTCGCGAACAGAGGTTCGACCCGTCACCGCTTGATGAATTGAGTAAGCTGGTGCTTACCGCTGAAGAGCAAAATGTTTCGGAGGCCGACGTCAACGCTCTTGAGCAAGCGAAGAACAATGTAGACTTTGCTTTCACCATCAATCCACTAATTCAGCAATACATAAATTACTACCAGGGGCGCGGTCGGGCGACGATGGAATCCGGATTGCGACGCTCTGGTCGTTACATGGCCCTCGCTCGCCGGATTTTCCGAGAGGAAGGCGTGCCTGTTGACATTACCTGGCTGGGGCAGGTCGAGAGTGCCTGGCGTCCGGGTGCCCTGTCCAATGCAGCGGCCTCCGGCCTGTGGCAATTTATTCCCGGCACCGGTCGTCAGTATGGCTTACGCCAATCTGCCTGGATCGATGAACGAAACAGCTTTGAGCAGGCGACCAGAGCTTCAGCAAAATATTTGAAAGATCTGGCCAAGCGTTACAACGGCAACTGGGAACTGGCGATGGCGGGCTACAACACAGGGGCCGGCAACATCGACCGCGGCATCGCGCGGGCCGGGACCGCCAACTTCTGGACTATTTATCCCTACCTCTATCAGGAGACGAGGAACTATGTTCCCAATATCCTGGCAACAATTCTGATTGCCAAGAACCCTCAGAAGTATGGGTTTGCTGGTATCCGTCCCGATCCGCCACTCTCCTACGACGTCGTGCAATTGCCGACGACCACCAGCCTGCAACTAATTGCCGATGCCACAGACTCAAGCGTAGAGTTCCTGCGCAGCATCAATCCCGAACTGCGACGCGATGTGACTCCGCGCGATGGCATCTACAACGTGCGTGTTCCGGCTGGCCGCTCGAAACAGCTCGTGGCCGTGCTGAAAAGAATTCCGGGCGACAGGCGCGATACCGCGCGTATCATCCCGGTGGTGCCAGGCGAAGATCTCCAGTCTGTCGCCAACCGCACCGGCGTTTCTGTTACTCAACTGCAAGCATTCAATAATGGCGTCGATTTGAAGTCCACCAATAAGCTGGTGGTGCCGACAGGCGGCATTAAACTGACCAGCTGGAAGCGTTCCAAGTCCACCACAGAGGAGACTCCCTCCGCCGCTCTGACCAAAGTTCGTGCTCGCAAGGGCGACAGCATTGCAAAAATTGCCGAGAGCCATCACGTCTCGGCAAGTGACGTCGCTCGACTCAACGGCCTGTCGCTTAACGCTGAATTGCAGGCGGGTCAGGAGATCAAGTTGCCGGCCGCAGCCGCGAGTGCTCCGACCTCTGCGCCGCGCCGGCGACGATAGGCGACGACCTAATAGCCAACGCTACCGGTCTGGTTCCGGGCAAGCATCAGTACCAAGGCGCGCCCTCGAGCTTCCGAGTGCGCGCCTTGTTTCTTAACTTAATCACTTAGCTGCTTTTCACGACCACCTCATGAATAGCCTATGGGGGGTCGTATGCTCTTTCGCACACTTTCTGCAGCAGTCTATGGAATCGATGCCGATCTCGTCGACATCGAGGTTGATCTAACACCCCTGCGTGGCGAGAGTGATCAGCCCTCCTCAGTTATCATAGTCGGCCTCCCGGATGCGGCCGTGCGGGAATCGCGTGAGCGTATTCGCGCCGCCATCAGCAACTGCGGATTCTTTTTCCCTTTCCAGAAAACTACGATCAACCTGGCGCCCGCCGATGTGCGCAAGGAAGGGGCGAGCTTTGATTTGCCGATTGCGCTCGGGATCCTCGGCGCCAACGGTGACCTGGCCGAACCTTCCGGCCTGCTTGATCTGGTGGCAGTGGGTGAACTGTCTCTCGATGGTCGGGTGCGGCCAATCAAGGGCGCTCTGCCTATTGCCATTCTGGCCCGCGCAGCACTCATCAGGAATCTTCTGGTGCCCGAGGAGAATGCCCGCGAGGCTGCCGTGGTCGCCGGGGTCAATATCTATCCGGTCGCCAGCCTGCGCGGGGCGGTGGATTTGATCGCTGCCTTGCGCTCGGCGGAACCACCTGAGCCGCTGCAGGTTGACCCAGCGGAGATTCTCAATCATTCAGATCGGTATAACGTTGACTTTCGTGAGGTGCGCGGCCAGCAGGCCGCCAAGCGCGCTTTGGAAGTGGCCAGCGCGGGCTCACATAACATCCTGCTTATCGGCCCGCCGGGATCGGGCAAGACGATGCTGGCCAAACGCTTGCCCACTATCCTGCCTTCGCTGGAATTTGAAGCGGCGCTCGAACTCACCAAGATCCATTCTGTGGCCGGCTTAACCGGCCGCTCCGGACTCGTAACTGAGAGACCATTTCGTTCACCGCATCACACTATTAGTGATGCCGGTTTAATAGGTGGCGGGGCGGTGCCGCGCCCCGGTGAGGTTTCACTTGCGCACCAGGGTGTGCTGTTTCTGGACGAGTTGCCGGAATTCGAGCGCAGCGTGCTCGAGGTGTTGCGCCAACCGCTCGAAGATCAAAAGGTAACCATCAGTCGCGCTTCGATGTCTCTCACCTTTCCCGCTTCTTTCATGCTGGCGGCCGCCATGAACCCTTGTCCCTGTGGGTTCTGGAATGACCCGACGCGCGAGTGTCGCTGTACGCCGCTGCAGATTCAGCGTTATGTGGGACGCATCTCCGGCCCGCTGCTGGATCGGATCGATATTCACATCGACGTGCCGGCAGTAAGGTTTCGTGATCTGACCGGAGACACGGCTCCCGGGACGGAGGACTCAAACGCAATTCGCGAGCGGGTTATCCGGGCCCGCGAGCAGCAACACGCGCGCTTCGCCGGTGAAAAGATTTTTTCTAACGCGGCCATGACGCCGCGCATGATTCGTCACCACTGCCGCATTGATGCGGAAAGCGAGCAGATGCTCGAGCGGGCCATGACGCGGCTGGGTCTGTCCGCGCGTGCTTATGATCGCATTCTCAAAGTTTCGCGGACCATTGCCGACCTGGAAGGCTCTGTGAAAGTCTGCTCGCCGCATGTAGCGGAAGCGGTCGGTTATCGCTCGCTGGACCGCACCTACTGGACCTGATGGTCGCAAAGCCATGCCCGCTTATGCACTTGTCAGGTGTATCTTATTCACCGTATCTTAAAGTGACCGCAGGGTCCTTGAGGTGCGGATTTCTGGACTTTCTGCCACAGCGCTGTCTGGAACAGAGACAAAAGTCCCTGCCCTGCGAGCGCTCCACTGACCTGCCCTGAGACCAAATCGGCCTTTGCGGTTCTCCAGACGGGAAAGTATTGACGGGGCAGGAGAAATGGCGCATTTGGCGCGGAGTTAGGCAACGACGAGAGCAAAGCGCCGCATCACACACGCGTTTGATAAGGTATCTGAAGACCTCGCACAGATTCAGGCTGTCTGAGTGTGCATGGTAGACGGGTATCGGCAGGTTGAAAATAGCGGACGCGTAAAAAATCGTGGTGAACAATTCAATAATGCCGCCGCCACTGGCGTTGTTGTTTGCCGGAACAGACGAACACGTGACCGCAGCCGAAACTGGGACAGTGCCACCCACGGATTACGCCCTGGCTCAAAAGGCCGCGGCGGGCGATATGGCGGCCTTCGAGGAACTCTACCAGCGTCATAACCGGCGAGTTTATTCGCTATGTCTGCGCATGATGGGTAACGTTTCGGAGGCGGAAGACCTCGCTCAAGAGGTTTTCATTCAGCTATTTCGAAAGATTGGCAGCTTCCGCGGCGAGTCAGCGTTTACCACCTGGCTGCACCGGATGACCGTTAATCAGGTCCTGATGCACTTTCGCAAGCGTGGTGTGCGAATGGAGCAAACCACCGATGACGGTGAAACGCCCATTCAGGTCGTCAAAGGCACCGAAAATCCGAACGCTATGCCAGTGGTTGATCGAATAGCCCTGGATAAAGCGATCGCGCAATTACCACCAGGATATAAGATGGTTTTCACCCTTCATGATATCGAAGGGCACGAGCACGAAGAGATTGCCCGCATGCTGGGTTGTTCCGTAGGTACCTCAAAATCGCAGCTCCACAAGGCAAGAATGAAGTTGCGCGGATTGTTGAGGCAACAGAATCCCCGGAAATAGCTTCCAAAGCGTGCTGGCCTAGATTGCCGCACTTTCGAGGTCCCAGGCTGAGCCGGGTACCGGCTATAAGGAAGCACTTCACGGGTTAGGGAAACGAGCTTTTTGCGCAGTCTCCCCTTGATTGTTCTGACCAGTTTCAGTGTCACGCGCAAGAGTTGTGATTGAGCTGAGTGTGAGCGTGACAAGCTAAAGGTTGTACGACAATGAACTGCGAAAGATGTCAGGAATTAATTAGCGATTTACTGGATGGTACCCTTAGTCGCGAAGATTCGGCGGAGTTGAACCTGCACTTCGGAGAATGCCTCGAGTGTACCGAAGTGCGTACCGACCTCGAGTCGGTCGTCAGCTTTTGCCGTACCAATCGCGGACAATACGATGCCCCGCCAAATGAGCGGGCTTTGTGGCTGCGGATTCGTAACACCATTGAAGCGACCGAGCGAAGCTCGTTTAGAGCCACGGAGCAGCCGCCGCGCCGATTCGGGTTTTTGAGCCGTAGCTGGCAGCTGAACTTGCCGCAGATGGCCGCGTCAGTCGCCGCATTGGTCATAGTTGTTTCCCTGGTTACCGTCGTCGGCATGCGCCGGTTGCAAAGCCTGGGCGGTGCTGCTCCGGATCCAGTCTCGCATGCGACGTTCGATCTGAATGATCGGAAGTGGCAACAGCAGCAGACGATTAAATACTGGAACACCAGAATTGCTACCAACCGCTTGCGCTGGAGTCCGGAGATGCGCGATACGTTCGATCGTAATCTGAATGTTATTGATCAGGCTTTGAATGACTCGGTGAATGAACTGAACAAGAATCCTCACGATGAAGTTTCGGAAGAGATGCTTAACGCTGCGCTCAATGAAAAGATCGCGCTGCTGAAGGAGTTCTCCGAACTGGAATAGATCGTTCCCCGGCTGCGGGCAACGACATGGCTTTAAGACTGGCGTATTACGGATCACAATTTTGAAGAGCCCCGTTGCAATGAAAAAAAGTTTGCTTGCCGCCCGCGTTCAATTAGGGCGCGCTTGCATCGCTGCCGCGTTGGCGCTGGTACTGGCCGGCCTCCTAGCCATTTCTCCTGCACTGGCTCAACAACATGTTTCAAAAAGATACCCGACCGGTAAGAATGTTCAGCTCATACTGAAGAACATCCAGGGCACGATCACCGTCGAATCATGGGAGCGCGATGAGATAAAAGTCTCAGCGACGTTGGAATCGCCTTCGGCTCACTTTAACCCGCGGGTGATGGCTGGCGGTCTGAGTATTGATGTGATCAGCGACAACCGCGGCCGCAGTGATGTTGGCGATGTGAATTTTAAAATTCAGGTACCAGTCAGCACTTCGGTAGATGTTGAAACCAGGCGCGGCGACATCCATGTCTCAAACATTCGCGCTGACTCGGTCCGCGCGCGAATTTCATCCGACGGCGATATCGATCTTAATGGAATCAGCGCCGCCCAGGTTAGCGCCTCCAATAATAGCGGCGACATTCTTTTTGACGGCGAATTCGCGCGCGGAGGTACCTACGAATTCAGTTCAGGGCACGGCGCAATCAATATTCGCATTCCCGGCGATTCCGCGTTTCGGCTCGTGGCCATGACTACCAGTAAAAAGATCACCCTCGGTCACTTCTGGAATAACAGCTTTCAGTCATCTGGTGGTGGCCGTAAATACTCCGGAGACGTCGGCGATGGCAGGTCATCGGTCTCGGCGACGACCTTGAGCGGCAGCATCTCATTCATAAGAAAATAGCTCGCACTCGTAATTCAGTTTTGCCACCAAGGCTGTTTGATCTCTCGATTGGACAGCTTTTTTGTCGCTTAGCGCACTTGCTCTTTTGCTGCCCATGCAGCAAGCTGAAGCCTGCGTCCCGATAAGCATGCCCATCCGCAGTGTAAACAAAACTACTCAGTGGCCCGAATGTTTGCTCCCAGAGAAAAGTAAATGATCACCTCCTTCTATCAAATCAGAACAATCACACGACTCGTGCTGGCCGGCGCCTTCTTCTTGCTGCTGAGTGCTGATTCAGCGGCACTGGCGCAGAAGAATAAGAAGAACACGAGTGTCCCGCCAGGACCGTTGCTGACTCGAAGCACCTCAAGACACGAGGTGCGGCGCTTTGGCTATGGTGGCACCGTCACCGTAGTCGGCGCGCCGCGAGGTTCCATCACCATCGAAGGCTGGTCAAAGAACGAAGTCGAACTCCGCGCAGAAATTGAGGTGCAGGCGACGACGGAACAGGATCTGGCGAAATTGGCTGCGGTTAACGGGTTTTTGTTGGACGACGATTTGAACCATCTGAGCGTGCTAACTACCGGCATGCATGACAAATCCTACATGCGTCGGGCGGCTAAGAATTTTCCCAAGCAATTGTTAGGCTTGCCCTGGAAGATTGATTATTACCTTAAAGTTCCCAGCACCACGCAGTTGGAAATCAACTCCGGTAGCGGAGTCCTGAAGGTAAGCGGCGTCGAAGGAGCAATCAGGCTCGGCGCCCCACAAACTGACGCGACTCTGACCCTCACAGGCGGAGTCGTAAATGCAACCTTCGGTCTGGGAACTGTGCAGGTACGCATTCCTGTCAGGAGCTGGCGCGGCGGAGGTCTCCAGATTGAGTTGGCGTCAGGTGAACTCAACGTAGAATTGCCCGCCGGTTTCAATGGTGACATCGATAGCGACATCCTCCGCAGCGGAAAGATCGAGAATAGTTATCCCGGCCTGGAAACTCGAGATCGCACCGCATTCAGCGATAGGTCCATCCATGCTCGGGCTGGATCGGGTGGCGCCTATTTGAAGTTGACCGTCGGCGCCGGAACGATCAGACTCGTAAAAACAGGAATGGACAAATAATTGAAGCGGGCGCGAACCCGGCTGTTGCGGTAGCCCGGTCTGGACGCGGCGCAAAGCGTTGTCAGAGTACCCTGGCCAGCTTAATAAGTGACAGTCACCCCGCCGCAAATGTACTTTTGCCCGCGTTATTTGTATTCTGGCCGCTCGACAAAAACCACGTTTTCAAATTTCTTCGATCGGAATTGATCATGGCAGTCAAAGCAGACAAGTGGATCCGCAGAATGGCACTCGAGCACGGGATGATCGAGCCGTTCGAACCTGGCCAGGTAAAAGAGTTGCAGGGAAGACGTATCGTCTCCTACGGGACCTCGAGTTACGGCTACGATATTCGCTGCGCCGATGAGTTCAAGCTGTTCACGAACATCAACAGCACCATCGTTGATCCAAAGGAGTTTGACGAGAAGAACTTTGTCGATGTCAAAGCGGACTCCGTGATCATTCCGCCCAACAGTTTTGCCCTCGCGCGTACCGTCGAATACTTTCGCATTCCCAGAAACGTGTTGACGATCTGCCTGGGTAAGAGCACTTATGCGCGCTGTGGCATCCTCGTAAACGTCACCCCTTTCGAACCCGAATGGGAAGGTTATGTCACCCTCGAGTTCTCAAATACTACTCCGCTGCCGGCAAAAATTTACGCCAACGAAGGTGTCGCCCAGGTAGTCTTCTTTGAATCCGACGAGATTTGCGAAACCTCTTACAAGGATCGCGGCGGCAAGTATCAAGGCCAACGCGGCGTCACTCTGCCGAAAATGTGAGGTGCGGCAAATTCCAGTTTGTCGAGGCAAGCGGCCTGAACTTGCGTTGTGATTGGGCTGCGAGTCAGCCGGACTAAAGGCTCTGCGTCAAAGTATGGTTTAGTGGAAACAGAAACCCTGAAATTCCAACGTCTCGATCCACGAGCAGTCCTGCCGACACGGGGCAGTCCGGCAGCTGCGGGGTTGGATCTCTATTGCCTCGAGGCAGTGATCCTGGCCCCGGGACAGCGGGCACTGGCCCGCACCGGTTTATCGGTTGCCATTCCGGAAGGTTTTTACGGCCGGGTCGCTCCCCGTTCGGGACTGGCTACCAGGAATGGATTGGATGTTATGGCCGGAGTCATCGATGCGGATTATCGCGGCGAGCTGGCCTGTCTCCTTTACAATGCGGGAAGTGAGCTGATCGAATTACCACCACTCAGCAAGATTTGTCAGCTCATCATTGAAAAGATCATTACACCGAAGGCAGCCTGGGCCGATCAGCTTTCAGACACAGAGCGCGGCTCCCGCGGTTTTGGGTCAACCGGCTAACGACGCACGTTCAACCCTTCCTACCTCCCACCAGCCGCTCTGTTCAAATTCGTTAGCACTTGTTAATCACCCGTCTCATCGCGTATAGTCTGGGTGGCGGCAGAACGGGCGGCCGGGACGTTCCGCACGTTGTTGTCCAGACTATGATTCCGCTTTCTTGAAAGCCCGCTCGGTCACTCGAAGTCTACGCCTCTCTTGCTCTCGACAATTTTGCCCGTCAGATTACGTTGGCTCAGCCACGCTGCTTTCCTGCTTTTCGGGGACAAAGACCAGTGCAATCTCCTTCCAAAACTGATTCGGGTTCCAACCACTCCTTATTGGCGCCAGGCGACCTGCTGCAGGACCGCTACCGCATAGTCCGCCAATTGGCCAAGGGAGGCATGGGGGCCGTTTACGAGGCCGTAGATCAGCGTCTTGAGGCTACCGTCGCGCTGAAAGAGACTTTTTCTGTGCATAGTCGCCTGCGCCGCCAGTTCGAGCAGGAAGCTCGGTTACTGGCACAGTTGAATCACCCCGCGTTGCCCCGCGTGAGCGATTACTTTACTGAGGGCGATCGGGCCTTTCTGGTGATGCAGTTCATCGCCGGCGCTGACCTGGCCGAGATCATCGCGAAACAACCCGGCCCGTTCCCTCGCAATCAGGTGGTTGCCTGGGCCGATCAAATGCTCGATGCGCTCATCTACCTTCATACGCGCGACCGGCAAATCATTCATCGCGACATCAAACCGCACAACCTCAAGCTGACCGCCGCCGGCAAGATAGCTCTGCTGGATTTTGGCCTTGCCAAGTCGCAGTCGCCCGAAGCCGGCGAGACCTCAAACAGCATCTTTGGGTACACCCGCCGCTATGCGCCGTTGGAACAAATTCAGGATGAGGGAACAACCCCGCAGAGCGACATCTATGCTCTGGGGGCGACGTTGTATCACCTGTTGACGGGAATCAAACCGGCAGATGCAGTGTTACGAGCAGCCGCCACAGAGGCGTCAAGGCCGGATCCGCTCAGGCCCGCGGACGAAATTCACCCGGCCGTGGGAAGGGAGCTGGCCAGCATCCTTTCACGAGCGATGGCACAGAATCCTGCGGATCGATATCCGAGCGCGACCGCCTTTCGCGAAGCGCTCTGGCACCTGGGTCGCATCGAGGGAAGCGGCAACGGAGCTGCCGGTCCCGGCACCGGCATCAAGAAGACTGGGCCGCTGACACCGCCTGCAAACACTACAGGGCGCGTCCGTACGAGCGATCCTTTCGAGAGCTATTCGATCCTGAAGCCCGAGGAGCCGGCGTGGTTTTCTCCTCGACAAAGTCGCAATCCAAACGCAATCGTTGCCGGCGTATTGTTGGCGCTGCTCATCGGTCTGGTCGGCAGCCTTTACGGCTATCGGCAATTGACTGCGTCGTCATCGAGGGCCGCCAGGACTCCCAAGGCGAATCTGAGCTCTGACGACTCCGGCAAGCAAGCAAACAGGGCGGCAAAAATGCGCCCCCACGCCATAGGCGGTCCTGCGCGAGGCTCTGAAGGGCCTGATGGCAGAGGAAAGTCTGAGCGAATTATTACCGGCCCCAGAAGCACGGAATCGAATCGTCCTGTCTTTAAGATCGATACCGGGAGCCTTCAGGTGGGAACTCCTCTTATGGTCCCGTTGCCACGCGGGCAAACAGGTTCCGCAGTGAACACTCCCGAGACTCGCCTGCCCACTCCCGATCCCATCGCCATCGAGCCAGGTCCCTTACACCGATTGCCGGCATTTGCTCAGCCCGGCAATGTCGCGGAAAGACTGAGGCCGCGAACTCCTGCGGGAGGGCAGATATTGGATTTCTCTGATGGTGCGACCAGAGTGTTTCGACCAGGGGGGAAAGGCACAACCCCTGAGTAAAGAAATTTAAGCCGGCTGATTGCCTTCGCTGAGGCCGTTGCGGTGTGTAGTCTCTGCCTTAGACGACTGCGCACCGCTGGCCTCAGTTCAGAGGAAGTTCCAACCGCTGCGCTATCCCGGTGACGTACAGTACGACTTCATTTGGGTTGCGCACCGGTTCTTTGTTTGGTGTTTGGAAGAAGAGAAATCCCTGTCGACGATTATCCGAGTTGGTCAACGGCGTCTTTAGGTCCATTCCGTAAGCCGCAATTTCAGATTCGAATTGTTTGCGTGACTGCGGGTTGTAAAGATAGATATCGTTGGCTTTTAGTATTCGCGCCACGGCCTGTTTTGGGGGCAACAGTTTCCATTCATGTCCGGAAGAATCGCGCAAGTGAAAGCGGGCTCGCTTGAGCTCCAGGGGCACGCCCCCGGTTTCATAATTCAATTCAACGCGAACGGGCAAGACACCGCTTAAGGGAAGATTTGCCTGAAACAATTCCTGGCTTTCTTCGTCCGTCAGGAGAGGCGCGGCCCGCAACACGAGTCCACCCGTGCCGGTGCTCCGGGCGGCAGCCGGTAAGGCCGGTAACTCAACAGCCGGCTTGACCCTGAATAGCGAGCCGGCACACGAGGTCAGAAATGAAAGCAACAGAGCCAGTGCGAGGGACGCGGCGATTTTAGACAGTCGATGATGGTTAGCGTTCACGCGCGCAATCTCTCATGCCAGTCTTGTTGCTGTCAATTGTCGCGCCGTGGAATGCACGCGGGACAACTGGAGTCAATCTCGTTGAGGAAGCCGGCGGCACCGGATTAATACCGGTTTCCAGTCATCAAAAGAAGCAGCGAATCGAATGCTCGTCGCTGCTTCTTGCGTCCAGAACTTATGAGGTGCGTTACGACTTAGGGGCGTTGTAGAAAGTTCTTGCCTGGACCGTAAATTCCTTGTCGTCGTAGACCCCGTCACCATTCACATCGACCTTCACGACAATCTTGTGTTGTTTGCCGTCTCGGACATCACTTGGCTTAAAACCGAGACTGTATTGGTTTCTAAGCAGAGTATTAATTGATGACAAGACATCGGGCAACTCACCTTCGAAAGTCACCGGATAGTACATTCCGCCGGTTTCGTTGGCAAAGGTCTTGAGCGTATTTTGGGCTTGCAGGAAAGTCATTCTTCCAGGCGAGCCGGTAATACTGTCCGTAGCACCCATCTGGTTATCATACTTCTTAAAAAAGAGATTTCCGGTTCCGATTACGTAGATTGGCACGCCGGCGTTTTGGGCTACTTTCCGTGCTTCACCGTAATTAATCTTGCTAAACGTGTCGATACCTGAGGCTACCAGGATCAATGCCTTACGGCGGCCTTGCACACTGGCCAGGCCTGTATAATCCGACTTCTCCGCTTTTGAGTCCTCCAACACGACTGAGTCGCCCCGCCCGCCGATGAGCGTAAACTTCAAAGCATCAAATAGATTACTCTCGCGAAAGGCTGGGGTGTTGCGCAGCAGCAAGTTGATCACCTGGGTGATACGAGTGGGATCGTTAGTGAAGTCCGTTAAAGGGGTGGGACGCATGTCATAGGCAACGACCGAGACATAATCGTCAGGCGGTTTGATAAACCGCGTCAGGAACATCGCCGCCGGTCGGATGACTTCATAAGTGCCCGGGTCGTAGCCGCTGCTGCCATAGTAGCCAAAGGCTTCCGACCACTTACTGTATTCCAAAACCATGACCACTGTGATGGGAGCTTCGGGAGTGGCAAAGTTAGTAATTGGCATGGGCTGCCCATCAACGAAGATCGCGAAATTTCCCTGTTTCAAACCTGGCACTATCTGACCGCTCTTCTTGTGGTAGACGACTGCGTCAACGTTAACCACGGCCGTGGAGATTGTCACCTTTTCTGCTTCCTGGGGACGATTAATCACGTCTCCAGGCGCAGGTTCCTGCGTCTTTTCGTCCGGCTTGTCGGGATCCGGTCGTTTGTTCTTTTTCTCGTTGGTAACGGGTGGTTGACGCCGAGACTGGGCGAAAAGACTGATTGATCCGGTGCTAGTCATGACCAGAAGAACGGTCGTCAATAGCACCAGGAAGCGGCGGCATAAAGCTGGAACTCTCATAAGAATTATCCCTACTATTGAGCACAACGGGCGAGACGATATTCGGGAACGGTCCCGTCACTATAGTTCCGGACTGCTAACGGGGTCAAAGGCTACGCTGTTGTGATGCCCTTGAGGACGGGCACGTTTGCTGGTGGCGCTCCGTACGAGCGTCCCAAATCAGCGCGGCGTGCCTGCTTCAGCCTCGATGATTACATCATAAGAGCCACGGTTGTCGGTCAGGTCGCCCTCATTTATTCCCAGGAACAGAACCCCATCTCGCTGGGCGACGAATTCGTGACGCGCGCCAATAAAAACAAACTCATCATTGTCATCGCCGATGACGCCTATCAAACCTCCGGTCGGTTCTGTCCTCATTAGCCGGTCGTTATCATTGGCCATGGGAACGCCTCCCGGTGTGGAAAAACCCCGACGTCCGAGATCGACCCGGCCTGACGCAGTAATGCGCAAACGCTGCCCGCGACGAACAACCAGCCCGCTGTTGGTCCAACCGTTGTTTGTATTATCTGCCCGTACACTTACCTTGATGGTGAAAAAGGTTGGCGCCGAAGCCGGCTGAGGGTTGGTGCTGGCGGGCTCGGGGGTCGCGGCTGGGCGGGTGGGTTGGTTGACTGGTTCCGCTGGTTTGTTCTGATCGCTGTTGTCGGCTACGCTGGCTGCGCTTGAGTCAAAGTCGATTGAATCAATGTCTTCGACATAGACCATCGTGCGACTACGGCGGCCTTTGGCGCCACTTCCTATCAATACCGTGAACTGACCGTCTTTGAAGGCGATCACCTGCCCGTGAATCACGCTACCATCTTTCAACTTGATCGTATCAGCAAGTGTGGGGACCAACGGCGCAAAGATCAGCGCCAGCGCGAACATCGAAGGCATTATTTTTTTCATCATTTTCTCCGGGGGCAACGCGTTTACACCAACGAGGTTTAGCAAGACTCGAATGCTTTTGCAAGCGGGAGAGGTGGCAGATGGGAGATGGATGCGCCCGCAGGGGAAAAGGTTGTGATTTCTCGGATCGTGGTCTCTACTCCGCATAGGGAAAGTGCGGCCCGAGCACCGGCTGGATGCAATTCTTGATTTTCAAGCAGACGCAATGTTAGTTTCCTTCTCTGTCCAATTATTCGACAGGTCTGGTCAAACAATCGGTGTTCTTCAAGGTTTGGAGCTCTTAGGTGGCCCTTGGGATTAGAGAATTGAAGGCAGTAGCACGGCTCATCGTTCTGGCGGCGATTTACTTTGCCGCTGCGAAGCTTGGCTTGAAGCTGGCTTCCGCCCATGAAAACGTGTCGCCGGTCTGGCCGCCGACGGGACTGGCAATTGCTTCATTGTTGTTGTTAGGTCAGCGCGTCTGGCCTGGAATTCTAATTGGGGCCTTCCTGGCGAACTTTGACACTCACATTCCATTCTGGGTAGCTATAGGCATAGCCGCCGGCAACACCCTGGAGGCCGTGACAGCGGTAGTCCTGCTGCGGGCCAGAGACTTTCAACATTCTCTGGATCGAGCAAAAGACGTGGGGGCCTTCATCGCGGTAGTCTTTGTGGCGACGATGGTCAGCGCCACAATTGGCAATTTGAGTCTATGTCTAGGGCACGCGGAACTCTGGCAGGATTTTGGAAGTCTTTGGCTGACCTGGTGGCTTGGGGACCTGGTAGGTGCAATTGTAGTGGCGCCGGTTCTGCTCACCTTCGGATCCGGTCCGCGCCACTGGATGCCAAAGAAGCGTCTGGTCGAAGCAGTTTTTTTGCTGACAGCTCTGTCGCTTGTTGCTTTCGTAACCTTCGCAAAATCGACGCCCACTCCGATTCAATATCCCCTGACCCGTCTAATCGTTCCCTTCTTTCTTTGGGTCTCGCTTAGGTTAGGGCAGAGAGGGGTTGCCCTGGCCACTCTCATCCTGTCGGGGTTCGCCATCTGGGGGACAGCACACGGTCTCGGTCCATTCGTCGGTGTCGCCCCCAACGAAGCGCTGCTGCAGCTACAGCTCTTCGTCGGTTCCAACGCCCTCACGTTCCTGTTTCTTGCCGCTGTCGTTCAGGAGCGTCAAGCCGGAGCTGAAGCCTTGCAGCAAAAGGAGCAGCAATTGGGTGTCGCTCTGGACGCTGCCAACATGGGAGCATGGAGTTACGATGTGGCTACCTCAGTCGTCAAATGGTCGAAAAACCTCGAACTGCTCCACGGATTGAAGCCCAATAGCTTTGGCGGCACTTTTGATCACTTCATGAATGACGTGCATCCCGAAGACCGTGGACGCCTCATTGAGTCGCTCAGAAATACCATTGAACGCGGGCAGACACACGAAGTTGAATATCGAATCATTCGACCCGACGGTAGCCAACGATGGGTTGAGGGGAAGGGTCAGGTGCTGCGTGATGACGACGGCAAGACAGTGCGCATGACCGGTGTCTGCACAGATGTCACCGAACGCAGGCAAGCGCAGGAAGAACGGGAGCAACTCCTGCGGCGCGAGCAAGCTGCGCGCCTCGAGGCGGAACGCGCTACCGAGAATAATAAGCGGCTGCAATCCGTCACGGATACCGCCTTGCAGCATCTGTCCGCGGACGACTTGTCGCACGAGATGCTGGAACGGGTGCGTGAGCTGCTGGAAGTTGATTCAGTCGCGATTCTGCTCCTAAGCGAAGACGGAAGCGAGCTCAGATTGACTGCGGCGGTAGGACTCGAGCAGGAGTTGACACCCAACGTTAGGGTTCCTTTCGGACGGGGCATAGCCGGACGCATCGCCGCTTCGCGAGAGCCGCTGGTGGTCGAGGACCTTTCAGAGATGGATGTTCATAATCCAATCTTGCGGACTAGATTTACCTCGCTAATTGGCGCTCCGCTGGTGGTTAAAGAGAAAGTGATCGGCGTGATACACGCGGACACGATAACTGCTCGCCAATTCACTTCCGAAGATGTTCGCTTCTTACAATTGGTTGCTGACCGCCTGGCCCTGGTGCTCGATCTCGCCCATCTCTACCAGGCCGAACAGGCAGCCCGCATTGCCGCCGAAGACGCCGGACGCATGAAAGATGAATTTCTCGCCACAGTTTCCCACGAGTTGCGCACCCCTTTGAATGCTATCGTTGGTTGGAGCGGGATGTTGCGCTCGGGACGGTTGGATCCGGCGACTACCGTAAAGGCTTTGGAGATCATCGAGCGCAACGCCAAAGCGCAGACACAGCTGATAGACGATATCCTCGATGTGTCGCGCATTATTACGGGAAAACTGCGAGTAGAATCAAAGCCAGTGGAACTGCTCGAGCTTGTTGAAGCGGCTGCCGATTCAATTCGGCCGGCACTTATTTCAAAGTCGATTAGCCTCAACCTCAGCGCGGATCCTGACACTGGCCCGGTGCTGGGTGATCCCGATCGCTTGCAACAGGTGATTTGGAATCTTCTTTCGAACGCTGTCAAATTCACACCGGCCCAGGGCCGAATCGAGGTGCGCTTACAAAGTTCCGGAAACGACGCTGAGATCATCGTGAGTGATACGGGCGAGGGAATAGGTGCGTCGTTTCTGCCGTACGTATTCGACCGCTTTCGTCAGGCCGATGGTGGGACCACGCGATTGCATGGTGGCCTGGGGCTGGGGTTGGCAATCGCGCGCCACCTCGTCGAACTACATGGAGGATCGATTACGGCCAGCAGTCCGGGTCTCGGTCAGGGATCGACTTTCGTGGTGAAGCTGCGAATGGTTCCCGGATCGGGCCGGCTAGCGCCTTTCGAAGACAGCACCCAACAACCGCAGGGAGTGTAGCGAGTTGGGACAGCAAATTGCCCGAATCTACTCGTGATTTAGTGCAGACCAAAGTTGCAACCCAGCGGCTGAGGCGTGAATCCTAACCCCGGACGTCGTTCGCTGGCCGATGCCCGGCAGCCGGACTGAATCACAACTGGATATCAAAAACCTGGATCTTGTTTTGGGGATCTATGACGATGAAAAATTTGAGAAAAGATAATTTTGTGCTGCGACTCCTGGCCAGCGTAGTGCTCATTGTTTGCACGGTCGCAATGTCTTTAGCTCAGGAACAAAGCGGTAATTTCCAATCCATCAAAATCAAGAATTTTGGCCGTATGGACGAGCGCTTCTTTCGCGGGGCGCAACCGAAGGAAACGGATTATAAGGAT
The DNA here is from genome assembly GCA_036726305.1 of Pyrinomonadaceae bacterium. Taxonomy (GTDB): domain Bacteria; phylum Acidobacteriota; class Blastocatellia; order Pyrinomonadales; family Pyrinomonadaceae; genus JAOAPY01. Next base: position 118,444 of record DAIMCP010000003.1, on the reverse strand, counting down.
CTCGCGGCGCTCGGCGTCACGACCGTGATTGACTTGCGTGACGATCCCGAATCCTACGAAAAAAGGGACGTCGAAGCTCTGGGAATGCATTATGTGAATATCCCGATGAGTGATAAGGGCTATCCCCGAGCGGAACAAATTGACACCTTCCTTAAGCTGACGAGCGCACCCTCCACGGGCAAGTTTTTTGTTCACTGTGCCGGCGGCCGTCACCGCACCGGGGTGATGGGGGCTGTTTATCGGTTTACAAATGATCATTGGAATTACGATCAGGTTTATGCCGAGATGAAGAGTTATGATTTTTATACGCGGTTCGGCCACGGAGCCATGAAACAGTACGTCCAGGATTACTGGCAACAGATGCAGACTGCGGCAACGGCGACGGAAGCCAAAGCAACAGGCACACAACAGAACTAAAGCTTACTCTTTGCCAAAGTTATAATCGCCGGCCGTAGCGATAAAGCTGCGACCGGCGTTTTTTTCGCACATAACTGTGGGGTACTCAGCGCCGGATCTATTCCCGCGCTAACTGGGAACTTCTCGGCAGGTTATTTATATCTCTAATCCTTTGGCGTACGGCTCGAGACATTAGGCGCACCTCGTCAGATGAATAACTAGCCGCGCGAAAGGCATCCTCAATTTGTTCAGGACTCAGACGCGCGAGTCTCTGGCCTATCCAGCGTGCATCCTCCACGCTGACCTTACTGAGTATCCCGCCATTCTTCGACCAGTAGTTGAGTTTCACCGAATCACCGCTCACGCCCTTGATCAGCTGGGCTTTCGCATAACCTTTGGGATTGTTGCGGTCGCGTTTGAAGAGCAAGTTGCGTTCTAACCAGTTTAATTTCTTGCCAAAGGAGGCGCCGACGTCGTGAACTACATAGCGGGACTCGACTTGTCCGTCTTTGTCGTGGACGACCACGATCTTGTTGTTTGCATCCTTTGTGTCCCAATTATTCAGCAAGGCCATCATTATCTTCAGCCCCTGGAATTCCCGCCTCCCGACGAAGGGATTGCTCTTCCATTTCCAGCACTCGCTACGGTCCTCCTCCTTCGGCCTCGCCCCGAATCTAACGTTACGCAGCCTTTTGTTTAGACCTTCAATGTGTACAGATGGTACGAGATAGTCTATATCGGTGTAATAGCCGGCTGCCCAGAGGAGACGAGTCGCAGCGGTTTCCGACTGTGCTTCCTTGCCGATTTTGGCTACCCACTCACGACCCGAGGCATCTACTACTCGATACTTTTTAGAGTAACCTCCGCTCTTCTCTTCCTTGATCAGCGTAATCCTGCGCAGGTCTGGTTGCATCGCGGCCCCGCCCGGTCCCAGAAAAAGGTTGCGGCGGCCAATGTCACTCGGCTCGCGCCACATAACGGCACGCCCCGCTACGTGAGAGCCGGTCTTCTTTGCCTTTTGTTGCTTTGCAACTCCTAAAGACACCCCAATGACTGTAAGCCAGACTAAAATCGTGCAAGCAGCGGTTATGGTTCTTCTTCCCCACATAGCCTCTCCCTCCTCTAAACTTCGCGCAAATCAACAGTTTGCACTGCCTTGCGCTCGGGCCTTCTCAATGAAGTACTTCTGCACGTCGAATGTTTTTTCATCCGCCGCCAGCTCCACGCGTTCGTAGGCACCGGACGGAGAGAGCTTATGCGCTTTAACGTTATCTCGCAGGTAGGCATCCAGCACTACTTCTTTCAGATAGCGCTTGATTCTCTCATCACGAACAGGTGCCACCACCTCTACGCGGTTCGAAAGATTGCGGTGCATCCAATCAGCGCTCCCTATGAATACTTCCGCCTCGCCGCCGTTCGCGAAGTAAAAAATTCGGCTATGCTCGAGAAATCTTCCCACAATATTTCTCACGGTAATTGTCTCAGAGAGGCCCGGAACTCCCGGACGCAACATGCACACGCCCCGGACGATCAATTCAATCGGCACGCCAGCCTGCGATGCGTCATATAGTTTCCGAATAAGACTGGTGTCTGCCAGACGGTTGATCTTGGCGATGATGCGGGCGGGCCGGCCGGCTTTCTGATGTTCGATTTCACGATCTATCAGAGCGGTCATGCGTTCACGCAAATTAACCGGCGCCACCATTAACCGTCGGTACTCTGTTTGTTGCGAACAGCCCGTCAGGTAGTTGAATAGTTCGCTGGCGTCGGCCCCAATCTCTTCGTCGGCAGTGAGCAAACCAACGTCGGTATAGGTGCATGAGGTAGTCGGGTTGTAATTCCCCGAAGCGATGTGCACGTAGCGCTTAAGCGAGTCACCCTCGCGCCGCACCACGAGTGTCACCTTGCCGTGGGTCTTAAGACCAACCAAGCCGTAAACCACATGCACTCCTGCCTCATCCAGGCGCCTGCCCCACTCAATGTTGTGCTCCTCGTCGAAGCGAGCTTTGATTTCAATCAGCACGGTTACTTGTTTCCCTTGTTCACAGGCCCGCATTAAGGCTGGCGGAATCGGCGATTCCGGGCCAGTTCGATAAAGACAGATCTTGATCGCGACGACGTCCGGATCTTCGACTGAGGCTTCCACGAAATCGGTAACCGACGAGTATGAATCAAAAGGATGGTGCAGCAGGATGTCACTTTCCTTGATTGCAGCAAAGATTGAGGTCTTGTCTGCATAACATTGAGGCCCCGCCGGGATAAACGGCTCATCTTTCAATTCCGGCCGATCCAGCTTGTATAACTCCAGCAGACCGTCCGGAACCAGGAGTCCCTCAACCCGATAAACGTCGTCCCCACTCAGTTCCAGTGAATCCATCAGGTAATCAACCATCTCGTCCGGCATCGACGACGAGACTTCCAACCGTACTGGAGCGCCGAAGCGACGCTTGCGCAACTCCATCTGAATGACGCGCAGCAGATCGTCGGCCTCCTCTTCACGAATGCTGAGATCAGCATCGCGAGTTACTCGGAACATATAGCAGCGGCCCGGATTAGCGCCCGGAAACAATGAGTGAATGTTGGCGCTAATCAAGTCCTCAGCCAGGACGAATCTCGCCGCCGAGCCATCAATGGGAATTAATCGCGGCACGAGTGAGGGCACCTTGATGCGCACAAACCGGGTTTCGGCGGTCGTCTGCTTTCTTTCGGGAATGGCAGGCGTTTCAACCCATAACCCAATGTTGAGACTGGAAGGAGAGATATAAGGAAATGGGTGGCTCGGGTCTACTGCCAGAGGCGTCAATACCGGGAACACCTTTTCTGTGAAATACGAGTCAAGCAGGTGGCGTTCAAGCTGGGTCAACGACGCGTATGAGGCGATTTCTATTCCTTCACTCTTCAACTGCGGCAGGATTTCCAGATTCAAACAATCCGCCTGCCTCGCGAACATCGGCAGCAGTTGCTCCCTGATGCGCGCTAGTTGCTCCGCAGGAGTCAGACCATCCGGGGAAAGCTCTGTTACGTTTTCTTCAAGCTCCTCTTTCAACGCAGAAACCCGAATCATGAAAAACTCATCGATGTTCGCAGCAAAAATGGCAAGGAACTTTAAGCGTTCAAGGAGGGGATTATTCTCGTCGCACGCTTCCTCGAGCACACGACGGTGAAACTCAAGAAGACTGAGTTCCCGATTGAGCAACAGAAATTCAGGCACTTCACTATGATTCTTCTTCGTTGCTGGAGCAGCTTCAACGGCTTTAGTTAAGGTTTCTCGCGATGCAACCATCGATCTGTTTTCTCCTGACGCACCATGTAAGTCCCGGGCGTCAACCAGTGATAAAAGTTTTGTGCGGGGGAGAGCGAGCGCACGATGCGGATTCGAACCAGGTACCGACAAATTGGTTCACGATGTTCACTTCGTGATGCGGGACAGTTGCTGGTTAACCCCAGACCTGTCCTGCACGCCGATGTGGATCCAGGGCTGAGGGAGCGCAAATGCCATTCCCCAAAGAGGAGCAGGACCTATGGCCAAATGACCCTGAATTTTCCGGTTTTGAGTTGAGGTTAGGACGAGGTGCCGGTGTCTGATGTATTAATTTCGTCCTCTTTCTAGAGGAAGATTTGTGATCGATACGCTGGCTACTCGTTCCTATTCTTGAGAGTGAGGCTGCCTCCTGACTCGGGAAAAAACTGCTTTTCAGAAGGCAGTTTCATCGCAGACGCGGTCTTCGCAATACTTCAACGGCCCCGCTGACGACCATACCAACAGCTGCAAGCAGTCCTAACCAAAACCAGGTAGTCAAACGAACCGGAATAACGCCGCCTGTTCCTTCGAACCTTGAACGCTGTTGGTTCATCAGGTAAAGACTTACCAAACCGCCAAGCACAGCAATCAATCCCATGATTAATTGATTGATGCGAACCAGACGAGCGCCGCATAGAATGACCACGACGGCAAGCAAGGGAATCAGCCAAAGACTAAAATCGCCATCTCGTGCAAGATCGAGTCCCGTTACGGTGTCATGGCTGGCGCCGCAACTCACCTGCACCCACGGTAGAAAAAAGCAGATCAGCAAAAGGAGCGCAAAACTGACATTCCCTTTGCTGATCTTTTCCATTCAGCGCCTCAAGTCACGAACACCTGATTCCGTTGTTGCCGAGCCGTATGAAGTTAACATAAGCTCGACTACTTAGGGGCACTTATATTCACATCCACTTTCTTGTTTCCTCCGAAGAGTCGACCGCCAAACACCAGCAGGCCGGCCAGAACAAGCACGATAAGAATTACCAGCACAGCCACGACGCCTGCGCTGCCTCCGCCACCATTGTCACCCATGTCATTTTCCTCCAACTTTTAATTAAGAAAGCGCGCTATCCGGCGGTCGTATCTCCGCCCAGTAACGTCAGCTTTCCCAATGCAGGTGTTTTCGCGCTCCGCCGTCTGGCAGGCTTGGCACGCTTCACAATCGATCCGGTAGTCCCTGGCGATCGGATCTTTTGTTTGCTTGATTTTGGTTTTGTGGCTGCCATGTTCTGATTGGAGGTGGTTGTTTTCTATCGCTTCTTACTGCTTTTCTCAGCTGCTTTCTTGCCGCCCTTTTTCGAAGCCGACTTATTTGGCTTCTTACCTCGGCCTGAGCCGCTCTTCTTTCCCCCGCCCGATTCCTTATTTACCGTGGCCCAGGCGCGGGATTCGGCCTCGTCCTTCGAAACGCCTCTCTCTTCGTAGCTGTCTTCGATATGCTCGGCCTGCCGCTTTTGTTTATCGGTGTAAGCACCCTTATCTCCCCTTGGCATTACTCTCTCCCCCTTTTCTCGTGTTTTATACTGTGGGCCCGGACGTTCCAATGAATCCAGGCCATGACCTTCTGGCGAATGTTTTCCACCAGCAGGGCCTGCGCGGGATCTGCGGGATCGCCTGGCGTACGCAATGCTCTCAAGAGCGGGACGATGGCAGGAGTCTCGAATCCGATTGAGGGGTGCGAACCTGTCTGTAACTTACGTGCTGCGACGCCCATGTTCTCCAACCCCCCTCGAACTAATTCTCGACAAGCGATCAGCTAAACCGTGGCAAAGCCTATGCAAGCGGCGCTCCGCCATATGCAAGTAGAGCTCCGCCATGGTTCACCCAATCGACGAGGCCTGGTCCATTGCTTAAAACCTGAGATTAATGAACTGACGACGCTTAGCTTGGCCACTGGCACCGCTGTTGCGAGACTCGGGCGTCAAGGGTTCAAGAGACTCTGAACCGGAACACTAGTGGTTTAGAAGTAAACAGAACCACACGGGAAATGTACCGGACAAATACACATCACAATCGTTACCAGGAGGAATTCATGGCCGAGAAATCACGAGAGTTGATCGATACGGGCACAAATAAAAGTTATGTGCGCCGCAATGACAGAGGGCAGTTTGATAAAGTTTCGGATGTGGGGCGATCTCTGGCACAGGATAGGAAACAAAGAGCGAAGACGAAAGTACCTGCCGGACAAGGTGATCGAGGAGATCAGAAAAAGTCGAAATGAATTAAGCCGGCGCTCCTCGATAACCATTCTTCAGCCCTCCGTTCCTGAACGGAGGGCGCTTTCTTAACGCGGTCGCCGTATTTGCGGCTGGCGAAAATAACTGTTCAAAGCGCGGGCCAGACAAATCACACACAGGTCTGGTGCGCCTTTGCGAGCCGGGATATTCTCGGCACCGCACCTGGCGCAGATTATGTTCTGAGTCTGACGGCGATTGCGGCGAAAGGCTCGCCGGAACTCATTTCTTGACATGGTTTCTCTCTAACCGCTTACGAGCTGGCGTTAATTCGGAATTCTCGAAACTGCAGCGGACGCTTCCAAAGATTATGTTTCAATCCGGGACGTCTTGCTTTAACAGCGGCATCTCTAACAAATCCTGTTCCCCTGCAGTTCAGCGTCTTAGTCCGAGCACGCGGGCGAAAAGCGCTGATGAGATAGCGCTGGCACTGTGATTGCCAAAGCTGAAGAACCCGTCATGGAATGTCCCATTGCGATGCAAGGTTTGATAAAGGAGATCAATACAATGAATGCTTTCACTCTGCTGAAGGATGATCACAAGAAGGTGGCCGGTATTTTTGCAAAGCTTGAGCCCACCACGGAACGAGGCGTCAAAACCAGAGAGGAGTTGTTCGCTCAACTCAAGAATGAATTGGATATTCATGCACGGATAGAAGAAGAAATTCTTTATCCGGCATTGGGAGATGCAGATGCGACTCATGACATCGTGCTTGAAAGTTACGAAGAGCACGGCGTCGTCAAGACACTCCTGGGGGAACTGGAGGCGCTCGCGAAGGACGATGAAATGTGGGGTGCGAAACTCAAGGTGTTGCAGGAAAATGTCGAGCACCATGTGGAAGAGGAAGAAGGAGAGTTATTTCCCAACGCCCGCAAGATTCTGAGTACGGAAGAGATTGAAGCGCTGGGTGACCGATTAGTGGCGGCTAAGGCAGAAGGCAAAGCCGCGATGGCACGCTAAAACTTAAAACCACGTTTGACAACTTTAGTTTGTTGTTGCTGCTGCGTACCTTCGGGTACCGGTACAACGGCAAACTAAAGTTTGTCGGACTCCCTTTAAATCTAGGAGCAAAATATGCAAGGTCCTTTACGTGGAATCCTCGCCGGCGTGGCCGCCTGGAAGTGGGGCGGCGGGTGCGTTTCAACAATCCTGATCTTCATAATCGTCTTTTGGTTGTTGGGCCATGTCCATTGTTGAACCGATCGAAACCGGCGCGCTAGCGACTGGTTCTGACCGTCATTAACTTACATTCGACTGGATCGGGTATCATTCAGGCTGCCGGCATTACAACTCTCGCAAAGTTACTCCCCGGGTGACGTAGCCAGAACCCTGCCGCTTGCTGGAGGGCGCCTCGCAAATCGCTCTGCGAACTTGTATGGCTGAACTATTCCGATCCCGAACCGCTAAAATGCAACCCACCCTGTACGGGGAGGGTGAGCCGATCCGCGGCGAACTCTTCAGCGTTGAACGACTTGAGCAATATGCGATAGAGCTCGCTGCCGAACACCAAATCATAAGAAAAAAGGGCCGCGCACGACTGCTGCCCCGCCTTGAGGATAACGGGCGCAAACTCGTTGCGGCTTACCGCTCTCTGGTTGAGGCAGTGCGCCAGGGGGAATCCATCACCCCGGCGGCCGAGTGGTTGTTGGACAATTTTCACATCGTCGAGGAGCAACTGCGCGAGATTCGCGAGGATCTGCCGAAGAGTTACTACAACGAGTTGCCCAAGCTGGCCACGGGCGATTTGGCGGATTATCCCCGTATCTACGCGGTGGCCCTGGCGCTGATTGCCCACACCGACAGCCGTCTTGATCCCATCACGCTGAGGCGTTTCATCGCCGCTTATCAGACCATCTCTCCCCTTAGTATCGGCGAAGTCTGGGCCGTGGCCATCAGTTTGCGCCTGGCCCTGGTTGAAAACCTGCGGCGGCTGTCAACGCAAATTGTTCGCTGGCGAGATGAGCGCTCACAGGCTGACGGATTTGCAGACAAGTTGCTGGAAATGGCGGCCACGCAACCTAAAGAGCTGGTGGCGTTCGTGGCCGAGCGCTTCGCAAAACGTGACAAAGTGCCGCGAGCTTTTGTGGTTCAGTTGCTGCAACGCCTGCGAGAGCAGGATACGGCAGTCACCCCGATCTTTGAGTGGATCGAGAAGCAATTTCGTATCCAGGGCACCAGCATCGAGCAGGTGATGCAGAGCGAACACCAGAGACAGGCGGCGGCGCAGGTCACGGTCGGTAACATCATCACCAGCATGCGCTTGTTGTCAACGCTTGACTGGCGCATTTTTTTTGAGAGCGTCAGTTTGATCGAACCCTTGTTGGGTGAGGATCCGGCGGGCGCATATTCGCAGATGGAATTTGCCAGTCGCGATCGGTACCGGCACGTCATTGAACGCATCAGCAAGCGAACCAACGCCAACGAAGTTGAGATCGCACAGGCCGCCGCTCAGTTTGCGCGGCAAGCTGCGGCTAATGAGCCTCAAGATCTCTTTCCGAATTGCGAATCGCATGTTGGTTATTATCTGATTGATGCCGGGTTGCCACAGTTGGAAGCCGCCTTTGACTATCGGCCGCGTCTTTCCGAAAAGCTTTGCCGCTGGGTGCTGCACCACCCCACCTTTGTTTATCTGGGCAGCCTTATTCTGGTGACCAGTCTGATACTGGCATTCCTCTCGGCGCTGCTCTACCGCGCGGGTGGTGGCTTGCCTCTGCTGATTGTGGTGGCGCTATTGGCGCTTCTTCCTGCCGCCGATCTGGCGCTGAGCGTGCTGAACTTTGACGTCACGCACTTGTTTCGGCCCCGCGTTCTGGCCCGTATGAATACGTCTGCAGGTGTCCCGAGCGAGGCTCGTTCGCTTGTCGTCATTCCTACCATCTTTCCCAGTACCGAGGTTATTGAAAACCTGGTGGAAAAGTTGGAGGTGTTGTTCCTAGCCAATGAAGACGATCATATTCACTTCGCCTTGATTGGTGACTTTGCCGACGCTCAGGCGGCTGAGATGCCCGGCGATGATGCCTTGCTTGAGGCCGCGCTTTCGGGCATCGAACGTCTCAATGGCAAGTATGGCAAGCCGGGACAGCAGCCGCGCTTTTATTTGTTTCATCGGCGCCGTGTGTGGAACCCTTCTGAAGAAAAGTGGATGGGATGGGAGCGCAAGCGAGGCAAACTGCGCGAGCTCAATCGCTTCCTCCGGGGCGCGTCGGATACCACTTTCATCGTGCAGACTGGGGCGCAGCACGAACTCACCAACATACGTTATGTGATCACACTTGATGCCGATACTCAATTGCCCCGAGACGTAGCTCGCCGGCTGATCGGTACTGCTATTCATCCACTGAATCGACCCAGGATCGATCATCGTTTGCATCGTGTAACGCGCGGCTACGGCATTCTGCAGCCGCGGGTCAGTGTTTCCCTCCCCAGTGCAAATGAGTCGCGCTTTGCCGGGTTGTTTTCAGGTAACACCGGCATCGATCCCTACACCACGGCCGTCTCGGATGTGTATCAGGATCTCTTTAGAGAAGGTAACTATACCGGTAAGGGTCTTTACGATGTCGATGCTTTTGAAGAGACACTGGCCGGTCGTGTTCCGGAAAACACGCTGCTCAGTCACGATTTGTTCGAGTCGCTCTATGCGCGAGCTGCCCTGGTCACTGATATCGAGTTGCTGGATGACTATCCAACGCACTATGACACCTATGCCAAGCGGCAACATCGTTGGACTCGCGGCGATTGGCAGGTAGCGCCATGGCTCTTTGGCCGTGTGCCCGATGAGAGTGAGCGCAGGGTTCCGAATAGCCTGCCCCTGATATCGCGCTGGAAGATTCTCGATAACCTGCGGCGCAGTCTTACGCCTCCCGCCATGGTGTTATGGCTGCTGGCCTCATGGACCATCCTGCCCGGATCGCCCTGGTTGTGGAGCTTACTTGCGGTGATCACGATGGCGTTCCCGGTTTATATGCACGTGACCACCAGCGTCATGAGTCACCCGCGGGGAATTCCCTGGACCAGCCACCTCTGGAGTGTTTGGAGAGACCTCGGCACAAACACCGCACAGTTTGCGCTCTCGTTTGTCTTTCTTGGACATCAGGCTTGTCTCAGTTTCGATGCCATCTTGCGCACCCTTTATCGCCGGCACATCTCTCACAGGCATTTGCTTGAGTGGGTCACGGCCGCGGATGCGGAAAGAGGCAGCAAGCACGATCTGAAGTCCTTCGTCCGTTACATGTGGACGGTTGGTCTACTAGTGCTCGGAGCGTCAGTTGCGATCGTTTTATCACGACCTGCAGCCCTCTTGGATTCTGCCCTGTTCCTGGCTGCCTGGTTGATTTCGCCGTTCATCGCCTGGTGGGTCAGCCGGCGCATTATTGCAGAGAAGCGCAAGCTCAGCGCCGACCAACTGCTTTTTGCCCGCTTGATAGCGCGCCGGACCTGGCGCTTCTTTGAACAATTTGTGGGGAAGGAAGACAACTGGCTACCACCGGATAATTTCCAGGAAGATCCCGTGCCGACGCTCGCGCATCGCACGTCGCCGACAAACATCGGACTAACGCTCCTATCTACCGCGGCGGCGCATGATCTGGGTTACCTCGGGGCGCTGGAATTGACAGAACGCACAGAGTTGACCTTTGCCACCCTGGCCCGGTTGCCGAAATTTCATGGGCACTTCTTTAATTGGTATGACACGCGCACGCTCGATCCGCTGACACCGCAATACATCTCAACCGTAGACAGCGGCAACCTCGCCGGCCACCTGATTGCCCTCAAGCAATTTTGTATTGAACTGCAGGAAGGACCTGTTTTTGGCGAAGGTACGAGGCTCGGTTTGAGCGACACTATTGAGCTGATCAGTGAAGAGGCCGGCCGGCTGGGAACTATTCGCCAACGCACCGAGGTCATCACGATCAAACACTTGCGTGAAGAGATTGAGGCATGCAAGCGTCTGGTTGCAGCAGTTACGCCGGCGACGTTGTCTGAGTGGGCCGTCTTGTTTGACGCACTGAGCCGGCGCGCAGCCGTAGTCGAGGACATAGTGGGAGCCCTGACGCTTGAGCATGGAGAGGAAAGCTATGCCGATTTAAGTTGGTGGATCAGTGCGTTGCGCCATCAGCTACGGGGGCTGAGGCGTGATGCCACGACTCTCGTGCCCTGGAGCGCTCCGCTCAGTGTTGAGATCGAGGCTTTTATCAATGACGCAGGGGTAGCTGCAGGTGGGCATTGGAACAGAGTCAAAGAACTCATTGACCGGATACCGACGCTCGCGGAAATTCCGGACTACTGCGACCAGGCCATTGTAGAACTGGCCGCGCTACAGGCAGAGGTGGCCCAGCCTGATACGGGAGCACCGGCGCAGTCGAATGCCGCAAACTTCTGCAAGGAATTGGCGGCCCGACTGGAAAGCGCGGTGGGCTCGACCCGAGAGGTGCTGGTGCGCTTGCGGCGGCTGGCGCAAGTCTGCGAAACCACGTTCAACGAAATGGACTTCTCCTTCCTGTTGGATCAGGACCGGGAACTGTTCATGATTGGGTACAACGTCAGCGAGTTGCGACCGGACAATTCTTATTACGATTTATTGGCATCGGAAGCGCGGGTGGCCAGTTTTGTTGGCATCGCCAAGGGAGATGTAAGCCAGGAACATTGGTTTCGCCTGGGCCGCCAGTTGACTCTGGTCAATCGGGCCCGCGCCCTCATCTCATGGACCGGCACAATGTTCGAATACCTGATGCCGCTGCTCATGATGCGCAACTATCCGGAGACGCTCCTGGATCAAACCTACCGCGCCGTGGTTACACGGCAAGTCGAGTATGGAGAGGAGCGAGGCGTTCCCTGGGGTATCTCAGAGTCAGCCTATAACGCGCGCGACCTGCATCTGAATTACCAGTATGCGCCGTTCGGAGTCCCCGGGCTGGGACTGAAGCGGGGACTGGTTCAGGATTTGGTAGTCGCCCCTTATGCGACGATGTTGGCCGCGATTATCGATTCCAGTGCCGCCCTGACAAATCTGGCCCGGCTGCGCCAGGAAGGCGCGCTGGGCCGCTACGGCTTTTACGATGCCATAGACTACACGCCAGAGCGCCTGCCGCAGAACCAAAGGCTGGTCTTGATTCGCGCTTTTATGGCCCATCACCAGGGCATGAGCCTCGTGGCCCTGGACAATTTACTCAATGAGGGCCTGATGGAAGGGCGTTTCCATGCGGATCCACTCGTACAAGCGACCGATCTGTTGCTTCAGGAACGAATTCCGCAGGGCGTGCCCGCGACACGCCCGCGCGCGGAAGAGGTGCTCATTGGCCGCGTCGCCCGCAGCATCCAGGGGACGGTTACTCGTGTCTATCGCGGCGCGGACCAGCTGACTCCGCGAACTCAGCTGCTCTCCAACGGCAACTATACAGTGATGATTACAACCGCCGGGTCGGGCTATTCACAGTGCGGAGAACGGGCCGTGACACGGTGGCGCGAAGATGGCACACGTGATGACTGGGGGACCTTTATTTACCTGCGCGATGTTTACAGTGGCGCCGTCTGGTCGGCGGGACATCAACCCATACGTCGCCCGCCTCAGTCTTACGAGGTATCGTTCGCTGAAGACAAGGTGGAATTCTGGCGCGCCGATTCCGGCATCGTGACACATGCAGAGATAGTCGTATCACCCGAAGAAAACGCTGAAGTACGTCAGATCTCGCTCACGAACAATTCCACTCGTACAAGCGAGATCGAGCTGACCAGTTATGCTGAGATCGTCCTGGCCCCCGCTAAAGCTGATAACGCCCATCCGGCCTTTGGCAATCTTTTCATTGAAACTGAATTCTCCACAGCGCAAAACGCTTTGTTGGCCCGGCGCCGGCAATACTCGAATGACGATGCGCCCGCCTGGGGCGTGCACGTGGTATTGACCGAAGGCGCAATGATTGGTGCTGTGCAGTACGAGACCGATCGCGGCCGGTTTCTCGGGCGCGGCCATACGGTCGCCGATCCGGTTGCCGTGATGGAGGAACGCCCCCTCTCAAATACGGTCGGTGCGGTGCTTGATCCAGTATTCAGCCTGCGCTGTCGGGTTCGACTGCGCCCCAACGAAACAGCGCGAGTTACTTTCACCACGGCCGTTACCGCTTCGCGCGAAGAAGCAATGACCCTGGCCGACAAATATCACGATCCCAACACCTTCGAGCGCCAGTCGCGCCTGGCCTGGACCAGGGCCCAGGTCGAGATGACTCACCTCGGCATTGGGCCGGAAGACGCGCACCTGTTTCAACAGCTGGCCGGCCGCGTGATTTACAGCGATATTTCGTTGCGGGCCCGGCCGCATGTACTGGCGCTCAACACGAAAGGGCAATCCGGACTTTGGGCTTATGGCATCAGTGGCGATCTCCCAATCCTTCTGGTGCGCGTAGGTCGGGAAGAGGACCTGCGTTCGGTGCGGCAGATTCTGCACGCGCACGAATACCTGCATTACAAAGGACTGAAGATCGATCTCGTAATTCTGAACGATCATCCCTCAAGTTATATCCAGTCGCTTCAGGATGAACTGCAGACAATTGTGCGGACCAGCGGCCTGCAGGGCTTGCAGGACAAGTCGGGAGGGGTCTATTTGCGCCGCTCCGATCAAATGCCCGACGAAGATCGCATTCTGCTGCATGCAGCCGCCCGCGTGGTGTTGGTTACGGAGCGCGGCTCTCTGGAGGAACAAATTGCGCGCCGCCCAGTCGATGAGCCGTTGCCACCGGCCTTGACGCCGCGCTCGCCGGTTCGCCCGTTTGTGGCCGAGTCACAATCGTTTCCCGACTTGAATTTCTTTAACGGCCTGGGAGGTTTTGTTCAGGATGGCCGCGAGTATGTGACTGTGCTTGGGGAGGGGCAGTGGACGCCGGCGCCCTGGGCAAATGTCATAGCTCACAATCCTGATTTTGGCTTCCAGGTAACGGAAAGCGGGGCAGGGTACACCTGGTCCATCAATAGCCGCGAGAACCGCCTGACCCCATGGTCCAACGACGCTGTCAGCGATCCACCGGGTGAAATTCTTTACCTGCGCGACGACGAAAGCGGCGAGGTCTGGACGCCCACACCGTTACCGATTAGGGAAGTTGAAACTTACACCGTCCGTCATGGGCAGGGCTACAGCGTCTTCGAGCACAACAGCCACGGCATTTCGCAGGAGCTGCTCCTTTTTACTCCGCTCAAAGACCCGGTCAAGATCTCTCTGCTGCGGCTGCGCAATCGCACGGACCGGCGCCGCGTCCTTTCGATTACCTGCTACAACGAACTGGTGCTGGGGGTGTTGCGCAGCACCTCGGCCCCTTACATCGTGACCGAGATAGATAAGAGCGGCGCAGTTCTGGCCCGCAATCCTTACAACAACGAGTTTGCCGGGCGCGTGACGTTTGCGGCCAGCAACGGGCAGCTGAGCAGTGCTACTTGTGACCGAAGGGAGTTTATCGGCCGCAATGGCAAGTCCGCGCAGCCGGCGGCGCTGCGTCGGGCCAAGCTTAGTGGACGCGATGGCGCCGGGCTGGATCCCTGTATTGCACTCCAGACGACCATCGAGTTGCAGCCCGGCGAAGCGCGCGAAATTGTCTTTATGTTGGGCGAGACGGATTCGAAAGAGAAAGCGCTGGAGTTGGCGACGCGTTATCGTCAAAGTGCGATCGTCAATCAGGCGTTCGATGAGATCCTCAGTTCGTGGGACAACCTCTTCGGTGCGGTGCAGGTCCGGACGCCGGACCTGGCCATGGACTTGATGTTGAATCGCTGGCTGGTTTATCAGACGCTGTCGTGTCGTATCCAGGCCCGTACCGCTTTCTATCAATCCGGTGGCGCCTATGGCTTTCGCGATCAGCTCCAGGATGTCATGGCCCTGGTCTACGGCGATCCGAAGACCGCCAGGGCACAAATTGTGCGGGCCTCCCACCATCAATTCAAGGAAGGTGACGTGCAACACTGGTGGCATCCACCAACCGGGCGTGGGGTGCGCACGAAGTTTTCCGACGACCTGTTGTGGCTGCCCCTGGTCGCCGCTTTCTATATCAGCGTCACAGGTGATCAGACGGTCCTCGATGAAGTGGTTCCCTTTCTTGAAGCACCGCTGCTTGGCCCCAATGAGCACGAAACCTACCTGCAGCCCACGGTTTCAAGCGAATCCGGTTCGGTCTTTGAACATTGCATCCGAGCATTGAATCGCAGTCTCGCGGTGGGCCAAAACGGTCTGCCTTTAATGGGAGCAGGGGACTGGAATGATGGTATGAACCGGGTCGGCTATCTCGGTAAGGGGGAGAGTGTTTGGCTGGGTTGGTTCCTCTACACCACTCTAGATGCCTTTACACCATTCTGCGAACAGCGAAGCGAACCGAAGCTTGCGGAGCGCTACCGCGCGCACCTGGAGCAGTTGAAGAAAGCTCTGAATCAAAATGCCTGGGATGGGGACTGGTACCGGCGCGCCTATTTTGATGACGGCACTCCGCTCGGCTCGGCTCAGAACGATGAGTGCCGCATTGATTCCATCGCGCAATCGTGGGGTGTGATTTCCGGAGCCGCGGAACCACATCGCGCGGTACGGGCGATGGCCGCCGTGGATGAATATTTAGTTCGCCGCGGCGATGGACTGGTTTTGCTTTTCACGCCGCCGTTTGATAAGGGTAAGTTGAATCCCGGCTATATCAAAGGCTATGCGCCAGGAGTGCGCGAGAATGGCGGCCAGTATACCCACGGCGCGATCTGGACCATGATCGCGTTCGCCATGCTCGGGGATGGGGATCGCAGCGGCGAACTGTTTTCGCTGCTCAACCCGATTAACCATGCGTCGACGCGCGCAGGCCTGCATAAGTACAAGGTGGAGCCTTATGTGGCTGCGGGAGATGTGTACGCTGTACCACCACACACAGGTCGTGGCGGTTGGACCTGGTACACGGGCTCCGCCGGTTGGATGTATCGTGCGGGTCTGGAGTCCATTCTCGGATTCCAGTTGCGGGGCGAGCGGCTGCGAATCGAACCGTGCATTCCGCGTTGGTGGCGCGAATTTGAAATCACTTACCGCCGCGGCGAGACAACCTGGCGCATTGTTGTTGAGAATTTGAAAGCCGTGAGCCGCGGTGTTGCCATGGTGGAACTTGATGGGAAAATTGTACCGGGTGGCGAGATCCAGCTCACCGAAGATCGCGGCCTGCACCAGGTGCGCGTGGTGTTAGGTGAAGTCTCCGTCGAAGAAACTGCCAGCCTGGGACCGCACGCTTCCAGCGTGCCGGGCCGTTGACGATGCAATCACTAAGCCCAGGAAAATGAAAACCAATAAGTTCGCAGTCGCGGCCATGCTTCAGGAAATCGGTCTCTTGCTGGAGGCCAAAGGCGTCGACACTTTTCGCGCCCGCGCCTACCGCAACGCGGCCGGATCGCTGGCAGACTTTTCCGGAAACCTCGATACGCTCGCTCGACAAAATCGCCTGACAGAGATCAAGGGCATCGGCACTGCACTTGCGTCCCAGGTAAAAGAAATCCTGGCCACCGGTAGCTCACCTGTTCTGGTTCGTCTGCGTGAGGAATTGCCCCCGGGTGTAATTGAGCTTTCACGAATACTCAGTCTGAAAAAAATTGAGAAGCTGCATCAGGCGCTCGGAATTACCAGTCTGGCGGATCTGAAGACTGCCCTGGACTCAGGTCGCGTCAGAGAAGTGCCTGGCTTTGGCGCTAAATCGGAAGAACAATTATTGACGGCGATCAAACGTTATGAGAGTCGCGGAACCCGCATCTTACTGCTGCACGCCGCACGTCTCGGGAATCGGCTCATCGAGCACATGGAATCCTGCGTGGAAGTTCGCGAAATTGAGATAGCCGGGGCCATTCGACGATGGAAAGAGACTGTAGGCACTATTCGGGTAGTAGCGAGCGCTAAACGCATGCCAGCGCGCCTGGTGGAGCACTTCCTCACTCTGCCATCGATTACTTCTGTAGCGGAGCGCTCCCAGTCTGGTTGTAGTGTGACTCTGACCGACAATGTGCGCGCGATCCTGCTGGCGGTGCCGCCGCGGCAGTACGCAGCGGCGCTGCATCACGAAACCGGCGCCAGGGCATACGTCGAGAAGATGCAGGCTATAGCGAAGCGGCAGGGCTTCGAACTTACAAGTAAATTGCTGCTCCGCGCTCCCTCAAGGCGGGGCAAGGGCCGAGTTGCTGCGCCGTCCCACGCTCAAGTCGCGCTGAAGAAAGAAGCGGACATCTTTCGGCAGTTCGGCATGCAGTACATTCCCCCGGAGTTGCGCGAGGACGACGGTGAAATCGAACTGGCCCTCGCCGGGCGCCTGCCCGCGGATATTCTAAGCTTCTCGGACATCAAAGGGATGGTCCATTGCCACACCAATTACTCCGATGGCCGCAACACTGTGGTCGAAATGGCCCAGGCGGCAGAGGCGATGGGTATGCAGTACCTCACCATCACAGACCATTCTCCGACGGCTTTTTATGCGAACGGGGTGAAAGTCGATCGCCTGTTGCGGCAGTGGGATGAAATCAGCCGGGTGCAGGAGACAGTGAAGGTCAAACTGTTGCGGGGCACTGAGTCGGATATTTTGAAAGAAGGCGCGCTGGACTATCCTGATCGCATTCTGGAACAGTTTGATGTCATCATCGCCAGCATTCACAATCGCTACAAGCTGGATGAGGAAAACATGACCCGTCGCCTGGTGACGGCAATGAAAAATCCACTATTTAAAATCTGGGGTCATCCGCTGGGCCGCCTTGTGCAACGCCGGCCGCCGATAGCCTGTCGCGTCGAAGAGATTCTGGATGTGATTGCCGAGTCGCGCGCGGCGATAGAAATTAATGGTGATCCCCACCGGCTTGATCTTGAACCGCGCTGGTTGAAGGCAGCTCGCCAGCGAGGAATAAAATTTGTTGTCTCCACCGACGCGCATTCGATAACAGATCTACAAAACCTGCCTTTTGGTGTCGGCCTTGCGCGTCGTGCCGGGATCAGGAAAGGTGAAGTCTTGAATACGTTCGGCGTCACAGCCTTCCGAAAACGCGTTTCTCCGGCTTGAAGTGGCAGCTGTTGCCTGACACGTCACCAGACTCCCGCAGAAATTAAACTTCCCTTTCGTCAGTTCATCGGACTTTCGCTTGCCTGCAATCCGTACAACCTGGTCACGCCGCGTTCCCTATTGATTCAGCGTCCCTTGAGATTCGGCCATAAAAGCTGCATTTCCTCCTGCGCGCTGGTTGCTTCAGCGGTCTGGTTAATGCCCCAGGTCCATCTCAATAACGGTGTTGCCGAGGCAGTCCCTGCTTCGCGGGAAGAGCGCGAGGCAGAAGTGGCTCAACTCAAGCAGCAAAGTAATATTCAAGACGCTCAAACAAACAGCTAAGCGGCAGGCGGTGTGCAGGGAAACATAATGACCCGACTTGAACAACTACAGAAAAACGGAATTCGGCGTCTGGGTTCCGCCAAACGCAGCTTCCGCTACCGGCATGCCGACAACAGGAAAGTCTCCACCGCGGACCTGAAGCGCATCGACGCCTTGCGCATTCCACCCGCCTGGACCGACGTGGCCATCAATCCCTTGGCGGGAGGAGCGATCCAGGCGGTGGGCAGGGACGCCGCCGGTCGCTGGCAATACCTGTATCACGAAAACCAGGTCAAGCGGCGCGAGCGGAAGAAATTCGAGCGTCTGCTCAAGTTTTCGCAAGCCCTGCCGCCAATGCGCAGGCTGGTGGCGCGCGACCTGCGCCGGAAGGATTTGGGGCGCGAACGCGTGATGGCATCCATTCTGCGAATACTCTCAACCTGCTTTATTCGACCCGGCAGTCAGGTCTATGCCAGTGAGAATGGGAGCTATGGGCTGGCTACGCTTCGACCCCGGCATGTTAGTGTCCGGCGGCACGTGATTGAATTCAAATTTCGCGGTAAGAGCGGCGTCGAACAAAAACGCGAGTTGGAAGACCGTCAGGTAGCAAAAGTGGTCCGCGCGTTATTGCGAGTACCGGGCAGAGAGGTCTTCAAGTATCAAAATGGCGATGGGCGCTATGTCAACGTCACCCGGCAGCACATTAACGACTATATCAAGGAAGTGATGGGAGCGAAGTTCAGCGCCAAGGATTTTCGCACCTGGGCCGGCACCCTCGTTTGCGCCTGCGCCCTGGCCCGTGCTGGTTCCGAAATCCCGGAGACTAAGAGGGAGCAAAAGCGCCGAGTGGTCCAGGCAATCAAGGAAACTGCTGAAGTCCTGGGCAACACACCAGCAGTATGCCGTTCAGCTTACATTTCACCCGCGGTGCTTGATAGCTTTGCCCGCGGTAAAGTAATTGAATCCTATTTCAACACGGTCGAAGAACTGGTCAGGCAGAGAGGTAAACAAATGCACGCGGCGGAACGATCGCTCCTGCGCTTGTTGCAGCAGAAAGGGTAGGTCAGAACATTCCTCAAGTTCCATTTGGCATTTCAGATTTATCATTGCCATTGCCATTGCCATTGCCATTGCCAGGGTCAGTCGGAAATAATCCTCCAACGCCTTCTGCCAAGGAGCGATGAGAAGATGCTAAATGAGAAATGGAAATTTATTCGGGCAGATTTCAGATTGCCTGCATCGAGTGGGATAATTTGCATTCACCGTTGCTTCTGACAAAGATGCCCAAACAACTCCCAATCAAGCAGCCTTATCCGCCCATGGAAGCGCTGCTCGTCGATAAGATACCTGCAGGGGCCCACTGGCAGTACGAGCCCAAGTGGGATGGGTTTCGCTGTCTGGCATTTCGCAATGGCGCGCAGCTTGAGCTGCAGTCCAAGGCCGGCCAGTCACTGACACGCTATTTTCCCGAGTTGGTTGCCGCCCTGTTGGCCCTGGACGCTGCTCAGTTCGTGATTGACGGGGAAATAATTATTCCGGTTAAAGGTGGCTCGTCCTTTGACGATCTTCTGTTGAGAATTCATCCCGCAAAAAGCCGTGTCGAAAAGTTATCCCTTGAAACTCCGGCCCGCCTGCTGGTGTTCGATCTTCTGGTTGATGCGCAAGGCAGATCACTTGCCGGCGAGAAGTTCAAGACGCGCCGCAGGCAATTGGAAGCCTTTGCCGAACAATATTTCAAACACAAGGAGCGACTCGATCTTTCGCCGCGGACTTTAACGCTGGCGACGGCGCAGAAATGGCTTAACTCGACCCGGCTGGGCTTTGACGGAGTGGTGGCCAAGCGGCTTGATCTTCCCTACGCCTCCGGCGAACGCACGGCCATGCAGAAAATCAAACGCTTGCGTACGGCCGATTGTGTGGTTGGAGGATTTCGCTATGCGGCAAACGCCAGGATTGTCGGTTCGCTGTTGCTGGGCCTGTACGACAGCAACGGGCTCTTGCACCACGTTGGTTTTACTTCCAGCTTTAACGAGGCGGAAAAGAAAGAGCTGGCGACAATCTTAGAGCCGCTTATCAAGGCCCCGGGTTTTACCGGCAACGCTCCGGGCGGACCGAGCCGCTGGAGTACCAAGCGCTCTGCCCAGTGGGCACCTCTGGAAACAAAATTAGTGGCTGAAGTTCAATACGATCATTTCTCGGGTGGCCGCTTTCGCCACGGTACCCGTTTCCTGCGCTGGCGCTTTGATAAGAAACCGCGACAGTGCGACTTCAAGCAAATTCCTGCGGCCCGTAATCGTTAAGGTTCGGCAAACCACGATAACGTTTTCTTTCGCACGCGCGTCCTTTGTTGTAGGCCCCATTTAACTGAATTACGCACCTGCCGGTTCTGACCCGGCTGACGGTTGACTCAATCCCTATTTGCGAGGCTAAATCACCTCGTTCGAGCACCGCAGGAAGGCAGCGGTCGCATTCGAGCTCGTTTTTGAACTGGTAACTGTCTGGCAGAGCGAAGGTGACGCGCCAACCAGCGTCACCGATACTTGCGGAGTTTACTGCGTCCGGCAGGTTACAGCGTTTTCGGAGGACGATAACAGCATGCGAAAATCCACCCGCCTTTGTTTACACGCGATTGCGGCCGCCCTTTTGATGTCGGGCCTGGCTTCACTCGTCGCCGCCCAGCGAAATCCCACCATGGCCGAGCAACAACGGGACGCAGACAAGGAAGCGCTGTTCGCACAATACACCGAACTGAAGCGCATCCCGCAGAGCGACAAGCAGCGCCTGGCGTACGAAGCCGGCAAGAAATATCTTCGACTTTTCGGCACCGACACCGATCCCAACGTAAAGGAAGTGCGACGCTTCGTTAACGAATATGAGAGAGTGCGGCGTCAGTACGACATTGACACCGTGTACAAATCAAAAGACTACGCGAAAACGTTTGTGATTGGGCGCGCCCTCCTTCAGAACGAACCTGAGGACTTCTATGTGCTGGGGACACTGGTCGAAGCGGGATACGACAGCGCGTTGGCCGGCAATACGACACTAAACGCCGAAACGATCGCCCATGCTCGGAAGGCGAGGCAATTGCTCGAGGGGGGCCAAATCACTAAGGCGGATCCCTTTACCTCCCTGGAAGTAGCCAGAGGTTTTTTAAACTTTGTCCTGGGCTACCTGCTGCGTGACCAGTCTCCGGTCGAAGCAGCAGCTGCATTTAGGAATGCTGTCCAGACCGACAGTCCCTTTAAGACCGATGCTTCCGCTTATCATCGTATGGGAATTGCCATTCTCAAGGGTGAGTTTGCACAACTCTCGGCCGAATACAATAAACAGTTTGCCAGCAAGGAGGCGTCGGCCGAGCAGTCGGCCATGCTCCAGCGTATTATGCACCTAGCTGATCGGGCGATCGACGCCTACGCCCGCGCGGTCGCACTCAGCAGTAGTGCGGAACAACAGGAGGCGCGCAGCAAAATATTGGAGCAGTTGACGACCCTCTACAAGAATTTTCACAACAACTCCGACGCCGGCCTGAAAGAACTCATCGCTGACGTGCTTACAAAACCTCTTCCCGAATAAGCTTGGCGCGCCGTAAGCTCCGGGTTGAAGGCTAAAAGAAAAGCGCCACAAACCTGCTGAGGCTGAGAGCCGATGAAACAAAGAGACGGCCGTTTGGGGACATCTCCAGCCCGGCCGTCTCTTATGCGTAAAGCAGTGTCAAGACATTCGGTATATTGCACTCAACCCAACCGATGTCTGTGGCTGAAAAACCCAGCGGTTGCCACCAAGGCTACTCTCCAAAGCTACATTTTATTAGTGTTTCCAGTCTTCATTTCCATGTGCTTGCGCCCCATGCGGCGATGGCGACGAACGCGGCGATGGCGACGGCGACGCATGTGTTTGCCGCTCATGTTACCGCTCATAGAGGTGTTGGTGGTGCTGCTGTTCGCGTTCTGGGCAAATGCTGAGCTTTCGAATACGACGCATCCGCAGGCCATGGTCGCAATGAATGCCAGGGCCAGGATCACTCTTTTTGTCATCTTGGTAGACTCCTTGAAAAATTAAGAGACTGTGCGAGGGTAGAGCAATTTATTCCGCACGAAGCGGTTTAGTCAATAGATTTGTGTGCCTGAGGGCTTGGGCTTTTCGAGACAAACGTAACAACCAGGCCCTCCCCACAGGAATTTCGCGGCCCCGTTGTTGCAGATGTCCGTTTCTTGAGTATCGACGTGGCCAGATTTATCCGGTACGCCGCGGTGGTGTGAGTACTAACCAGACATGCGGAGTGTAGGCTTGTACTGGAAGGGTGCAGCCCAGAGTTATTTCCTGCTCGGTTGCTTGATGCTCGCAGGTTGGGCGGAGCAGATTTTTCAAATGGGGGGATCATGGAATCAATAGTAGGAATTTTTCAGTCGAAAGCAGCGGCGGATCAGGCAATTCAGCAGCTCAAGTCAATCGGCATTGAGGAAGAGAGAATTAGTGTCTTACGGCCGGGCATGTCCGCCGAACGGGTTGAGGCCTCAACCGCCGTTAGCGATACTGAGTCGCAAGGAATGGGCGAAGCAATGGGCGGCACCGTAGGCGGAGCTCTTGGCGTGGCCGGAGGAGGAACCCTGGGCCTCGCAGTTGCCAGCTTGATCATTCCAGGGGTAGGTCCAATTTTGGTAGCCGGAGCGCTGGGCGCAGTCTTACTGGGAGCGGGTGGCGTGGTCGCGGGAATGGCTGCCGGAGAGGCCATGGAAGAGGGATTAATGACAGGCCTGCCACATGACGAGCTGTTCGTTTATGAAGACGCCCTGCGCCATGGCCGCAATGTGGTGATGGTTACAACGAATGACGATCAAACGGAGAGAGTGCGCGCGGTTTTTACTGAGGCGGGAGCGGAGAGTCTCGACGCAGCGCGAGAGAATTGGTGGGTGGGAATAAAGGATGGTGAGCAACTGCATTACGAAGAGGCAGGAGGCAGTTTTCACCAGGATGAGACAAGTTATCGTCGTGGCTTTGAAGCCGCGCTGCTGCCCCAAATGCGTGGCCGATCCTTCGAGGAGGCTGAAGTAGAATTGCGAGAGCGACATCAGGGCACCAGTGCCGAACGACCTTTCCGTGTCGGCTATGAACGGGGCCAGGCGCACCAGCAGCGCTGGGAGCAGCAGCAAGTTCGGGCCGCTAAAGGGAGACGGTAGAGCGGACGCGGGGACACGGGGAAGCGGGGACGCGGGGAAGCGGAGACAGACGAGAAGAACGGTCTCGAGTTCTAAAGCTCTAAGGAGCCTTGCCCGAAAAGTGCTGGCTCCTTGTCCGCCTTAGCGAACAATTGAAAATAGCCCAGCAGTTCACTGCTGGGTGGGAGGCCCAACCTGAGTCTCAGTCCGTGAAACGGACGGCTGTCAAACAATGGAGAACCGAATGTTTTTCCGCCGTCCGTTTCACGGACTTCTCCGTATCTTTTCGGGCAAAGCTGCTCTAAGGTACAAAACTCAAAGACCAAAGACCAAAGAAACAAATCATGACCATCGAAAATATTGATCCACCCCAGCGTCCACCGGCGCCACCCGATCCGTTCAATCCTGAGCCAGCGGTTCCGGAACCGATCCCCTTGCCACCAGATTCGCAACCGCATCCACCGGCGCCGGTTCGTGAGCCGGACATGCCCCCCGACGTTAAGCCAGAGCCACACGAACCGACACGTGTATTCGGGTTTGGTTTGTTGGAAAGTCAGTAGTCAGTTGTTAGTGGTCAGTAGTCAGTTGTTAGTGGTCAATGGTCAGTGGTCAGTAGTCAGTTGTTAGTGGTCAGTTGTTAGTGGCTCCTACTACTACAACTGACCACGGAGAACGGACACCTGACCCACGGACAACGGACCACAGACAATGGGACCATGGACAACGGACCGCAGACAACGGACAACCGACCACAGAAAACTGACCTCTGACAACTGACAACTGACTACTGACAACCGACCACAGAAAACTGACAACTGACAACTGACTACGGACAATTGACCACTAACACCTTTCAAACTTAATTGTTAAAGACTCTTCTTCTAACCTCCTGGGCCTACGGCATCTTCCGATTCTTTCGGCGTTTGGGACCTTTTGGATTGCTTCTGATGGGCGCGCTGGATTCTTCGTTTCTGGTATTACCCTTTGGAAACGACATCCTGCTGATCGCCCTCCTGACCTCGATCCGGCCCGGGCCGGTTTGGATCCTTTACGTGGCTATGAGTGCGCTGGGCTCTGTATTGGGGACGCTGGTGGACGATCTGCTGACGCGCAAGGCCGGTGAGAAGGGCTTGCGCAAATTCGTTAGTGCAAAGCAAATCAAGAAGCTCAAAAGGAAGATTGAGGAACACGCCGGCCGCGTAATTTTCGTGACCACCCTCTTGCCGCCACCATTTCCTTTCACAGCAGTAATTATGACGGCAGCCGCGCTTCAATACTCACGCCGAAAAATTCTGCTCCTTGTGCTCCTGGGCAGGTCAATAAGATTCACGCTGGTGGCCTTGTTGGCGCTCTATTTCGGCAAGAAGTTGCTGGCTTATGCACGAAGTTCTGCAGTGTTCGAATACATGGTATATGCGATGCTTGGTATTGCTTTGGTGGGCACTCTCTTGACGATTATAAAGTTAATACAAAAGCGGTCATAGACCATAGGCGGGGTCAGTGGTCAGTTGTCCGTTGTAGTAGTAGGAGCCACGAGCTACTAACAACTGACCTAGGCTTAATTACTCTTCTTGTCGTTGAAGACAATCGTAACCACCAACCACATACCCATAAAGGCGGCAATGAGAAAGAAGATGATGGCGAGCCCGGGGTACCCGAGGATCTTGAAAGTCGTCTCCACTCGTGTCAGTAAGGCCGCGCCAACAATCAAAGAGGCAATCACCAGCCCCAGCGTGATGCGATTCGCAATCTTTTGAAAGGCTTCAAGCAGCAGCCTCTCATCGATCGTATCTACCTTAATTCGTAGCTCATTGTTCGCCAGCAGGTGCAGAAAACTGTTAACTCGGCTTGGCAGCTTTTCCAGCAACCCTTTGGTCTCCACCAATAACCGCAGCATAGCGGTGGGCGAGAAGGCTTTCGCCATTCGTTGCTCAAGGATTTCGGTTGCGTGTCGCCGAATCGATTCCTTCGGATCAAATGCGGGATCCAGAATATGCACGATCTGATCGAGATTGAGCAGCGTTTTAGCCACCATGGTGAATTCATTGGGCAGGCGAAAGTTTGCCTGGCCGGCGATACGCGTGATCTCCAATACTATGCGACCGGCATCAATCTCATGCATATTCGCGCTTTGATGACGTGCCACCAAATCGCTGACTTCTCGTTTGAATTTTGCTTCGTCGAAACCGCCCTTTGCTTCGCCGAGCCTGATGGTGAACTGCGCCGCTTTGTCGCCCACTCCTTCGCTGATAGCCAGCAGCAACTGCAGTAGCAGGTCCTGATGTTCAGGCAGTATCTGACCGACCATACCCAAATCCAGCAGCGCGATCTGATGCTGGTCGGTAAGAAATACATTGCCGGGATGCGGGTCTGCATGAAAGATGCCATCAACCAAAATTTGCTGGAGGTAGGCGTGGAACAGCTCCTCGGCGAGCATCGGTCCATCAATGTCGATATGGGCCAGCGGGCTCAGCGCTGTAATTTTCTTGCCGCGGATGTGCTCCATTGTGAGCACGCGGGACGTCGTATAGTTCTCCACCGGAGACGGGATCACGATCGTTTCCATTTCCGCGAGGTTGTTTCCCATCGTTACCAGGTTGCGGGCTTCGCTACGGTAATCCAGTTCAAGCAGAAGATTCTTGCGAAACTCAGCCAGAATGCGCTCGAACTCGTAGCGCTTTCCCAGCTGAGTATGGTTATCGAGGAACTCCGCAATCTCCGAAAGCGCTTCAAAGTCTTCGGCGATTCGCGCCCTGATATTTGGTCGTTGCACTTTGACAACGACCAACCTCCCGTCGCGCATGACTGCGCGATGCACCTGGCCCAGAGATGCTGCGGCTATCGGTTCCGGGTCGAATTCAGCAAAGGCTTTTGAAAGACGTACCCCAAGTTCAGACGTTACAAGCTCCTCGATCTCAGAGAAGGGAAATGGTTTGACGTTATCCTGCAAGCGTGCCAGCGCGTCGAGGTAAGGCGCCGGCAATAAGTCAGCTCGCGTTGAAAGTAGTTGACCCAGCTTGATAAAGGTCGGACCCATGGCCTCAAGGTCCTTTGCGAATTCCTTGGCACTCGGAGCAATGGCAGTCTTAGAGTCGCTCAACTCATCCTGCAGGATGGCCTCATCAAGACTTGCAGAGTTGATCAAATCGGACCGGCCGTACTTTATGAAAAGTCGCGCAATATCCTTATAGCGCTTCAGGTGTTCAGTTTTTAGAGAAATGCTCATTTTGTTTTTCGCAGGGCTCTTAACAGTGGTTTTCTTCAGGCGCCCCACAACTCAGGACGCAAAGCGCCAGCCTGCCGGCAGATACAGCCCTCAAGCTGTTTTGACGACCAGTGCCATCAAGTACCGTTCCCTACTAGGAGCGCTTACGTGGGCGAGGTGCTGCAGAAAGCGGAGTTTGCTGGCATTCGATTTGCGCTGGCCTTGTCGGCGGATGGCTAAATGGCCTACAGAGGCACACTGATCGGACTAGAAGAGAACGCTGGCCAATCTTCGTGTACGGAAAATAACCAGGCTCGGGAAGTGGCGTGGGTCCCTAAGGCGGAACAGGAAACCATGATCCCGGAAAGATTCTAAGCGGACAAAATTTAAGTATTGGACTAACCGAATCTAATAACGAAGGAGATCTTGTAATGGCTGACAATTCAGATGGTGGTGGAAGCGCCGGGGTAGTGGCGATAGTAGCTATTTTTGTGCTCGTGATTTTGGGGACGCTTTTTGTTTTTCGAGGCCGGTTGCTTGGCGGCGGTGGTACTCAGAAAATCGACGTCAACGTGAGTGCTCCGTCAAAATAACGTGAAGGAGCACCGGCCTGGCGAATGAGGGACGCGAAAGAGCAGTGACCCGAGAAAATCTGCGATTACGGAACCAGGATCTCCATGGGAACGCGCCTGATCATTCGCAGGTGGTCCTGCTCCTTATTGATGTCATTAATGACTTTGAATTTGAAGGCGGCAAGCAGCTTATCAAGCACGCCGAGCCCGCTGCTCAGCGGATTGCTGACTTGAAGCGGCGCGCAAAGGGAGCGAAAGTCCCGATAGTCTATGTTAATGACAACTTCGGCCGGTGGCGCTCAGATTTTAGGACAACAGTCGCACACTGTTTAGAGGGAAATTTGCGTGGCAAACGAATCACGCAATTGTTGGCGCCCGATGACAACGACTATTTTGTTCTGAAGCCCAAACACTCGGGGTTCTTTTCGACCAGTCTGGATCTGCTGCTGCAGTATCTTGGGGCCCAGACCTTAATCTTGACGGGTTTCGCAGGCAACAATTGCGTGCTCTTTACCGCCAACGACGCCTACCTGCGTGACTATAACATCCTGGTACCTCGCGATTGCGCTGCTTCAATTCGACCGCAGGAAAATGATTATGCACTGAAACAAATGCAGCAGGTTCTGAAGGCTGATGTGCGTCCGTCCGCTGAGATTGATTTCAAGGAAATAGAGTTGGTCGGTAAACAAAGAATGGCATTTGCTGGAGGAGAACTTGATGCGCGTAAGGACAGCGCCAAAAAGCGGCACCAGAAAGTAGGCATTCCCGATAAGCGACGCGGCCAGCAAATGGGTCTTGCTGGCCAACCTGATAAAAATCGTGCCCGGGAAAATGATGCGCCTGCATCGCGCGGAAAATTGAAGCAGGGAAACAAGATGTTTGCCGACGTTTCGTCTCAACAGATCAGCTCGAGCGCGGGTTCATCGCGCAGCAATTCCCCTTCTACCCCGGCCATGAATACCGGCGTTCGCCCTGGGGAGACAACAGCCGAGTCAGTATTCAGGCGACGACTGAAGCGTTCGAAAAAGTAGTTAACCACACGCCCAGGACCTCGATTAACCTGCGCAAATATCTTCATCAAGCTGCGCCCCAACTTTCATAACAGTACAAGTGGCGGGAAAGCGTACAGAACGCTGCGACGCACTCGTGGCAGATCGCAAGATTCAGAGTTGCTAATACCGAGAAATCGCTAGCAATTTCGTTATTTTGCGACAGGCTAGCGAACGCGGAATACCAGTTGCCAAGGTGAGGATCGTAGTCAGTGCGCAGATGATCTCTTACTTGACGGCAGTCTCGTGAGGGAGCGGTTGCTCGCCGTGGTGATTCTCACGGTGATGACGGCGCTTTCAATAAAGCGCCGCCGGTGCACAAAGGAACCGCTGGCACTGCAAGATTTAATGGAATTCTATTTTGACGGTTGAGGAGAAACTTTTATGGCCTACGACGAACAGGAAACCAAACGAAGCCGGGTTGTGGTGGAGACGCCTAATGCGCGCCGCGAAGTGACGCGTACTGAACGAGAATACACGCCCGACAGAGCAGGTACCTCGACGGCGACAATCGCCGTAGTGGTGATTTTGGCCGTAGGCGTAGTAGTACTGTTGTTGCTGCTGGTGATGAATCGGCAGACAAACGACAACGCCAATCTAGCGGCCCAACAAACCCAGCAGCCTGCGCAACAAGCGCCGGTGATTGTGCAACAGCCGGCACAACAGCAGCAGCCACCCATTATTGTGCAACAACCCGGGGCGCCCGCGGCGCAGCCACCAATCATCATCAATCAGCCAGCGTCGGGTGGAACCAGCAGTACTACCAGCGGCGCCGGCGTTCCAGACGATGGCAGCATTCAAATGGAAATAGACAAGCGCCTGGAAAAAGATTTTTCCGATGTGGCGGCTGATATTACGGTCAGCGTCATGAATGGCAAAGCCATGCTGGTGGGATCGGTGAAAACCGATCAGCTGAAAGGCCAGATTGAAAGAGCAGTCCGCGCGGTTAAGGGAGTCAAGAACGTCGATAATCAGCTGACGGTGATGGCTGGATAAGAGCGCCGCCTTATTCCCGATAGCCCGGTTTGAAGAAGAGCGCTAAGCGCCGGCGCCAGGCGTTTAGCGCTCAAAGCAAGACCTTGCGGTCTGGGTGGAATGCGAGTAATCTGCAGTTACCCTGCGATACTCAAGTTCAGGTGAGAAGGCACCAACTCATGAAAGCGCTGTTTTGTTTTCTGGCAGTTGTCGTCACTTTGGTGGCAGCAACTGGGACGGGCGCACAACAGCCTGCCACCGCCTGGCTCAGCGAAACGGATCGCACCCGCTTCGAGCAGTTGCGTGACGCCGGATTCGAAGCTCTCTATAACCTAGAATATGCTAAGGCGCGGGAAAATTTCAGCGAGATGGAGCGTGCCTTTCCTACTCATCCCGCTGGCTCGCAGTTTCTGGCCAGCGCGCTGTGGATCGAAACACTTCACAAGACTCGCCGGCTGCAGTCTTCTCTGTTCAACTCGCGCTCGTTTTATACCTCCAGCGACGAAAAAGTTGATCCCAAAATCGTCGAGCAGTTTCGAAACTGGACCCGAGCCTCCAGGAAACTATCGGAAGCCCACCTGAAACAGTATCCACAGGATCTGGAAGCACTTTACTTCCTGGGATCTACTGAAGGGCTCAAGGCCTCTTTCGAGGAGGCGGTAGAGCGTCGCCATCTAGCTGCACTCCGTGATGGATCGGATGCCGTCAATCACCACCGGCAAATCATCAAGCTTGATCCCTCCTATCGCGATGCGGAAATTACCATCGGTTTGTACGAGTACGTCGTGGGCTCGTTGCCTTTGCCCGCGAAGATCCTCGCTGGTATCACCGGCGCCCGGGGATCAAAGAAGAAAGGGATCGCGAAAATTGAACGCGTAGCCGCAGAAGGACGAATGGCCCGCGATCAGGCCAGGACTCTGTTGATTGTCTTGTACACCCGAGAAAAACGTTACAGCGATGCGGCCGCCGTCGCCCGTGAGCTGGCGACCCGCTATCCACGGAACTACATCTACCGTTTGGAAGCTGCCGATGCGCTTGTATTGCAAGCCGAATGGAACAAAGCAAATCATGCCGGCGCAAATACCGGCGCCGAGGAAGAAGCTTTTGGAATTTTTGAATCACTGTTGCATGACAAAGCTGTGGCCGATAGTGCAGCCCGGTCGCTCGATCTGATCCATTTTGCCTATGGCGAAGCTCTCATTAGGGCCGGCAAATTCGAGCAGGCCGCGGAAGAGTTTGTGGCCGCGACGAGGGTTGAAAACGCGGACCAGGGACTGGCCACGATGGCCCATTTGTTCGCGGGTCGCGCGCTCGACGCTGCTAACAAGCGAGATTTGGCCTTAGCTCAGTACCGCGTAGTTCTGTCAAGACCGGATGTTTTCGAATCTCACGATGAGGCGCATAAAGGTCTGCGCGATCCCTTTAGAGCAGACGACGCGCGACTAAATCTCCGCTAAGGCCCGGAATCGCAGAATATCTTGCGGGCCGCACAGCGAGGCATTGCACGATGCCCGCCGTTTCGAAGACAAAGTGTGACTTCAGGTGATTCTTACTCTCTCATGAACTGCGCCAGTTTCTTCAGGTCATCCATAACCTTCTGCTTCTCTTCATGACGACTTTCGTCATCTGGCGCCCGCAGGATCGATGATGGATGAACGGTGGCCATCACGTAGCAATCAAGTTCAGACTCCAAAAACCTGCCGCGCTCCTTGGTGACGCGAAAGTCTGGTCCCAGCAGGGCCTGGGCCGCAGTGGCGCCCAGGGCGACGATGACTCTCGGTCTAATCAAAGCAATTTCCGCTTGCAACCACGGGCGACAGGCCGCTATCTCGCCGGCGTTGGGTTTCTTGTGAATGCGCCGTTTGCCGCGCGGCTCCCATTTGAAGTGCTTGACGACGTTCGTAACATAGATGGCAGCGCGAGGAATACCTGCCTCTTCGAGCGCCTGGTCAAAGAGCCGGCCGGCAGGGCCAATAAAAGGTCTTCCGGCCAGATCTTCTTCGTTTCCGGGTTGTTCCCCAGCAAACAGGACCGTTGAACGCCGTGGTCCTTCACCGAAAACCGTCTGCGTACCACGCTTCCAAAGACAGGCTTTGCATTCTCTGGCGGCAGCACGCAACGATGAGATCGTAGGCTTTTCCGGAATCAGAGATTCCGCGAGGCGGTTCTGCTTGAGTTTTCGCATAGCGCCCGATTGACATGCAAACTACGTGCTTCCGACAATCCGCTTTTAATTTTCGAGTACGTATGGTCTATTACTGCCAACCGGCAAAAATGATCGTCCGCATACAAGTACAAGTCAGTGGCATCGTTCAGGGCGTGGGTTTTCGTCCATTTGTATACTCATTGGCGCGCGAACTGGCGCTCAGCGGCCGCGTTTTCAACAATGAAACCGGGGTCCTGATCGACCTCGAGGGTGAACGCCCGGCCGTCGAACAATTTCTTCTCGCACTCAGGACCAGACCTCCAGCGCTGGCGCGCATCGAATCTATCGAAACCAGGGAACAAGTCGTCAACGCGAACTACGCGGATTTTCGGATCGACGCCAGCCAGCGGGCGGGGCAGAGGCTGGTCCCCATCTCGCCGGATGTTGCCACCTGCGCGGATTGTCTTCGTGAACTATTTGATCCGCAGAATCGTCGCTATCGCTATCCATTTATCAACTGCACTAATTGTGGACCGCGGTTCACGATTATCGAAGACGTTCCTTACGACCGCGAGCTGACGACGATGCGCTCGTTCGCGATGTGCGGCGAATGTCGCAGTGAGTACGAGAACCCACTCGACCGCAGGTTTCACGCCGAACCCATTGCCTGTGCAGCCTGCGGCCCGCGCGTGGCACTCGTTGCCGGAGCAGAGTGGCGCGAACACCGTCAGGTGACAACAGCCAATCAGGCGGCGATTGAGCAGGCAATTGCTTTGCTCAGCGAAGGGCGAATATTGGCCATCAAAGGTATCGGCGGATATCACCTCGCCTGCGACGCTTTAAATACAACGGCAGTGTCAGAACTCAGGCAAAGAAAGTATCG
Organism: Pyrinomonadaceae bacterium; assembly: GCA_036726305.1. Taxonomy (GTDB): domain Bacteria; phylum Acidobacteriota; class Blastocatellia; order Pyrinomonadales; family Pyrinomonadaceae; genus JAOAPY01. The sequence goes on along the minus strand of DAIMCP010000003.1, from coordinate 86,198 downwards.
GGAAGACAAGCCGTTCGCCTTAATGGCTCGCGATATTGGAGTAGTCAGCAAATATTGTGAAGTATCTGGCGCTGAGGAGGCCCTGCTATCATCGACGGCCAGACCAATCGTACTGCTCGCAGCCAGGCCGGAGGCCAGCTTACCACCTGCCGTGGCGCCCCGGGTCGAGTCCCTGGGCTTCATGCTGCCTTACGCGCCGCTTCACCATCTGTTATTTCAAGAATTTGAGCGTCCGCTGGTGATGACGAGTGCAAATATTTCGGATGAGCCGATTTGCTATGAAGATGAGGACGCGCGAAAGCGACTGGAAGGCATCGCCGATTACTTCCTTGTGCACAACAGACGGATTCATATGCGCATGGATGATTCCGTGGCGCGCGTCTGGAATGACGCAGGGTCGGGCGACGGTGGCTGCGTTCCCGCTCTGTTGCGCCGCTCCAGGGGATATGCACCGGCGCCCTTACGAACGGGCTTCACGTTTCAGAAACAAATCCTGGCGTGTGGGGCGGAGTTAAAAAATACGTTTTGCCTCGCGCGTGGAGACGCGGCCTTTATAAGCCACCATATTGGCGACCTGGAAAATCTCGAGACGCTGGAGTCGTTCAGGGCAGGCATTGAACATTACCGGCGGTTGTTCAGCCTTGAGCCGGAGATTGTTGCTTATGATCTGCATCCCGAATATTTGTCGTCAAAATATGCGCTGACGCTGGACATCGAAACCAGGTTCGGTATCCAACATCATCATGCGCACGTTGCCAGCTGCATGGCTGACAATCAAATCGATGGCGAAGTTATTGGGGTAGCCATGGACGGCCTGGGCTTTGGCACTGACGGGCGGATGTGGGGCGGCGAATTCCTGGTGGCGAACTTTGCGGCAGCAGAACGAATTTCGCACCTGGAATACATACCGATGCCGGGCGGCGCCAGGGCGATTCGCGAGCCGTGGCGGATGGCCGCTGTCTATCTGCAGCGAACTTTTGGTGATGAGTTTCTGCAACTGGATCTGCCTTTCATAAAGGAAATGGATGCCAGCGCCTGGAAGACTCTGAAAGGAATGATGGCCACGAAAACCAACTGTCCGGAAACTTCGAGCATGGGCCGTTTGTTCGATGCAGTCGCCAGTTTGCTGCGTCTGCGCGACAAGACCAACTACGAAGGACAGGCAGCAATCGAATTGGAGCAAATCGCCGATGCAGCGGTCGGAGAGAAATATGATCTTGAGATTTCGGGAGATGGGAGTATCATACGGCCACAAATTATGATTCGCAGGGCAGTTGAGGACCTGCTGAGCGGCATTCCCCCCTGGACTATCTCGGCTAAATTTCATCTTGGAATTGCCGATCTGATCGCCAATATTAGTCGCCGCGTGCGAGATGAGCGTAAGCTCACTCGAGTGGTTCTCTCTGGAGGAGTCTTTCAAAACGTGTGGCTGACGCGTGCAACCTCGAGCAGCTTGAAAGCTGCGGGTTTTGAAGTATTTACGCACGCGCGCGTGCCGGCAAATGACGGCGGCATTTCACTCGGTCAGGCAGCGATCGCTAATGCCCGTCTGAGAGCGCAGGCCTCCAGCCGGTAATAGTTAGCGAAAGGGTTTTCTCTCGGTTAATCTCGAATGAACTCAGTTACCACATTATCTCTTTTAGCTTTTGGCTTCATCCTGGGCCTGAAGCACGCAGTTGATGCCGATCACTTGGCGGCGGTCTCGACGATTGCGAGCGAACGGCGAAGCCTGCTCAGCTCCTCACTGGTAGGTGTGCTGTGGGGCCTCGGGCATACGCTCGCACTGGTAGTGGCCGGCGTCGCCGTCATTTTTCTACATCTGCAGATCAGCGAGCGGACAACGCAAATATTGGAGTTTGCTGTGGGCATCATGCTCGTTGCCCTCGGTATTAATGCCCTGCGCAAGCTAGTGCAGGGGGGACACCTTCACGTTCACGTTCACGAACACGGAGGACACCAACACGCACACCCACATATCCACGAGAAAGTGCAGCGCGAGGCGCCGCATACTCACCACGGTCTTGTTTTTGGTGCCCGACCATTGTTGATAGGAATGGTCCATGGGTTGGCCGGTAGTGCCGCACTGATGCTGCTCGTGCTGACTACCATCTCCGCACCGGGGATCGCGTTGCTGTACATCGTTGTGTTTGGAAGTGGATCGATTGGCGGCATGATGGTCATGAGCACACTGTTTGCTCTGCCGGCGCGCTTTACTGCAAAGCGTTTCAAGCGGGCAAATCTTGCTCTGCGTGGTCTCGCCGGATTGTTCAGTCTCAGTTTCGGCCTCTTCATGGTTTATGAAATTGGCTTTGCCGGTCATCTTCTGCGGTAAAAAAGGCAAAAAAAGCTCATATCAATTCAGCCCCACAACCGTTTTGGCGCTATGTCAAATAGCAGATGGAAAATGACAAATGGAAAAATGAATATCCACTGCCGGAACCTCGCACCGAACCCAACGCCGAGTCCGTTGAACTCGCAGCCGCCCAGGCGACCCTGGAAAATCTTGCCAGCGTATTCTTTCCCGAAGACTTAGCTGCCGGCCTCAAACCACTTTTTGAGCCGGGAGTTGTTTTTGATGCCGACCTGGATGTTCCCGGGGTCGATGCCATCTATCGCACGCTCGTCGAGCAAATTCCGGCAGTTGTTTTTATGGCCGTGCTCGATAAGGGTGTTGGAGAGGCCTACGTTAGTCCGCAGATTGAAGAACTGCTCGGCTTCTCGCAGGCAGAATGGCTAAATGATCCGGTTCGCTGGTATCACCAAATACATCCCGACGACAAGGACCGCTGGAGCGCCGATGCGGCAAAATTGTTTCTTTCGGGCGAGTCATTGAGATCGGTCTATCGGGTCATGGCCCGCGATGGTCACGCGGTTTCGTTTCACTGTGAAGCAAAGATGGTGCGCCGAGACGATGGCCGCCCCTGGTTCATTCACGGCGTAGCCTTTGACATCACCGATCTCAAGCGAGCTGAGGAAGCAGGGCAAAAAAGTGAAGAGATGCTGCGCGGCCTGTTTGAATTTGCCCCGGACACGATTGTCGTAGTTAACCATGAAGGGAAAATTGCCCGCGCCAATACACAGCTGGAGACAATGTTCGGTTACTTGTCCGAAGAGTTGCTTGGTGAAAAAATCGAGATCCTGCTGCCCGAGCGTTTCCGCGGTCAGCACGTAAATTATCGTTCAAATTACATTGCCGAACCGCATACGCGGCCCATGGGGGCAGGTTTACAGCTCTACGGCCGGCGCAAGGATGGCAGTGAGTTCCCCGTCGATATCATGCTTAGTCCGATGCAATGGGAAGATGGGGGAATGGTGATTGCGGTCATTCGCGACATCACCAGACGCAGTGAGGCCGAAGAATCTCTGCGAGACTACACCGCTCGTTTGAAGTTTCTCTCGCGACGTTTAATGGAGGTGCAGGAAACCGAGCGTCGCAATATTGCCCGCGAATTGCACGACGAAATTGGCCAGGCCCTGACGGGGTTGAAACTCACACTTGAGATGGGGGCGCGTTTGCCCGCCGAGAGTGCTCGTGCCAGTCTGGAACAGGCGCAGGTGCAGGTAAATGAACTGATGGCACGCGCGCGCAGGCTGTCGCTCGATTTGCGCCCCGCGATGCTCGATGATCTTGGGTTGTTGCCGACCGTGCTTTGGCACATTGAACATTACTCGGCCCAAACCCGGGTGCGTGTGAATTTCAAACACAGCGGTCTGGAAAATCGGCGCTTCTCCGCCGAAGTCGAAACGGCGGCCTACCGCATCGTACAGGAAGCGCTGACCAACGTAGCCCGCCATGCGCGAGTGGCTGAGGCGACGGTGCGACTCTGGACAGATGCGACGATGCTGTCGATTCAGGTCGAGGATTCGGGAGCAGGCTTTGACCGGGAGGTGGCGCTGGCTGCGAGCGAGACAAGTGGACTGGCGGGAATGCGCGAACGAGCCGTATTACTTGGCGGCAGGTTATCACTTGAGTCGCGCCGGGGCGAAGGCACACGCCTGACAGCGGAACTGAGCATCGTTGACCAGCCAACCGGGAGCTGAAGTGCGGCAGGGCCTTGGGAGGGAGCAGGACTGATGGGTGAGCAGGACAGGATTACCGTGGTGCTGGCCGACGACCATCAGGTTGTGCGGCAGGGGTTAAAAGCATTGCTCGAGGCCGAGCGCGATATCAAAGTGGTTGGTGAAGCTGGTGACGGGATCCAGGCAATGCGTCGTGTGGAACTGCTCCGTCCGAGAGTGCTTGTGCTTGACTTGATGATGCCCGGGTTAAACGGGCTCGACGTGGTGCGGCAGCTCAGAAAGAGTGGTTCAACCTACACCCAGGTTGTGATTCTCTCAATGTACTCGAACGAAGCCTACGTGCTCGAAGCCCTAAGCCACGGCGCCTCTGCCTATGTTCTTAAGGACTCCAGCTCGGTGGATCTGGTGCATGCTGTTTGCGAGGCCGCCGCCGGGCGACATTACCTTAGTCCACCTCTTTCGGCTCAGGCCATCGAAATCTACCAGGAGAAAGCGCGTGCGGCTACCTTCGATCGCTACGAAACGCTGACGCCTCGGGAAAAAGCTGTGCTGCACCTCGCGGCCGAGGGGCACACCAATGCCGAGGTGGCGCAACGGCTCGGCATCAGCGCGCGCACGGCCGAGACACATCGCTCGAATCTCATGCACAAACTCGAACTCCATTCACAGGCTGAGCTGATACGCTATGCTCTAAAGCGGGGCATCGTACTGATTGACGATTAAAAAAATCCCGGGGACGGCACGCTTCCAGCGTGCTGAGTGTCGGGAGAGGCAACTGGGCTGATACTCCGTGCCGTCGCCGGGAGATCTTTTCGGTGATAATTCCGCCACACAAAATCTGCAATTTCCACAAACTAATTACGTAGATCTACGAATAGACATCATTTCTGAAAAAGCAGGATAATCCGCTCCTCGAATAATCCACTCCTCGAAACACGGTTCGGGCTAAGTGTGATTGGTTCAGCACCCTATCCCCCGGCAAGGTCTCGCCTGACAACAGAGAGAATCGCTCTGCGGTTCAAGTTGCAGTGATTGTCTGGATCGCTAATGCTGGCGCCTTTTCTGATGGCCTTCTTCTTTTAACGACCGTCTTTGTCAAGTGTTCGCGTTACTGATTCATGATGTGAGCAGGTGTTCTCTCACTTAAATGCGTACTTCAGTAAGGAGGAATAAACAATGGCAGCCGAAACCGTGCCGTACGGCCGGAGCACGCAAAAGGCACCGGCAGTAAAGGATGTCCATATTCTCTGGATCACTGCGGGATTGGGCTGTGACGGCGATTCTGTTTCCATCACCGCCGCGACTCAACCGAGTATCGAGGATGTCTTGTTGGGCGCAATTCCAGGGCTTCCCAAGGTTCACCTGCACAACCCTGTGCTCGCTTATGAGGTTGGCGACGACTTTATGAAATTCTGGTATCAGGCTGAGCAGGGCTTGATCGATCCTTTTGTCCTTGTGGTCGAGGGATCAATTCCCAACGAGAAGATAAAAAAGGAAGGATACTGGGCGGCGCTGGGCACGGATCCAATGACGGGCCAACCGATTACCACGTGTGAGTGGGTTGATCGCCTGGCACCCAAAGCCGTGGCCGTCGTGGCCATTGGTACCTGCGCCACCTACGGCGGTATCCACGCGATGGAAGGCAATCCCACTGGCTGTATGGGGCTGGCCGATTACCTGGGGTGGGAATGGAAATCAAAGGCCGGCCTGCCTATTGTCAACGTGCCGGGATGTCCGGTGCAGCCCGACAACTTCATGGAGACCGTCCTTTACCTGCTCTATCAATTGTCAGGATTGGCCCCGATGATTCCACTCGACGCCGAACTGCGCCCGACCTGGCTGTTCGGCAAAACCGTGCATGAAGGATGCGATCGCGCTGGTTATTACGAGCAAGGTGATTTCGCCGAGGAATATGGATCGCCCAAATGCATTGTCAAGCTGGGCTGTTGGGGGCCCGTCGTCAACTGTAATGTGCCGAAACGCGGCTGGATGGCCGGAATCGGTGGATGTCCGAACGTGGGCGGCATTTGCATCGGCTGCACCATGCCCGGTTTTCCGGACAAGTTCATGCCGTTCATGGATGAACCACCTGGAGCCCGCGTTTCCGCAGGGACCATCGGTCTATACGGCAAGATGATTCGAAAACTTCGCGGCATAACCAACGCCACGGTAAACAAAGAACCAAAGTGGCGCCACTCGCGTGGTGAACTTACAACCGGCTACCAGCCGAGAGCTTTCTAGGAGGAACCATGAGCACCCAAACGATTACCAAAGCTCCGGCCAAACCACGAACTCTGGTGGATATGAGTTGGGACCCAATTACCAGAATCGTCGGCAGCCTGGGTATTTATACGAAGATCGATTTTGCGAACAAGGAAGTCGCTGAATGCTACAGCACCTCTTCTATTTTCAGGGGCTATAGCATTTTCATGAAGGGCAAAGATCCTCGGGACGCTCATTTCATTACCAGTCGTATCTGCGGCATCTGTGGTGACAACCATGCGACCTGTGCCATGTATGCGCAGAACATGGCTTTTGGAATCCGACCGCCAAACATGGCGGAGTGGATCGTCAATCTCGGTGAAGCCGCGGAGTACATGTTTGATCACAACATTTTTCAGGACAATCTGGTTGGTGTGGACTTTTGCGAGCAGATGGTTAAGGAAACAAACCCGGGCGTTTGGGACAAGGCGCAACACACTGAAGCGCCGCACGCCAAAGATCATGGGTATAAGACCATCGCCGACATCATGACGGCGCTGAATCCATTCACTGGGGAGTTCTATCGCGAGACTCTGCAGGTCAGTCGCTATACGCGCGAGATGTTCTGCCTGATGGAAGGTCGCCACGTTCATCCGTCCACGCTTTATCCGGGCGGCGTGGGCACGGTGCCGACGGTCCAGTTATTTACTGATTATCTGGTGCGTCTGATGCGCTATGTGGAATTCATGAAAAAAGTCGTGCCCCTGCATGACGATTTGTTTGACTTTTTCTATGAAGCGCTCCCGGGTTACGAGAAGGTGGGACAGCGGCGCATCCTGCTTGGCTGTTGGGGCTCGTTTCAGGATCCGAACGTCTGCGATTACAAGTACGAGACAATGAACAAGTGGGGTAACGCCATGTACGTTACTCCAGGCGTCGTGGTTGACGGCAAACTCGTGACGACGGACCTGGTCGACATCAACCTGGGAATTCGTATCTTGCTCGGCTCGTCCTATTACGATGACTGGGAAAATGGCGAGAAGTTTGTCGATAAGGACCCGCTCGGCAATCCCGTCGATCAGCGCCATCCCTGGAACCAGACAACGGTGCCGCGGCCGCAAAAACGGGACTTTAACGGAAACTATACCTGGGTCATGTCGCCGCGCTGGTATCACGCCGACGAACCCGGTGACAGGAAGTACCTGGCGTTGGATACCGGCGGTGGTCCCATTGCCAGGTTCTGGGCAACTGCGCTCGCGGGCAAAGTGGATATCGGGTACGTCAAGGCCACCGGGCACAGCGTAAAGATTTATCTGCCGCAAACGGCGATGAAGCCCGAAGTCGAATTTGAATGGAAGATTCCCAAATGGAGCAACGCCATCGAACGAGATCGCGCCCGCACTTACTTCCAGGCGTACTCGGCTGCCTGTGCCTTGTATTTCTGTGAGCAGGCGTTGAAAGAATTGCACGCAGGCAATACCAAGACCTGGACCGAGTTCAAAGTCCCCGATGAAGCCATCGGTTGTGGTTTCCATGAAGCCGTGCGCGGAGTGCTTTCCCATCACGTGGTGATTCGTGAAGGCAAAATTGCGAATTACCATCCATATCCGCCGACTCCCTGGAATGCCAACCCGCGTGATGTCTACGGCACGCCCGGTCCCTATGAAGATGCGGTACAGAACACACCAATCTTTGAAGAGAATGGGCCTGACAAGTTTAAGGGCATTGACATTATGCGCGCGGTCAGAAGTTTCGATCCCTGCTTGCCCTGCGGAGTACATATGTACCTCGGCAACGGCAAAGTTCTCGAAACCAATCACTCACCGATGTTCGGCATGATGAAATGATTTGGAGGGCGGCGCTGGAATGCCAGGATGTCCGGACCCGCCAGTTTAGCTTCAAAGTCTCCGTAGAGGCGGAAAGCAGCATCGCCCCGGCGATCACAACTCGTTGCGCCTCTACGGAGTGGTGTCTGAAACGCGGTAGATCTCCTTCGGGAAAACTGTCTATGACCCAAGATGCAACATCGCGACAGCGGATTCAGAAGATCGAAACCTTGATCCATAAGGTCGAAGGATTTGCTGATGCCGAGGCCCGAAACAGCACGCTTGAACTGGTTCAGGCATTAATGGAGTTGCATGGCGAGGGCCTTAACCGCTTGCTCGAAGTAGTGTCGGATCATCCGACCGGACAGGCGATCATTGAGAAACTCGGCGAGGAGGAACTGGTTTCCGGCTTGTTACTTCTTTACGGGTTGCACCCGTTGGATCTGGAAAGCCGAGTCGGTGCCGCGCTCGACAAGGTTCGCCCGTATTTGAAATCGCATGGCGGCAATGTGGCGCTGCTGGGCATTGACGATGGAGTTGTGCGTCTGCAAATGGAGGGAAACTGCAACGGCTGTGCATCGTCAGCGATGACCATGAAGCTTGCGATTGAGGACGCTATCTACGAAGTTGCGCCCGATGTCGCAGAACTTGTGGTTGCCGGAGTGGTGGAAGCGCAAAAGCCCCCGGCCCTGGTCCCGTTGCAGGTCACTCGCAAACAAAAGGAAACGGCTACGGACGAGAGCTACGGGGGCTGGAAGGAAGTACTGGGCATCAATTCCCTGGCCCAGGGTGCGACTCAGGCGATGGAAGTGAATGGCCGGCAAGTTCTGTTTTGCCGCTTGAATGGAGACTTCTACGCCTACACCTGTTGCTGTTCCAATTGTGGAGAAACGATGAGCGGGGCGCAGTTGGATGCCGCTGCCCTGGCCTGTCCCAACTGTGGCGAGCGGTTCGACGTGCTGCAGGCTGGACGCGGTCTGGATCGCTCTGACCTGCAGCTCCAGCCGTTCCCTCTGTTGATGGAGAATGGGCAGGCAAAGATCGCCTTACCACAATACATTGGCAGTTGATCGACTCAGGTTTGGAATACACCGGTACGAGCGAAAGGGGGGATTATGGATAAGGAATTCGAGCAGGACAGGTCATCTCATGATTCAGGAACTCGCAAAGGAGAGGAATTGGGCGGCAGTGAACCAGGTCGGCATAGGGTCCTGGCCATCCTGACGATCAGTCGCCAGGCCGCACGGCCAGAGACGCCACGGGCGTGAATCCAGAGAGTGCTGAACCGATCGATCCGGCGATGCCGCACATGCCGCCAAATTAAGTTTCGCACGGGCGATCTGACGGGCGGCAAAGCCCAGCTAACTAACAATGAGTCAATCATTTAATCCGCGAAATGAATTTGCTGCTTTGCGGCGTTTCATTCCCCAGCGCGCGCCAACTGAACAATGCGATCTTTGTAGCGCGCCAGTTGGCTCAGAGCATGACCATCTGGTTGAACCTTTGACGCGAAAAATTGTTTGTGCCTGCCAGGCCTGCGCCTTGCTATTTAGCGGACAGGCGGGGACGAAATACAAGCGTGTGCCCCGGCGGGCCCGCTTTCTTGCTGATTTTCAAATGAGCGATCTTCAGTGGGAAAGCTTGTTGGTCCCCATCAGCATGGCCTTCTTTTTTTTCAGCACCCCCGCCGGCAAGGTGGTGGCGCTTTATCCCAGTCCGGCCGGAGCGACGGAATCGCTGCTGACCCTGGATTCCTGGGAAGAGATCGTTTCCGGTAACCCAGTGCTGGCGGGAATGGAAGCAGACGTGGAGGCGCTATTGGTGAATCGTGTTGGCATGACACGCGAATATTACCTTGCGCCCATTGACGAGTGTTACAAGCTGGTGGGATTGATTCGAGCACACTGGCGCGGGCTCTCAGGCGGCTCGGAAGTGTGGACCGAAATTAACAATTTCTTCATCGCGCTGCGGAAACGTTCCTGAATTAGCGATGAGTCTGCGCCGAGTCTTTCCGGACGTTAAAGGGATTTGTAAACACTCAGACCGAAAGTGTGTGCTACCCAGATGCCAGATCTCAATTTTCATATCGAAGGCGCAGAGGCGGTTTCTTTTTGTGCTTCGCCGGTGATCGCGCTCAAACTGCGGGTGAGCAGCTCCGATCCGGAAGATAACATCCATACCATCGCCCTTCGTTGTCAGATTCAACTGGAAGTAGCGCGGCGGACCTACAATCCGGGCGAGCAGGAACGGCTGCTCGACTTGTTCGGAGAGCCGGAACGCTGGAGCAAGACGCTGCGCAGTATGCTTTGGAGCAACACTTCGTTCGTCGTCCCGCCTTTCAAAGGATCCACTGTCGTTGCTCTGGAGGTGCCTTGTACATTCGATTTTAATGTCGCGGCGACGAAGTATTTTGCCGGTCTCGAGAGCGGCGACGTGCCGCTTTGCCTGCTGTTTAGCGGCAGTATTTTTTATGAGGGAAGTGAAGGCCAATTGCAGGTCATGCAGATTCCCTGGGATCGGGAAACTACCTATCGCCTGCCGGTAAGTGTCTGGCAGAGGATGATGGACATCTATTACCCGAACAGTGCCTGGCTTTACTTGCGACGTGATGTCTTCGAGCGGCTGAACCTGTACAAGATCCAGCATGGCATTCCCACCTGGGAACAGACTATTTCGAGCATTTTGCCAGACTCGCCGACTTCGCGGACAGCGCATGAATTCAAAGAAGAACCACCGGCACTGCGTGGGCCAGTGGCGAGTTGCGATGAGATAGAACTGGCGGCGGGCTCAGCATCATGAATCTTGACCTCGTGGAAAAAATTGTCAATGCCGTCCTTTATGAAGGCTACATGCTTTACCCGTACCGGCCGACGGCTGTGAAGAATCAGCAGCGCTGGAATTTCGGCGTGCTTTATCCGCAACGTTACTGTGAAAGTCATGGGAGCGGCAATGCCAGCAGTATGCAGACTGAATGTCTGGCCCAGGTAAATGAGGATACAACTCTCGAGGTCCGCATCAGGTTTCTGCATCTCCTGCAACGACAAGTGGGACAGGTCAAAGAAGGAAGGGCAGTTGGCAGTAACGACGCGGCGCTCGTGTACGAGCCGGTCGAGTCCCTCGAGGTTGAAGGACAACTCTTTCAATCCTGGCAGGAAGCAGTGGAACGCGAAGTCATGGTTCCCCCTGTACGTTTGCTGGACTTGCAGGACGAAGCGCAGCACTTAGACTTCAGCTTTCCGGCAAAGTCCGAAAGCCAGCAACTGCGCGGACAGGACGGATGGGTGGTTGGCTCGATCACGCGTTGTCAGGAGATGGTCGCGGGGCGAATCAGCCTGACTGCTACCAGCGCAGGCCGCGGTCTGACAAAACTAACGGTGAAGATTCTCAACCGCACCGGCCTCGAAGAGTCTGGGAACAACGAAAAAGAAATGCGCGATCAAGCGCTGCTCCGTGCGGCAGTTTCTACACATACGATCCTTGGCGTGAGCGGCGGCGAGTTTGTCTCGCAGCTTGATCCGCCAGAGCATTTGCGCGACTTGACGACAGGTTGCTGTAACGTGGGTACCTGGCCGGTCTTAGTGGGTTCGAATGGCGCCACCGACACGGTCCTTTCTTCGCCGATTATTCTTTACGATTACCCGCAAATTGCTCCGGAAAGCGCGGGCAATCTGTTTGACGGCACCGAGATCGACGAAATTCTCACGCTGCGTATCATGACGTTGACCGAGGAAGAAAAGCGTGAGATGCGTGGCGCTGATGATCTTGCCCGCCAGATCCTGGAGCGCACTGAAACCCTACCCGACGAGCAGTTGATGAAAATGCATGGAGCTGTGCGCGGATTGAAGCGAGTGACAGGTGAGGGATGATTTTTTGCGAGTGCGCCGGCAAAGCGTAACGGTTACGGAGCTTTGCTTACTGTTTTTGTACGAATGATCTGAAGCAGCGCGCCCGGGCCAAGGGCCGCCAGGGATATCCGAAGACGATGAACGAGTGGGAATGGCAATTGCTGGAAGATAAAACGCAGCTCAATTCTGTGTGCGTTTTTGGCGTAGACGTCAAGCTGGGTGATCGTGTGCGCCTCAAGCCCAAAGGTGGTGGCGACATTTTCGATCTGGCCCTGGCAGGGAAAACCGCCGTCATTGAGGCGATCGAACAGGACTATGAAGATAAGGTGCATTTTGCTGTCGTCCTGGAGGACGATCCGGGCAGGGACATGGGTATGTTGAGGCAACCGGGTCATCGATTCTTTTTTTCCCCCGAAGAGGTCGAACCGTTGCTGTGATGCAAACGCGAGTTTGCATCGCTGCTCCAGTATGACTGACAGTTAAAGACGTCAGGCAAACTGAAAGGCTGTGCTGGAAGATGAGTAAGCCTCGTATTCTTGTCGCCGGTATCGGCAACATTTTTCTGGGTGACGACGCGTTTGGCAGCGAAGTCGCGCGGAGACTTCAGCGGCGGCCATTGCCGCCGGATGTAAGCGTCGTCGATTTCGGAATTCGAGGCTTCGACTTAGCGTATGCCTTGCTCGATGGTTACGAAGTGACAATCCTGGTGGATGCCACTCCGCGTGGGCAGCTACCGGGCACGATTTATACGATCGAACCTGATCTCAGCGAGCTCGATGGATTGAGCGCCCAAAATCTGATGGTCGAAACGCATGGTATGAATCCTATGAAAGTGCTGGCCATGGTCAAGTCAATGGGCGGAGTCTTCCGCCGTATTCTGTTGATTGGCTGCGAGCCGGCGCCGCTCGAGTCTGAAGCGGGCCAGATGGGAATGAGTGGGCCAGTCGAGCGAGCAGTCGATGAAGCTGTAAAAATAGTGGAATCAGTGCTGGAAAAGATCCGTGCTGAGATTCCCACAGAAGCAACTGTTTAGAAAAAGGGGGAAAGCACAATGAGCGAACCAAGACTTGAACAATCGATGACCAGGCGAAGTGAGCCGCTGTATCAAGCCAACCAAAGGAGCGGTGGTTTGACTGTCTGGTCGGTTTTCGGCGGCGCAGCGCTCGTTCTAATGGCGGCGGCGGTGCTCGTTAACCTGCCGGATATCAAACGCTACATCAAGATCAGTACGATGTAGGGTTGTTTCATCCGCCATTACTGAGCACGCAAATGCACTGACTTCGCATCTGGTTTATGGCATCACGACTGAGATCGTGCCCAGGGCAGCGCGCCGAGTGATATGAATGGCCCGCCGCAGTTGCTGCATTCTTAATCGGCGTCAGGTGGTTTGACGACAGGAAGGGTTCCAGCATGGGCTCGCGGTAACCTGTAGGAATGGAGGTAGCTATGGACAACAACGGTGAGCACGATAGCTCGCGGGACTTCTTGTATTTTGCAGGTGGGTTAGCATTGATGGTTCTGGGCGCGGGTCTGATTGCTTCGCACCCGGTGATACGCAAGACCTTGAGAACAGGTCTGGAATCGGTGATGCCCGAGATGCAGAATCGTCTTGGCATGGGCACAGTCAGCGCCCTGGTTCCGGATATTAAGCGCTACATGAAACTTAGATCGATGTGATGTATGGAAGCGCAGCCTGCCGTGCGTCGGTAGCCCTCTACACCGCCAGGAGCTCAGCAGGAAGCGGCTGCACGGAGGCGTGCGGTCCCAGGTGGTGAAGGAATTCTATGCATGGAGATACCGCGGTAAACGCAATATTCATGGAAGCGGACACCGTGACTTCCTATGAGGTTAACGCACGTGAAAGCCGGTTTACGGTTCAGGCGTTCGCGGAAGGGTTGTTTTCCGCCTTCGGCCACAATCCAAAGTTGAATGCGCGCAACTTTAGCGGCCAGGTGGAGTTTGATCCTGACAACCTAAGCAGGTCGACGCTGAAGCTGTGGGTAAATGCCGATTCGCTCACGGTGAGTGACGATGTCAGCGAGAAGGATCGCCGCGAGATGGAGCGCATGATGAAACAGGACGTACTCGAGACCGGACAATATCCTGAGATTGTTTTTGAGAGCAGGTCGGTAACCGCGGATCGGATTTATGAGGGTTTTTATCGCGTGAAGATTAGCGGGCAGCTCTCGCTGCACGGCGTTGTGCGCGAACACTTGATCGACACGCAGGTGCGGCTGAGTCAAAGCGGGTTGCGCGCCGAAGGCGAATCAACCCTGCGCCAAAGTGACTATCGCATCAAGCGGGTGTCGGTAGCTGGGGGTACGCTGAAAGTCAAGGATGAGGTCAAGCTCTCATTCTCGATCGTAGCTGAAAAAGAATACTAGCGCTGACAAGCTAGCGAGTCTTGATTTAACGCGCTGTTCGGCGGCCATTGCGGCCACCGCCAATCTTCATCTATGCACGAACTATCAATCGCCGTGAGCATGATCGAAATGGCTGCGGAAGAGGCCGCCCGGCAAGGTGATGTGCGTGTGAGTGCCCTCTATTTAAAGCTCGGACCTCTAACAGGCGTGATCAAGGACTCGTTGTTGTTCTCCTGGGAAGTGGCCAGCCAGGGGACGCCGCTTGAAGGTTCCCGGTTGGTAATCGAAGAGGTTCCGGTAATTGTCTACTGTCCGGACTGCGATCAGGAGCGAATTGTGGAATCAATCCAGCGCTTCTGCTGTTCAGTCTGTGGTGTGTTGACGGCTGAGGTGCGCCAGGGCAGGGAGTTGTTGGTCACCGCGTTGGAGTTTGAACCCTGGTCCGACAGTGCAGGTATCCTGCCTGCGGCCACTTTGATGGAAAGCGAGATGACGCAATGACGACTGAGCCACGTCTGGTCGAAGTCAGGCAAAATGTGCTGAAGCAGAATGATCTGCTCGCACGTAGTCTGCGGCAACAATTCAGGGACGCCGGTATCCAGGTCGTTAGTCTTGTTTCCAGTCCGGGAGCAGGCAAGACCATGCTGCTGGAAAAAATGTTGACTCGGCTCAGGGCGCAATGCCGGATTGCGGCACTGGTCGGGGATTTGGCTACCGAAAACGATGCGGCACGGCTCGCACGCAGCCAGGCTCCCGTCAGGCAAATCACCACCGGCACCGTTTGTCACCTGGATGCCGAGATGGTGCAGCGGGCACTAGCGGATTGGGATCTCGCCAGTCTCGATTGCCTGTTCATTGAAAATGTCGGCAATTTGGTTTGTCCTTCCAGCTACGATCTGGGTGAAGACCTGCGGCTGGTGCTGATGTCAGTAACGGAAGGCGAAGACAAGCCTTTGAAATATCCAACGATCTTCAATACCGCGGACGTGGCCGTGATAACGAAAATCGATCTGGCGGCGGCAACTGAATTTGATCTGGATGCCGCCCATGCAAACATCCAGGCCGTGCGACCGGGAATGACGATTTTCGAAGTATCCGGAAAGACGGGCAGCGGCCTGGATGAATTGCTGCAGTTTCTGCAGCCGCGGAGGTTGCAGCCGGCTCTCTTAGACTTTGAATCGCAACCAAGAGGAGTTCCTGAAGGAATCTAACGCTATGTGCCTTGCCATACCGGGAAAAATCGTCGAGATAGTCGACGTGGAGAATTGCATCGCTAAAGTCGAAGTTGGCGGAGTGAAACGAAACGTCAACATCGGCATGCTTGATAAGGACGACGCCCGCGTCGGCGATTATGTTTTGATCCACGTCGGTTTTGCCATGAGCAAGGTAGATGAAAAAGAAGCTGAGGAGACTTTGAGGACTTTGCAGGAGTTAGGGCAATACCAGGAGGAACTGGAGCAGTTTGCCAGCTCCATCGAGAACTAAGGTTAAGGTCAATAGACTCGAGATTTATTTTCAAGTGGGGGGGTAGTCATGAAAAGGTACCTGATTGGAATCGCCATTGTCTCACTGTTCACTATTGCCGCTGTCGCAGTCGCGCAGGAAGTCAAAGACAAAATGATGTCTACCGACAAGCACACAATACTTGCTCCCAACGACATCAAGTGGGGCCCGCCGCCACCGTCATTGCCACCGGGTGCCCAGTTTGCCGTATTGCAGGGGGACCCTGGGAAAGCCGGATCAGCTTATACAATTCGGGCGAAGTTTCCCGACGGTTACAAGGTCCCGCCTCACTGGCATCCGGCTGATGAGAATGTAACTGTGCTGGAAGGGACCCTGATGATGGGCTTGGGAGAAAAGTTCGACACAGGCATGGGCCACGCGTTGACCGCCGGTGGCTTTGCGAGCATGCCAGCAGGGGTCAGGCATTTTGCCTGGTCCAAAGGCGGCGCCACGATCCAAATCAATGGTATTGGACCGTTCGCCATCAATTACGTGAATCCGGCAGACGATCCAACACCGAAGTAGAGTACGAGATGGCCAAAACCTCGGAAGACTTTTCGCGCGCTTTCTATCCATTTCTCCATGACAATCAAAAGGAGCCGGGAGAACTGCGTGAAGAATTGCGTTTTTCTCTGCTGCGCAAAGCGCGCGAGAGCGTCGAGGTCAAACAGGCTTTCTTCGAGGAAAACAAGGACAAGGTACTGGATGCGGCCATGGCCATTGCCCGGTCCTATCAAC
Source organism: Pyrinomonadaceae bacterium (assembly GCA_036726305.1). Classification (GTDB taxonomy): domain Bacteria; phylum Acidobacteriota; class Blastocatellia; order Pyrinomonadales; family Pyrinomonadaceae; genus JAOAPY01. The sequence goes on along the minus strand of DAIMCP010000003.1, from coordinate 69,701 downwards.
GTGGAAGAAAACTACTGGTTTGTGGCAATGGCGGCTCGGCTACGGATGCCCAACATGTGGCGGTTGAATTCATGCATCCGATCACCGTTGGGCGGAAGGCGCTCCCGGCAATTTGTCTCAGCAACGATATGGCGATGGTGACTGCGGTTTCCAACGATGTGGGATTCGCAGACGTTTACGTGCGCCAGATCATCGCGCTGGGGCAGGAGGGTGATGTACTACTTGGCATTTCGACCAGTGGTAACTCTGAGAATCTGTTGCACGCCTTTGCCACCGGCCAGCGGATGGGACTGACAACCATCGGCTTTGCCGGCAATGACGGCGGCAAGATGGAGGAATTGGCCGCCAGCGGGCTGCTCGATTTTTGTCTCAGCGTTCCCACTGCGAGCATACATCGCATACAGGAAACACACGTCACGCTCTATCACATCATTTGGGATCTGGTGCATACGCTGTTGCAATCACCGGCGCTGTTGTCAGCACAGCCGCAGGTAACCAGCAGCCCAAATGGCCATGGGTGAAATCTGAAGACGCAATCCAGGCGGACAATACCGGACCTAAATGATGGTTGAGTAGCGCAGACCAAATACCTAAACCTTATGAAATACATAGACGAGTATCGACAGGGTGACATCGCGGCCCGCCTGGCGGAACAAATCGCAGCGCTGACCGACCGACCGTTGAAGTTGATGGAGATCTGCGGCGGGCACACCCACAGTATCTTTAAATACGGCATAGAAGATTTGCTGCCGGCAAACATCGAAATGATTCACGGACCAGGCTGCCCGGTCTGCGTGATACCCCTCGGTCGCGTTGATGATTCAATGTCGATTGCACAGACACCCGGAGTAATCTTTACGACCTTTGGCGATGCCATGCGCGTTCCGGGTTCTCGGACGAGCCTGCTCGGCGCCAAAGCTGCCGGCGCCGATGTTCGCATGGTCTATTCGCCACTCGATGCGCTGAAGCTTGCGAAAAAGTACCCTGACAAGGACGTGGTCTTTTTTGCCCTTGGCTTTGAAACAACCGCGCCTTCGACCGCCTTAACCGTATTGCAGGCAGCCAAAGACAACATTCCCAACTTTACGGTTTTCTGCAATCACATCATGATTGTGCCGGCGCTCAAGGCGCTGCTTGACTCGCCCGATCTACAGCTCGACGGCTTTGTTGGGCCCGGTCATGTGAGCACGGTGATTGGCACGCGTCCTTACGATTTTGTCGCGCAGGAATATCGTAAGCCGGTGGTGGTAGCGGGATTTGAGCCGCTTGACGTGCTGCAGTCGGTTTATCTGCTGGTGAGGCAGATTGTCGAAGGCCGCGCAGAAGTCGAAAACCAATATGCACGCGTTGTTTCTCGCGACGGTAATCGCAAAGCGCTCGAGGCCCTGTTTGAAGTCTTCGAGCCCCGAGATTATTTTGAATGGCGGGGACTGGGATCGATTGCCCACAGCGGCATGAAACTAAATGCAAAATACGCGCGCTTTGATGCTGAGCTGAAGTTCAGTGTGCCCGGCCTGCGAATCGCGGATCCGAAGGCCTGTCAGTGCGGTGAAATATTAAAGGGCGTTAAGAAGCCATGGGAATGCAAGGTCTTCGGCACCGCCTGTACCCCTGAAACTCCGATTGGCTCCTGCATGGTCTCGTCCGAAGGGGCCTGTGCCGCCTATTACAATTTCGGTCGCTTATCGAAAGTTGCCGAACGCACGGCTCGCGCGACTTCAGGCGCTTAGCAGACCGATTTCAGCCGGGCTTCAATTTTGACCCGACTGGAGTCGGACGCTGAGCAGCTGAACTACTAATGGCTACCGCTTTTACACCATCACCGCTTTTCGAACGCGTGGAACGGGCGCGGCGCCGCAAGCATAAGCTGCGAGATGAATTCATCACCCTTGCGCACGGCAGCGGCGGCAAGGCGATGCACGAGTTGGTCGAAGGGCTCTTTCTCGAATACCTGCGCAACCCGATGCTGGAATTGCTTGAGGACCAGGCGGTGTTTGAAGTCGTGGGTGGATCCGGACCGGCGCGGCTCGCCTTTTCCACAGATTCGTATGTTGTAACTCCGATCTTTTTCCCAGGTGGCGATATCGGCAAACTTGCTGTCCATGGCACGGTCAACGACATTGCCATGAGCGGGGCGCGACCACTCTATCTCTCCGCCGGATTCATCCTGGAAGAGGGATTTCCCATCTCGGATCTCAAACGCATACTGACCTCAATGCGCGAGGCAGCGGCTGAGGCCGGTGTGGCGGTGGTCACCGGCGACACCAAAGTGGTCGAGAAGGGGACGGCGGACAAGATTTTTATAAACACGTCAGGCATTGGTTTGATTGAAACCCCGGTCAAACTTTCGGCTGCGAATGCTCAGCCCGGGGACAAGGTAATTCTCAGCGGCACGATTGGAGATCACGGCACGACTATCATGATCGCTCGCGGCGAGTTGGAGTTGGAAACCGAGATTGAGAGCGATAGTGCGCCTTTGCATTCACTCGTAAGTGAGATGCTGGCGGAAGCGGCGCGTTCGGCTGACGTCGCTGCTATTCGCTGTCTGCGTGATCCCACTCGAGGCGGCGTGGCCACAACTCTAAATGAGATAGCCTTGAGTTCGGAAGTTTGTATTCAGATTCTTGAACAAAGCATTCCAGTCCGCGAAGAAGTGCACGGCGCCTGTGAGATTCTCGGTCTCGATCCGCTCTATGTTGCCAATGAGGGAAAGCTGCTGGCGATCGTGGCTCCTGAAATTGCGACGCAAATAGTCGCGCGCATGCGACAGCACCAGTACGGCACGGACGCCTGCATTATCGGCGAGGTCAAATCCGATCCGGCCGGAATCGTTGCCATGGTCACCGGCTTTGGCGGGAGTCGCATTGTTGACATGCTGGCGGGAGAACAATTGCCAAGAATTTGCTAAGACAAGCCCGCGCGTTAGCTTCGCCGTTTGGGTGCTCCGAATCTCAAAACTAAACTAATCAGGATCGCGGAGCTCAGCGGTATCAGGACTGAACAGGATCTTCAAAAATGGCGGTGCGATCAGCGTGGTGGCCACGGCCATAAACAAGACTGCCCCAAACAATTCCTCGTTGATTACAGCCAGACTCAATCCAATTTGCGCCACAACGATTCCCACTTCTCCACGGGGCACCATGCCCATGCCCACCTGAAGTGAGGGTCGCCAGCCAAGCGATAGTGCACCGAGCCCGCAGCCAATCAGCTTGGTGGCCACGGCCATCAGAGTTATGGCGCCGGTGAGGAGCAGGACTGAAGGCGAGCGGAACACTTCCAGCCTGACCTGCATGCCGATGTTAACCAGAAAGAACGGCACCAGGAATTCGGTAACACCGCTTATCTGCTTGTGCATGGTGGGATGACCTTCAGTTGGTTCGGCCAGAGCCATCCCTGCCAAAAACGCTCCAATGATGGCCGCAATGCCGACATACGAAGCGGCGACTGAGAGCCCCAGACACAGCAACAAGCCAAAGATGAACAAAGACTCCGAGGCCCGCAGGTTTTCAATGCGCGGGGTCAACCGCTTCACTGCCGGTGCGCCAACGAACAGAACCAAAGCCGCGAAAACAATTGCCATGACCGCAGTGGTACCGATAACCAGGTAATTCAAGCGCCCGGCCGAAGTGCCGGAGACCATCGCTAAAATTATCAGGCCCAGGATGTCATCGATCACTGCGGCTCCCAGAATGATTCGGCTGGTCCGGGCTTCCAGCACTTTCATCGCTCCGAGTACCCTGGCCGTGATACCGACCGAGGTAGCCACCATCGCCGTTCCGATAAAAAGCGCCTCCAGATTGGGAGCCCCCCACCAGTGCATCAGAAGGAATCCCCCCACAAAGGGAAGAAATACACCAAGCACCGCCACTACCGTGGCGCGAGCACCGATCTTAGAGATGCTCTTCGGCATGGTTTCAAGCCCCACCCCAAAGAGAAGGAAGATCACACCGATTTCAGCGAGGGTATTGGTGATGGCTGAAGGAGAAACCCAGCCCAGCAGGCTCGGGCCGATGATGACCCCGGCCAAGATTTCACCGACCACAGCCGGCTGACGCAGCCGCTCAAAAAGTTCAGCCAGGATCTTCGCTGCTGCCAGCATGATGAACAGCATCAGCACAACCTGGATTCCGTTATCGCCGGTAAGGGCCATTGACATAGCGGTCATTGTGCCCTGAGTTCCTTGCTTTATGAAAGTTTAAGCGGAGGAAGTGGGGCCGCGCCGGCGGAAAACTCATAATGTGCGAGCGGTTTCCGCCACCAGCGGGCGCGCCGGCGTGGTGCTGGTGATGCTGAGGTAGATAACCAGCGACAGTATGGTCGACGTTTGACTAAGAATATCGACGATTATTCCCACCGCAGCCTGAAACGGCCAGTAGTTGATTCCGTATGCCGCCAGTGTTCGCAACGCTGCCCTGGCCGGAATGCCGGCGACGATCAAAAGCAGGCTGAAAACCAAACGCGTGAGGAAAATCTTTCCCAGATGACGCTTGGTGAGATCGAAGCTGCGCTTCAGCGTTGCAAATGGACCGTGGTCTTCGTGGGCTGCCAGCGGATAGATTACCTCAAAACTGAGCGTCAGGAGCACGCCGGGGACAAGCAAACAGAGATAGCCGACGGCTTGAAGAATGGCTGCCAACAACGCCACCAAAACTGTCCTGCCGATCCTGCCAAGGCCCCAACGGTAGGCCTCTTTGAGGCCTGGGGCTATTCCGGTTTGCATGATTCTCGTAAGCGCAAAGATCAGCGGAAAAGCCACAAGGGAGTTACAGAATCCACCCAGGAGGAAGAGGACAAGACCAGCCTGCCAGGAGATTGGGTTGGCCCCAAACCGCAGTGACTGAAATATTTCGATTGGAGCAAATATCAGAAAGACGATTTTCGTGATTGACCAGACGTTCTCTTTGAACAGCCTGAGGGTAGGGCTGAGGACAGCGCCAATTCCTGTGAACGGCCGTATCCAGGGTGCGAATTGAAATTCTCCGGACAGTCGTCCATCAACTTCAGGTTCGGCATTTCGTAAGGGCTCAGTCACCGGAGAGCGCAAACGGCTCCGCGCTCCGCGCAGCTCCCCTCCGCATCGCGGACAGAAAGCAGCGCCCAACGAACCTATGAAACCACACAGTTCGCATTGGATATGTGTCATCGCGATTTCTTTGACTTGTTAGCGGCTGGCGTGAACCTCGAACAACATCTCTTTTGAGGGCGATCTCGGCTACCCAGGGTCGAGTGAGTCGCCGTAACCTAATCGAGAGCCACCGCCGCGCGACTCTCATTCTCCTCCCGAGAGCGACGCGTGATGCAGAATCGTGCGGGGGATCGGTTCCAGAAAGCGCGACAGCGCAGGAAACGGATCACGCTCCGCGCCGCGATAGACATTCACCGGATAGACGTAATGAAGATCGCGCTTGGCGCGGGTGGTCGCGACATATAACAACCGCCGCTCTTCTTCCAAATCATCAAATTCATCCTGAAAACGGTTCGATGGAAACCAGCCGTCGGTCACCCAAATCACAAACAGACTATCCCACTCCAATCCTTTGGCCGAGTGTACCGTCGACAGAGTCAAAAAACCTCCGCCCCGACGGGTTGTTCCCTCAGTTGCTGCCGAGGGATCGAGGGCAACATCCTCAAGCAATGCGGCCGCGGTTTTATAGCGTCTGGCGATCGCCTGCAAGTGCTCCAGATCGCGCGCACGGCGTTGGGCGTCATCGTATTTTGCTTTCAGGAGCGGCCGGTAGAAACGCAGTACTGCCGACAGTTGTTCGCCGGGCGATTTACTTTCGAGCACCGTTGCCAGCACCCGCGCCAGGCGCGTCAATTGCGCCGCATAACTGGCGCGTGCCGGAAATCGCTGCAGTTTCTTGAACAGGCCTTCCCTTGTTTTCGTCGAACGAAACTCTCTGCGCTCCACGCCCAGATGATCCAGTATTTGATAGACGGTCACATCGCCGATGTGATCGATTAACTTGAGAGTTCGGAACCAGGCGAGGGTATCGGACGGTTTCACCACCAGTCGCAGAAAGGCCAGTGCATCTTTGATGTGGGCCGATTCGGCGAACTTAATACCGCCAAATTTACGGAAAGGAATTCCCCGTTTGGCCAATTCAATTTCCAGATCGAATGAGTGAGAGCTCGAACGAAACAAAACGGCGATCTCGTTCAAGGGCACGTCCTGCTCGCGCAATTCTTCAACTCGTTCGGCCACGAAACGGGACTGCTCGTTTTCGTCACGAGCGCTGACGGCCACCGGAGTTTCGCCACCTTCGATGCGCGAGAACAAACGCTTGGCATAACCTTCCTGCACATTTGCGATCAGCGCGTTCGCTACATCGAGGATTGGCTGCGTACTGCGAAAATTTTCCTCCAGCTTGATAATTTTGGCCCCGGGAAATAGTTTGGGAAACTCCAGCATGTTCTTGTGGCTGGCTCCCCGAAATGAATATATTGACTGAAATTCATCGCCGACAACGGCGACGTTCTCGTGCTTTGCGGTCAGCAATTTCAGGATCTGCGCCTGAAGTCTGTTCGTATCCTGATACTCGTCGACCATGATATAGCGATATTGGTCTGAAAGCTGGTGGCGCAATTCCTCGCTCGCTTCGAGGGCCTCGCGCAGGCGCAGCAGCAAATCGTCATAAGTCAGCATCTGCCGTGTGCGCTTGAACTGTTCGAATAACCGGTATAGTTCTTCCAGGCCCGCTCGTTCGTCGCTGAATTGTGGATAGCTCTGCCGCAGTACGGTTTTCAATGGAGTCACTTTGTTGACCACCATGCTGAAGATCGCAGCAATAGTACGCTTGCGAGGAAAGCGCTGTTCTCTGGCCAGCCTTATCTGACGTCGCAACAGATCGATCAAATCTTCTGTGTCACTTTGATCGAGGACCGTGAAATTGCGCTGTACCCCGGCCTGCTCAGCATACTTGCGCAGGACTGAGTGGCCCAGCGAATGAAAAGTGCCGCCGGAAACTCTCTGACAGCGAGCATCAGCCAAAGAGGCGGCACGGGCGAGCATGCTGCTGGCTGCCCGTCGTGTGAAGGTGAGCAACAGTACGGATTCGGGCCGCGCGCCGGTCTCTATCAAACGCGCCACGCGATAGATTAAGGTGCGGGTCTTGCCCGTTCCCGCGCCGGCCACGATCAGCAGCGGGCCTTCCGTCGTTAGCACTGCCTTCAGTTGCGCTTCATTCAGTTCCTTTTCGTAATCGATGGTTCCAGCCCGCGGTGAGATCGCCAGTCGCCGCAGCACCAGACGTGTTGATTTCGGCTTCCGGGCCATCACTTTTCCGGATTCCAACTCGCGTTTGAGCGACCTGAGTTCCAGCGCCAATTCGGCGACAGTTTGATAGCGGTCTTTTGGCGGCTTGGCCAGTGCTTTACTCAGGATGCGATAGAGGTCGGCGGGTAGTTCAGCTTGCGTGGTCTCGCCCCACCGGGGCGCCTCATGGAGAATGGCGTGCATCGTGTCAATGCGATTCTTGTTTACAAAAGGGCAAGTGCCAGTCAGCATTTCGCACAGCACGACGCCAAAGGAGAAGATGTCGGCACGACGGTCCACGCGCTGTCCGAGCAATTGTTCCGGGGCCATGTAGTTGACCGTTCCCATGAGAGTGCCGGATTCGGTTTCGACGCGCAACAATGTCTTTTCTGCGCTGTCAGCGGCAAACCGGCGCTCGCGTTGGGCCACAAGTTTAGCCAATCCGAAATCCAGAATTTTCGCGTAGCCATCGCGTCGAATCATCAGATTCTCTGGTTTGAGATCGCGATGAATGATGCCGGCCTGATGGGCTTCCCCGAGACCTCCGGCGATCTGTATGGCGATGTCTAAAATATCTTTGACCGGCAATGCTTTGGCCCGGATTTTCTGGCGCAGTGTTTCACCCTCGACATATTCCATCGCGATGTATGGTTTGCCATCATGCTCACCAACTTCGTAGACGGTAAGAATGTGCGGGTGATTCAAGGCGGAAGCTGCTACCGCCTCTTGTTGAAAACGACGCCGCCGGTCCTGCTGCGAAAGGAATTCCGGCTTTAGAAGTTTGAGTGCCACCACGCGTTGCAGCTTCTTGTCGTAGGCTTTGTAGACTGCTCCCATTCCGCCGGCGCCCAGCGGTTCCATTATTCGGTAATGGGCTACAGTCTCTTCAGATTTTTCTTTCATAAACTAAGGTCGGTAAATGTTCCATTTCGGCAGGAGATACGAAGAAGTCCGCGCCAAAGATGCCGGCATTTGGCGCCTTTCTACGTCGCCTCGACGGGGGGAAATGACGTTGCTGATGAGAATAGAATGACTACTGCAGTACGGCAAGGGGCCACCTCTGATTTTGCAGAATGTGCTTAGCACAAGTGAGTCATTCAGCTTCACAAACTCCAAAGTCGGTATGCAGTGATTACTCTGAACCTGTCTGACTGTCTGGCTTCCCCTGTCAGGCGCGGCCATAGCGGAATGTATTGACTCAATTTTTGCGATCATGTAAACGCAGGTGGAGGGTCAACAATCTAGGCAGATCGTTCGCTTGAGCGTGCTGATCGCGAGGCTCTCCCATGTACAACAACTCGAATCCGGTGCTCAAGGCCGAGTTTAGGAACTCGGAGACATCGTGCAGGTACGCGCTGACTCGCACGCGCTCGCCAGTATTGCTGTCAGTGAACTGGGCCTGACCCCCAAGCAGTTGTCGGGTCGGATGTAGTTCGCAAAGAAAGACTTCTCCCTCGCTTTGCAGGACGCGAGCGGCTTCCTGCAGGACCGCACCAATCTTTTCTATGTGCTCGAGGACGAGCATGATGACGACCAGCTCCGCGCTTGCGTCGGGGACGGGCCAGGCGAAACGAATGTCATGCTCAATGAACCGTACATGCGACGCGGGCACTCGAGCGCTCGCCTGGCGCAGCATGCCGGTGGAGAAATCCAGCGCCACGATGCCGGCGGCTCGTTTAGCCAGCCACTCAGTGTTGTAGCCGGTACCACAACCAATCTCAATCACCTGGCGTCCAGTCAACTCCAAACGCGCCTTGCGCAACGCAGTCGCGGCCGCTTCGCGAGTCTTATTTGGATCGCAGTCGTAGGTCCTGGACCAGCTATCATAGGCTGCGGCCACGTCAGTCTTTTGCAAAATGTCGCCCACTTTTTGAGTTCAGTCCTTGGAAGTTCAACGCTTCATTGCCAGAGTCAAACCGTCCCCGACTGTCAGCATGCTGAGCGCAACGCGTTCATCGCGGAATAGTTTTTCATTCAACCGGCGGATCGCTACCGTGTCGGCGTCCGTTTCAGCCGGATCGGCAACTTTCCCGGACCAGATAGTATTGTCAATGGCCATTAGTCCACCTATACGCAGCAGCCGCAAAGTACGCTCATAGTAATTTTCGTAGTTTGTTTTGTCGGCGTCGATAAAGGCGAAGTCAAACGTTCCTGACCCGCCCGTCTGAATCAATTCGTCCAATGTCTCAAGTGCGGGCGCGAGCCGCAAATCGATCTTTCCGTCGACCCCTGCTTCTTTCCAGTATCGTCGTGCCACCGAGGTGTATTCCTCGCTGACGTCGCAGGCGATGATGCAGCCATCCGTGGGCAATCCCAGCGCGACCCAGAGTGAGCTGTAACCGGTAAAGACTCCGACTTCGAGGGTCTTTCTGGCGCGAATCAGTTGAACCAAAAGCTGCATGAATTGCCCCTGAGCGGAACCAATCTGCATTTGCGCCTGCGCCATCTTTTGCGTTTCTTCGCGCAATCGTTTGGCCACGTCAGGCTCGCGAACGGAAACATCGACAAGATACTGGTAGCTGCGTTCATCAAACGAAAAGTGTCTCGACATTCTTTGCCTCCAACTTTAGAGACAATACACCAGCCCATCCGTGACGAAAAAGGGCTCGGCGCCATTGAGCGCCGAGTATTGAAGAGAGTAGTCTGACCTTGAGAAGGGTTGGGCAAGTTCGCGAATTTCTTCGGCTGAATCTCCGGGCTCTGGAAAGATTTGATTCCTGAACTGATCTACGGTGAGGCAGTCGGGAGCTGGCCGGCGACATAACTGATCTACGCTTTCCTGGTTTTCAGTTATTCCAGCCGAGGCTGACTTCTTCGGCGGCTGGTGCCGTCAACGTAGTTGGCAACTCCGTTTCTACCATGGGCGAGGCGTCGGCTACTAAGGGTTGTTCGTCGCTGGCGATGCGAGGCGCCTGAGGAGTATGATTCAGGTCCGAAATAATTGAGGCGGCGGTGATGGCTATCAACAGGGGCGCAATGAAAAGGCTAAGGGCCATGAGAGGGCGATTGGCGAGGGCCGCCAACACACCGAGACTATTGCAGAAAATTGCAATAACACAAAGCATGCCCTTTGTTCTTAGCGTAAGCATCTCGTCGTCCTTTCCCCGCACGGGAGGAATGCCGATTCATTGGCTAACGACTAGCAAGTGAGAAGCCAGACAAAGATTGGTAAGCGGAATTGGAAATGGCGGAGTTTTATTGGTTTTAGGGTCTAAACATCGATCCAGGACGTTGGGTAATATCTCGCAAGCCGCTTTGCTGAAACGGAAAATTTTCGCATTTTTCACGCTTCAAGCCCGCCAGCTAGCCTGGGCCTGAACCAGTTTCATGAGGCTCTAATTCGTCGCCCTGGCATGCGAAAGTGGCCTCGAACTTGCTAACAGAGCTTTCCCACCGAGATTCAATTATGGGCGGACAAAATGTCGAAGTAGACATTGATCAGCAGAAGCTGCAGGAGTATATGCAGGCTCTGCTGGCGGACTTGCGCGCACTCGCATTCATGTTGGAGCACGGGTGCGTTGAACGCGGGCCACGCCGCATCGGCGCCGAGCAGGAAATGTTCATCGTTGATCGCCAGTTGCGGCCAGCGCCCTTGGCCATGGAGATTTTGGAGCACGCGGGAGATGCCCGGCTAACTACCGAGATTGCCAGGTTTAATCTCGAGGCCAATCTGGCCCCTCAGGACTTGACCGGGCGCTGCTTCCACTTGATGCATGAAGAGTTGAAATCGGTCCTGGCCATTGCGCGCGCCTCAGCGAAAGAGTTCGAAGCTGAGATAGTCCTGGCCGGAATACTCCCTACACTGAATGTCTCCGACCTGTCGCTCGAGAACCTGACGCCACTGCCGCGCTACCTCGCATTAAACCGGACAGTTACTCAACTTCGGGGTGGCCCTTTCTCAATTCACATCAAGGGCCGCGATGAGCTTCAACTCACGCACGATAACATAATGATGGAAAGCTGCAATACCAGTTTTCAGGTTCATTTGCAGGTTAACCCGGCAGATTTTGTAAACAGCTATAACACCGCGCAAGCGATCACCGCGCCAGTGCTGGCGGCGGCTGTGAACTCTCCCATTTTGTTCGGACACCGGCTCTGGCAGGAAACCCGCCTGGCACTCTTTCAGCATTCGGCCGACGCTCGTTCGCGTAATCAACTCGCCCGCAGCCAGCCAACCCGCGTGGGTTTCGGCGAGCAGTGGTTGAGACATTCAGTCATTGAACTGTTGCACAATCAGATTGCGCGCTTTCGGCCTATTATCATTTCCCGACCGGACGAGGATCCCATGAACGTTCTGGCCCGTGGCGAAATTCCTTTGCTCACGGCACTGCGGACGCACAACGGCACGGTTTGGCCCTGGAACCGCGCCTGCTATGGTGTTGCCAACGGCGTCGCGCATTTGCGGATCGAGAACAGGGCGCTGCCTTCGGGCCCAACGACGATTGACGAGATCGCGAACGCGGCCTTTTTCATCGGATTGATGTTGTCGTTGCCGGCTGAGTACGGCGACATTTCTCAACGTATGAGCTTTGACGACGCCCGGGCAAATTTTTTCGTTGCCGCACGTCAGGGATTGAAGGCCCAGTTTAACTGGATCGACGGGCAAAGCTATTCGGCGCCTTCGCTGATTCTGGACCACCTGCTGCCTTGCGCAAGGCAGGGACTCGAAAAGGCCGCCGTCGCAGCCGAGGATATTGAAGAGTACCTGGACGTCATCGAAGACCGAGTGCGCAGTGGTCAAACCGGAGCGCGGTGGATCTTGAAGTCTTTAGCCACCACGACCGGGGCCGGACCCAAGCGCATGCGCTATCAGATGTTGACTGCAGCGATGCTGAAAAGACAAGGAGAGGAGACTCCCGTGCACACCTGGCCAATAATGGAAACGACCGAAGACTCAGATTGGCGTCAGAGCTATCAAACTATAGGCCAGTTTATGGCCATCGATCTCTTTACCGTTCGGCCTGACGATCTGGTTGATCTCGCCGCCAGTGTGATGGACTGGCGCCACATCCGTCATGTGCCGGTTGAGGATGAAGAGGGTCATCTGGTGGGGTTGATCACTCATCGCGACCTGCTTCGCCTGCTAACGCGTGGCACAACGGAACAATCAACCCACTCTTTAACGGTGCGGCAGATAATGAAGACTGATCCGATTACGGTCCCTTCTACCACTCCCACTTTGGAGGCGATGGAGCTAATGCGTGCCAGCAAAGTGGGCTGCCTGCCCGTGGTGGATAATGGCCAACTGGTCGGCATTGTCACTTCATATGATTTTCTCGACGCCTCAGCCCGGCTTTTCAGGGAACAACTGACGGTCGCAAGTTCGGCCAAACGCGCGAAAGCTTCCAGCTTGTGATTGGATAGTCCAACACCCCGTCGGGCGAGACTGATAAGACACCTAATTTCATAAGACCGCTCAGTCAAACTCGTCCCCAGGGCGAGAAAACCGTCCCTGAACCACTCGCCACTCCTGCTGCCCTAAATCAGGAAACCAAATCTCAAACTCTGCGTATGTGGCAGCTTTGGGCCTGAATTCAGCCTTGCGGGCTTTCACGCAAGGCGTTGAGCAAGTTCTCGCACCCCACCTTCCTATTTCACCGAAAACATAATGTTGACGATTCGGCATGTTGCTTGCTGTCTGTTGCTCTATGTGGAATCCGGACTAGGAAGTAAGGACAAACTTGTTCAGCGAGCGGAGGTTACCACCATGGCTAAAGACGATCGGGACGTCCTCGAACTGCTTAAAGATGAACTCAGCTTCATTAAACAGGGGGGCTATGGCCGGTCAGTCCGCACGCCATGGCAGGCAAAGTCAGCCCTGCAGGACTCTTTGACCTGCATCAATTTTGGGTATCCGTACCGTGCTCATCCTTGCAGCGAATGCCACTTGATTGACTTTGTGGCTCCGGAAAACCAATCGGCCGCAATACCCTGCCATTTGATCCCGCTTAACGAGGCTGGGACGACCATTGAAGATCTGGAGTGCGAGGACGATCAATCAAAACTTGAGGAAACACTCAAGCGGTGGTTGGAGGCAAAGATAGAGGAAATCGAACGACAGCGCGCGAGCCAGACGACAGGTCTGTAACCCATTCCGGCGGAGGTGCATCATGACGCTCGTTGTGTATGTGGTTGTCGCAGCCTTGGCGGCAACAGGTCTCTTTTTCGGAGTTCGTTATTTTGTGCGCGCGTATGTCCGCTATCGAGACTCGCGTCTGATTACTTGTCCGGCGAACCACGAGGCCGCGATCGTCGAGGTCGATGCGGTGCATGCAGCATTGACCTCGGCGTTGGGCCAGCCCGATATTCGTCTGCAAAACTGCTGGCGCTGGCCACTGGAAAAAAGCTGCGGCCAGGAGTGTTTGGTTCAGCTCGACGTTGCCCCTGCAGAGTGCCTGATTCGGGGTGTCTTGATGCGGTGGTATGACTTTAAGTCCTGCGTCTATTGCGGAAAGCATTTTTCGCAAATCCGACTACTTGATCACAAACCCGCTCTGCGTACCCCGGAAGGGAAACTGTTGGAATGGAGTGAATTGCCTGCGCAGGATCTGCAGACGGCGCTGAGTGCCTACGAACCTGTGTGCTGGGATTGCTATTTAGCCCAGTCGTTTGTGCGTGACCATCCGGAAGCAGTTGTTTATCGACCCTGGAGGCCAGGGATTCCCCGGGCGTCGTGAAAAACCAAAATAGCCCGGCAAGTGCCGGCAGACGAAACAGTTGGGGCGAAAATTGTCAACGGAACGCGGTGTCGCGTGCAAGGCGGGCCATGACTGAGAATTGTTCCTCATTGCCAGGCAAACACAACCCTGGAGGGGACGCGTCCACGCTTACGCCCAGTGACAGTGCGGGGGTCAGCCGCCGAGCGTTTTGCAGCCAGCTGCTTGTGACTTCTTCAGGCGTATTGTTGGCCTCTTCAGCTCTGGGATCGGTTGGCGGGCACGTCAAGGATCAGATTGCCCGTCCGCCGCAGAGGATTCATGGCGCGGAAGCTTTGCTGCCGCGCTCCTCATTGCTTTTTAATTATCCAACCCGCAAAGACCCCGCCATTCTGGTTCGTAGCGAGACAGGCGAATACTACGCATTTGGACAACGTTGCTCGCACCGGGGATGTTCAGTCTACTTCGCTCGCGACCGCGGCTGTCTGGAATGCCCTTGTCACCGCGGCGCATTCGACGCGCAAACCGGGCATGTTCTGCATGGACCACCAACAAAGCCTCTTGATCAAATCATCTTGCAAATGCGAGCCGGAGGTGAAGTTTGGGCCGTCGGTCTAAGCCCTGACGATGGCGAACGACTTGCCGGCGCCCAGGAGAAAAATGGAACGTTTGATTGATGTTGTGGGCGGATTGGGTTTCGCCCTACTGCTGGGACAATTCATTGCTGCGTGGTATGAACGGAAACGCATTTACGGCAAGTGACCACAAATCAATGTTCCTCACTTTCGTGGGTCGAGACATCGACCTCCATTTTGTTGCGCGCATAGCGCTCCACCTCCAGTTTTGCCACGTTGATGGTTTTCCCGCAATTATGGGGAAAAGCCCGCATGAGTCCATTAACCCCTCTCATTAAACATAAAGCAGAGAATCGATTTTAATACGGCATGGTGGTTGCCCTGTCGTGTGACAGGGACGTATTCACGGAAGAAAACTTCCGCGGAGGAGGAACCATCATCATGATTAACATACGACATAATATTATGACCGCTGTACGCAGCGTGTTGCTGATTGCGCTAGGCTTTGTCCTGTTGGGGGCCGCGTCGGCCACGACCGCAGTAGCCCAGAAAACAGTCTCCGGCAGGCAGACTTCTTCTACGCAACAACCTCTGTATAGCGAATACCGGGGCGTGCGCGTCGGCATGAAGGCGCAGGATGTTCGAAGCAAACTGGGCGAACCGTTGCAGAAAGCAGACGATATGGATTTTTATGCCCTCTCGGATACCGAGACGGCACAGATCGCTTACGACGCTATGCATCAGGTTACGGTCATTTCGGTTGATTTCGCCGGCGCAGTAGGCGCACCGGACTACAAACTCGTCGTCGGACCGGACGTCGAAGTCGCTGACAACGGAGCACTCTATAAGCTGATCCGTTACGAGAAGCTGGGATTCTGGGTCTCTTACAACCGTAGTGCTGGCCCGAATCCAGTGGTGACGATAACGATTCAGAAATTGCTGTAGTTCGAAGGCAGATTGCAGCCGCCTCCGGGACGTTCTGTCAGTACGAGCCCAGGATGTTTTCGCGGGTAGCGAAGGGGATCGTTGATCTTCCCTGCAGAAACGGCACTTGTGCCACTTAACATTGCGGACAAGTCCGCTTTCTAAACGGTAATTTAATGACCGCACCTCGATCCTAAGATTGTTCCGAGGCTTGCTTAACCCTCCAGGGCAAAATATTCACCCATGAAAAACACAACAACGGTCGACGGCAACGAGGCCGCCGCGTATATCGCTTACAAGACTAACGAGGTGATTGCAATCTATCCGATCACCCCGTCCTCACCCATGGGCGAGTCTTCGGACGCCTGGGCCGCGGCCGATCAAAAGAACATCTGGGGCATGACGCCGTTAGTGCGCGAAATGCAATCCGAAGGTGGCGCGGCTGGAGCGGTGCACGGCACACTACAAACCGGGGCCCTGACGACGACTTTCACCTCAAGCCAGGGACTGCTGTTGATGATCCCGAATATGTTTAAGATCGCGGGTGAGCAGACCAGCACTGTCTTCCATATCGCGGCCCGTTCTGTGGCTACTCACGCACTCTCAATATTCGGGGACCACAGTGATGTGATGACCACCCGCACAACCGGGTGGGCCATGATGTTTGCCAACTCGGTGCAGGAAGCAATGGATTTTGCCTTGCTTGCTCAGGCGAGCACCCTGCGAGCCCGCGTCCCGTTCCTGCACATATTTGATGGCTTTCGCACCTCTCACGAGGTAATGAAGATCGAGCAGCTTTCCGATGAGCAAATTCGCGCGCTGATTGACGATCAACTGGTGCAGGCGCATCGGGCGCGTGCCCTGACACCCGACCATCCGGTGATGCGAGGCAGCGCACAAAACCCGGATGTTTTTTTCCAGTCAAGAGAGCGTTCAAATCCTTATTATCTTGAAACTCCTCAAATTGTCGCGGAAGCGATGAACAAATTTGCGCAGGCCACAGGACGCCAATATCACCTCTTCGATTATGTGGGTGCGCCAGACGCCGAGCGCGTGATTGTAATGATGGGTTCCGGTTGCGAGGCTGCACAGGAAACCGTCGAGGCCCTTTGTGCCGCAAATGAAAAGGTCGGGTTGTTGAAAGTGCGACTGTACCGGCCTTTTTCAGTCGCCGATTTCGTCGCCGCTTTGCCGCGTTCGGTCCAGTCTCTGGCCGTTTTGGATCGAACAAAGGAGCCCGGCAGCATCGGTGAGCCGCTCTATCAGGACGTTGTCACGGCGCTGAGCGAAAACGCTTTCAAGGGGCCGGATTCTCTTGCCATGCCCCGCATAATCGGAGGGCGTTATGGTCTGTCGTCGAAAGAGTTCACTCCGGCGATGTGTAAGGCTGTTTTCGACGAGCTGAAGAAAGCGCAACCCAAAAACCATTTTACTATCGGGATCGAGGATGATGTTACGCATACGTCGCTCGCGTTTGATCCCACTTTTGACACCGAAGCGAAAGACCAGGTGCGCGCCATGTTTTGGGGACTGGGCGCGGACGGCACGGTCAGCGCGAACAAGAATTCGATCAAGATCATTGGCGAAGAAACCTCAAATTACGCCCAGGGTTATTTTGTATATGATTCGAAGAAGGCCGGCGCGATGACGGTTTCGCATCTGCGCTTTGGCGACCGGCCGATTCATAGTACCTATTTGATTCAGCGCGCAAACTTCATTGCCGTGCATCAATTTGAGTTTCTTAGCTCACACGACATCCTTGGCGCAGCAGTCTCTGGGGCGACTTTGCTCTTGAATAGTCCTCATGCGCCCGACGAAGTCTGGAATCACTTGTCACGTCCGGTCCAGGAGCAGATCATCCGCAAGGAGATTAAGGTCTATACGATTGATGCTTATGCCGTGGCCAAAGAAAAACAACTCGGCAACCGAATAAATACGATCATGCAGACCTGCTTCTTTGCGATCAGCGGGGTGCTTCCGGCCGAGGAAGCGGTGACGAGAATCAAGGAGTCAATTCGTAAGACCTATGGAAAGCGCGGTGAGCCTGTAGTCCGGCAAAACTTCGCGGCTGTCGATGCGGCCCTTGCTCACCTGCACCAGGTTGTCGTGCCGTCAGAAGCGACCAGCACTTATGTACCAGCTGCGACAGTTTCAGATCTGGCCCCGGAGTTTGTTCAGAATGTTACCGCCGAGATCATCGCCGGCCGCGGCGATCAATTGCCGGTAAGCGCGTTTCCGGTCGATGGAACATACCCGGTAGGTACCTCCCAATGGGAGAAACGCAACATTGCGCAAGAGGTCCCGGTTTGGGAGCCGGAGCTCTGCATCGAGTGTGGGAAATGCATGCTCGTTTGTCCCCACGCCACGATTCGCGCCAAGGTCTGCGACGAAAGCGATTTGGAGACGGCGCCCCAGGGGTTCAAACACATTCCGGCAAAGTGGCGCGAACTGCCCGGCAAGCGATACACAATTCAGGTAGCAGTCGAGGATTGCACTGGTTGCCGGCTATGCGTTGAAGTATGTCCGGCAAAGGACAAGAGCAATGTCTCCCGCAAGTCGCTGAATATGCATCCGCAGTTGCCGCTGCGCGAGCGTGAGCGAATTAATTGGGATTTCTTTCTGAAGCTGCCGGAGGTTGATAAAAGTGGCGCGTTGGATTTTACCTCCGTCAAGAACGTGCAACTGCTGCAGCCGCTCTTTGAGTTTTCCGGAGCCTGCGCCGGCTGTGGCGAAACTCCTTACATCAAACTCCTGACCCAACTGTTTGGCGACCGCGCCATTATCGCCAACGCCACCGGCTGCTCCAGCATCTATGGCGGCAATCTGCCAACGACGCCGTACACGACAAACCTGCAGGGCCGCGGGCCCGCCTGGAGCAATTCGCTCTTCGAGGACAACGCCGAGTTTGGTCTCGGGATGCGTTTGGCGCTGGATCATCAAAATGCCTACGCCAGGGACCTGGTAGCTCGCCTGCGCGGGGAGGTAGGTGACGAACTGGCTGACAGTCTGCTCAATGCCGATCAATCCAGTGATGTTGCCATCAGCAATCAACGAGAATGCGTAACGGCCCTCAGGTCGAAGCTTGAAAAAGCAGCGACCCCCAGAGATTCTCTGCCCAACGAGTTCCGCGATCTCCTCAGCGTCGCCGACGCATTGGTAAAAAAGAGCGTCTGGATTGTTGGTGGTGACGGTTGGGCTTACGACATTGGTTACGGTGGTTTGGACCACGTTTTAGCCAGTGGCCAGAACGTCAACATTCTGGTGCTGGACACGGAGGTCTATTCCAATACGGGCGGGCAGGCATCCAAATCGACGCCGTTAGGAGCGGTGGCAAAATTTGCCGCGGGTGGTAAGACTACTGCAAAGAAGGATCTGGGCATGGGCGCCATGCGATATGGAAATGTCTATGTCGCGCAGGTAGCGATGGGCGCCAACGACACACACACGGTCAAAGCATTTCTGGAAGCTGAAGCGCATGACGGTCCCTCTCTGATCATAGCCTACAGCCAGTGCATCGCCCACGGCATCGACATGGCCAAGGGGATGCATCAGCAGAAGCTCGCCGTCGAATCCGGTCACTGGCCGCTGTATCGCTACATCCCGAAGCTGGCAGCGGGAAACAAGAATCCTTTTCAGCTTGATTCGAGCGATCCCAAGATCCCGCTCAAAGACTATATCTACACCGAGGGCCGTTATCGCATGTTGCTGCAGAGCGATCCGGGCGTCGCAAAGTCGCTGCTGGAGGCAGCGGAAAAAGCCGTGCAGCGTCGCTGGCGACAGTACAAGCAATTGGCGCTGGCTCAATTCGATTGATCAGGAAACAGCGCACCAACTAATTGGACAAATGACCAGGAGATTCGCGGATGACTCTGACAACCAACTATCTCGGCATCACTTTAAAGAATCCCATAGTCGCCTCTTCTTCGCCGCTGTCGCACAACGTCGACAGCATACGCCGCCTGGAAGACGCGGGAGCAGCGGCTGTAGTGATGTACTCGCTGTTCGAAGAGCAGATCACCTTTGACAGTTTCTATGTCGACTATTATTTAACCAGCGGCACCGACAGCTACGCGGAATCTCTCAGCTACTTTCCGGAGATGGAAAGTTACAACGTCTGGCCAGACGAGTATATGAACCTCATTAGACAGGCCAAGGAGGCGGTTGATATTCCGATTATCGGCAGCTTGAACGGAGTCTCCGCCGGAGGCTGGACCGATTACGCAGTGTTGATGGAGGAAGCGGGAGCTGATGCTATAGAGTTGAATGTGTACTACATTCCCACGAACCAGGACTTAAAGGGAAGCGAGGTTGAAAACATCTACCTGGATATATTGCGGGAGGTAAAGCGTTCAGTGTCGCTTCCGGTGGCCATAAAACTAAGTCCTTATTTCAGCTCAACCGCAAACATGGCGAAGCGCTTGGTCAGCGAAGGCGCAAACGGGCTGGTGTTATTCAATCGCTTCTATCAACCGGACCTTGATTTGGAAAAACTGGAAGTGGTGCCGCGGCTGGTGCTCAGTAACTCCAGCGAGTTACGCCTGCCCTTGCGCTGGGTGGCGATTCTTTACGGGCGCTTGTTAGCCGACCTCGCAATCACCACTGGTGTCCACACCTCTGAGGACGTCTTAAAGGCCCTGATGGCCGGCGCCAAAGTCGCGATGATGGCTTCTGAATTATTACAAAACGGCATCCGGCGAATTAACGTCATTCTCAACGAGATGAAGCGTTGGATGACTGACCACGAGTACGAATCAGTGGCACAGATGATTGGTAGTATGAGCCAGCATCATTGCGCCGAGCCAGCTGCGTTCGAGCGCGCAAATTACATGAAAACGCTGGCGTCTTACCGTCCTCTTAACTGATGCCGGATCGTAAGCTGTTCTGAACAGAAGCGGCGGACACCCAAAGAATTGTGAGGGTGATTTTTCGAACTTGTGGGATAACACACAAACAGCTATGGGGCATTTCCCGCAACCAGATCATCATGTTTGCGCAAAAGTCCGCTGGAAATCGCGACGAACTTACGCGGTTTTCCATATTTTTCGAGGAAAAACGAGTGGGAAGGCTCGCTGGTGGGACGCTCAAGCCGCGGTGACCTCGCTGGCACGTTCGTTGCTCGCGGAGGTTTCAGGCAGAAGCGAGGTTCACCAAACCCCATGATCTTTAAACGCGGTGTCTGCCTAAGAAAAAGGGATCGTGGCCGCAGAATAACGCTTTCATCCTGGCAAACAGCAAGCCTTTAGCTGGATGCTCCCATGTACCAGACCGCCGCGACCCCTTTGTGCGTTATTCCAGACGAAAGCAATTATTGACAACCGATTGAAACCGAGGGATTGCTGAGCCTTTTGACGCCTTCCTCGCACGAGTTTCAGCGCTCTCTCTTAAGTTTCATCGGACGAACTTCAGAACTCAGTCAGGTTACCGGGAAATAAGATCAGGTCTTCGATCTTGCTCCTGTGACGCTGGACTGCAAACCAAAAGTGAGGGCTGAGTGTTAAGTCCAAACAGAATCATCAAAGCGCTTATTATTATCGGTCTGCTGGTTACCGCTCTCGTATTGGTAGCATCCAGCAGCGCCTCCAGGGTCAGCAAGTCTTCCGTTGCTCCGGTTACCGGGCCTGATAAACCCAAGCCAGCCGTCCCCAAAGCCGGGGATTACGTTGGCAGCGACGCCTGTAAAGATTGCCATGAGGACAAATTTAATGCTTTTTCTCATACTTCGCATGCGAAGCTTGGCTCGCTCGGTAGTTGGAAAAACAAAGTGACGGGCTGCGAATCCTGCCACGGGCCGGGCAAGGCACACATTGAGGAAGCCGATCCCACGAAGATCATTTCCTTTAAGAACAAGTCGTCAAAGGAGATTTCCGAGACTTGTCTTACCTGTCATGCGGGAAAGGAAGAGCACAATAACTTTCGTCGTGGCGAGCATTGGCGCAACGACGTCGGCTGCACAGATTGCCACTCAGCGCATGCTCCCGAGACCGGAAAGAACCTGGCCAGTTCAATTACCCTAATCAGCCCGTCGAATGCCCAGAAACCTGGCTTTGCGACGGTCAAGATGCTGAAAATGAGCGATCCGCAACTCTGCATGAGTTGCCATGGTGAAGTGAAGCCTGATTTCAGCAAACCGTTCCACCATAAGGTTCTCGAAGGAGCCATGAAGTGCGGCGATTGCCACAATCCGCATGGTGGATTCGAACTCAAACAAACTCGCCTGGCCACTGGCGCCGATGCAGCTTGTATTAAATGTCATGTGGATAAGCAGGGTCCGTTCGTTTATGAGCACGCGCCGGTAAAGACCGAAGGGTGTGTGGCCTGTCACACGCCGCACGGATCGCCAAACCCGCGCTTGCTGAGGTATGCCGCCGTCAACCAGCTATGTCTGACATGCCATAGCGTAGCGCATGACGTCGGGGCCATCGAACCAGCCGGCCCTCAACATAACCAGAACGCGCAATATGGCAACTGCACAGCTTGCCACGTGAGGATTCACGGGTCGCAATCGAGCCCCGTTTTCTTCAGGCCATAACGTTCGTTTTCATAGCAGCTGGTCTGTTGGACCAACTGTGTTTCGTAGAGGATAGGGGTAGAGCCAGCCTGGCTTTACATGGTGATTCTATGAAGAGCAAAAGCAGATCGATGTTAGTGATGCTGGTGCAAGGTCTCTTTTTATTGATCGCGTTATTGATCGCGACGTCCGTCATTATGGGGCAACAACCCTCGCCCAGCCCAAAGAACTCTCCGGAGCCAACGACCACAAGCTCCGCCGGCGATGATGTGGGGGACTACACCATCATCTCCAGTCTGGAAATTGGTTATCGCGGCCTCAGAGTCGATGGCGATCTAAATAAGTATCGCAGCGACCTGAACTACAAGGCAGGACCGCGGCTGTTTGATTCCAGCTTTCTGGCGCGCGCCAAGGAAGGCAAAGGCGTTTTCTTTGATACCTTGCTGGTGACTTCTACGGGGTGGGGGTCCGATCCAAACGGCAACGTCAGAATCAGCCTCGAGAAACCGAAATGGTATCGTTTTGACGGCACCTACCGCCGTTTCAGGTACTTTCGGTTTGTTAACAATCTGGCGAACCCAAACTGGATATTTTCACCGACGACCTTCAGTGTTCCGCCAAATCCGGTCACCGGGCAGCACGGTTACAACACCCGGACAGAAATGGGAGATTTCGATCTCGCCGTCCTGCCCAAGAACGAGACGATCAGGTTCAACTTTGGATATTCGCCTGAGCGCTACAGCGGCCCGGCTTTCACAAATTACCACGTTGGCGGAAACGAGTTTAATCTCCGTACGCAACAAGAATCGCGGGCTAATGATTGGCGGTTTGGGGCCGACGGCAAAGTCGGGGCGTTAGATTTTTCCTTTCTTCAGGGCTTTCGCCGCTTTCGCGAGACCAGCTATATCCACTTGGGACCGACTCCGGGCATCAACCTGAACCCTGCGGCAGCGAGACTGAACAGCTTTGATCGCGACGAGCCGATCCGTGGTAACATTAGATTCACACGGTTCAGCGCGCACACGCTCGTGGCGAGGAAGCTGGATATCACTGGGCGTATCGTCTACACCAGATCCAACACCCACTTTGCGTACTTAGAGAATTTCACTGGAGTGAACTGGAACCCCAGGGTTACCGCATGGCCTCCAGGACCGCTTGCTGCCACTCCAAACATTCTTAACCTCGGCCAGTACAACATCACCGGGAGCACCCGACGTCCCAACACTCTTGGCGATATTGGCGTGACTTTTCTGGCCACCGACAAGTTCCGCATCTCAAACACGTTTCGAGTTGAGGATTTCACCATCGACGGCACGGCTGTGTTCGCCGACTTCTTCTCGATCACAAGGGGCTCAGGTGCGACTTTGAGAACCGACACAATCGGCTTCAGCAACCTGGACGCTACCCGGATTACCAAGTATCGCAAATACCAGGACACCATCGAAGGTGACTACCAGTTCAGTAATCGCTTTGCGATCCATTTTGGCTATCGCTACGGGAACCGTCGCATCGAACAGAGGTTTGACGGATACAATCTCGGTTCAAACGGGTCGGTGACGCCCCCTCCTGCTCGGACGACTGAAGAGGAAGTAGAGGAAAACCACACCCATGCCTTCTTTGGCGGATTCAAGGCCCAGCCCGTCAAGAATTGGACCGTCTACTTCGACGCTGAACGCGGGACGGCTGACAATGTTTTTACGCGCATAGGAAATTACGACTACACGAACGTGCGCGCCAAGAGCAGATATGCACCGAACCGGAAGGTCTCTTTCAACCTGGCGTTCATCGCGAGGAACAACTCTAATCCTTCAGAGATCGCCGGCGTTTCGTTACAGGATTTCGGCGTAGATGTGCGGACACGCGTGTTTACTTCATCCGTTGACTGGACGGCGTCTTCCAAAGTCTCATTCAGTGCCGGCTACAACTACAACTGGCTTAACAGCGACGCGGTCGTTGACTATTATTACCAGGTTCCGCCCGCAGCCAGCGTCCGCCATCCGACGGGGCGCAGCCTGTACTTCGTAAGGAACAACTTCTTCTACGTTGACACAACGGCGCAGCTGGTTCCGCGCGTCAGTTTCTACGCGTCGTACCGGATCAACAAGGATAATGGCCAGGGCAACCGCCTGGCGGATCCCACCGGCACGCCGGGTACGTTGATCAATTCCTACCCGATGAGTTACCAGTCGCCTGAAGCTCGGATTGCGGTCAAGATCAACCGGCAGTTGGATTGGAACTTCGGATATCAGTACTACAACTATCGTGAAAGCGCAGTGGTGGGCCCACGGCCGCAAAATTATCATGCGCATTTGCCCTACACTTCCCTGCGAATCTATTTCGGACGGAAAGAGTAGGCAAAGAAGTCGCGCGTAGAGTTTGAGCCAGCAATCTCCGGCCCGGTCATTGACCGTGCTGGAGTTTGCTTATAACCGTAAAGCAGAGCCATAGCAGGGCGACTCGGCTCAGCTAAGACCGATGCCTATCCGAACCGCGCGGAGGATGGAATGGGAGACTCCACCAGCGATAAGACAAGCCGGTATTTCGGATCAGATGGTTCAACTCCGCCAACTCGACGGCGCTTTCTTGATTATTTGCTCGGATCCAGCGCCCTGGCGACGCTGGGCGCAATCGTCTATCCCATCTTTCGCTTTATGTCTCCGCCCCAGGTGATTGAGTCAACCGAGAGCTCAGTCATAGCTGCGAAAGTGGCTGAAATCCCCGTCAACTCCGGCAAAATCTTCAAGTTTGGCAACAAGCCTGGAATTCTGATTCGGACTGCTTCTGGAGAGTTCAAGGCGTTCTCGGCTGTTTGCACTCATCTCGAATGCATCGTGCAGTATCGCGGAGATACAAAACAGATCTGGTGCGCCTGTCACAACGGCCAGTACAACCTCAACGGCAAGAACATCGGCGGTCCGCCGCCACGTCCTTTGGAAGAGTTCAAAGTGAATACTCGAGGGGATGATGTAGTCGTGACCAAAGCCTGAGTTTAGCCTCTACGCAGCTTGCGCGTTGAGTACCAGGGATTGGCAGATGCCGAGCGCCCGCAAATGAACATAGCAGCCCTAACAGCCTGGCTTGACGAGCGTCTTTCGATTAGCACGCTGGCCGCCATGGCCCAGAAAAAGGAAGTCCCGGTACACCGCCATTCCATCTGGTATTACTTCGGGGGCATGACGCTGTTTCTCTTCACGGTCCAGGTGGTCACGGGAATTCTGCTGCTGCTCTACTATCGACCCAGCGCCGAAAATGCATTTGAAAGCGTGCAGTTCATCATTACCGAGGTGAAGTTCGGTTGGCTCATTCGCTCGATTCATAGTTGGTCCGCGAACCTGATGGTGGCCACGCTTTTCGTTCACATGTTCAGCGTGTTCTTCCTACGCGCCTATTATCCGCCGCGCGAAATCACCTGGGTCAGCGGCGTCCTGCTGCTCTTCATCGTCATCTGCTTCGGCTTCAGTGGCTACCTTTTGCCATGGAATAAGCTCGCTTTCTTTGCTACTAAAGTCGGGACTGAGATTGCCGGGGTCATTCCGATCATAGGCAGACCAATGCTCCGCTTTCTGCGCGGCGGGGATGACGTGACTGGCGCGACGCTAACGCGGTTCTTCGGTTTTCATGTGGCCGTACTGCCGGCGACTGCAACTGTGCTGATTGGCATTCATGTGCTGATGGTGCAATTGCATGGAATGAGTGTGCCCCCCGACCTGATTGACAAACCGGTCAAGAAGATGAAGTTTGTGCCTAACTTCCTACTCCGCGACCTGATTGGATGGATTTTGGCAATCGGCGTGCTGGCGGCGCTGGCCGCGCTGTTTCCGTGGGAGTTGGGAGAAAAGGCTGATGCCTTTGCACCCGCGCCGGCCGGGATCAAGCCCGAATGGTACTTCCTCTTCATGTTTCAGACGTTGAAGTACCTTCCGGCAAAGATATGGATAATCGACGGGGAAGTAGTCGGAATCATGGCCTTTAACCTCGTTGCGCTGCTGCTGTTCATCGTGCCCTTCGTGGACCGCTCGCCGCAGAACAAAAGAAGAAGGCTGGTCTTTAATTTGGTCGGAGTCGTAGCTCTGCTGTTCATCGTGGTGATGACCATAGTCGGTTACGTTACGTGAAACCATGTGCACGCATCGGGAAATGAAGGCCTTGCGAGATGTCACCAGTAGCGTCCGCTGTGCCATTATGGCGTTTTTGACGTTGTTGCTGGTGTTTACGTTGGCGTCCGCCCAGAAAAAGAGTTCGTGCATTGAATGTCACGCCCGGCTGGATGATTCCAAGCTGAGCGCACCGGCGAAACTATTCGATAACGACATTCACCGAGCGCGCGGGCTTTCGTGCAACGACTGCCATGGCGGGGATCCTAACTCCGATACAAAAGAAGGCGCAAAAGATCCCAGCAAAGGCTTTTTGGGAAAGCCAAAGACAGTGGATATCCCTGCGTACTGTGGCAAGTGCCATAGCGACGCCAATCTGATGAAGAGGTTTAATCCTTCATTGCGGGTTGATCAGGAGCGTGAATACTATTCGAGCGTCCACGGCAAGCTCCTGAGGGGAGGTGAGACTAAGGTCGCGACCTGTATCAGTTGCCACAGTGTTCATGGTATCAGAGCCATCAGCGATCCTTTGTCATCAGTCTATGCGTCAAACGTTGCTGAAACGTGCGCCACCTGTCATGCCAGTGCTGACTACATGCGCAGCTTTGGAATTCCAAGCGATCAATACACGAAGTACAAGACGAGCGTTCATGCCGCAGCACTCTACGAGAAGCAGGATCTGTCTGCGCCGACCTGCAACGACTGTCATGGGAATCACGGCGCGACTCCGCCCGGGATTGCTTCGGTCGCGAACGTCTGCGGTCAGTGCCACGCGCGCCAGGCCGAGCTCTTTCAGACAAGTCCGCACAAAGCCGCATTTGATCAAAAACAACTGGGCGAGTGCATTACCTGCCATAATAATCATGCCATTGCCAAACCGACAGACCACTGGCTCGGGATCAACCCCGGTTCACTTTGCATTAATTGTCACAAGCCGGGTGACAAGGGCTTTGTCGCAGCCGGTAGCATGCGCTCGCAAATCGATGACTTGATCGCCAGCATAGGTAAGTCGAATGATATCCTGGATCAGGCTGAACGCGCCGGCATGGAGGTAAGCCGGCCAAAGTTTGAAATGAAAGAGGCGACTGATGCGTTGACCCACGCCAGAGTGCTGATACATACATCAGTCACCGCGGAAGTCGATAAGGTCACCGCGCCGGGCCTGGCGGCGGCGGCTAAGGGTTATCAGGCCGGTCTGGGCGCACTGTCAGAACGAAGATTCAGGCGAGAGGGCCTGGCAGTTTCGCTGGTATTCATTCTCTTTCTCGCGGGGTTGGTTTATCTTAAAGTCAGAGATATCGAACGGCGTCAAAAGCAAGCAGCAATAGCCGATGAGGGGTGAGCACACAAACATCATTTAATGAAGCCCGGTTATAGGTTCATAGTAGTGTTCATGCTGGCTGCGTCGGCGCTGTTCATGGCGTCGCGCTCTGACCTGCTCGCGAGTCGAGCCAGCGGCGAGACTCAAAGCCCCAGGAGGAGTAGCAACCCGCAGAAGAAACCCGCAGCTCCGAAAAAACCGCGCGTCGATTACACAAAATTCTCTCATCAGACCCACGTCGTCAGTGAGAAGCTCGCCTGTAGCTCGTGTCATAAAGTGCCCTCAAAGAATTGGAAGGAAGTGCGCAAAGGCGACGAGGCGTTCCCTGATGTCACTGATTTTCCCGAGCATTCGTCCTGTTTGACTTGTCACAGGACGCAGTTCTTTGCGCGCGAGAGACCCGCGCCTGTTATTTGCTCAAACTGTCACGTTGCCAACAGCCCGCGCAATACAAGTCGTTGGCTGTTCCCCAGCCTCGGTGACGTCACGGATCCGGCCCAGAAGAGAAGGGAATTCACTTCGGAATTCCGGGTGGGTTTTCCGCACGATAAACACATTGACGTCGTGAGCCTGAACTGGCCGGCGCCGGGTAATGATAGCGCCGGATCGTTTGTGACCGTGTCTCTGCAGGAAAAGAAGGCAGAGCCACCCAAGAGCTGTCCGGTCTGTCACCAGACATATAAGCCACAGGGCAGTTCCAGTGAAGAATTCGTTACCAAGCCGCCGAAGGATATTGGCGATGACTTCTGGTTAAAGAAGGGCTCGTTTAAGACCACGCCGAACAGTCATACGGTGTGTTTCACTTGCCACAGCGCCGACTCTGGACTTTCACCAGCGCCGGCAGATTGCGATATTTGCCATAAGCTGACAGCGCCCGCGGCGGCCAAAGTTGATTTTGATCCGAAGGTGGCCACCAAGATGGCCATAACGGATCAACTAATTCTGGGCAAGTGGAGCCAGCGGCTTTCGGCCGGAGCTTTCCGGCATGAAGGAGGAGAGCATCCCGACCTGAACTGCCTGGGATGTCACAATGTGCCGACGATGAACACGCTGGATCCAAAAACCCTGAAGGTCCCAGTAAGTTCCTGCGGCGGCGGGGAAGGATGTCACATAACCGCCAGGACGGATGATGGCGGCGCGTTGAATTTTGAGATCGATCAGAAGAAGAAGAATCCGGCGTTTGTTTGTACCAAGTGCCATATCGCCTTCGGCAGGGAAGTTGTCCCTGAAAGTCACTCTCAAGCGATTCCGGAACCAAAGAAAAAGAGCGCGACCTCTGAATGAATATGCCCGAAAGACCGCCCGAGCTCCGATTGATTGCTGGTCAACGCCCCGCGCGCAATTGGGTTGCGTGGTTTACGTTCGCCCTGGGCTCATGCGGTTTGGTGCTGGCGCTTATGCTCAATCTAAATGCCAAATCGATGACTCGAGCGAATGCAAGTGCGAGCCTGAAAGAGGCTGATCAGGGACAGATGCAGTTTCCGGAAGGCCTGGACTATGGAAAGTTCATGCACAGCAGCCAAAATCATTCACGCCTGCCGTGCCTGCTCTGTCATCGTCGCGACTCGAATTCACCCATTCCAAAACGTCCCGGCGGGTCCGGTCACTTGCCTTGCGCTGGATGTCATGCGCAGCAATTTTCGAACTCTGACAGCCCCATCTGCACCATTTGTCATACCGATGTGAAATCGAAAGCCCTGAAACCTTTCCCTCGTTTGCAGAGCTTTCGCATGAAGTTCGACCACTCGCTGCATGTGAAGATGAGGAGTGTCAGCTGTTCGACCTGTCATCGACCCACCAGCGGTGGCGTCGCCCTTTCTATACCCGCGGGTTTCAACGCCCATACAACCTGTTATGGATGCCATACCCCTCGCGCGCAGTCCGGCGGCCGCGATATTTCTTCGTGCGGTACCTGTCATCAGTTGGGTGGCTATTCTCGCACTTCTCAATCCGCCGCAGCCTTCCGCGTGGGCTTCAATCATGCCAAACATCAAAAATTGGCCTGCAACGAATGTCACCAGGTAAAAGCGGGAATGTCACAGCGCAGGCAGGTAACGGCTCCGGAGCCGCTCAATCACCATGCAACGGGGCGCGGGCTAAGTTGCATCAGTTGTCATGACGGTAAACGCGCGTTCGGCGGCGACGACTATACCGTTTGTAAGCGGTGCCACACCGGACCAACCTGGCGCTTCTAACAAAAACACTGTGGCGGTAACTTGAAAGATCAAAGCAGACTTGTACCAAAGGAGCAATCGATGAAAATTTCTACTCTACTTGCAGCTCTTATTCTTGCCACGTTGCTGGTGTCGAGCTCTTTGACTACGACCACCGGCAAGGCCCAGGGCGATAAAAAGCCGCCAGAAGTAATCACCCTGGCAACGGAGGCAAAATTGGGGGTGGTGAAATTCAACCACCTCGATCACATCACTAAGAATCGCAGCGCCGACGGCACAAAGCAGCTCGCCTGTGTTGAGTGCCATCACACTGCGCAACCGGCGGCAGAGGCTGTTAAGCATCCTCCGCACAAGACGGCTTGGCCTGCTGACCGGACCACGACCTTAACTGCGGAGTTAATTGAGAAAGATGCGACCGCCGTGGGTGCTGTCTGTCGCGATTGTCATGCGCGAGCTGACACCAAGCCAAAGCTTCTGCCTGAGATTCCGCAGGTCAAGTTCGAGGGCAGCGAAGAGGCGACGATCATGACCAACCAACAGGCATTTCATCGCAACTGCGGCGGCTGCCATGACGCAGCGGTGAAAGCCAGGCCAACTCTTGATCCGGCGCCACCCACCTCGAAAAAGTGCGTGGTCTGTCACAAAAAGACCGCGGCTTAAGCGCCGGGTCAGCCACGCAGACTCCATTCGCAGAAAGCCAGTGGATTGGGGTGGGAGCACTTGCGCCCACCCCGAACTGCCGTTTTTCACCAACCGCAGATTAGTGATGAGTGTTGGCGAAACTACCGACATTCAAAATCCCGTCCGACTCTACCAACATATCTAAGGAATCTGCCCCACCGATGGGTAGATTTTCATTGACAGCTGCGCCAGAAGACCCAAATGGCAGCCAGCTCTGCGCAAAAATCCAAACCGGAGAGCGGCACGCTCATTGCACCACCCCATAAGTATCCGGGAATTCCGGAATTACTAGTTCGGGAAAAGGGCGGGCGCAATAATGAGGCTGACGATTTATGTACTGAAGAAACTGGGGCTTTTATTCTCCGGCGTGGGGCTGGTCGCAACTTTCATGGTCCTGGCAGTACACGTGCGGGCGAGTGCGGATGACTTCGACGCTGCTGCCACGTACAAGGCCAAATGTGTGGCTTGTCATGGTACTAAGGCGGAAAAGAAATTCGACGCCACGCTGGCTGACGACGTACTCGTGCAGGCAGTGCTAAAGGGAAAGAAGCCGGAAAAGCCGCCAAACATGCCAGCTTTTGAAGAGAGGGGCATCACCGCCGATCAGGCCAAGGCCCTGATTGACTACATGAAGTCCATTAAGTAATTCGTAATTTGCGGCTCCGTTGAAAACGCTGTTCGTTTACCCTTCGGCGCACGCGCTGAAATGGGTTGTCGGGGCACCAAAGAATTCTCATTTGAGATTTTTGCTGTCGAATCTGTAAAACCCTCGTTGTCATTTGCGCGCTTGCGGATAAGACATCGAGGGTATTTTTTGGATCGCCCTGCAAAAATGGACCAAGGCCGTGAGACGCTATTTTGCTGCAGTTATAGTTCTAATTGGAGTGTCGCTCTGTGCCGTCTTTTTTCTGAGCGCGCCTAGATTGGTCGAGGCTCAGGAGAAACAAACCTCTGCGGTAACAACTCCGAGGCCCAATGAAGGGGCTATTATCGGCGGGTCCAACCAAACCACACCCGACGCCGCTCGTGCACCACTCCAATGCCAGGGATGTCATGGTTCGGGAAAGGCCCTGCCGTATTTAGCAGGCTCACTTTTTCACACCACCCCTCATGCAGACTACAAAAATAGTTTTCATGCGCGAGCAATTCACAATGGGACCAAGGCGGCGTCTTGTCTTGACTGTCACACTAAAAATGGCGACCTGACGACAATCCTGCCGGCCAGCGATGCCAAGTCGACAATCAATCGTGCAAACCTTGCTGAGACCTGTGGTAAGTGTCACGGCGACAAGTCCGTTATGCAGAACAGCGGCATCAGCAACCGACCATTCCTCTCTTATCGAGAAAGCGTACATGCGAAAGCAATTGCCCGCGGCAACACCAGCGCGGCCGTATGCTCTGACTGTCATAACAGTCACGACATCAGGCCGGCGGTGGATGCACAGTCGTCGATAGCCAAGGTAAACATCCCGACTACCTGTGGGAAGTGTCACCGGACCGAAGCCGCAGAGTTTGTCCAAAGCGTCCACGGACAGGCCGTGGCCCGTGGCGTATCGCGCGCACCCGTCTGTACGGACTGCCATGGCATTCACGACATTAATATGCCGTTTGATCAGAACACGGCGACTGCCACAACGGCGATAGCGACTGACTCGTGCGCAAAGTGTCATGAGGGCGTTGCCCTGACTCAGGAATTTGGCGTAGCAAGCGGACGGGTCAGCAGTTACAAAGACAGTTATCACGGTCTGGCTTCCAAACTGGGATCAAGAGTAGTCGCCAATTGCTCCAGTTGCCACGGCGTCCACAATATCCTGCCATCTTCAGATGCGCGATCGATGATTGCTCCCGCAAACCTCCAGCAAACATGTGGCCAGTGCCATGTCGGCGCCGGTGCTAACTTCACGACGGGCAAGATCCATTTGAGCTCGGGCCTGGCGTCCGAAGTAGCGAGCGCTGACAAGGGAATGTTAGGCACAAGGATCGTGCGTTGGCTTTACCTCCCGTTAATTGTTCTTGTGATCGGCGGCATGGTGATTCATAACGCACTCATCTGGCGTAAGAAAGTGGTGGCCAGGCGACGTCAGGAACGGAGCATTGTTCGGCTGAGCCCTAATCAACGGGCCCAACACTGGTTGCTGCTGACCAGCTTTATCACCCTCGTGTTGAGCGGCTTTGCGCTGCAGTATCCTGATTCCTGGCTGGCCTGGCTGCTGGGCGGCAGCGAAATGCTGAGGCGGATAATTCATCGCGTGGCGGCGGTGGTAATGCTGCTGGTGGGCGCCTACCACATTCTTTACCTTGCCTTTACCAACGAAGGAAGACTGTGGTTAAGAGACATGTTGCCTCGCTGGAAGGATGTCCAGGACGTGGTTGCGAATTTTGCGTACTATCTCGGGCTAAGGAAAGTTAAACCCAAAATTGCTCGTTTTGGTTACGCTGAGAAGGCCGAGTATTGGGCCGTAGTGTGGGGCACTATCATCATGGGCCTGACGGGCCTGATGATCTGGTTCAAACTCGGTTTTTTCGGTTTCCTGCCGCGCTGGTGGGTTGAGATCGCACTCGCAGTACATTTTTATGAGGCCATCCTGGCGACCCTCGCGATCATAGTCTGGCATTTTTACCAGGTAATTTTTGACCCGGATGTCTATCCGCTCAACTTTGCTTTCATCGACGGTCGTGTGTCCGAAGAGTCATACAAAGAAGAACACGAGTTGGCGTACGAACAACTCAAGAACCCGGCAGAAGAAGGGGGAGCGGAGCCGGAAGCAGCCCTGGGGGAACCGGCGCGAGATTGAAAGCGTTTTGCGGGAGCGGAAGTACCCCGGCGGTGACTGTGATTCGTGAACTACAAGGTTGTTCCAGCGACCTGAGTACTGCAGACGCCTTTGACGATCAGCTCATCGCAACCCAACATGAACCCACCAAGCGGCAGGGCAGCGCACACAAGCTTCCCTGGCTTAAGCTGAGATACACACCTTTGAACCGTTCAACCCTGACAAGCTTCGATCTCAATACTGTCACCGGCCTCTCAGAATCTGAGGCGGCTGAGCGACTCCGCCGTGACGGACCAAACGAACTTCCCACTGCAAAGCAACGCGGGGTCTTCCATATCGCCCTAAGCATCACGCGGGAACCGATGTTTGTGCTGCTTATGGTGTGCGGCGGAATCTACTTTTTTCTGGGCGAGCCGCAGGAAGCGCTGATGCTGTTCGGATTTGTTGTCTTTATTGCCGGCATTACTGTGTATCAGGAACGCAAAACCGAACGCACGCTCGACGCGCTACGCGATTTGTCGAGCCCGCGAGCTTTAGTTATTCGCGGCGGTCATCAAAAGCGAATCGCCGGACGAGAGGTGGTTCGCGATGATATTGTAGTGCTGGTCGAAGGCGACCGCGTTCCCGCCGATGCGGTGCTGCTTTCAACCACGGGCTTGCTGACGGACGAATCTGTGCTGACCGGTGAATCGGTACCCGTCAGAAAGATTGCCGCTGGCCCTGACGCTGAGATTGTCCGACCGGGGGGCGACGACCTGCCCTTTGTCTATTCCGGCACCTTGATCGTACAGGGGCAAGGTTATGCGCGGGTCCTCGCGACCGCGGCGCAGACGGAATTGGGCCGAATCGGGAAGGCGCTGCAATCGGTTGACATCGAAAATACGCCTTTGCAGAGGGAGATGGGCCGGCTGGTCCGGGACCTCGCGATTTTTGGCCTTTCGCTCTGCGTGCTGGTGGTGGTCGTGTTTGGCCTGACCCGCGCGAACTGGCTTAACGCCATTCTCGCCGGCATAACTTTGGCAATGGCGATCCTGCCGAACGAATTTCCCGTCGTTCTGGCGATCTTCATGGCGCTGGGCGCCTGGCGCATTTCACGAAAACAGGTGCTGACTCGCCGCACTCCGGCGATAGAGGCGCTGGGGTCGGCGACGGTCCTGTGCGTAGACAAGACCGGGACGCTGACGATGAATCAGATGAAAGTCGGAAAGCTTTTTGCGCAGGGGCAGTTTTATGACCTGCAGATGCGTGCCGAAGAAGATCTTCCGGAAGAATTTCATCAGTTGGTCGAGTTCAGCATTCTCGCGAGCCAGCGCGATCCCTTCGACCCGATCGATCGCGCCTTAAAGGAACTTGGCAGCTTCTATCTTGCCGGCACGGAACATATTCACGACGACTGGTCACTGGTGCGTGAGTATCCACTGTCGCAAAAGCTCGTGGCGCTTTCGCGCGTCTGGCAGTCAAAGGATGGCGCCGATTACGTCATTGGCGCCAAGGGGGCGCCGGAGGCGATTGCCGACCTTTGCCATTTTGATCAAACCCAGTTGCTGGAGATATCAACTTCGATCGAGACTCTGGCAAATGAAGGGTATCGCATACTGGGCGCAGCGCGTTCGCGCTTCAAGCAGGCTGACCTGCCAATCGAACAACATGACTTTGATTTTGAGTTCCTCGGCTTAATCGGTTTGTCAGATCCAATCCGGTCCTCTGTGCCCGCAGCGATCAGGGAGTGTTACAGCGCCGGTATTCGGGTGGTAATGATTACGGGCGACTATCCGGGGACAGCGACCAATATAGCGCGCCAGATTGGTTTGGAACCCGCGGACGAAGTTATCACGGGTCCGGAACTCTCACTCATGACGGACGCCGAGCTGCAGCGGGACATCGCCCACGTCAACATCTTCGCCCGGGTAGTGCCAGAGCAGAAACTGCGTCTGGTCAGCGCGCTCAAGGCTGACGGCGAGATCGTGGCCATGACGGGTGACGGTGTTAATGATGCGCCGGCGCTGAAAGCCGCACACATTGGCATTGCGATGGGCCAACGAGGCACCGATGTCGCTCGTGAAGCCGCGGACCTGGTGTTGCTGGACGACGATTTCTCTTCCATCGAGCAGGCGGTCAAACTGGGCCGGCGCGTCTTCGACAACCTCAAGAAAGCAATGGCTTACCTACTGGCGATCCACGTCCCGATTGCGGGCATGACCCTGATTCCGGTGCTGCTCAAATGGCCGCTGGTTCTCTTGCCGGTGCACATTGCGTTTTTGCATTTGATCATTGATCCGGCCTGTTCAGTAGTATTCGAAGCCGAGCCCGAAGAGGCCGATGTCATGCGTCGCCCGCCGCGCGATCCGCGCGAGCGATTGTTCAGCCTTCGCACACTGACACTCAGCTTCTTACAGGGGCTCGGCGTGCTGGTTATCCTGGTGGCCATCTATGGATATTCGCTGCGGCGTGGCCAGGGCGAAGGGGAAGCCCGGGCGCTGGCCTTTACCACGCTGATCATTGCCAATCTCTGTCTAATTTTGACGAATCGCTCGTGGTCGCGAACGGTGGTGGCCACGGCGCGATCGCGAAACCCGGCGCTCTGGTGGGTGGTGGGGGGTGCGCTCATATTTCTCGGGCTGGTGCTTTACGTCCCGTTCCTGCAGCAATTGTTTCTTTTTGCGAGACTGCACTGGGATGACCTGGCGCTTTGTCTGGGTGCCGGCGCAATCAGCGTGTTGTGGTTTGAGGTGTTTAAATTCATCGGACGACCGCAAAAGTGAAAGGAGCTTGGGTACCTGTCCTTGCGGTTGGCGGTTTGATTGTCTATTTTTAGAGCAGAACAAGATGAGCGAGAACAAATCACCGGCCCCTAAGAGGCCCAGCCTTTTTCGTAACTACGTCAGCTTTGTCGGGGCAGCTATCGCGATCGCCAGCCTGGCAAGTACCACACTTCTGTTTTTCATAGAAGTCACGTCAACAATTGAGAACCCTTATGTTGGCATACTCACTTATATAATTTTCCCCTCCGTGCTGATGTTCGGGCTGTTCATAGTGGCCGTGGGTATGTTCCTGGAGCGACGACGACGGCGGCGAAGCGCGCCCGATGCCATCACGGCTTACCCAAAGCTGGATCTGAACGACCCGCGTGCTCGCCGTGCCTTTCTGACTTTTCTGGTGGTCACGTTTTTCTTCGTCTCAGCCAGCGCCTTCGGCAGTTATCGCGCCTTCGAATACACCGAATCCGTGGCCTTCTGTGGCGAAACATGTCACACAGTGATGAAGCCGGAATTCAGGGCGTACGAGGCTGGGGCTCATGCGCGAGTACGTTGTGTTGATTGCCACGTGGGCTCGGGAGCCGGTTGGTATGCGCGTTCAAAGCTCTCCGGTGCTTACCAGCTCTATTCAGTAACCTTCAATAAGTACTCGCGACCGATTAATACACCGGTACACAACCTGCGGCCTGCTCCGGAAACCTGTGAACAGTGTCACTGGCCGGAGAAATTCTTTGGGGCGCAGATGAAAGTCTTTAATCATTATGGTTATGACGAAAAAAACACCCTGCGCCAAAGAAGAATGCTGCTAAACGTCGGCGGAGGTAGTCCGACTAACGGCCTGGTCACGGGCATCCATTGGCACATGAACATTGGAAATGAAGTGACTTACATTGCTACCGACGATCATCGGCAGGTAATTCCGTGGGTGCAGATCAAAGATCGAGAGGGACGGGTCACGCAGTACAACGACCGCTCAAGACCGCTGCTACCGGAGCAGATTGCCACCGCAGCTAAGCGCCGGATGGATTGTGTCGATTGTCATAATCGTCCAGCACACGTTTACTTGCCGCCGGATGTGGCTGTGGACCAGTCGCTTCTCGCTAACAGACTGGATACCTCGCTACCGTACATAAAACGCAAGGCCGTGGAGGTCTTGAGCGCCTCATATGAAACAACGCCACAGGCCCTGACCGCAATCGATAAAGGACTGAATGAGTTCTATCAAACGAACTACCAGGCTCTGTACTCGCAGAAACAAACGGCGATCAAGAACGCCGTCATCGAACTGCAGCGTATCTTTCAAGCTTACTTCTTTCCGGAGATGAAGACCGACTGGAAGACCCATCCTAACAATATCGGTCACTTCTATTTTCAGGGATGCTTTCGCTGTCATGATGGCGAGCACGTGAGCGATACGGGCAAGGTGGTGAGCAGCGATTGCACTGTGTGTCACACGGTCATTTACGATTCAATGGGACCGGCCGAAAAGAATGCCAGGATTGGACCGTTCGAGCACCCGGTGCGTCTGGGCGACCTGTCTAAACTCGATTGCAAGACCTGTCATAAGGCCAATGGTCCGTTCAAACATCCCGTAAACCTGGGAGACATCTCAGAGTTTGAGTGCGCGGACTGCCATACTAAGAAGGAATCCCAGCCGGCGCAGCCGCGCGGGACTTCCAACCCAAACCGTACTGCCGTGCCGCTCGGCAACCCGGGAAAACCTGAGCCTGGGCCAGCGTCGGGGTTAGAGACGCTTTGGAATACCCTCGGTGCAGTCAAAGGTTGATCAAGGCCTTGCCTTTCAAGGTCCTGACGTAGAAATCGGCGCTTATCAGACAGTCGGGCTGACATTCCCCGCCGCTGACCGCTCTGGCGGCAGTGATCGCCGAGCCCAATTGGGGATTTCATCCATCCCTGCCCTCACGCCTGCAAGCTGATTGCGGGAAAGCACGCGCTGGTGCGCAAAGTTACCCAGAGACTCTCGGAGGAACTCGCTCCCAGGGCATAGATCCAACGGGCACACCTGTTGCTGTAAATGCTGGAAGCGGAAGCTCTGAAAGAGCAGACCTGCTTCGCCGAAATCCGTAGGTGGGGTTCTATTCGCATAGATGGTCGTGCCTTCCGGGCAGTCCTGCGGGCAGGGCTCGAGTTTTTGAAGCAATACCTTCATTCGGTGCAGGCTTCGTGGAAAGAAGAGTCGCTGTTTGGGGAGGCAGCCAGTTGTCCTGGTCATACCTCCGTGGACAAGGCTTGCGCTTGCAGCAAGCTAACCTGGCTGATTTCATCCCTGTAAAAGGCCAAGCTGATTCTGTGCCCGGACACTCATCGTGCTCAATGCGTCAACCGATTTCTTACAAGGCTTAAGTTGGAAGTGAACCAGCACCTCCGAAAGTCAGGGCTGGTAGCCAAAATAATGGAAATATTGGTCACAGGTTCCCATCAGCGAAGGGACTTCGACTTCGTGATGTCGAACTTAACTCATATAATTCCAGTTGCCGCAGGATACTTCCATGCGCGCGGGAACTGGCATTGAAAGAGGAAAGCCTGAAAGAGCACAAACAAAAGATCCTCATCGTCGACGACGAGAAGATGATTCGTTGGTCGTTGGGCGAAGCCCTGCGTGGCTGGGGCTACGAGCCGATCGAGGCAGAGACTGCCGCGGCCGCACTGGCCGCATTCGACGCTGATCCTCCGATGGCCATCCTCCTGGATATCAACCTCCCCGACGGTTCAGGACTGGATGTTCTGCGGCAAATTCGCCATCGCCAACCTGAGGCAGTGGTGATCATGATCACGGCCAACGTCCTGGTGGACGAGACCATCGGGGCATTGCGAGGCGGAGCCTACGACTTCATAGGCAAACCAATAAATCTGGAAGAGCTGCAGGTAGCTATTCGCAATGGAATCGAAGCCAACCGATTGCGCAGGGAAGTGAAGCTCTTTCGGCGCGAGCGATCGCAACAGTTCAGCTTCGATCAAATCGTGGGCGCCTCTCCGGCCATCCGAGAGATGCTGGCGCTGGCACGCAAAGTCGCCGAAAGCGAAGTCTCCTCGGTTTTGTTGCAGGGTGAATCGGGCACCGGCAAGGACCTGGTAGCTAAGGCCATCCATTACCAGTCTTCGCGGGCTGAGGCTCCTTTCGTAGCAATCAATTGTGCAGCTCTGCCCGGCACCCTGATCGAAAGCGAACTGTTCGGCTACGAAAAAGGCGCCTTCACTGATGCGAAGGCGCGCAAAGAGGGATTGTTCGAGCAGGCAGAGGGCGGCACGCTTTTTCTGGATGAAATTGGTGAACTTGAGCTAAGTCTGCAGGCCAAGCTCCTGCGCGTCCTGGAAGAGGGATCTTTTCGACGAGTAGGGGGTCTGAAAGATCTTCCGCTCGACGTGCGGGTGATCGCGGCCTCGAACCGCGATCTGAAGACCGAGAGTGAAGCCGGGCGTTTTCGCGCCGATTTGTTCTACCGTCTTTCAGTGATTCAGATAGATATTCCACCGCTGCGCGATCGGCAAGATGACGTAAAGCTGCTCGCGGAGCACTACATCGAGAGTTTTAGAAGCCGCCTGCGAAAAAACATAGACGGCATAGCGCCGGAAGCGCTGGCTGCTTTCCGTCGTTACAAGTGGCCGGGGAATGTTCGTGAGCTCAGAAACGTGATCGAGCGCGCCATGATTTTGGAGGACGACGATGTGATCACCACCAAGTACTTGCCGCGCGGGTTGGTTGGTGAGTCCCGGGCAGGCGTCGAAGTAGTGACGGAGGAAGGCAAGTTTGCGACCCACTTTCGGTTGCCCGCCGACGGAGTTTCGCTTGACGGAGTTGAGATGTCTCTGGTGCGCCAGGCACTGGAACAAAGTGGGGGAAACCAGACCAAGGCCGCAGAGCTCCTCAACATATCGCGCGATCAACTTCGCTATCGCATGAAAAAACTGGAAGAAATCAGTGCCGTGACGGAAGAACAGAAATCATGATGCTGCTCCCTGCCCAGAGTCCGCACTGCCGACCCGGTAAACTCGCTCCCCGCAGCTGTACCACCTTGTAAAGCGCAGGGCATACTCCCTTGATATGGCTTACGACATCGCAGTAATCTCGTTACCAACCTGAATTCGACTTCGCTGCAGGTGGCTTTTGCTGTATGGCAGTGGTTTCGCGATAGTTGCAGGTTATTTCCCAGCAGCAAAGTAACGAGCTACGACACCCGCGCCAAACGGTTATAAAATCAAGCGACCCCGGGCCTTGTGGAGATGGTAATCGGTGGATGGTCGCGGGTGATGGCCGTGAAGGTGATCTGGAATGACCAATGTTGAGCTGCACAAGTTGACGAGCACCGAGCGGACTCTGGAAAGATCGCTCAAAGAACTTGCGTCGATCAAGTTTGCGCTCGACCAATCCACGATTGTAGCCATTACCGATCAGCGCGGCATAATCACCTATGTTAACGAGCAGTTTTGCCGCATTTCAGGATATTCGAAAGACGAGTTGCTGGGCCATGACCATCGCCTCATCAATTCCAAGTACCATCCCAAAGAATTCATCCGTAATCTCTGGACTACCATCAGCAGCGGCAAGGTCTGGAAAGGGGAGATTCGCAACCGGGCGAAGGACGGTAGCGTCTATTGGGTGGACACGACCATCGTGCCTTTCCTTGATGAAGCGGGGAAACCATACCAATACGTATCCATCCGGCACGACATAACGTCGCGAAAACTTGGCGAAGAAAAGATTCGGCAACAGGCCGAACTGCTGGACCAGGCGCAGGACGCTATTTTGGTCCGCGACCTTGATGACAACATCATCTATTGGAATAAGAGCGCCGAGCGCTTGTATGGCTGGACTGCCGAAGAAGCCATCGGTCACCAGGCGCCCGATCTCCTATTCAAGTACCCGCCCCCCGAATTCGCGGCTGCGCAAGAAGCGCTGAATAAGCATGGCGAGTGGCGCGGAGAATTGCACCAGGTAACCAAGGATGGGCGGGAAATCACCGTCGAGAGCCGCTGGACACTGGTTTCAGATGAGAATGGTAAATTCGATCGCAAGCTCGTCGTTAACACGGACATGACCGCGATGAAGGTCTTGCAGGCTGAGTTGCAACGCGCGGCGCAACTTTCTTTCGTCGGCGAATTGGCTGCCGGCTTGGCGCATGAGATAAAAAATCCACTCGCCGGGCTTCAAGGAGCGGTCGACATTCTGATCCGTCGCCGCGAGAAGAACGATTCTGAGCGCGAAGTGCTCGAAGCCATGCGGCACGAGGTGGTGAGAATCGACCAGACTGTACGCGCGCTGCTGGACCGAGCTCGCCCGCGCCTGGTCTCAGTCAGAGAGAGGTCGCTCACTGAAGTCGTAGGTCGCGCTGTCAACCTGGCCCATACACAACTGATCAACGCCATCATCCGTGGTCAACGCGTGGCCATCGAATTCGAACCAACCTCGGACTCGATCGTCATTCCAGTCGATCCCGCACTAATCGAAGATGCTGTTCTCAACCTGATTATCAATGCTATCGATGCCACAGCGGATGGAGGTAGGGTTACGGTTCGTGTAATGCGCAGTCAGAGTGACGACTCTGAAGCTTATGAAGAGGAAGCGATAATCGAAGTCTCCGATAACGGCCTTGGTATCGGCGAACAGGATCTCGGGCATATCTTCACTCCGTTCTTCACGACCAAAAAATCCGGCACCGGACTCGGGTTACCGGCGGTACGTCGTATAGCGCGCGCCCACGGGGGCCGGGTCGAGGTTAGTTCTGCTCTCGGCCTGGGATCGACTTTCAGAATTTTTCTTCCGGTCAACCGCCCCGGCGAAGAACCGCGCTGAGCAGATCTTTTATCGAGTGATTTAAATTTTCCTGTCCGTCCGGACGAGCAGACCAGACCTCCGGCTGAGTATTTCTACTCAGATAATCGCGATAGTCCCCAACAACTACCGGCGATGGCGCGAGTTCCCTGAGCGAATCACCATGGCACACTCGTTGCCGATTTCATGGACGTCCTTCGTCTGGTTCATGGCGAAACGGATATTGGGTATGGCAAAGCAACTAAGCGAGAAGGAATCCTGGGATCTCATCAGACGCGGGAGCGTTGGGCGCCTGGGTTGCGTCGCAGATGGTGAACCGTACGTGGTGCCCATAAATTATTTGTTCGAGGACAATTCGATCTATAGCCATTCGCTGCCGG
Source organism: Pyrinomonadaceae bacterium (assembly GCA_036726305.1). Taxonomy (GTDB): domain Bacteria; phylum Acidobacteriota; class Blastocatellia; order Pyrinomonadales; family Pyrinomonadaceae; genus JAOAPY01. Next base: position 27,812 of record DAIMCP010000003.1, on the reverse strand, counting down.
GCAGGAAGATTCAGATCCTGCGCGGCCATCCACGTGCCTGCATTCAAATTGACGAGATTGAGAGTGATTTCGAGTGGCGCAGCGTTATTGCTTTCGGTAATTATCAAGAAGTAATCTCACCTGACGAGCGCAGAGCAATTCTGCGAAAGCTGTTTGCTCGCTTCCCTAAGCTTACGCCGGTCGAGTCCCTGTTAGCTGAAGACGCCGGTCCGCCGCCCAGTGTCGTATTCCGGATTCTCGTAGATCGCCTCACTGGTGTGGTGGGAGACTAGATGTGGGATATTGATTTGAGCATGATCAGGATCGGCGGGAAAGTGAAAGGGAAACATCCGGGTGATCAACAACCAAATAACTGACAATACAATCGAGATAGCTGCGGGTGGCAGGCTGTCAACACCACAAGGCGGGGACGTTGTGTTGCGCGACGGATCTACCGTGCGCATACGAGTAATGCGTCCCAGCGATGAACCGAGTCTGCTGGCCTTACTTCAATCGCTCTCCGACGAATCGCGCTGGCTGCGATTCTATTCTTCAGCTGGCGGTTCTGCTCTTGCTGCAGAGGCGCATCGCGAAGCTAATCTAGATGACACTTTCGGACTGCTCGCATTTAGTGGAACAGAGGAACGAGTGGTTGGGCATGCTTTCTATGCGGTCATTGATGACCATCGAGCTGAGGTGGCTTTTACGATTGCGAACGACTTCCAGGGGCGCGGCCTGGCCACACTCCTGCTCGGTCAACTGGCCGAAGTAGCTGCAGCCAATGGGATCCAGGTTTTTGAGGCCGAGGTAGTGGCCGCTAACCACGCCATGCTTAACGTATTCAGAGCCTCGGGATTCCCTATTGAGGTGAACGCCACTGCTGGTCAACTTCATGTGACCTTCCCCACTTCTTTCAGTGGGGAGGCAATCGAACGCTTTGAGAAACGAGAAGCGAGCGCAGCCGTCAATGCCTTAAAGCTTTTTTTCAATCCCTGCGCTGTGGCCGTCATCGGCGCTTCGCGCCGGCGCGGCACGATTGGCGGCGAGATATTTCATAACCTCTTGAGTTATGGCTTCAATGGACCAGTGTATCCGGTTAATCCACTCGCCGAAGTGATTCAATGTGTTCCTGCCTACCCTTCGGTCGAAGCGGTTCCCGGCCCGGTCGACCTTGGCGTCGTAGTTGTCCCCGCTGAGCAGGTTATAGAGGTCGCCGCTTCCTGCGGTCGCAAAGGGGTAAAAGCGCTCGTGGTCATCTCCGCCGGATTTTCGGAAACCGGGAGTCAGGGTCAGGAGCGGCAGGCCGAGTTGCTCCGAGTTTGCCGCGCCGCCGGCATGAGACTGATCGGTCCCAATTGCATGGGGATCGCCAACACCGATCCCAACGTGTTGCTCGACGCGACATTTGCGCCGGCAGTGCCACCACCCGGGCGGGTCGGCTTCTCTTCGCAGAGTGGCGCCCTGGGACTGGCTATCATCGAATACGCAAATTCGCTGGGTCTTGGGATTTCTACCTTTGTCTCGGTAGGTAACAAGGCTGATATTTCCGGAAACGATCTGCTGCGCTATTGGGAGTCTGATGAGGGCACAGACGTGATCCTCCTGTATCTGGAGTCGTTTGGAAATCCAAAGAAGTTTTCACAAATTGCCCGTCGCCTGGGGCGGCGTAAACCTATTGTGGTCGTCAAGAGCGGCCGTTCGGCTGCCGGTGCACGAGCGACTTCTTCGCACACTGGTGCGTTGCTGGCCGCCTCGGACGTGACGGTTGACGCGCTTTTCAGGCAGTCAGGAGTCATTCGCACGGATACGCTGGCAGAATTATTTGATGTTGCCTCGTTGCTGGCAAATCAGCCACTCCCTCGGGGGCAACGAGTCGGCATTATCACGAATGCCGGGGGTCCGGCAATCCTCTGCGCCGATGCTTGCGAAGCCAGAGGCCTCGAGGTTCCGCTCCTGAGCGATACCAGCCAGGAAAAGTTGCGCGCCTTTCTGCTCCCCGGCGCCAGTGCAAGCAACCCCGTGGACATGATTGCGTCAGCATCCGCAGATGATTATTACAAAGCCATCGAAATATTAGCCGCGGACGATAACATCGATTCCCTCATCGTTATTTTTACCCCCCCACTGGTCACTCGTGCCGAAGACGTGGCGCACAGGGTCGCCGCTGCCGTCAGGGAATTGGACAGGAGCAAGCCGGTAGTGACCGTGTTCCTTTCCGCCCAGGAGTTACCGACGGCCCTAAGGTCAGCGGACCTGAGCATTCCCTCGTACCCGTTCCCGGAAACTGCGGCGATTGCCATGGCGCGAGCGGCTCGTTATCGCGAATGGCGAGAAAGAATCGAGACGCCCGCTCCGCCATTGCCAAGTATCAAGCGGGATGAAGCGGCCGCGATTGTTGCCACGGCGCTTTCACGAGGTGACGGTTGGCTGGAGCCGGCGGAAACCGCAAGTCTCCTGGCCTGCTACGGCCTGCCGCTAATCGAACAGAGAATCGTCGCAAACGCCGCTCAGGCTGGGGCTGCCGTAGCCGAGATGGGCGGAGAGGTGGCGCTGAAAGCAATAGCTGCAGGCGTAATCCACAAGACCGAAGCCGGAGCGGTTCGCCTGAATCTGCGTGACGCAGAGCAGGTCCGGACAGTTGCCGGTGAGATGTTGGAGCAACTAACTGCCCAGGGGCAAACGGCCACTGGATTTGTGATTCAGCGCATGGCGCAGCGTGGCGTAGAAATGCTGGTTGGGGTAGTGCATGATCCGCAATTCGGGCCGGTCGTGGCCTGTGGCGCAGGCGGCATTCAAGTGGAATTGCTGCGAGACGTTTCTGTCCGCCTCACGCCGCTTTCAAAGACGGACGCTGCAGAAATGATCCGCGGGTTAAAAACCTATCCCCTATTGGCAGGCTTTCGCGGCGCGCCTCTCTGCGACGTGGGCTCACTTGAGGACGTGCTGCTGCGGGTGAGCGCGATGGCGGAAGATATCCCACAAATTGCTGAACTTGACTGCAATCCATTGGTGGTGCATGAGACCGGCTCCGTTATTCTCGATGCCCGAGTGCGTGTATCAGCCGTCGAGCCGAGACCACTGTTCGGAGCCCGCCGCTGAGCCTGAGTGACTGGACTTACCAATACTGTTGGGGAAGCGGAATGGCTGCATCCGCCACAAATACTGGCGCAAGAGGTCTCCGTTCCTGGACCTGTTCTCACCAATGAATAAAGCCGTCGCCAAACCTGACGGACGATGTACGAACAAGCCAGCAGGACGATGAGAGCGGCGATAATTACTTGCAAGTGAGCCATTTTCTAACTAAACCCCAGCAGCCGCCCGCCCTGATAAGTGACTAGCGAGCCCAGGTAAGCAAGCACCAGCATGTAACCAATCATAAATAAGGGCCAACGCCAGGAGTTCGTCTCGCGGCGAACGATGGCGACGGTCGACATGCACTGACAAGCGAGTACAAAGAAGATCATTAAAGAGAGTCCAACCAATGGGCTCCAGACCGGGGCGCCGTCGGCACGCCTTGCGTTGCGCATCGAGTTGACCAGAGAGGTCGATTGTGAATCAGAATCATTACCGACGTTGTAAACAATGCTGAGCGTTGAAATGACAGTCTCGCGCGCGGCAAAGGACGAAATTAACGCGATACCGATCTTCCAATCGAATCCCAGCGGCGAGATGAGCGGTTCGATTAGATGGCCTGCCCGGCCGGCATAACTGTTCTCCACCTGCTCTCTTTGATGGTTCCCGCCAGCTGCGCTCACTCGCGGAAAACTGGCCAGCGCCCACAACAAGATTGAGATGGCCATGATAACGGTGCCGGCCTGTTTCAGGAAGATTCCGGCTCGCGCCAACAGTGTGTGGAACACATTGCTGAGATTGGGAAACCGGTAGGGCGGCAACTCCATCACAAATGGAGGGGAAGGCCCCTGCAAAAGTGTGTGCTTCAAAACCCACGCCACCACGATTGCCGCCACTATCCCAAGGACGTACATCCCAAGAATTATTACTGCGCCAAGCGAGACAATTCCCAGAACCTTTCTCCCGGAAAAGAAGGCAGCAATCATCAACGTATAGACGGGCAGGCGGGCTGAGCAACTCATAAACGGAGCAATCATGATCGTGGCGAGTCGATCTTTCGGATTATCAATCGTGCGTGTCGCCATGATTCCCGGCACCGCACAAGCAAAACTGCTTAGCAGCGGTACGAAAGCCTTGCCATGTAAGCCAACCGCCCGCATCAGCCGGTCCATCATGAAAGCGGCCCGTGCCAGATAGCCGCTGTCTTCCAGGAGGGTGATAAAAAAGAACAGCAGCAGTATTTGCGGCAGAAAGACGAGCACTCCGCCAACGCCCGCGATGATTCCATCCACCAGCAGATCAGTTAGTATTCCCGGGGGGAAATGGGCACGTACTCCCGCCGCTAGGGCGCTGAAGACGTTGTCAATCAGCGTCATGGGGAGGTTAGCCCAGGAGAAAATAGTTTGGAAGACAAGTAACATTACGAGCACGAGGATCAGCGGGCCCGCTACTCTGTGGGTAATAACTGCGTCGATGCGCTCGCTGCTGCCTTTCTGCTGCTGTTCCTCTCTCTCGACACATTCCTCAACGACTTGCTCAATCCAACGATAGCGCTCTATTAAGAGTTCGCGAGTCGGGTGGTGATCTGCCGGCAACATAGCAGAGTTTCGCTTTGCACCTTTGGCCACTGTTTCGAGCACTGCTTGACCCAGGAGATCCAGGCCGACGCGCCGCCTGGCGATTACCGGCACCACTGCGACGCCTAGAGCTGCGCTGAGTTTCTGAATGTCGATGCGGAGTTTGCTACGCTGGGCCAAATCGGTCATCGTCAGCGCTATGACCATCGGGCGTCCTGTTTCAATCAGTTGCGTGGCAAGGTAGAGATTGCGAGTAAGATTGTTAGCGTCAACAGTGATGATTACCAAATCGGGCTCGGCTATTGCATTAACGCCAAGCATTGCGTCGCGGGCAATCTTTTCGTCGAGTGAAGTTGCGGCCAAACTGTAAAGCCCCGGCAAGTCAATGACGCGCGCCGGTACTCCGTCGGGGTCGGGAGCCCACTCCCCAACTTTGCTCTCAACTGTAACGCCGGGATAGTTGGCTACCTTTTGCCGCAATCCTGTCAGGGCATTGAAGAGACTGGTTTTACCAGTATTCGGATTCCCCGCCAACGCGATGGTCAGCGGTCTTGTAGCGCCAGCGTCAGATGGATTGCTGCCGGGAAGTCTTGCCGAAAGCGCATTCATAGATATGTCCGGGATTCTTTGGCGGGGCAGTTCGACTACGCTTCACTTGCAGTGACAATGACGGACTTGGCTTCGTTACGCCGCAACGCAAGATGATAGTCCTTGATGCAGATCTGAATTGGATCTCCGAACGGGGCCGACTTGATGACGCGAAGCGCCGCACCGGGTACCATACCCATCTCCATCAGCTTCAGGGCCACCAAGTCCGGGCCTCCCACTGAAACCACTCGAACTGTAGAGCCAGGTAGTGTTCTATCAAGTGTCATGCAGCCATTCTCCCAAAAATGAAACCGGTTTTCAATATCGCCCGCTAAAATTCCAGCAACTCGCGAGCCACAAGAGCAATATCAGCGGTTTGCTCCCCTCGCTTCTAGTACCGTGAGCACATGGTTCCACCTGCCTGCGGAATTCTGCGCTGACGCAGGCGTCATATTTCCCAAGTAACAGTATGTTGCGGACAAATACTCTCTACAATTCGATAAAACAGGTCCCGGCATAATCATTGCTCGGCGACGGTTGAGGCGACCCTCTTGAAGTCAGGTACTGGCAGGCTTTGGTTTTGTCATCGGTCAAAACGCCGGCCTGATCCCTCATGAGTCGCTCAATTTGATGCAACGCCACCCTGAACTTTGCTGGATCGGGCAACCATGACAGTAAACTCAATGATCGAAACACCCTCCAGGCTACTGAAGAAATATGATGTGCCAGGACCGCGCTATACCAGCTACCCGACGATCCTTCATTGGACCGACACGCCGACCGAGGCAGAGTGGCTGGCGAGTGTGTCCGACAGTCTGGATTTGACTGAACGCCATGGCAACGGCGCGGCAATCTACCTGCACATCCCCTTCTGTCGCTCCCTCTGCACTTATTGCGGTTGCAATTCGCGCATCACAGCCAGCACTACTGCCGGTTCCAGGTACATCAAGACAGTCTTAAAAGAGTGGGACCTCTACCGCGAATTGCTCGGACGTTCACAACCTGTCCCCCTTGCGGAGCTGCACCTTGGTGGTGGAACTCCGACATTTCTCTCGGCACCTGAACTTGACGAGCTGATCAGCGGAATTTTGCGACACGCGCAGCGGACTGCAGAGTCCGAATTCTCCGTGGAATCTGACCCGCGCGTCACGCAGCCCGATCATTTGGCCACGCTATACCGGCTGGGCTTCAGACGCCTCAGTCTGGGCATTCAGGATTTCGATCCCTTCGTACAATTGGCAGTGAATCGGATTCAGACCGAACAACAAGTGCGCTCCGTAACGGAAGCAGCGCGGGCGGCCGGATTTACCAGTATCAACTACGACCTTATCTACGGTCTGCCCTTTCAGACTGTGCAGAGCATTGAGCAAACGGTTGAGGCAGTAATGCGACTGCGACCCGACCGGATCGCCTTTTATGCCTACGCCCACGTACCGTGGGTAAAACCAGGTCAGCGCCATTTCACTGAAAAAGATCTACCCTCGGGCGATGAGAAACGCGAGCTTTACGAATTTGGTCGCGAGATGTTGGCGGCGGCTGGATATCACGAAATTGGTATGGATCATTTCGCGCTGGCGAGCGAGTCGTTGTGGCAGGCTTCACTCAATAAGACGCTGCATCGAAATTTCATGGGCTATACCTCGCGCCTTGTCGCTCCCCTGATTGGACTGGGCGTTTCAGCAATCAGTGATGCCTGGGACGCATTTGTGCAGAATGAAAAAGTTCTTGAGCCCTACGAAGAGCGAGTCAACAAAGGTGAACTCCCGATCTTTCGCGGCCATAAGCTCAACCGTGAGGACGTGGTCCTCAGGCGTCACATACTGAATCTGATGACCCGCTTCGAAACCAGCTGGGACACGCCGGAACTCCATTTGCCCTATGTCGACTCTGTGGCAGAAAGACTGGCCGAGCCAACCCGAGATGGGCTGGTGCGGTTAACCGACCAATCATGCCAGGTAACTGAGAGCGGCAAGGCGTTTCTCCGCAATATCTGCATGGCATTTGACGCGCGCCTGGCGCGAGATAATTCAACTTCGCAGTTGTTCAGCAGGACGATTTAGGACCAGTCATGAAACGAGGAATCCTCTTGCTGAACTTTGGCGGTCCGTGGACGCTGACTGACGTTAAGCCTTTTCTCTACCGCTTATTCAATAATCCGCGGGTGCTGGTGGGTGTTCCCGCCCCGTTTCGCCAGTTGCTCGCTCTCCTCATTGCGCAGGTCAAGGGCCCTTCTTCAATCAGGAGTTATGAAGCAATCGGCGGTGGCTCACCCCAGTTGAAGTGGACTCTCGCTCAGGCAGAAGGATTGCGAAAGCTGATGCCTGAGGACGGCGTTCGCATCGAAATTGGCATGAGCAGTTCTGAGCCCTCCATCCAAATTGCGCTTGAGCGGTTGCGGTCCTGGGGTGCAGATCAGTTGGCGCTCCTGCCGTTGTTCCCACAGTTTTCGACCACGACCACCGGAACTTGTTTTGAGTTTGTGACCGCAGGTCTGAAACAGCTTGATTGGAATCCCCAGCTTACGACGATTGGCAGGTGGCCCGACCATCCTGATTACATAGCCCTGCTCCGCAGTTTTGTTGATGAGGCGCTGAGCAGCGCCGTGGTGGACCACAACGGGTCAGAGGGCCCGGTGCACATTGTTTTTTCGGCCCATTCGTTACCGCTGAAAATAGTCGAGCGCGGCGACCCCTACCCCGAGGATGTGCGGCGAACTATCAAGGCGGTTACCTGTGGCCTGTCAGCGCCCTGGTCCCTCGCTTTTCAGTCTCGCAACGGCAGGCTACCCTGGCTCGAACCGTATCTGGAGAATGAACTGAAAAAGCTGGGCCGCGAGGGAGTCAAAACGGTAGTGGTGGTCCCGGTCAGTTTTGTGAGCGATCACATCGAAACCCTGTTTGAGCTGGATCAGCTGTATGCCGCGGTGGCCAGAGATCACGGAATCAAGCACTACCACCGCGCGCGTTGTTTCAACGACAACCCTCAATTTCCGCGCGTGTTGCAATCAATTCTGGCGGAGGCTTATGCATGATCGGTACATTAGATCGTAATCGTAAGGAAGCCACTGTAGTGGGGGCCGGTATTGCCGGTATGCTGGCGGCTTATTCCCTGGACCGTGGCGGCTACCGTGTCACTCTCATCGAAGAACAAGAACGTGCCGGTGGTTTGATCCAGACTCGCAAGACTCCCTACGGCATCAGCGAAAGCGCGGCGCATTCATTGATTGCTACCAAGGCTGTGCGCGAGCTTTGTGCGGATCTGGGCGTTGAAATGGTAGAGCCGCGGAAAGAAGCGAAAGCAAAATACATCCTGCGGGATGGCAAGCTGCGCAGGTTCCCTCTGACGATTGGAGAAACGTTCGATACGCTGGGCCATGCGGTCGTCGCCCGGTCTCCTGTCTACCGCCCGCAAACGCTTGACCGGTGGGCGCGGCTGCATCTCGGTGAAGCCGCACTGGAATATCTGTTGACTCCGCTGGTGCGCGGAATTTACGGGGCTCAGCCTTCGGATCTGGGTGTGGCTACAGCTTTCCCTTTTCTTGATCTCCCCGCCGGAAAAACCCTGCTCGGTACAATGCTGCGCAAACGCCGGCAGGGAAGCAGTGAGAAGGAAAAGAAACACCGGGCTGCGCCTCGGTCTGGCATGGGCGACATCGTGACCCGCTTGGAACAGCATCTTGAAAGACGGCTGGGACGCAACTTCCGCAAGGGTGAAAAAGTGGATCGCCTCCCTGAGGCGCCCAATGTAATCATCGCCACTCCCGCATACGCGGCGGCAAAAATACTGGAACCCGTTTCCACAACGCTGGCGGACAGCCTGGCCGCCGTAAGCTATACGCCGATTGTGTCGGCCACGGTGTTTGTTGACCTGCAGGCCTTCACGCGACCGCTGCACGGTGTGGGGGTTCTGATGCCCGCCCGGGAGCAAACGAAATCGCTGGGCATTCTCTTTAACTCCAGCTCGTTCTCCTTCCGCGTCAGCGATGAGTCCCGTTACGCATCCTTTACTGTGATGATGGGCGGCACGGCCCAGCCGCAATGGCTATCGGCTTCAGACGAAGAGATTAGGCAGGCCATCAAGCTCGAGTTCGCTACCCTGTTGGGTATTCGCGAGCCGCAGGAGGTAGTGATCCACCGCTGGCAGGCTGCTTTGCCGCAATATTCCATTAGTCTCCCGGCAGTCTGGGAATGTGCGCGTCAAAGCTGGTGCGCAACCCCTGGTCACATACTTTTTGGCAACTACACTGGACAAATAAGTTTACGCGGCATGATCGAAAGTGCCGCCGGGCTTGGCGCGGCGAAACAATTGTGACGCTGCGCCGGTTTCCTCTCCTTGGCTTGCGAGGTTTCTCGCAACCATGCGCAGATTTACCCGTTGATTGCAGGCAATAAGCTCCCGTTTGCGAAAATGATTAGATAAAGCGTGCCAATTCGCGGGCACGCCTTTTGCCAATTCGATTGACATTCCTTACTCGGTGAATGGTGGCCCGAATCATGAAAATCCTCCTGGCAGTGGACGGTTCGCCCTGTAGTGACGAGGCCGTTAACGAGATAGCGCGTCGGCCCTGGCCTGTGGGCTCGGAGATCAAAGTCCTGACGACGTTCGAGTTGTCAGCACCAGTAGTTCCGGAAACGTGGATCATGCCCGCAGGGTATGTCGACGAAATCGATCGCGCAGCGCGAGATCAAGCGAAAGCCGTCGTGAACCGCGCCGTCGAGAAACTGAAAGCCAGGAGCGGCGATGCGCCGGCTGTTTCCTGCGAAGTATTGCCCGGCCCGCCAAGTATTGTGATTCCGGACGAAGCTGAGAGTTGGGGAGCAGACCTGATCGTGGTGGGCTCTCATGGGTATCGCGCCTGGGAACGCTTCCTGCTGGGTTCTGTCTCCCAGTCGGTAGTCTCCCATGCGAAGTGTTCGGTTGAAGTGGTGCGTTGTCTGCATGTTGAGGCCAGTACTGCAAGTGAACTGCCGGCGTCGCAGTAAAGGTGACGGGTAAACATGGCCAAAATATTGATTTTGGGCGGCGGCTTCGGAGGTGTAATAGCGGCGGAAAGCCTCGTTGCGAAACTAGGCCATGACCATCAGATTACTTTGTTATCGCGCAATCGCCAGTTTGTATTCTATCCGGCGTTGGTCAAATTGGCCTTTGGCAAGTGCCAGCGTGAGGACGTCTGTTTCGACCTGCGCCGGACCTTGTTAAACCGGCGGGTGAACTTTATCGCAGCTGAGGTAACACGGATCGATCCTCTTGCGCGCAAAGTAACCATTGACCATGGCGAAGTCGAGGGTCAACTCCCATACGATTACCTGATCTTTGCCATGGGTCGAAGGTTGGCGACTGAGCGTATTGCAGGCTTCTACGAAAATGCCAGGCACGTTTTGAATGTCGAGAAGGCGCTGGAATTCGGCGCGGCCGTTGCGGCTTTTCGCGAAGGTAGGGCGGTGTTTGGGCAATGTCCGGGAGCGCGGCTTCCGGTTCCCGTTTTCGAATCCGCGTTCGCGTTGTCACGTTTGCTGAAAGAGAGCGGCGGCCGCGAGCACGCTGAAATATTCGTAATCAGCCCGGATCCTCCCGGTGGACAACTCGGCGTTTTCGACCTCACACGCGAGATGCGTAAGGCGCTCGATTTTCACCGCATAGAGTTTGTTCCAGACTTTCCAATCGAACGGGTCACAGCTGGTGCAGTCCTGGCCAAGAATGGACGGGCCATTGATTTCAATCTATTGATGCTGCTGCCGCCTTTCCAGGGGTCGCCGGTATCCGCTTCCCTGGGAGTAGCCAACGACGACTCCTACATTCAAGTCGATACCAGCATGAGGGTGATTGGCAGGCAACGAATTTACGCAGTCGGCGATTGTGTGGATTTTAGCGGGCCAAAACTGGGCCACATGGCTGTTCGTCAAGCTGAGGTGGCGGCCGCCAATGTTTGTGCTGAAATTGAGGACAAGGCGCCGGTGGCCCATTATGCGCACGAGCTGCGGCTGGTGATCGATGAAGGTGGCAGCGACAGCATTTATGTACATAACGATCCCAATGTAGACGAACCAGCGAACGTCAGTCAGGGCCTTTTCTGGAGCTGGGCAAAGCTCGCTCAGGAAAAGTGGTGGCAAGCGGCGCACTCTTGATTGGCAGTTGGTTCATCAGGGAGTCCGGAGGAGGTAAAACGATGGAGAAAGCTACTAATCAAGGCATTGACAATGCAATGGAGCACAATATCGGGTTCACCTGGCATCGGCTGCACTGCGAAAGAGAAGAGATTTGTGAGGTTCTGCTTAAAGAAGATCACGCATACGAATCGTCGACTGGAGAAGAGGCTACGCGCGCGACCAACTGGCACCGGGCGCTGCTCCAGGGACGACTGCGCAAAATCGACGATGCCCTCGATCGATTGATGTCAGGTTCATATGGGATCTGCTGTGAATGCGGCACACCCATCGAAGACCAGAAGTTGGGACTGGATTGCGCCATGGCTTACTGCGTGAATTGTTGGCAACAGCTGCAAGCCAAACTCTGATTTGATTTAGCGTCTTTTTGGAAAGGGCACTCGAGTATCCGGTGGCGGTGGATGAGTCTCCGGCCAAAGCTGGGGCAAACTCGCCGACCGAATTCCAACGATGCGGCCGCCGGCGGGCGGACTCCAATGCGGAGGCCCAATTTACTGGGCAAGGTTGCTCACAGGCTAGCGGAAAACTTCTCAAAGCAGATCAAAATCCACGAACAAACTCGGGAGAATCAAGCGGCACGGTCGTTGCACAAAGGAACAAAAGGAGGCGGGCCCTGGCGGGAGCTGCGACCCTGGAGAAAACAATGAAAATCGAGTGCATTCTTTGTCCTACGGATCTCTCGTCCGATTCCGATGAGGCTTTGCGCTATGCCATCGCGCTGGCGCAGGCATACAGCGCAGAGCTTATCCTCTTGCATTGCGACCTCAAGGGTGATGGGCTCGCGCAAAGACAGGCTCATGATGACGCTGCTCAGTCGATTAGAAGCGCGCTCCAAAAGCATCTAGGCTCGACCGACTTGAGCGGGCTTGACTGGAAGAGCTTGATTGTTACTTCAGACGATGCGGGTGAAACGATTGCGAAAGAAGCGGCAGTTTATGGCGCTGATCTGATTGTCATGCGTTCCCGTCGCCGGCCCCATCGCGCCGCCCTCCTGGGATCAACTGCCGAGTCAGTATCACGGACTGCCCCCTGCCCGGTGCTGGTGATGCACACCGATGAGCGCAGCTGGGTACTCGGCTCCCCGACCAAAATTGAGCTGCAACGCGTACTTGTAGCCTACGATTTCTCAGACTACTCCGAACTCGCGCTCAATTATGCCTTATCATTGGCACAGGAATACCAGTCAGAATTGCACCTGCTGCATGTCCTCCCGCCGTTTACACTAAGGGAAACCGAGATCTCCTGGACGCCCCTTGGACGTGAAGGCGCTTATCACAAGGCGGCACACCGATTACAAAAAGCCATTCCTCCGGAAGCTCATCTGTGGTGCAAGATCAAGCATGCGGTGAGTGAAGGTCAGCCGTATCGCGAAATACTTGCTTATGCTGAAAAGAACAACATCGACCTGATCTGCCTCGGCGCGCACGGGGCTGGATTTGGGATGCAGGCTTTGTTTGGATCCAATGTGGATCGCGTGATCCGGCAGGCACCGTGTCCGGTATTGGTCACGCGCCCCTTGAAGCCGGCCATGTCATACAAGGGAGAAGTGCGTCATCAACCTGCAGCAGCAAGGTTTTGAACAATTAAGAGCGAAATCACTTTCTCGATCACACCAAGTCAAACAAACGGTCGTCATGATTAGCGGCGACCGTTTCTGTTTAGCTTACCACGCTCCAGTAAGAGTGAATCCTGGCTTTGGCCGCTGTTTTCCGGCAGTGGCCACGCAACGGCGTCTAGTTTCGGGCTGGGTAGCGTCTGCGTGCAACCTGACTTTGAACACGGCAGGGGACAGGCTTGACGCGGTCGTTTACCGGGGAATCAGGAATGGTTCAACCGTGTTTCCAATCCGCCCGGACCACAAGGCGTTCCTGTGATGGTCGTCCTGTCGCACGGGCTGGATTGCAACCAGAGATCACATCCTGTTGATCTCAAGGAGCCGTTTGATGGCATGCCTGTGCCAGAACACGCCCGCCAGGGCGGCCACGAGCAAACTCCCGCTCAACAAGGTACCCATTCCTCGTACACTGACTTTCTTATCCAGGACTCTTTCACTTTTTTTCATGATTACTTCTTGCCTTCCTGTGAGTCGGCTTCACCGGCACTCACTATGATTATGTTCGGGTCACCAAACGGCGACTCTTGCTCGTGACTTTTGCATAAGGCGTGCCAATTCCCTGGAAGCATTTTGCCGCGCGTTCTGACGTGCTGCCCTGGGAAATGCCGGCTTGAGCTGCGCGGTATTCCACATGGCTTGGATATTCACGCAGCCTGTCCCGTTCGAAGGCAGCTCTCAGAAAGTAATTCGTCACTTCGCCTAACAAGTTGCTCGACAAAAAATAATTGGCGCGGTTTAATGTCAGCCTTTAGTCAAACCCTGATTGGGAGCAATAAAGACAGTGATGTTCATAGTGGTTAAGTCCAGGCGGTGGTTCCTCGTCTCGATGCTGTTGGCAGCGTGCTTCACTTCGAATCTGACGGATATTTATTCTCAGGAGCCGATTGACGAGGTGAATCCGATGATTGGCACCACCGGTCCCAATGTCTATGACTATGGCGGGATGATTCCAGGGGTCACCACTCCGTTTGGTATGACACACTGGACGGCCATGACTCGCGAGAACAAGATCAGCGTCTATTCATACAATCACGGCGATAAGACGATTCAGGGTTTTATCGGCACTCATCAACCCGCAATCTGGATGGGCGACTACGGCTACGTAAGTCTGATGCCTTCCACTGGAGAGCTGCAGCCTTTCCGAAAATTACCCTTCAGTCATACTGATGAGATTTCGGCCCCGAACTACTACGCGGTGAGAATGGGTGAAACAGGCAAATCGATCAAGGCAGAGTTAACGGCCACTGCCCGCTCAGGTTTCCTGCTGTTTACTTTTCCGGCCTCCAGCAGTTCCCACATCGCAGTTACCGCCAGCCGCTCAGATAGATTTGCAGGCTTTGTACGGATCGATCAAAAGAAACAGGAGATTACCGGCTATAACAGCGATCGCATGTCCGCCGAACTGGGTCCACCACTACCCAATTTCAAAGGTTACTTTGTGATTCAGTTCAGCAAGCCCTTTGCGTCGTCCGGGACCTGGTTGGACAACAATGTCCATCGCGACAGAGAGGAACAGAGAGGCCACTATATCGGCGGTTACGCTACTTTTTCGACGACTGAGGGTGAACAAATCAAGGTCAGAATTGGCACTTCATTTATCAGTCTGGACCAGGCCAGAGAGAACCTCAAGAGAGAGATTCCGGACTGGGACTTCACTCGGGTCAAAGCTGAAGGTCGGCGCGTCTGGAACGAAGCGCTCGGCAAGATCGCGATCGCAGGCGGCACGAAGGACGATCGCGTCAACTTCTACACCGCGATGTATCACACCCTTTTGTTTCCCAGGATCTTTTCTGAATATGGACGCTATTACAGCGCCTTTGATGATCGAATTCATAACGGAATCTCCTACAACGATTACTCACTTTGGGACACATTCAGGGCCGAGCACCCGCTGTTGTTGTTGACCCAACCGGGCAGAGTGCCGGATATGATTACCTCGCTACTGCAAATGTATGACGAGGGTGGTTGGATGCCGAAGTGGCCAAATCCCACCTACAGCAACATCATGATTGGCACTCATGCTGACAGCGTGATTGCCGACGCCTATGTCAAAGGCGTCCGCGGATTCGATCTGAAAAAGGCATTTGCGGCAACCTGGAAGGACGCGATGACGCCGCCCACTGGAGACAGCAGTAATCGCTGGGCCGACCGCGCGCCCTGGACTGCATTCGAAGCGCGTGGAGGGCTGACATGGTACAAGTCACTGGGATTTGTTCCGAGCGATAAGACCGATGAGTCGGTGTCGCGCACGCTGGAGTTTGCTTATGACGATTTCTGCGTAGCCCAGATCGCCAAAGCGGTGGGTGAGCCAGACGCTTATGAGTTACTTATGCAGCGCAGCACGAACTACAAGAACCTGTACGATCCATCTATAGGCTTCATGCGACCAAAGAAGTCCGATGGCAACTGGGATGAGGAAGCCTGGGCTGCGAAAGAAGACCGAAAACCTGGATTTACCGAAGGCAGCCCCTGGACGTACCTGTTCTGCGAAATGCAGGACATCCCCGGCGCGATTGCCCTGATGGGAGGCCCTGAGAAGTTCGCGGCGAAGTTGGATGAGAATTTTTCAGGCGGACACTACCGTCACGACAACGAACCCGGTCATCATTACACGTATCTTTATGACTATTGCGGCCAGCCCTGGAAGACGCAGGCGCGAGTCAGAGAAACTCTTCTCTCCCAATACCATAACGCGCCGGATGGTCTAAGCGGCAACGACGATTGTGGGCAAATGTCTGCCTGGTACATTTTCAGTTCTATGGGGTTCTATCCGGTCACGCCAGGCAGTCCGGTCTACGCGCTGGGCAGTCCACTTTTTCGCAAGGCAACCATCAAACTGAGTCAGCCCTACAAGAATGGACCGTTCACAGTAATTGCGCGCAACCAGTCGGCGGCGAACATTTACGTCCAATCTGCAACCCTGAACGGCAAGCCATTGCGAGAACCTTTCATAAGGCACGAGGACATTGCGAACGGTTCTACACTCGTGTTCGTGATGGGCGCACAACCAAACAAGGATTGGGGCACAGGTCAGCGCTAGTGGCGCGCACTTTCAATCGAGCCAGGCTTATTGGTTCAGGCGCATCATTAATCTTGTGTACTTTGGACTGTGAGGGGTTTTTTCTGCCGGCGGGTCACTCAAGATTACAGTTAGCAACGATCAATCTGCGAGGTTATGAATGAAAGTCTATTTAGCAGAAATTATCGGCACCATGATTATGATCATCCTTGGCGATGGTGTCGTCGCCAACGTGCTCTTACATAAATCAAAAGGCCAGGGAAGTGGCTGGATGGTCATCACTACCGCCTGGGGCCTGGCCGTCATTATCGCTATCTTCAGCGTTGGCCGTATCAGCGGCGCACACCTGAATCCGGCGGTGACTGTCGCCATGGCGTCGATTGGTTCATTTCCCTGGCAACAGGTGCCCGGTTACGTCGCGGCACAGATTTTTGGCGCCTTTCTCGGGGCGACAGTGGTTTGGTTAATCTACCTGCCGCATTTCGCCGAAACCGCCGAGGAAGATTTAAAGCTCGCTGTTTTTTGCACCGTGCCGGCGATTCGTCACCCGGTCTTCAACTTCATGACCGAAGCAATAGGCACGGCGATTCTCCTTTTCGGCATTCTCGCGATTGCGGCCAACGCACAGAAATTAACAACCCCAGCGGGTGTCGACCTCTCGCTGGTCTTCAGCCAGGGTATCCAACCGATACTGGTTGGCTTTCTTGTATGGGGAATCGGTCTCTCGCTGGGTGGACCAACGGGATATGCAATCAATCCGGCCCGTGACTTGGGACCGCGTCTGGCTCACCTACTGTTGCCGATTGCGGGTAAGGGAAAGTGCGATTGGGGCTATGCCTGGGTGCCGGTAGTAGCCCCGCTGCTCGGTGGAGTTCTCGGGGCCGGCCTGTTTACCGTGATTGGATTCTGAAGCGGAGGGAATAACTCATGACTCGATATGTTGGTGCGGTTGATCAGGGCACAACCAGCACGCGCTTTATGGTTTTTGATCATGAGGGACGCCAGGTCGCCTGCCAACAAATGGAGCACGCACAAATACTGCCGCAGCCAGGTTGGGTAGAACATGACCCGCGCGAAATTTACCAACGCACCTGCGAAACGATTGCCGGGGCGCTTGCTCAGCGCAACCTCACGGCGCAGGACCTCGTCTCAGTCGGCATAACCAACCAGCGTGAAACTACAGTCGTTTGGAATCCGAAAACCGGTGAGCCACTCTATAATGCGATTGTCTGGCAGGATACGCGCACTGACCGCATCATGCGGCGCCTGGAACAGGCCGGAGCAGGCAGTACAATCCGCAGCAAGGCGGGCTTACCGCCCGCTACTTATTTTTCCGGAGGGAAGGTGCAATGGATTCTCGACAACGTCGACGGCGCTCGCTCAGCTGCGGAACGTGGTGAGGCGATCTTTGGAAATATCGACACCTGGATTATTTGGAATCTGACGGGCGGCAGTAATGGCGGAGCGCACGTCACGGACGTCACCAACGCCAGCCGCACGATGCTCTTTAATCTTGAGACACTGGACTGGGACGATGAACTGCTCGGACTCTTCAACATTCCGCGGCGGATGCTCCCGGCGGTTCGTCCTTCCTCCGATTCAACTTTCTACGGGCTGACGCAGGTTGATGGCCCATTCGAAGGTCAGGTTCCCTTGTGCGCGGATCTCGGCGACCAGCAGGCTGCAACCGTCGGCCAGGTGTGCTTTACCCCTGGGGAAGCTAAGAATACGTACGGCACCGGAAACTTCATGTTGCTCAACACAGGGACGAGCATTGTTCCGTCGCACGCAGGCCTGTTGACAACGGTGTGCTACCAGGTTGATCGCTCACCTGCTGTTTATGCGCTGGAGGGATCGGTAGCAGTCACCGGCTCGGCTGTCCAATGGTTGCGCGACCAGCTGGGAATTATCAAACAGGCTGCTGAGATCGAAGCGCTCGCCAACACCGTTTCCGACAATGGCGGAGTTTATTTTGTGCCGGCGTTTTCCGGTCTCTACGCTCCGTACTGGCGCGGCGATGCGCGCGGTTGCATTGTCGGGCTTTCGCGTTTTAACCACAAAGGTCACCTCGCCCGCGCCACTCTCGAGGCTATCTGCTATCAAACGCGTGACGTTCTCGATGCGATGGTCAAAGACTCAGGAGTCCGGCTTGAGGTCCTGAAAGTCGATGGCGGCGCCACGGCTAACGATACCCTGATGCAACTGCAAGCGGACATCCTCGGAGTGCCCGTGGTGCGACCAGTAGTTTCCGAAACCACTGCGCTCGGCGCCGCCTATGCCGCGGGCCTGGCGGTTGGGTTTTGGAGCGACGCGGAGGAAATGCGGCGGAACTGGCAAGCTGACAAGCAATGGGCACCCCGCTGGACCGCAGAGCAGCGAGAAGCCGGATACGTTGGTTGGCAGAAAGCCATCGAGCGCACCTTGAATTGGGTGGATCTGGAAAAGAACTGAGCGTTCCGGGATTATGGCTGTCCTGAGGGATGGCCGCGCGGCGCTGTGCGCAGCTCAAGCGCGCCGCTTTGCATTTCACGAATATAGGTCCTACCCGTGGAGGAGCTCAGGTTATGTCGCTGCCGCGCAGAACTTTTCTAAGAGCGCTGGGTCCGGGTGTCGGAACCATAGCCATTCTGGGACCGGTAATCGGGCAACGAAAGTCAAAACTCCACTTCCCTGATGCGGCAAAGAAAATTCTCATCGCTCATCGCGGCGCTTCGGCCTACGCTCCTGAACATACGCTCTATTCCTATCGACTGGCGCTGCAACAAGGGGCGGATTTCGTCGAACAGGACCTGCAGATCACGCGTGATGGTCAGCTTGTTTGTCTGCACGATCTCACGCTTGAGCGCACTACGAATGTCAAAGATGTCTTCCCGAAACGTTACCGCGAAGAAATGGTTCAAGGGGTCGCCGCTCGCCGCTGGTTTGTTTCTGACTTCACCTTAAAGGAAATTAAGCAACTGGATGCCGGTTCATGGTTCGCACCAAAATTCAAAGGAGCGAGTGTCCCGACATTTCAGGAAGCTATTGCTCTGGTGCGCGGCAAGGCGGGACTCTATCCCGAGACCAAGGCCCCTGAGGTCTACGGTCGAATGGGTTTTGATATGGAGCGCCTGTTGCTTGACAGCCTGCAGAAAAATCAACTGGGCACGCCGAGCTCCGAGCGACATACCCCATTGATCGTGCAATCATTCAGTGCGGCAAGTTTGAGAAAGCTATCGAGCTTGCTACCCGCAAAGCTGCCGCTGGTGCTGCTCGTCAATGAGGAAGCGCGGGGAGAATGGCTGACGGTAGCGGGACTGGCCGAAGCGAAAAAGTTTGCCAGCGGTATTGGTCCAGCCAAAGCACTGCTTGACAGGGGTCTGGTCCAGCAAGCCCATGCTCACCGGCTGACTGTTACGCCCTACACCTTTCGCTTGTCGGATAAAGGACAATTCAGGACGCTGGCTGATGAAATGAGTTATTACCTGTACGACCTCGGTGTCGACGCTTTGTTTACCGACAATCCTGATTTATTTCCGCGGACAAAGATCGGATCCAGACCTTAGGAACCGGTTGCCAGGAAAGAATCCAATTCCGCTCGAGTCGGCAGGGCGGTACGGGCGCCCAACGCCCGGCAGCCAAGCGCGGCAACGGCACACCCCAGCCTAAGACTCGTTTCTACTTCTTCGCCTTGTAACAAACCATAGACAAAGCCCCCATGAAAGGCGTCACCAGCACCCGTGGTATCAACACAACCACCAGGTACGGCGAAAGCAGGCGCCTCCAGAAATTCTCCATTACAGAGCACAGTTGCGCCCCGCCCTCCTTTCGTAAGGCCGACCAGGGCACAGCCATACTTCATTTTGATCTCGGCCAGCGCAGTGTGGGCGTCGTCAATGCCAGTCAGGATTCGCGGAAACTCTTTTGAAGAGATAAGCACATCGATTAAGGGGAGGAACTCCAGCAGGCCATCATATACATTGTCGATGTCCGCGGAGACAATCGTCCCGGCAGCGCGAGCTGCTCGGGCCATGCGAGTGCAGGCAGGCGGATCGTGGGCATCAAGGTGGATGACGCGTGCTCTCCCGGCAAACTCCACAGGGGCATCCGCGGCAGTGTAGACGAGGCGCTCATCTCGATCCCAAAGGACCGTGCGCTCGCCTCGCTGGGCTTCGATAATGATATAGCCAATTTGGGTCCGGGCATTTTCGACCAATTCAGCAGATGCAACATCCACGCCTTCATCCCTGAGCGATTGCAGGCCAAAGCGACCTTCCGGGTCGGTGCCGAAGCGTCCGGCATAGGCGGTTCGCATGCCGAGACGCTGCAGGGCTACGATTGCCGAGGCTGTTTGTCCCCCCGCTCCTTTTCGATACTCGACCATTCTGGTCTGAGTAGTGGGATCGGGGAACTCCGGAACAACCAACAGGTGGTCGACTGCGTTCACGCCAAAGCCGGCGCCGTCGAATTCCTTCCCGTTTTTGAGCTTGAAGGGGAACCGCACTAATGACCTCTCAGTCTTTGCGTCAGGAACAAACGAGCAGGCTAGCACACATCAAATTTTTATGCCGCAAAAGAGGATAGGAGGTGAGCCGGCGCCCTTAAATTGCGTGATTGGAAAAGAGGAACGGTGCGCGAGAGGCAGACCTCCAGCGCACCGTTTTCGGTGACGAATAGTTAGAAGTGGAACTTCAAGGCGAACTGCATCACACGAGGATCGCCGGCCAGAGAGGTGATCGTGCCCACCGAAGTCGTGCTCGAAATATCGCGCGCCGGCAAGCCGAACTGGGGATGATTGAACATATTGAACATCTCCCAGCGAAACTCAAGGTCCCGGCCTTCGCCAAAGTATGCAAAGGTGCGGGCCACGGCGATATCAAAATTTGCCAGACCTGGTCCACGCAGTGTGTTGCGTCCGCAGGTTCCGAGCCGGCCTTCAACTACCGGATTGCCGCTGGCGTCCAGCTTGGTTGGGTTGGGCGCAGTCGGTACGGCGTAGGCCGTCTTGTCAAACCAGCGATCGATGGTCCGCTGGTTCTTGGGTAATGATCCATCGCGCAGGCAATCAGCGAAGGCACTCACCAGACCGCCCCCGCGCGGGCCACCCAGCAGCGAGCTGTTGCCTCCGGCGGCGACTGTAAAGGGCCGGCCGGTTCGAAGGTTAACCAGGCCACTAATGCGCCAACCGCCAAGTATCTCGGCCGCCAGGCCCTTGTTCAGATAAGACCGGCCGCGGCCAAAAGGCAACTCGAGGATATAACTACCGACGAAACGATGACGCACATCAAAGTCGCTGGGACCGTGACGCTCGCCCCGGTTATAGGCGTTCTGGGTAAAGCTGCCGGTGCCACCAGCTGCCAGGTGCTCCTGCGACTCGTCCAGAGACTTCGAGAACGTGTAGGCGGCCCGGAAGGAAACGCCCTTGCTGAAGCGTCGTTCGAGAGTCACTTCTCCACCGTGGTAATTCGAGTTGCCGCCATTGTCGCGGAATTCGATCGGCCCGAGGGACGGGTAGGGCAATACCGGTGTGTAGGACCCGTTGACCAGGGCATTTCTGACTGTGCCGTTGGCATTAAGGAGTGGCTGATTCAGGTTCTTTAGCGTCGAGAGATGCGTACCTTTGGTACCCACATAATCCAGTGTCAGCACCAGGTTGGCTGGTAGCAGGCGCTGAATGCCCAGATTCCACTGGTCCACACTGGAGTCGACGGCATCAGGATTGACGGCCCGGAGACGAACAGTGATTGGATTAACGGCATTCGGATCGAGCGAAAGATTGAAGCCCGTGTTGAAGCGGATATTGTTGGCGGTCACGCTGGTGCTGGCGGCTGAGACTACGTTGTTCACAAGGTAGGGCAGGTTCAGGGCCATCTGGTCCTCGCTGCCGGCCCGTTCAAACAACATAAAGAAACGGCCGTAGCCCGCACGTAAGACAGTCCGGGAATTGTATTGATAGGCCAGTCCCAGGCGTGGCGCAAAGTTATTACGATCCGGTTTGACCAGACTGCGTCCCACCGGCGAATTTGCGGGGGTGAATTTCAAACCGGTCAACGGATTAAGGTTGGTCAGGCGGTCGGCGCCCTCATAGGGCCAGGTCGCGTAGTCGTAACGCAGTCCCAGATTGAAGGTTAGCTTCTGAGAAAATTTCCAATCGTCCTGCACAAAACCTGAGAACATCTTCAGCCGCGAATCGACCACGGCCAGGTTTGTCAGCTGCGCTCCGGATGGATAGCCAAGTAGGAAATCCGCCAGTCCAATACCGGTGCGATTTCCATCGAAGCTATAGCTGCCGCGTAGCCCGGGAACGTCCAGGTAAATGTTCCGCATAGGGCCTCTGATATCACCGCCAACTTTCAGTTGATGTTTTCCAGTCGAGAGACTAAGCGTGTCAGTCCATTGGAATTGGTTCGTGCGCTGAGACTTTGGCAGGAAATCCGGAGAACCCAGCCGGTCAAAGCCTGACTGCCCTCCGACCAGTGAAGTGCCACCGCGAGCTGAAATACTTATGCCCGGGATACCACCGCTGTAAATGGGCGAGTCCTGCACACCCTTAAAGCCGAGTTCCGCGAGGGTGTTTTTGCCGAATGGATCCTGCGTGGCCACAGAGTTATTGCGACCCCAGCCAATCCGAAACTCATTGACCATGCGGGCGCCGATGGTGCGATTCCAGCCGATGGAGGCTGACATGCCTTTCATAAACAGGCGGCCATTGGCAGATGAGCCGGTGCCATCAATGATTCCGCCAAAGATACCGGGAAGGTAGCGGAACCGATTGGAATAGGTGTAGCGCACAAAGAAGTTGTTGTTCGAATTCATGTTCCAATCGACGCG
The DNA here is from genome assembly GCA_036726305.1 of Pyrinomonadaceae bacterium. GTDB lineage: Bacteria > Acidobacteriota > Blastocatellia > Pyrinomonadales > Pyrinomonadaceae > JAOAPY01. Next base: position 4,988 of record DAIMCP010000003.1, on the reverse strand, counting down.
CGAGGTGTAGCTGTCAGTATCGTCGATAATCCCGGGCGCACGGACAAAGTTGCTGGCATTGAGCGCGCCCGTCCCGGGCACGATGTTGGCTGCGGGCAGCATGCCGAGGATCTTTTGCGCGAGCGGGTCGAGACAGGCTGCGGGGATTTGATTGTTGATGAAGGAGCCGTCGGCATTGAAGGCGCCAGGCACTCTCGCGCGGCAGTCGCCCACGCGGTCAAAGAGTTTCGCATAGCCGCCGGGGATACGATTAGCCGTCCCGGCCGCTGCGGAAAAATCGCCTCTAATCTCATTGGGCAACGGCACTTGCCCCAACCGAGTCACACCTTTGCGGATGCGCGTGCCTTCGTAGTTAAAGAAGAAGAACGCCTTGTTCTTGACGATCGGACCGCCGATGTTGGCGCCAAACTGATTTTGAATCTGTTGGGGCTTTTGTCGCCCGGCGCGATTGCTGAAAAAATTATTTGAGTCAAAGATGCGATTGCGCAAAAAGTCATATCCGGTCCCATGGAACCCGTTGCCGCCACTCTTGGTGGTGACGCTTATGACTGCACCCGGACTGCGGCCGTTCTCTGCGTTATAGGGATTGGTGCTGACCTTGAACTCCTGAATCGAATCCACCGAAGGACGCGCTACCTGCGTCGTCAATTCCTGGACGTTTTCAGAAATCGAATTGTTATCGACACCGTCCAGCACAAAATTGTTTTGCAGGGAGCGGACGCCGTGAACATTAGCACCCCCGGTTCGACCATTGGCGGTTCCACCGCCTTCTTCGGTGTAGCGATCGGCTTGCACGCCGGGAACCAGGTTAATCAGATCGTCCCAGTTGCGCCCACTCAGGGGCAGATCGGAAACCATGCGATTTTCGATCACGCCACCCGTCGTAGCCTCCTGGGTGGTCAATAGCGGCGGAGATGTGGTCACCACTACTGCCTCGGTGACGGCGCCAACTTCTGCCGTGAAATCTATTCGGGCCTTTTGTCCTACTTCCAGGGCCACGTTCTCATGAATTGATTTCTTAAAGCCGGCCGTTTCCATGGTTACGGTGTAGACGCCTACAGGTAATGTGACAAATGTGTAATACCCCGAGCTGTCAGCCGTGGTAGTGCTTTCAATCCCTGTGGCCTTATTTTTTGCGGTCACAGAGGCATTCGGGATTACGGCGCCGGCAGGGTCTGTGATCTGCCCGGTTAGACTGGCAGTGTTAACCTGACCTGAAACCTGGAGGGCAAGGCCCGTACAGAGCAGTAGCAGACTTAGGGTTATTCTTCCGGTCTTCATCCTTTTTTCTCCTTGTAATTAACTCCTCGCATGAGCATTCTGAATTGCTTTGCCAGGTAGTGGTGAAATCAAGCGCCTGCGGGGGGAAGCGATCTGACAGCCCAGCGGCTGCAGATAGATTCAAAGGCGCCTCACTTCAAGGTTTGCTGTACCCAACAGGGAGCAAACCGCCGCTGTACGTTGGATCGCATCGGGCTCTGTCGGAACCAACTCTGATTGTTCAGAGCCGGTTGCCATTTACTACCGATTCACTCAGAAGAAGGCGAAGCACACCTCATGTGCGTCGTCGCGATCATCAAAACCAAATTGCGTTATCAAGCAGTTTGAATGACCTTAAGGCTCTCCGATTTCGGTACGTATAAGAACAGAAAAAGTCGTTCTTAGGGGTGCGGCGCAGCTTAGCATAATGTCGAACGTGAAGTGAAGATTTAAATCACATTCTCGGGCGCCCTTTTCGGCCTGAGAAGTACATTCCGGCGCCTGGCCAATTTAGGAATGCCGGGCCGGTGTTGAAATAATCATTGAATTACCGTATTTGTTGACAGCCTTTCCCTAGCTGCCGGTGGAAACATTCTGATGGTTGTCAGCTGAGACTAATGCCTATATGAAAAGCCAGTTGAAGTTTTGCGGCCGAATACTCGTGGTATTCACTTTCTTTTGCTTGTCCCTGAGCGCGAGCCAGGACGTAAAGTCTCGATTCACACCGGCAGCTCCCCGGCTGGCGCAGGAAATCATAAATCTGCCCGCCGCTATGGAGGTTGGCCTGGAGATCGAAGCTCGATCGCCCGACGCTTCATGGCTGAGCGAAGGCAGGGAAGCAGCAGCCCTCTCGATTTCCGTCGATGGCAAATACAACCAGGATCTACTACTTTGGGCCGGTGCTGAAGTCTTTACCTATCGGGTCGCTCTTGGCCGGTTGAGCGGGGGTAAGCACAGAGTTTCCGTTGCCCTTAATCCTGCAAGATCCGCCGCCGGAGCTCGATGGGCTGAAATCAAGTCCCTGCATCCCGTGCAGCTCACACCTGTGCACAATAACAAATTTAGAGAGGAAGATCGGCTGGCCCTGTCCCATTCCCCCGTGCTGTATGCGCGGGCCAATACAATCGATCGTTTCACCGACATCCCGCTGCTCATGTACTACGAGATTCTGCGGCCCACCGGAAAAGATTTGCTCGTGCGGTATACGGCAATCTTCACCAACGAAGACGGCGGAACGCAGACCCTGGCGTTAATGGCGCGTTGGGGACGGGGCACAGACATTGAATGGGTTTACGAGGTGCGCCTGCGCGGGGGCAGGATAGTCGCAGAAACCTATCAAGGAGTGAATCACGAGACCAAGCCATTTACCGGTTCGCGCACGGGCGGCATGCACCCATTGCTGGCTGTGGCGTCGGACAATAATAACTTCTCAGATTTGGCTTGCTCGGCCGTCCGATTTGCGCCTCTGCCGGTGCGCGCGGATCTCGAAAGCGCCACCCGCGAGAGTGTGATGGACAAGTATCCGCAGACTTACCGTGTGATGACGGAAGAATTGCAGCGGGAGCATCGCATCGACCCCAAGGCAAACGGCATCAACCTCATTGCCGATCCACGTGATTACTTTTATGTTGAAGCATCGTCGGAACAAACGGGAACAACTCTTGGTTTCGACGTCAGGATTGCCGGACAAGAGGACAAGTTTTCCTCGGATTTGGGCGATGGCCGTCTGCGTATCGACCGCAGTGGTAATTTCCGGACAGCGGTACGGTTGCCACATGGCGTTTCGCCTGCGGCCATTGAGAGTGTGACCGCGCGCTGTCAGGCCAGCGACCGCTTTGCCAGCCAACGCGCTTGCAGTCATCTGAAGTTGCTCCGCGTGCTCATGCTGGATGATAACTTTGTGCCGCAGGCCCTGGCGCTGCAGGCAGAGCCGGAATCATCGCTTGCTCCGGGTGAAACAAAAGTGTTTAGGCTGCGCCGCTGAACGTATTTGGTTTAGGCCGCCGACGGCAAGGGGGCAGGCGAGCAATTCAAGCGAGTCTCACGAAGATGGGATTGGTGAGGGACAACATAACATTTTTTCGGTCGCGAACCTCGATCCGGAAATATGCGTTAGCGCGACATTCAATCTCGGTTATCTGCGTCCGGCGCGCGTCGCTGGCAAACTCGCGAATTACCTTTCCGTTGGAGATTAGCGAGACAGTCACATCAGCGGGCGCTGCGTTAGTGGTCACCAGGAACCGAATGACCCTGGGTCCGGGCAAATGAATCTCATCGCCAATCACAAAATGGCCCGCACCTTTGCCTGTTGTCTGCGCCTCGAAAGAGACAATCGGTTGGGCGGCCTCGCTCGCGACATAGACACGACCGCGTCGGATCGCTTCAAGTAAGCTCTCCTGTGAAAGCATCGCGGCCAATACGTGCGTGGTTGGCTGACCGATCGGCGTGGTCGCCCGGTGCGAATCGCTGGAGCCTACGGCGGTGATGCGCCGGCCACTCTGTAAAATTCTGTCCCACATGGCGACGGCTTCATCGTCAACTTGTTCCCAGGCTCCGTTCCAGACTTCAATGGCGTCAAAGCCGGCCGCCGTTTTGTCATAGCTCCAGGCGCACCCTCCACATAAAGCAAACGGATGGTTGATTGATATGAGCGCGCCCGCGCGGTGCGCTTGTGCAGCGATGTCGCCGATTCGAGCGATATCTCCCGGGTGGGCGCGGAAATCGATCCAGGTTCCCGAGGGCAGCCCCCACGCGTTGGTATGACCGCCGTAGGTAGTTATCTCTTCACCCCGAAGCACGAGGGGCGGCGCTGTGTCCACGGCGCGATCAATTTCCGAGTGGTGGCTGGCGGTGTTGTGATCGGTGATACAGATGAAATCCAAGCCGCTGTTACGGGCGGTGGAGATCAGGTCCGCGATGGTCCAGTCGCCATCACTGTGTACCGTGTGCAGGTGGAGGTCGCCACTCCACCAGCGAGGACTTGGTGCGTGCGTTCCGTCCGTTGTTCTGCCTTTCAGTAAGGCGGACCTGGGTTGAGCCAGGCTGCCGATTGGACCGTAGGATCTGCTTTCTTGTTCAATCGTGATTTTGAGAACGACGTCGACGCCAGCGGGTGCCACGCGATACAGGCCAAGGATGACACGCCAGGTTCCGGGGGGCAGTTCGCCCGGCATGTATCCGGGAGTCGCCTCATCGCGTGCGATAAAGAACTCAGAGCGCCGCCCACCACTCCAGCCGCGGAAGCCGGTCGGGTCGGTGTCAACCCCGGTTCCCCTTGCATCAAACAACCCGATGTCAATTGTGTTGGTGTCTTTGGCTCGATCGTATTGATAGATAACGCTGATGCGAGCGGCATCTTCAGGCACCGTGAACGGAACATAAAAGTAACGACTGTCATTTACTCCGGGCGGATTAATATGTATGCGCCGCTCAATAGCTGCGGGTTGGCGCTTCGGCGAGTCCCGTGGGTTCGCTACACAAGGGGCGCAAGCCAGCAGCGCTACGAGGATTAAGCGGGTTACGAACAGCATAGCAGTCAACCTTGCACTAAGTCGGTCTGTAAGTATTTATGGCTGCGGGGCAGGGACAGGAGATTAGCTGTCCCGTTATTCACTTCACCTTCTCTGCGACGGACATCGACGGCGGTCTATTGTCCCGGCCCCAGTTTGAAGGGGTGGCTCCCATGCGCAGCACGAGTCGCCCGCCCCGCGCAAGCTCTTCGTGCTTCA
>DAIMCP010000002.1:2553-170384 GCA_036726305.1 Pyrinomonadaceae bacterium | reverse complement strand
GGCGAAGAGCGAAGAGCCAAGACGAAAAACCAGAGACCAAAGACCAAAGACCAAAACCCAAAATCCAAATTCCCAATTCCCAATGTGCGGCATTAACGGCATAGCATTATCACCTCAATCCGGACGTCACCTCGACGCCGAGCTCCTGGTCCGCATGCGCGACGTAATCACGCATCGAGGGCCTGATGATGAAGGTATCTTTATAGACGGTCAGATTGGTTTGGGCCATCGGCGCTTGAGCATTGTTGACGTGGCCAGCGGCCACCAGCCCATGACTAACGAAGATGGGACGCTGCACATCACCTACAACGGCGAGATTTATAATCACGCCGACTTCCGCGCAGAATTAGAAGCTCGCGGCCATGTCTATCGCTCGCATTGCGACACGGAAACCATTCTGCATCTTTACGAAGAACATGGCGCCGGATGTGTGCAACATCTCCGAGGCATGTTCGCCTTTGCCATTTGGGACCAGCCGCGTCGCGAGCTTTTCATTGCGCGAGATCGTTTGGGAGTTAAGCCACTCTATTACTTTCACGCCACCGACGGCTCGTTGTATTTCGGCTCAGAAATCAAGACGCTGTTTGCGGCCAACGCCCTGAAGCCGGAGATAAATTTCTCGGCGCTCCCGGATTATCTGGCGAATCATGCTACCTCCGGAGAAGAAACCCTGTTTCGCGGGGTTAAGCGTTTGTTGCCGGGCCATACTCTCCGTTGGCACGATGGTCGCATCGACATCAATCGTTACTGGGACGTGAGTTTCACGAAGAGCGAACCGGGCGGCCGCAGCGATCAGGATTACATCGACGAATGGCGTGACCTGTTTGGGAAAGCTGTTCGCTTGCGCTTGATGGCTGATGTGCCGCTGGGCATGTTCCTGTCGGGCGGGATTGATTCGTCGGCGATTGCCGCCGTCATGAGCGGCATGGTCAGCGAGCCAATTAAGACCTTTAGCGTCGCCTTCAAAGAGCGCGAAGCAAACGAGCTGGAATACGCGCGCTTGATAGCGACGGCCTTTAAAACCAATCATCATGAAGTGGTGGTCAGTCCGGAAGACTTTTTCTCTGCTCTGCCAAAACTGGTCTGGCATGAGGACGAACCCCTGGCCCATCCCTCCAGCGTGGCGCTCTATTTCGTCTCAAAACTGGCGGCCGGGCACGTCAAGGTTGTGCTGACCGGAGAAGGCAGCGACGAACTACTCGCAGGCTACGCGCGTTATCGCAAGACGATTCTTAACCTGGCGCTCGGTGCGCGCTATCACGGCACCATGCCCGAGGGTTTACGCACCGCGGTCCGCAACCGTATCGAGGGCCTGCCTCGTGGTTCAAAGGTACGACAAAAATTACTGCGGACTTTTCTCTCCCTGCAACCGGACATTGAGAGTATCTATTTTGATAACTTTTCAGTTTTCTCCCGTTCTCTGCAAAATGAATTATTGAGCCCTGACGTTCGCAAGCGCGCCGGAGCGATCGACCCGTACGCGGGGGTGCGGAATTTGCTGGCCCAGACCGACGCCCAGTCGCCATTGGATCGCCTGCTCTACGCCGACATCAAAACTTATCTGCATGAATTGCTCATGAAGCAGGATCAAATGAGTATGGCCGCTTCGATTGAAAGTCGTGTGCCTTTTCTCGATCACAAGCTGGTGGAGTTCACTTCGAGCCTGCCTGAGAGGTTGAAGTTGCATGGCTGGACCACCAAGTACGTTTTGCGCAAGGCCATGACGGGTGTTTTGCCGGAGACCATCCTGGCGCGTCCGAAGATGGGCTTTCCCGTCCCCATCGGCAAATGGTTTCGGGGCGAATACCGCTCCGTAGTCGATGAGTATGTGCTGAGCGGTCGCAGTCTTGAGCGTGGTGTTTTTCAGGAAGAGTTTGTGCGCAGCCTGGTTGCCCGGCACGATGCCGGCGAGGATCATTCTGAAAGGCTCTGGGCCCTGGTGAATTTTGAAATGTGGCAACGACGCTTCATAGATGGCGAACAGCCGAACAAAGGCAAGCGCCCGGAGCCGGAGGCTGTGTTGGCCGGATAGCTGGAAGATCATGAGAGAAGATCAGTGAAAAAGAGATGCGCATACTCTGGCTAAAAACTGAATTACTTCATCCGGTAGATAAGGGCGGAAAGATCCGCACTTATCAGATGCTCAAGGAACTGAAGCGCGAGCACCAGATCACTTACCTGACTCTCGACGACGGGACCGCGGCCAAAGACGCGCGCGCGCTGGCTTCCGAGTACTGCCACGAATTAATTTGTATTCCCCACCGGCAGCGACAAAAGTTTACACCCGGCTTCTATCTGGAACTGGGAATGAACCTCGCTTCCAGCCTCCCATATGCGATTTCCAAATACCGATCGAAGGCGATGCGCCAGGCAATTTTGCGGTTGACCAGGGACAATGCTTTTGACGTCCTGGTTTGCGATTTTCTGGCCCCGGCCGTAAACGTGCCCCGCGATCTTTCCTGTCCCACGGTTCTGTTTCAGCACAATGTCGAAGCGATGATTTGGCAGCGTCACGCAGAGGTGCAGCCCAACAATCTCAAGCATGCGTATCTATTCGGCCAATGGCGCAAGATGCTGGCCTTTGAAGGGGTGATGTGCCGCCGTTTTGATCGGGTGGTGGCGGTTTCACGCGAAGACTCTCAGATGATGCAGCGGGAGTATAAGGTAACCGCCATCGACGATGTGCCCACCGGTGTCGACACTGCGTTTTTCCGCCCGCGCCACGCTGAGCGCCGCGAGTCCCACAATCTGGTCTTTACAGGTTCAATGGATTGGCTGCCGAATGAGGATGCGATTCAGTATTTCACGACGCAGATCATGCCGCTGATTAAGAACAAACTCCCGCAGGTGACTTTAACCGTGGTTGGGCGAAATCCCTACCCGGCTCTGCTCGAGTTGAGCAGGCAGGATCCTTCCGTAATTGTGACCGGCCGGGTTGACGATGTGCGACCATACATGGAACGCGCGGCGGCGTATGTTGTGCCTTTGCGCATTGGCGGCGGCACGCGCCTGAAAATCTTTGAAGCCATGGCCATGGAGAAACCCATCGTATCGACCACGGTCGGCGCCGAGGGCTTGCCGGTGCAACCAGAGTCGGACATTCTGCTGGCCGACACACCCGAGACATTTGCGGAGGCTGTAGTGCGTGTGCTCGAGGACGAGGAATTCGCATTTCACCTCGGTCGTCGCTCGGCAAAGCTGGTCCGGGAACAGTTTGGCTGGAATCGCGTGGCCCGGCGCTTTGCTGAAATTTGCGAGCAGGTGCGGGCTCCCCGGGGCGTACAAGTGGCTAAAGAAGAGCAGGAAATTGAGCTGGTACAAACCTGAGCGAATAATGGATGAACTTGAGAGTATGAAACAGATGAAACTAAGTGTGTTCGGTATCGGCTATGTGGGATGTGTATCAGCAGCTTGTTTCGCAAAAGCCGGCCACACCGTAATGGGCGTGGATGTTAGCCCGAACAAGGTGGAAATTATCAATTCCGGCAAGAGCCCAATCGTCGAAAAAGGAATTGCGGAGTTGATAGCCGAGGGAGTTAGCGCCGGCCGTTTGCGGGCAACGACAGATGCTGCCGAGGCAATCCGGTCCTCTGAGATCTCGCTTGTTTGTGTAGGTACGCCCAGCAATGCCAACGGCAGCCTTCACCTCGGGCACGTGGAGCAGGTTTGTCGCGAGATTGGTTCCGCACTGAAGACGAAGGTTGAGCCACATTCAGTGGTCATTCGCAGCACAATGCTGCCGGGCACACTTGAAACTCTCGTCATTCCCACCCTCGAGAATTACTCGGGCAAGCAGGCAGGTCGGGATTTTGGCGTCTGCATAAATCCGGAATTCTTGCGGGAGGGCACTTCGGTGCACGACTTTTATGCGCCTCCCTTCACTTTAATTGGCGCCGATGATGAGACAACGGCGAGCAGAGTGCGGGACCTTTACGCGGACATCGACGCGCCGCTCTTTATAACTTCGCTTAAGACTGCTGAGATGGTGAAGTACACTTCTAACTGCTTTCACGCGTTGAAGGTCAGTTTTGCCAACGAGGTCGGCAATATCTGCAAAGCCCTCGGCATTGACAGCCACGAGGTTATGGATGTGTTTTGCCAGGACAAGAAGCTGAACTTGTCATCTTATTATTTGAAGCCGGGATTTGCCTTTGGTGGTTCGTGCCTGCCTAAGGATTTGCGCGCAATCAACTACAAAGCACGAGAACTGGATATCGAAGTTCCGGTGCTCTCAGCCATTCTGGAAAGCAACCGTTTGCAGGTCGGCAGGGCCGTTGACATGGTGATCCGCACGGGTAAGAAACGAGTGGGCGTGCTCGGATTTAGTTTCAAAGCCGGCACGGACGATCTGCGCGAGTCGCCTATGGTTAGCCTGATCGAGACTTTGATCGGCAAGGGTTTTCAACTCGCCATCTATGATCGAGACGTGTCGCTGGCGCGGCTATTTGGCGCCAATAAGGAATATATTGAACGTGAAATTCCGCATATTGCCCAGCTAATGCGAACCAGCGTCGCCGACGTTCTGGAAAATGCCGACCTGCTGATTATTGGCAATAAGTCCGAAGAGTTTCGCGAAATCGAGGCAAAGTTGCGACCAGATCAGGTCGTGATTGATCTGGTGCGCTTATTTGAAAGAACTTCGGATGAGACTCACCAGGGCATTTGCTGGTGATTAGGTCATGGTTCTTAGGCCCTTGAACTTAGGTCTTTGATCCTGGCTTTGATTGAGGTATTAGCCATGGTCCTTTGTGCTTAGGAATTTTGCCGCGTTGTCCAGGAACCAAAGCCCAAAACCCAAGACCGAAGGCCAGGATCAGAGACCAATGGCCACAGACCAAGGGCCAAAAGCAAGAGTTCTGCAGTCTCAAGACACAATGTCCAAAAGCCGAATACTATTAGGCCTGGGAATTACCCCGATCTCTTTGTGGCTATTGGCGTGGTCAGCGGCCGAACTGCTCATCGTAAGCGCGCCTTTGGCACAAGCTGATGTAATTATGATAATGGCGGGCTCCGCGGCGTTTGAGGAGCGGACCCAGTTGGCCGCCCGACTTTATCGTGAGGGCCGCGCGCCCAAAATCGTTCTGACAAATGACAACCAGCAGGGCGGGTGGGTAAGTGATGAGCAGCGTAACATTCCTTTCCACGAACTCGCCGCTCGCTACCTGCGACGTCGGGGAGTACCGGATGAGGCCATCGAAATTCTGCCTGAGCCGGTTTCAGGAACTTACTCCGAATCACAGCTACTGCGCCGTTATGTCGAGACAAAGGGGATGCATTCAGCTCTGATTGTGACGTCGGCCTATCACTCCCGTCGTACCCTGTGGACATTCCGGCAGACGTTCGCCGGCTCGGGAGTTTTGATTGGGCTGGCCTGTGTCCCGCCGGGCCAGCAGCTCCCAGGGCCGGCAAAGTGGTGGCTGTACCCGCGCGGCTGGCAGGTGGTGCCGAACGAATATGCAAAGATGATATATTACCGGCTGTTTTATCGGCACTAGGAACCAGGCGGCTTCCAGCTCAGGCGCGCTCTTTAAGAAAGTCTCAGCAGTGGGGGCTTTCAAACCGGAGCGAGCCTCTGGTGTTTCTCGATGCGAACAAATCACATTGCGTATTGGCAATTGGTTTCGATTGGTAATTTCTTATTAAAAAGGCGTCGTGCACCGTGGTGCCGGCAACGAAAACGAGTCAGCATTAAAAAGGAAGCAAACGTGCCTCAATTCCGTCAATTCATCACAACCTTTGCCTTCATCATCTCTATTTTTGTCGCCACCGCGATCAGCGCCAAAGCCGATCCATTGACCTTCAGCAATGCCGTGGCCCTGCAAAACAATGGGATGACCAGAGTCGATTTGCTCTCGAATCCGGGCGTCACCATCTTCGGACCACAGATAAGCTTTTTGGTTGATATTCAGGGCACGGTGCCTGTGGGAGGCACCAGTCTGCTGCGGATCACCTACACTGAGGCCGGCGGTGTGCCAATTGTCCAGACGTTCAGTATTCCGGCATTCGACACCGTCTTTCCCCCATACTCACAGTTGTTCACAATCAATTCGCCAGGCGCAACTTTCCAGGGAATCCCTGCCACTCTGACCATCAGCATCCTTGGTCCGCCTGGTTTTTCTTTGGGCCCTGGTCCGGGTCAGTTTATGACTCACACCTACTCCTTTATCGTGGCGCAACCGGTGCCTGAACCGGTCAGCCTGATCCTTTTCGGCACCGGGGTGCTTGGCCTGTGGCGAAAGGTTTCGCAACGCCGCAGGCAGGGAACACCTCATTGAGCGTGCCAATCGACTTTTGCATCGACAGTAATTAAGCATTGATCGCGGCAGGTGTTAAGTCAGCGCTTGAGGCTATGTATAATGAAATTCGCTCTGCGCCGTGGCCGCGGGTAGACATCCGGAGACCGTATTAGCAGGAGTACTTAGTGAAGTGTGAAAGTTTGAAAACGGTCCTCCACCCCACAGTTACCATCACCATACTTGTCCTCATCGTGGTTCTGGCCTGTGGGCAACGACCGCGACCCGTCCCTGAAGCAAACTCGGGAGATACAATCACAGTCAAGGCCGGTGACGATCTGCAGGCAGCGCTTGATAATGCCTGCTACGGGGACACCATCGTATTGGAGGCAGGCGCCACCTATCCCGGACCGCTCGTGTTGCGCGACAAAGGGGCAGGTACCGGAGGCGACGCCGATTACATCACAATTCGTACGTCAGCTTTGGCAGGCATTCCACGCGAGGGCGAACGCGTCAACCCGGGCCAGCACGCGAAGTCGATGCCCAAAATAGTCGCGCCGAACGAAAAACTCGCGGTGGCAACGGATGCACGGGCAAATCATTACAAGTTTGTGGGTATCGAGTTTACCTCCACCGCGAAATATGTATACAACCTGATCGACCTTGGACAAAGCGACTACACGTCGCCGGCCCAGTTTCCTCACCATCTGATTTTCGACCGTTGCTACGTTCATTCCCCTGGTCTGAATCGGGCTCGCAGAGGCTTTGCGCTGAACAGCGCAGAAACGTCGATTCTTAATTCGTACGTTTCGGGATTTGCGGGAGCAGGCGACGAGACTCAGGCCATTGCCGGCTGGAATGGTCCGGGCCCTTTTCACATCATCAATAACTATCTTGAGGGAGGCGCCGAGGTTTTGCTTTTTGGCGGTGCTGATCCTTCAATCGCTGGGCTGGTGCCTGCGGATATTGAGATCCGCAGAAACTTCTTACACAGGCCGGCTGAATGGCAGGGCCGCGCGATGATCAAAGGAACCCTGGAACTAAAGAACGCACGCCGGGTGGTGATCGACGCCAACTTGCTGGAAAGCGAAATATTGACTACTGCTCTGGTGATTACGGTGCGCAATCAGAATGGTAAAGCGCCCTGGAGCACAATTGAAGATGTGGCCATCACTAATAATATTGTGTCACGCGCCAGCAGCGGCATTAACATTCTGGGCAACGATAATGAGCACCCGAGTCAGGAAGCTCGGCGCATAAGGATCGCCAACAACCTGCTCAGTGATTTAACCCCTGACGATCCCAGCAACTCCGCCTACTTCGTGCAGGTGAATGGATCGGACTCAGTGATGATCGAGCACAACACGGTCCAGCAAAAAGGAGATATTCTCAGGGTTTACGGTGCGGCTCCCAGGAACTTCATCTTTCGGGACAACATCGTCCAACATAACCTCTACGGCATCGTATGCTTCATTGACGGCCCCGCCTGTCCCCAGAATCCACTGTGCAATTGCCTTGCCGTCGGCACGATTAAGGGGAATGTGATGGCGGACAATGCCGGCGTCGCCGCAAAGGAGTCACTGGAACGAAAGTACCCTGGCGGGAACTTTTTCCCCCGCTCCTTTGATGAAGTGGGCTTTGTCGATTACCAGGGCGGAAACTGGCGCCTGGCTCCAAACAGCCGGTATCGCGGCGAAGCGACAGCCAGCCATGATCCGGGAGTAGATTTCACCGCGCAGGAAGCGTCGGGGGTAAGGTCAGCAAAGGACGGAGCGCGTAAATGAAGGTTTGGGCGGAACACCGCCCATCATGTTAGTTCAGATGAGAAATTGGGCCAGACGATCGAAGAATCTGATCATTGCTTTCAAGATCCTCCAGAATTGGCGGATGAAAAGCCGATTCGTTTCAGGCAATATTGAAACCAGCCACGGCTCATCGCACAGTAGCAAGAGCCTCGCTGAGAGTGTGGGTTATGTCGATGAACAATTCCGGGACTACCTGCAATACGGGGGCTTACAAGGCTCTGAGCTTGCGGGAAAACGAATATTGGAACTGGGCTTTGGGGATAACGTTGGTGTCGCTTTGCGTTTTCTCGCGGCCGGTGCAGCAAAGGTGGTTTGCATTGATAAGTTTTATGCAAAGCGCGATGTGCAACGCGAGTCTGAAATCTATGCCTCGCTGCGCGAGCGGTTGAGCGAGGACGAAAAGCAAAGATTCAACGAAGCTATCCAGATCGCCGAGGATATAAAGTTTAATGAGAATAGACTGTGTTGCATCAACGGACTTGAGCTGGAAACTGCGGCTAAGGGACTTCTTAACCAGGCAGAGAGCTTTGATTTCATCATCTCGCGTGCCGTAATTGAAGAAATCTACGAACCAGCGTCCGTCTTTGCCGCGGCCGATAAGCTGTTAGCACCCGGGGGAGTCATGTTGCACAAGATCGATCTGAGTGATTACGGAATGTTCGCCGAGGGAGGAATGCACCCGTTGACCTTTCTTACTATTCCCGGACCGGTTTATCGCCTCATGGCCAGCGATTCTGGAATACCAAACCGCAAGTTGATTGGTTATTACCAGAAGCAAATGAGCGAGCTGGGATACGACGCGAAGTTTCTCGTCACGGGCATCATTGGGCAAGGCCCGGTCGTGCCCCATAAAGAAATAGCTGAGTTGAAGGACGAATATTCAAAACTCGCCATCCCTTTAATAAACGACATTCGTCCGAGGCTCAGCCGCGAGTTTAGGAAGATGCCGGACGAGCAGTTGATGGTGCATGGTATTTTCCTGATCGGCAGAAAACCACTAGTGAGACCGCAGGCGTCCCGCTCGCACTAATTACCGGAAGACAACGAGCTTGAGTCAGACGAGTAAGTCTTTGCCATGTACCCAGACAGCATTCTTGAAAAATTAAGGTGGTCGCTGCCGTGGCTCGTTAGTTATCCGGCGTGGCGCGCCCGCTTGCTGGTCAATCGGTTGGGAGCATCAACTGCGCAGCAGCATTTAATCTTTCTGGTGGCAAATCATTTTGAGCCGGCCACGACCAGCGAAGGACTGATTGAACTGGAAAAGTGGTGTAACCTCGCTCAGAATACCGGAAATGCGGTGCGGGACCACGATGGCACCCCGTTCCGGCATACAAATTTCTTCCCCGCTGAGCAGTATGAACGCCGCCGGCTGGAAATGATTGCGAATTTACAAGCGGAAGGTTTCGGAGAGGTCGAGGTCCACTTTCATCATGGCGTTGATGAGCCAGACACAGCAGAAAATACGAGGCGCATACTGCAGGACTTTCGTGACGTGCTGGCTGAAGAACACAGATGTCTGTCGCGTGTAAACGCCGAGGATTCTCCGAAGTACGGTTTTGTCCACGGAAACTGGGCCTTGGCAAATTCTGCCGGCGGACGCTTCTGCGGCGTTGACTCGGAAATGGCGATACTGGCCGAGACGGGGTGTTACGCAGATTTCACTCTTCCCTCAGCGCCCGATCGCTCACAGGTGGCACGCATCAACGCCATTTATCAGTGTGATAATCCTCTCACCGAAGCACGACCGCACCGTTCGGGTCCGGGACTGAAGGTTGGCGACAAGCCGATCTTGCCGATCATATTTACAGGACCCCTGGTCTTCGATTGGAGCAGGCGTGTTCGCGGGCTCCCAATTCCGCGAATTGAGGATGGCGCGCTAGCCCAGAACTACCCGTTGACTCTGCACCGCTTTGAGAATTGGCGCAGGGCGCACATCGGAGTTGACGGAGGACCCGAGTGGCATTTCATCAAGCTGTTTTCCCACGGATTCTTTGCGTGGGACCAGGACATAATGATTGGCGAACAGTTGAAGCGATTCATGGGCGAGGTGATGGAACTGGCCGAACAGACAGGTCGGTTCAAGATCCACTTCGCCAGTGCGCGTGAGGCGTACAACATGGTGATAGCCGCCGTAGATGGACGCAAAGGCGACCCCAATGAGTTTCGGGATTACCACTTGCGGCAGATTATGAAAGAGGAGACCCAGGCGGCTGGTGAGCCGGTTTCAAGAGTGGGGCAGGCTCTGGTTGGCTAGCGAGTGTGTCCTCGCGTGAACCGAACCTCGATCAGGTCCCCGAGTGCGAAAACGAACCACCTGGGTCGGAGCAATACCCGCGAATGATGGTAGGATAAGAGGCAAGCCAACTTTGGCTTTGTGTTGGAACGACAGGTCAAATAGGCGTTTGGACTTATAAATGCGACGCACCGCGGACTTTCCTTCGACAATTGATGAGAGCCAAGCGACCGGGCCGGCGGTGGATACGGCGACGGTCGAGCGTCTCTTTGCGGAACTTGATACGAACGGAATCGTCGTGTTGCCGACGCTGCTTTCCGCTGCACAACTACGCGGGATGCAGACGGCTTTCGAGTCAAAACTGCGCCGGCTGCGTTGGAATAATTTCGATGGTTTTCAACTGACTGAAACCTACCGGCACATGGTCGAAGATGTTCTGCTGTTGGACCAGGGCTTCGTATACCTCGCCCTCCATCCATTGGTTAAACAAATCCTAACCCGTTATCTCGGCGACAAGTATGAACTGAACGAAGCGAAGGGCTGGAAGTCGCTGCCTACGAAGAGGGATTTTCATGGTTGGCACGGCGATGCCTGGTATGACCAGAGAACGGCCGAGATTCCGCGCGAAGTAAAGCTGGCTTTCTATCTCACCGATGTCCGCAGTGGCGCGTTCAATTACATCAAAGGTACTCATCGCCGGCAGCATCCCCGACCAGTGCGCAATCATGAAGTCGCGGACGTCGCCGCCTCGCAGATCGTGGAAGTTATGGGCGCGGCGGGTTCGGCAATTCTCTTTGATACGTCGGGCACGCATCGTCAGGGTGTGCCGATGCTGGAACCGCGGCAGGCTGTCTTTTACAACTACCACGACCCCGATGTGCCTCTACAGGAAGAAGACCTCACTTACTATCGCTATCATCCGCTGCTCCTGAATGCGGCATTCCTGGGAAGTCTGTCTGCCGAAGACCAGCGGATATTGGGCTTTGGCAACAAGACCAACTATCAGCCGAATTTCGAGCGGGCGCCAAGACACACGATGCTGCAGGCTGCTTTTCGCACAACCCTGGAAGTTACGATTCGGGCAAATGCATTCGCCGAACGCATTAGGGCGCGGCTGAAACGAATGGGTGGCAGTTAGTTCGTGCGGAAACAAATGCCAGCTGTTGTCTCGGTCTTTGGAGTTGACCCGTTAAGAATCGGCGGCACAGAGACGTTTGCGCGGGAGCTGTCCCTGCAACTAGGGAATGCCGGACGCCAGAGCGTTCTTTGCTTTCTCAGCAACCCTACTGAACAAGTCGAGCAATTCTTACAACTGCCCAACGTCTCTCTCGAAGTATTGGCAGATTCGGCCGAATTTAATTTTACAGCCACAAGGAATCTGGACCGCATTCTGAAACGGTATCAACCGGAGGTCTTGCACCTGCACTTTACGGGTTTTCTGGGAGTTTATCCCTGGGTGGCGCGCCTTCGGTCGGTAAGAAAAGTGTTCTTCACAGATCACACTTCACGTCCGGCAGGCTACCGGGCCTTACGCGCTCCGCGCTGGAAAAGGCTGGCGGTGCGGGTCATCAACCGGCCCCTTACAAGAGTGATCTGCGTCAGCAATTACGGTTATAGTTGCATGACCTCCCTTGATCTGCTGCCTGGTGAGCGGCACGAACTGATCTACAACGGCGTTGACCTCTCGCGAGTCGCCCCCAATCCGCGCCTGGCCACGGAGTTTCGTCAACGGTATGGCATTCCTGCCGATCGGACCATCGTCCTGCAGGTCAGTTGGATAATTCCGGAGAAGGGAATCCCCCAGCTATTACAGGTCGCGCGGCAGGTGCTGGCAAATAACGATAAAGTGCAATTTGTGCTGGTCGGCGAAGGTGCTTATCGCGAACAGTACATGAAAGATGCCGAAGCCCTGGGCCTTGGAGATCGCGTAACCTGGACTGGAATGGTCGGGGATCCGTTTGGCGAGGGGGTCTACGACGCTGCGGATATTGTTTGTCAGCTCTCGAACTGGGAAGAGGTCTTCGGTTGGATGATCGCCGAAGCGATGGCGTATGAGAAGCCGATCGTAGCCACCAGAGTCGGCGGTATTCCCGAACTGATCAACGACGGAACATCCGGTTTCCTCGTCGAGCGCGGCGACGTTACAGCGACAGCTGAGAGGGTTCTACTGCTTGTAGAGCAACTGGAATTGCGCCGGGCAATGGGGCAGGCGGGCTGTCAGATCACCAACGAAAAGTTCGCCCTGCAACGCAACGTGGCCCAACTGGTCCGCTCGTATGGTCTGACATGAGTCGCCAAAACATTGCCATTCTGCTTGACTCCGCGCCGATTACCTGGACCAGTCAGGAGGACCGTCACCTGAAACTCTGTCAGGAGTTGATTGCGCGAGGTCTAAGACCGGTGCTGGTTTTTTCCGAAAATCTTTCCCCAGAGTTTGCCACCAGACTACGAAGCACGGGGGCCGAATTGGCAGCAATCAACTACGGCGAAGGAACCGCCCATTACTATAGACAACTGCGCAAGCTAGTCAAAACTCATTCCATCACCACGGCGCATATTATTTTTTTCGACTACTTTAGCGCGTTGCCCTGGATTGCCAGGCTCGCTGGTGTGCCGAATATCATCTACGAAATGCAGAACAGCGGGGTGTTTATGGCTACCTCATGGCGGCGCAGGCTGCTGCAACTGCGTAACCGAATGATGACCAGGCCCACCACGCGAATCATCGCCATTTCCGAGTTCGTAAAAGAGCAACTGGTCAAAGGTGGTCTGGAAGCAGATAAGATCTTGGTGCGATATCTCGGAGTTGACACCGAGCGATTCACTCCAGACCCTACCGCGCGTGCGCAATTGGTCAGAGACTTTAACCTTGATAAGGAGGAATTGATCCTCTCAACGGTGTCCTACCTGCGGCCATTCAAGAATCCACAGGTGCTGGTCCAGACCTGTAAAGAACTGGCGGAACGTAATATCCCGGCGCATTTGTTTGTGGCTGGAGACGGCGAGATGCTGCCGGACTTGAAGGAACTGAGTGCGCAACTCGGCGTTAATGATCGGATCCATTGGCTGGGAAATGTGCCAGACCCTCGAAGACTGTTGCAGGCATCCGATGTTTTTCTCCTGGCTTCAGTTGGCGAGGCATTCGGCCTGGTACTGGCGGAGGCTATGGCCTGTGGTGTCCCGGTCGTTGGCAGTCGCAGCGGGTCGCTATTGGAAGTCGTTGAGGAGGGGCGCACCGGTTTTCTGGCCACACCACTCGACTCATCATGCTTTGCTGATGCCATCGAAAGGTTAGCGGCAGTCGATCTCCGAAAAATGATGGGGAAGCTGGCCACGCAACGCGTACTGCAAAACTTTACCGTGGATCTTGCTGTGCGGAACACAATCCGGATTTACGAAGGGTTGTGGAGCGAGCAAGAAGCAGCACTATCGCGCTAACGCGCCGGCCTTCAAATAAGCCCATTGCATCGCCTCCCCCCGAAACTCAGCAACGGCGCAACGCTGCGTGAGTGGGCTGAAGTTCGACAGCACAGGAAAAGCGGCCGGGTCGCGTTCCACCGCATCTACCAATGAAACCTCGTGTGTGGCGTTGAAACGCGACAGGATGGCGGGCTTGATCCTCGGATCAATAAAGTCATGAAGTTCGACCACAAGGTTGCTGTTCTTGAGTCCGGGCACCAGACTCGGATCCAGCAAACTCAGCTCACAACCCTCGCAGTCGCAGATGATCAAGGTGCGACCGCTGATTAGTTGGTTCAGCGTTTCGTGGTTGCATTCGCCCAGCACTTCGACGCGGTCGGCCACTTTGTTTGCATGAGTCAGGCTAATGCATAAATCTCGAGCCCGTGGATTTATGTCGAAGGCATACACGCGAGCTTCTGTCAGACGCAGTGCGGAGCCAATTGCATAATAGCCTTCAGCACAGCCAATATCGATTATGGTTTCATAGTCCGTCGCAAAACAATCTTCCAGCACGGTGTGAAGCTCGGCCTCGTATGAACCGAGAAGTTTGGGTATGAGACTGCTGCAGACTGCTTCGGAAACGTAATTCATTCCAGCAAAGGGACCACTCTGCACGACCAGGCCGTGTTGCCCCTTAATCACTCGCATGACCCACTTGAGGCGATAGTCAGTGAGAGTGTCTTGGAGTTTTCGGTATGTGTCAGGAAGCCTCCGCCGCAGAACTGCTTTTAGCGAGTTTGTAGACATAACTGTACTAACATCACATTAGATCCTTGATTTGCTTTTTGACCCTCGATCACCGATCGATTTCGGTAGCTTTCATCAGTCTGGATAGATCCAAGCAGAAGGTCCCCGGCTCGGGTTTGACAATTCTTGCCTGTCACCCCTGGAATGTCAACGATGCTAAAAAGCGCAACAATAGATTTAATACCGATGATTGCTGGTCAAAACATATTGTCGACCGAAAGAGCTTTCTGTAGGAAAGCAGCGTCTGTTTGCCTGGGTAGACTTCGCGATATATGAACCGCCTTTCGCGCTACGCTCACGTGCCGGTAAGGTTTTCCTTGAACCCGACAGCCTTGCCTGCTTGTCCCAAGCCGCAAAATCCCGGGAATTTTGAAGTTCGAGGTTTCGGGGCGGCTTTCTAAGGGCCCGTCATTAAGAGTATTGACAATAGTTAAGGCATAGTGTTTAATCTTGTTTGCCGGCGTGGTACGCTCTGGCGCAGCTCTTTCCATCCAAAGATTGCACACGATAAGGGCAAACCTGCTGTGAGGTAGGGACGCAAAGCCAAGAGTCTCTGACGGAATGTTCGCGGCGAAGACGGTCTGGCTGCCGAAGGCGATCGGAGAAGGCTGAAAACTTCAGATTCAAGACTGAATGTCAGCCAATCACAGGGCGCTTCGTGCGCAAGCTATAGGTCATCTCCGTCATCATCATTCGCCGTCAGCTTTCTCTTAAGCAGGTAACGCTCATCCGCGCAAGCGGTCGAAGCTTTTCCACCCGAGCGCCTGAATCACAACAATCTAGTGGGTCGCGGTTCCCGACGAACGGAACTTCATTCTGAAGGCAAAGCCCCCGGTCAAGCCAATTGTCACCTAAAATGCCGGTTCTGAAACCGGGTTTCTCTTTATTTGACAACCTTCTGCTCCTTTAGAGATCGTTGTAACGTCTAAGAACCACCATTGAAGATCGGTATGGGGCTGCGTAACCGTAACGCGCAGTCCAGGGGCAATTAGAGGGTCAAGAAGCAATTCGACCCTCATCGACAAACGGCAAACCTGTCGCGAGGCAGGGACGCAAAGCCAGGAATCTCTCGCCAGAGAGATCGTCCGGTTCCCGAAATGAGGACGAAATGCTCTTCCTTGCTCGTATAGATTTCCAACCGGCTTTTAAAAAATTTCTCCTGACATTCATCACTGGAACCCTAGCCCTGGTTGGTGGGGTTACCAGTTCCGCGGCTGCGACGATCGTCGTGCCCGCTGGCGGCGATTTGCAATCTGCGATCAATGCCTCCAATTGTGGCGATGAGATCGTCCTGCAAGCGGGCGCCACATTCTCCGGCAATTTCAATCTTCGCTACAAGGGCGCTTGCAGCGGTACTAGTGCTGACTACATAACGATCCGCACTTCAAACCTTTCCGGTATTCCGGCCGCAGGCACGCGTATCATGCCGGCGAACGCTGGGGCCATGGCGCGGTTGCTGGCAAATTCGACTGTGCCGGCTTTGGAAGCGGAGGCTTATGCGCATCATTACAGGCTGATTGGGATTGAGATCACCAATATCGGTGGTAGCGTTATTACGCCCCAACTTGTAATACTGGGTTCGCGCTCCAGCGGCAGCGACATTCCCTTCCTGCAGCATCCGCATCATATCGTTCTTGACCGGTGCTGGATTCACGAAGCCACCAATGACACCACGACTCCGGATAGCACCACTACCACATCTGACCGGGGCATAAATATCAATGCCACGGATATTACCGTGACGGAATCTCGTATCGCGGGGTTCAGAACCTATCTGCCCGGACAAACTGCACTGGAAGCCTCGAACGCTATCCTGATACCCAATTCGGCGTTGAGGGTAACAATTTCTAACACTTACCTTGAATCCTGGTTCTGCCCCATCTTCTTAGGGGGCTCTGGGGGCGAGAGTCCGAATACGGCCACGCTGACAAATCCTACGTATGACGCCACGACTCACATTTGGTCGGCGACCTTTTCGTCAGTATCGAATCTTTCCGTTGGTGACCTGGTGGCCATGAAGACCACAAACGGAAGGACTCCGGCGACGAACTCTGCACATCCGAACGAAGCGGTGGTGTTCCAGGTAGGAAAGGTCACCTCCATCGTCGGTAACCTGGTGAGCGGTATTTCGTGGGGTTCGTACGATGGCAATCTCGCGGGCGGGAACCCGCTATTGCAGGTCCCTGACTCGCCGGGTTTGGCACAATGGAACGGTTATTTGAATCAGGATATTCTGATTCAAAGAAATACATTCATGCTGAATTTCAACTCCACCGAATCTGTTTGGGTGGCATCGGGCGGGTCTCCAACTTCCGCAGCACGAAGTACTCAGAGTAATGCAGGCAATGCGCCAAAGGGTTTCATCGAAGTGAAGATGGCCCGCAACCTCACTATCGATGGAAATATTTTTGATGGTTGGAGCAATGGGATTGTGCTCACTGCGCGCAATCAAGGCTCAACGCTGACCTCCGGCGGCTTCCCCTGGTCCGGATTGTTCAACGTGCGGATTACAAACAATTGGTTCAAGCGCACCCTTAACTATGATCGTATTTACGGGTTTCCGATTGGTGGGCCATTGCTTGAAGACAATGAATTTTCAAACGTCCGTTCGGGTCCGGTGACCATCTCAAATAACCTCATTGAAGGTGGCGTTGAAAACATCTTCTCGAATATGAATAGCGCGGACAACGTGACGCTCACGCACAATACTTATCCTGGCGCGCCCTACGCGTTGGGAAATAACTCTATGTTGCTCGGTGCCACTAGTCCAAGCAACAACTTCATCTTCAAAGACAATATCCTTAGCAACAACGAATACGGCCGGAATTGCCAGGCGGCACCAGCAGGCGGTTGTTGGCCCAGCTTGACGCAAAACCACAACGTCATCATCGACAACCGTAGTCAAGCGGGACAAGTTGGAGATGGCCCGCTTAGCAATCGTTATCCGAATGACTTCATTGCTGCGGCTCAAGTTGCGGTAGGTTGGACTGATGCGCCTGGCGGCAACTACCGGTTAACCGCTGTCAGCCCATACAAAGGCTTGGCCTCTGACGGCACGGATCCGGGCGTGAACATGGACCAGTTGCTCGCTGCACTTGGTGTCTCGTCCCCTTCCCCGACCCCGACACCGAGTCCGAACGGCACGCCGTCACCGACACCTACGCCGACACCTACGCCGACACCTACGCCGACACCTACGCCGACACCTACGCCGTCACCTACACCTACGCCGAATCCGTCCGGGGATACGACTTGGGTGGATGATGTTGTCCCGGCTGGAGCGACGCAGTCGGGTATGAATGAATCATGGAGTTGGAGTAGTTCCAATCCGGGGCCTTATTCCGGTGTCCTGGCCCACCAGTCTTTAATTATCGCGGGAGCGCATCAACACTTCTTCTACGGCGCAAATGCGACGTTAGCGATAAATCAGGGAGATGCTCTCTTCGCTTTAATCTACATCGACCCTGCCAACCTTCCGAGCGAAGTGATGCTGCAATGGTACGTAGGCGATTGGGAACACCGAGCGTACTGGGGAGCCAACAACATTAACTGGGGCGTAGATGGAACCAGCAGCAGGCGTTTCATGGGCGCACTACCGGCAACGGGTCAGTGGGTTCGGCTTGAAGTGCCCGCCAACCAAATCGGCCTCGAGGGCCAGATCATAACCGGCATGGCATTTACCCTCTACGGTGGCCGCGCCGCTTGGGACTACGCCGGAAAAGCCTCAACGCCGACACCGACGCCAACACCAACTCCGACGCCTACTCCGACGCCGACACCAATTCCGACGCCGTCACCATCAACGAACCAGGCGCCAACGGTCGCTATCACGGCGCCCTCGAATCGTTCCAGTGCAGTTGTTTCTTCAAGTGTCACTCTGAGTGCGAGCGCGAGCGATCCCGATGGCACCGTCCTCCGAGTCGATTTCTTTCGCAATAGTTCCTTGATCGGCTCGGTTACTACTGCTCCCTACACATTGACCTGGAGTAATGTCCCCAACGGTACGTTCTCGCTTACGGCAAAGGCCACAGATAACCTGGGAGCCAGTTCCACATCGGCCCCAGTTACGTTCTCTGTGAAGAAGTCGCCGAAGACGGTGAATTCAGCGGTGGCGCGGGCCAACTCGATCATAGGAGCGGTCGATTGGGGGGCCGGCAATTATGCGGGAGCCGGTGATCCTTTGCCGGCCACAGCGGCGGTCAGCGCCGATCTGGATCGGCTGGTTGTTGACATTCAACAGGCCTGTGACGATTTTAGTGATGAGAGTAGCGTCTTTGACCAGGCAGCATCCGCTATAAACACGCAGTTGCACGCTGCGCTCTACTTTGCTCGCGCTGATGCAGCACTCGCACCACAGTCAGGGATATCACCGAGTCTAAGAGCTCATCTTGAGCGCATTGTCGGTCACCTTTCAGTGACTGAGGACTTGATGATGCTGGGCAGCATCACGCCTGAAACCGCCGCGTTGGCAAACTCTGTCGGAGCCCGCCTGGATCTGACCATCGGCTCGCTGGGCTCTGGGTACAGTCCCAGTGCCAGTGGACTGGTTGCCCCGTCCAGTCTCGGGTCGATATTCAGGTCTTCAGCAGAATCACCGCTTGGTAGCCAGACCGTTTTTGCAAATCTTTCCGCGGCTCAATCGCTGCCTTATGAACTTGCAGGCGTCAGCGTTTCCATCGGCGGGCGAGCCGTACCCGTGTTCTATGTGTCGCCGACCCGCGTAGCATTCTTTGTGCGGGCCGACCTGCCGGTTGGAGCTGCCGACGTGTTGGTCGTCTCGCAGAATGGTTACGTCTCCACCGGAACAATAACCGTTATGCGCAACGTCACGAGGATCATGACTCTGGTTGAAGATGAAGCCGGTCTGGCGCTTGGTGTCAATGACCAGAAACAATTGATGGAGGACTTTTCAATCAATACTCCCCAGAATCTGGGTCCGGACAAGCGCACGCGCCTGACGTTCTTTGCCACCGGAGTCAGCGGCAGCGCGGCAAACACCAACACTGCCAACGACGTAAACCTGGACGGCTCTATCCTGCCGAACCTCGCAGAGTCAGTAACTGTCGAGGCTCGTACTCAGGATAACCGCGTGTATCAATTACCGGTTGAGTTTGCCGGAGCGCACGGAAGCGTTCCCGGCCTGGATCAGATCAACGTAGTGCTCGTGCCGCAGTTGGAAGGAGCAGGAAGAGTTGACCTGGCACTGATAGTCAATGGCCGGCGCAGTAATGCACCGACGATCGTCGTACGCTGAAATGTGATCGATAACTCTTTTAGAAGTATCGGTGAAAAGGAGGTGACCGCCATTTTCGGGGTCACCTCTTTGCTTAAGCAAGGCAGAGCAAACGGAACTGAATCATCTTTCACGAGCTGGTTTTTTGAGACGAGATCTATTACAGGGACCTGACTGATTGACATAGTCCGTTGTCTGCTTTAGAGTAACGCGCGTTTTGGTAATAACCTCGCTGGTGGGTGTCAACACTGACGCTCGCTGAATACCTCACCATCACCCGACTGTTAGTAGTTTTACAATGGAATAGAAGTCCTCTGACCAGCAAGGGTCATACGGCGAAGGACTGCTGTTGCTGCTTTCACATTGTGGCCACGTTACCAAGGGTTGATGGATCAGCACGCCAGGGTTGAGGGAGATAAGAGTTTTGATAATAAAGTATCGCCGCGGCGGTCGAGCAGATGTCGATCTCCGTTTTCAGGGCCTGGGGTTTGCAATCATTGTCGGTCTTCTGCTCACGTTTGGAGCAGCGCACTTCGCGGCCGGCGCCAAAAGCACTCGCGGACATTTAATAAGCTCCCAGGGAATAGTTCCACTCGATAATTCACATGGCCAAAAGCGTTTGCTCTTCATTCGAGCACGCTTTCCGGATGATCTTGGCGCATCTTTGCCGTCGGATGCGACCCTAGATGGTATCGCGGGAGTTGGAAACGCGGACTTCCGCGCATACTCATACAATCAGTTTTCCTTGATCTGGAATGTCGGGCCGGTAGTGATCCTGCCGCAGCCTACGACCTATTACGCAGCGATCTCAGGTCGTACCTCGGCTGTTCTGGCTGACGCGCGAACTCTCGCCCTGGCCCAAGGCTATGACTATTCCCAGTACGACATGACCATAGTCTACATTCCCAGATTTTATGGAATTTTTACAAGTTATCTGGGAAGCGCCGGCGATTCATTTTGGCTGGAGCCGGCTGACATTGTCGCAAACCCGTACGGAGTTGAGGGGTTCGTTGCCACTTTCTTTCTGCACCTTGGGAATCGAGCCAATGGCTGGCAGACATCCGACGGCACTGTCTTTGGAAACTGCGCGGGCTGTGGCGGCCCGGCGCCCAGTGGTATTGCCGATCCATTTGATGTTCTTGGCACTGAGTCGACGCAAAGCAACTTCAACCTGTTCCATAAATACGAAATTGGCTGGCTGCCTGCGGCAAGTGTTCCGCGCATTACGTCAAGCGGAACCTATCGGATCTATGCCCAGGACCGGGAAACCACGATTGATCCAATCAAAACGTATGGGCTGAAAATGCCCGGGTATCAATTTAGGGACTACTGGATTGAATACCGGCAGGGAGTAGGCTTGCTGGTGAATTGGGGCGGTCTCTTGTTACTTGACATGACACCGGGCTCCGCGCAGGGATTTGTCGATGCGCCCTTACGGTTGGGCCAAACATTCACCGACCCGAACGGAAACTCAATTACTTTTGCTGGCAGAGGCGGCACGAACCCTGAGTACGTAGACTTGAATATTTCGCTGGTCGGCTCGACACCTACCCCGACCCCGACACCTACCCCAACCCCGACGCCGAATCCAACACCCACCCCCACGCCGAATCCGACACCCACCCCCACGCCGAATCCGACACCCACACCTGGCCCAACTCCAGGTTCAGTGCCGCCGGTGGGAAGCATTGTGACAGTTGACGTTGATGGAGTGTTCGTACGCTCCGGACCGTCTATAGACTATCCGGTCATAGGTACGCAGAGCACGACCTCGCGCGGAACAGTGATCCAGCAATGCGTCAACGATCCGGTTTCGCCACGAGTCTTTTGTCCAGTTGTCTTTAACGTTGGGGCCAGCGGCTCGTTGACTGTCGAGCACCTGGTTGTGCTCGGCGCGCCGACACCAACACCGACTCCAACACCGACTCCAACGCCCACACCTACAACAACATTACTTCGGCTTGTGACATTGACTGGTGAAGCGAGCAGCTCAGCGTTGGCTTTGAATATTGGTCGTCAAACTTCCGCAGTTTCTATTCAGGTCACAACTCAGGAAAATTTTGGTCCCGATAAACGAACGCGCCTGATGATCTTCGCCGATGGAGTCGTCGGCAATGCCATAAACTCTGATCCTACCAACGATGTCATAGTCGGCAGCAGCATTATTCCAAATCTTGCGGAATCCGTCGCGATTGAGGCTCGTGCGCAGGACGGACGAACTTTCTTCTTGCCGGTTGAGTTTGCCGGAGGCGAAAGCCTGGTCGCCGGGCTCGATCATATCAACGTAGTGCTTATTCCGGATTTGCAAGGGGCTGGCCTGGTAAGCCTGACGCTGATCGTCAATGGCCAGCGCAGTAACAGCCCCACGATCCTCGTCCTCTAGCGCGTTAGGCGAGCCGGCGAAGTAAGGTGCTTTAACGACTTATTCTGAAGACGCGAGGGCCCCCCACTCGGGCGCCGAATGCATCCGCCGAGGTTGCACAGCTTTCCATGCCACTTCCCTAACCGGTCCATTTACAAGAGATCACCCAGGTAATCCGCTCTCTCAGCCCCGCCTCGAGGAAGCAGGGATTTGACCGGCTTTATTTCAAGTTCGCAGAAAAACGTGAAATTGGAAGTCCAGAGCCATTGGCTGTTTAGCTAGATTCGAGGATTTCGATTTGTCACTTTAGCGATATTTGAGATAAGCTTCTGCCAGCGTGATCCTGTCTGTGGCAGGCTCGCCAGCGGAATCTCAAGAGAATCCGTTCCGGCTTTCGCAAGGGAACTTGCCCTTTCTGAGCGAGAGTATCAAGAGCATTTAAGTAATGAGTGTCATCGCCCCGAAGTATCTCTGGCGAGTTCTCGCCGTCTCTGCCGCTGTATTGTTTGCCTACGCCGCCGTTCTGCGGAAGCTGGGCAGCGATTGGTGGACTGACGAAAACTATTCTCACGGCCTGCTTATTCCCTTTGTAATCGGCTTTATTCTCTGGACCAACCGCGAGCGTTTCATGAAAACGGCGGCGCAGCCTTCCGGCTTATGGGGTGGGACAGCGGTCCTGTGTGCATTAGTTGGTCTGTGGGCCGGTACGGCCGGTGCCGAGTTATACACACAGCGCCTGTCGCTGGTCCTGATGCTCGCCGGCATCGTGGTCTATTTTTGGGGCTTCCGGATCCTGCAACTGACGCTCGTTCCCCTGGGTTTGTTGGTGCTTGCCATCCCCATTCCTCTTATTGCCTTTAACAAGATTGCTTTTCCGCTTCAGATCTTCGCTTCCCGTTGTGCGGTGTGGTCCATGCGCCTCTTCGGGATTTCGGTGCTGCGAGCGGGAAATATTATTGAACTGCTGCCGCGTGGCTCGTCAGAAACAAGAAAGTTGGAAGTGGTTGAGGCTTGTAGCGGTATTCGTTCGCTGATGACTCTGCTCACTTTGTCCGTGGTTTTCGCTTATTTGACACATCCACGTGATCCGGGATCGCATGTGCCCTGGTGGAAGAGCTATGGCTTCTGGCGCTCTACAATATTGATTGTTGCCGCCATTCCGATTGCGATTCTGACCAATGCTCTGCGGGTCAGTGGGACGGGAGTGCTGGCCCATTACTATGGAACCGGAGTGGCAGACGGTTTCTTTCACAGTTTCTCGGGCTGGGTAATCTATATCTCAGCTGCTCTATTGATGTTTGCCGTTGGTTGGGTGATGGATCGGTTTCGCCCAAAAGCCGCTAGACAAGCCAGAAAGGCGGCTCAGCTGAAAGAAATCAGAACCGAGGAGTCAAGTACGGCATCAAACACGGCCGCAGTGAACGTGATTCAGGCTGGAGGCGGCGAGTGAGCTTGGCACAGACCCCCAATAGTTCATGGCGATTTGCCCTTTTGCTGGCCCTGATCCTGGTGGGCGGCATTGGCGTCAATGCCTGGGAGTACGCAGGCGAGAAGAAAGTGCCGCGAAGCGAGCTTAAAGACTTCCCCCGGAAACTGGCCACTTGGGAGCAGTTCGGCGTCGATGAGCGGTTCGATGCCGAGACCGAGTCGGTCTTGCGTGCCGACGATTACCTGTTGCGAAATTACCGCGCCGGCGACGGGCGCGTGGCTTCGTTTTACGTGGGCTATTACGCGACACAGCGTAACGGCGCCACCTATCACAGCCCATTAAATTGTTTGCCCGGAGCAGGTTGGACCATGTCAGAACCGGCGCGGCTGGTTGTTACCCCAGCGGACGGGCGGCCGGCGTTTGAAGCGAATCGGTACCTGATTCAAAACGGGCCCGAGAAGCAGTTAATGATTTATTGGTATCAGGGTCGGGGACGAGCAGTCGCCAGCGAATACTGGGGCAAAGCATATACGGTATTGGACAGCTTGCGCCGTCGCCGATCAGATGGGTCGATGGTGCGGGTGACAGTCCCGGTCGGGGCTTCGGAAGCCGCCGCGATCGATACGGCGCGAGGTTTTGCCGCCGATGTTTCAGCGGTGCTTCCAGCTTTCGTGCCGGATTAGAACAGTTGAATTAAAAAATCCGGGGAACCAGCATGGAATTCGCCCTATCTAGAGTTTATCTGGCTTAAAAATCGTCATCGTTGGCAAAAGCCCCGCTTCGATGGCTGAAGATCGAGCTCGTGAAATTGGCAGGAGTTGATTTGAAATGATAAGTATCGAGTGCCGAGGCAAAGCCTCTTTCTCCATTCTGTTGGCCGCCTTGCTGTCAACGCTTTTGCTCCTGAGTGGGTGCACCAGTCCGGAAAAGGCCAAGGCAGAACACATCAGGCGCGGCGAAGCCTTTCTCAAAGAGCAAAGATTCCAGGAAGCATCGCTCGAATTTCGCAATGCGGTGCAGATTGACGATAAGCTGGCAGCCGCTCACTGGGGCCTGGCGCGCGCGTACGAGGGTCAGCAGCGATTTCAGGAAGCGTTTGATGAGCTGCATCGGGCCGTCGATTTGGATCCTAACAATCTGGAAGCCCGCACGACGCTGGGCAACTATTACATTTCGAATGCCTCCCGGTCGGCTGAGTCGCTGGCCCAGGCTGAGCGTCTGGCCAAAGAAGTTCTGCAAAAAGACCCGAACTATATCGAAGGGCACATTCTGATGGGGAGTGTGCTGTTTGCCCAGAACCAGCGGGAAAACGCATTTGCCGAGTTGAATCGGGCCATTGAACTGGATCCGAATCGCGTTAAGTCATATCTGAGCCTCGCACGCTTCTACATCGTCACGAATGAATTGCCGAAAGCGGAAGAAACATACAAACGTGCGATCGCGCTGAACTCGAGTTCGGCACTCGTTCACACTGAATACGGCAAGTTTTTGGTTCAGGCTGATCGCAAAGCCGAGGCAGAGGCAGAACTGAACAAGGCAGTTGAAGTGGAACCGGCAGATCGCAATGCTCGGTATGTGCTGGCCAGCTTTTACCTCGTTACCAAGCAACTGGATAAGGCGGAAGCAGCCTACAAAGCGCTGGGAGATCTGGACAAAGACAAGCCTGAGAGTCGGGCCGTGCTGGCCGACTACTATTCGGCGGTTAATCGCCTGGACGACGCCACTCATATCTACCAGGAAGTGCTGGCCAAGGCCCCCGACTTTGTGCAGGGCCGCTATCGCCTCGGCGAGATCATGCTGATGCGCGGTGACAGCAAAGGCACGATGGACCAGGTCGAACAGCTCCTGAAGCGAGACGCCCATGACCGGCAAGCCTTGTTGTTGCGCGCACGAGTGAAGGCCCAAACCGGGCAAACCGCTGACTTAAAGGCAGCCATTGAAGATTTGAAAGAAGTTCTCAGGCAGGAACCCAACTCCCGGCCGGCGCTCTACTTTATGGCCCAGGCAAATTTCAGTCTCGGCCAGACCGATCAGGCGCGCACGTTTGCGGGCGATTTGGAACGAGGTTATCCGGACTATTTGCCGGGCAAACTGATGCAAGTGCAGATGAGCCTGGTTAGCGGTGACTTCAAGTCTGCGCTGCGGCTCTCCTCTGAGTTGGTCGATCGTTTGAGCAAGACCGCGCCCGATCGTGAAACATCTCCGCAGATGTTGGCCGGTCTTACCTCGAAAGCGCTTATCGCCCGCGGGTCCGCAAAAGCTCAGACCGGAGATACTTTGGGGGCGCGCCAGGATTTTCTTGCGGCCCGCGACATTGCTCCTAAAGACACCGACGCTTACGTCAACCTGGCAGCGGTGTCGTTGCTCGAGCAAAAGCCTGATGAAGCAGTCGGCTTCTACGAAAATGCACTTTCCGTCGATCCGGTAAATTTCAACGCGTTGAGCGGACTGCTGGAACTATTCGCCCGTCAAAAACTAGGAGACAAAGCCCACGCCAGAATTGATCAAGCGCTCGCGTCCAATCCCAATAATGCCCCGCTGCACTTCCTGAAGGCTCAGGTCTACGGGTTGGAGCAAAACTCTCAAGGTGCTGAGGCTGAACTGCGCAAGACACTCGAGCTTGATCCAAACTACACGGCTGCTTACTCGGCGCTGGGGGCGCTGTTTGTAAACACGCGTCAGGAAGACCGCGCGATCGCGGAGTACCGCAAAATCGTCGCACTCAGACCTGACAACGCGACTGCCTACACGTTAATCGGAATGCTGGAAGACGCGCGCAAGAATTACGACACAGCTGTAGAGAATTATCGCAAGGCCCTGGAGTTGGATCAGAATTCCAGCATTGCCGCGAATAACCTCGCCTTCCTGTATGCAGAACAGGGCAAGGGAAATCTGGACGAAGCAGTGCGCCTGGCCCAGGGGGTGGTGCAAAAGAACCCCCAGATAGCCGGGTTTGCGGATACGTTGGGCTGGGTCTACTACAAGAAGGGACTGCACGCGGCTGCGGTTGACCAATTGCAGAAGGCTGTCTCGCTCGATGAACAGGTTGCGCAAAAGAGCAAAACAACGCCGAGCGCCACTTATCACTATCACCTCGGATTGGCCCTGGCGGCGAAGGGCGATAAGTTGAATGCCAGGCGCGAAATTGAATTGGCCCTGCGACTGGGAGAAAAGTCAGCTTTTGCTGACGCTGAAGCGGCGCGCCGGGCGTTAGCTTCATTATGAGGTCCGTCTAAATTCTATCTGCCGGGCAGTATCTCAGTTTGATTTGTTTGTCATAAGGGTTCGTGAATTAACGACAGTCCGAGTTAGGACCAGAGGAGTTTTTCAATGAGTGTTGAGTTTCGTCAGCGGACACCAAGCGAATACGTGAAGATCGCCTGGAAGCGAAAATGGCTAATCATTCTTCCAGCCATCGCCATCGCCTGCTCAGTGGCCTGGGTAGTGCATCGTTTGCCGGATATTTACGAGTCGCAGACGCTGATCGTGGTCAAGCCTTCGACGCTGCCTACAGGCGTGGTTCCGACCTTGTCCGATGACAATTTAAACCGCCAGTTGCAGGGAATCGCTCAAGTGGTTACCAGTCGCAGCCAACTCGAACCGCTCATCGTCAAATATGATCTCTATCGCGACGAGCGTCTGCGCGGCGAACCGATGGAAGTCATGATTGATATCATGCGCAACAACATCAAGGTTGAGGTCAACACCAGCCGGAACGACATCACCAATGGGTTTAATATTGCCTATCGCGGCCGAGATCCGCGCACCACGCAGGCCGTCACGGCCGACCTGGCCAGCAAATACATTGACGAGCAGACCAAGTTAACAATTAGTTCCAGCACCTCTGCCAAGCA
Organism: Pyrinomonadaceae bacterium; assembly: GCA_036726305.1. GTDB lineage: Bacteria > Acidobacteriota > Blastocatellia > Pyrinomonadales > Pyrinomonadaceae > JAOAPY01. The sequence continues at coordinate 143,026 of DAIMCP010000002.1, read as the reverse complement.
GTTTATTGAAGCGCAGGTAAAGCAGGTAAAGGACGAACTGGATCTCATTGACAACAAGCGGCTGGAGTTCATGAACAAGAACATCGGCAACCTGCCGCAGGAGGAAGCGTCGCTGGTTGGTCAACTGGGTGGGTTGCGAGAACAGCAGAAGGCTTTGATTGCGGAAGTAGGTCGCCTGCAGGATCGGCGTTCCGCACTCGCCAGTCAGCTCGCTATTGTGCGCAAGCAGACTGAAAACACCCGCAGCGACGTTGCCGAGAACCTGACCGACCCCCATACCACCCTGGCGTGGGGAAACCTCGTGCAGCGCAAGGCGGCGCTGGAATCCGAGCTGCAACGCTTGCTCGCGGAGTTGCGACCCAAACATCCGGATGTACTTGCCAAGCAGGCCGAGCTGGATTCGGTCAAGAAAGAGATGGACGGCATGGTCTTCGAATGGAAAGAACGTATCAGGGAAAAGGAAGAGAAGCTGTCCAAGCGTCCCGATCTGCTGGCCGCGGATCTGGAGACGCAGGCAAAACTGGTTGACGGAGAAATCAGACGTCAACAGGACATGCTGGCAGCCAACGAAAAACAGATCTCGGATTTAATGCAGCGATTGAACAGCGTTCCCAGTGCGCAGGTCGCGCTTGGCGCTTTGGATCGTGAGTACGCCACTAAGAAAGCAAATTACGACCAATTGCTGGTCCAGCAAAATCGCATCTCGCTGGGCGCTGAGGCCGACACGCAACAACAGGGCGCGGGCATACAGGTTGTCGATATCGCTAATCTTCCAGTGGTCCCAGTGGCGCCTAAGCGTTGGACACTATCCGGAATCGGGCTCGGTCTGGGCCTGGCACTGGGGGTCTTTCTGGCTGCTCTTTTTGAAGTGCCGCGTTTGTTTACGATTCAGACTACCGAGGATGCGGTCCATTACACCGGTCTGCCGGTCCTGATTTCAGTTCCGGAATTGTTGAGTCCCCAGGAAGTACGCACTCGGCCATTACGGCGAAAGATGCTCCTGGCGATGGGCATCATCGTGACCCTGATCAGTATTCCAGCGCTGACGCTGGCGTTGCGGGCCACGCATATTTTTGATCGCTTTGTTTCCTAAGCAGACGACAGGCTGGCTGGCCCCACGCTTGATTGCCTGCGAATAATGGAGGTCCAAGAGTGTACGCAGAATATTACGGATTACGAGAGTTGCCCTTCGCGCTGACGCCTGATCCGCGTTTCATCTACTTTACGCCTTCGCATACCGAAGTAATGGCCAACCTGCATTACGGGATCGAGAGCGGAAAGGGATTGATTGTCGTCACGGGTGAAGTGGGCACGGGCAAGACCACCATCCTGCGTTGGATGATGCAGCGCCTGGATCGCACGGTCCTGGTCGCCTACATCTTCAACCCCCGGCTTTCAGTGGCTGAGTTTTACCAGCACGTCGCGACTCTGCTTGATATTCAGAAGTGGCAAACTAAATCGGAACTCCTGTTGGAGCTGGGACGGGCGCTCGAATCTCGCCACTCGCGCGGTTTGCGCACAGTGCTGATCGTTGACGAAGCCCAGGGGCTCTCAACTCACGTGCTGGAAGAGATCCGCCTGCTCTCGAATTTCGAGTCCGATACTGCGAAACAGTTACAAATCGTTTTGACAGGGCAGCCCGAATTGCGCGAGGTACTTAACCGTCCGGACTTGCGCCAGTTGAAACAAAGGGTCGCGCTGCGTTGCGTTATTAAGCCGATGCCCAGCGTGGAAGAAACAGACCGTTACATTACTTCGCGACTGTTGGTGGCCGGCGCCGAGCGCACCGATGTCTTTTCTCCGGGCGCGATTGATTACATCTTTCGCTGCTCTGAGGGGATTCCGCGCAACATCAACAACCTCTGCGACAACGCCTTGTTGGCGGGTTATGCAGCCGGGGAAACTACGATCAGCCGCAACTCTATTGAGGAGGTCGCTGAGACTTTCGACATGTTGCCCAATTCCGAGCGAGGCATGCAACCAGGTGAAGAGCACGTCGATCCCGCGCGCATATTCTCGGCTGCAGGACGCGCGGAGTTATGGGCTGCCGGAACGATGCCCGACGCAGAAACGGAGAATGTGGTGACCCCGGTTTCCATCGAAACGATTTAGAACCCGGATTACTACGCAGCCACGGAAGAGGCACCTGCCCAGTTGGGCTGGATAACTAAGGAGATCTGATGGGTAGAGTCTACGATGCTTTAAAGCGCGCCGCTGATCAGCCGAGCGCTGCTAATCCAGATAAATCCAAGAACTCAAGTCGCCGCAACGGTGCCGGTGGTTTACCTCCGGCCGCGCGTGAGATTGAAGAGCAGCTAATGGCTGGCTCAACGATCCTCAGGCCACCCGACGCGGACTACGGTTCAGCGTCCACTGCGCACACTGCGCAAGCTCCCGCCGGGTCGGCACTCCCCGACGGAATCGCTTCGCGTGCTGCTGGGGCAACTTTGGGCGCTGCCGGGGCGGCGCGTGCCGCGGAATTCATGTCTTACACGATTTCCGCGGCGCGCGTCGAACCTCATCTGGTGGCCATCACACAGCCTCGCTCGGCGTATAACGAACAATTTCGCTCTTTGCGCACTCGAGTGTTGCAGGCCGGCGAACACCAGCAGGTACGTACGATCGTCATAACCAGTGTCGGTATCGGTGAAGGTAAAACGCTGACCTCGCTTAATCTTTCCTGGCTGCTCGCGCAAACCGAGGGGGTTCGCTGCCTTTTGATAGACAGCGATTTGCGCGCACCCTGTGCCACTCATTATCTCGGTATTGATACGCCCTTGGGCTTGTCCGAAGTGCTGAGCGGCGAAGTCAGCCTCGAACAAGCCATCGTGCGTCTGGAACCTTCCGGACTCTATTTGTTACCAGGGGGCCGGGCAAGGGATGACGTGGCTGAAATGCTGTCCGGGCCCACGTATGCGAGTGTCTTGAAAGAAGCGCGCCGCATGTTTGACTTCGTAATCATCGACGCTCCGCCATTGGGGATCTTTACCGATGCCAGTGTCCTGATCGATAAGGCCGATGGGGGATTGCTGGTTGTCCGATCGGGAAATACCAGGTACGCGATTGTTGATCGGCTGCTGGATCAGTTGCCCCGTGAGCGGATGCTCGGTGTGGTGCTGAATCGGGCTGATGCGGTGCTTGATGCAAACTCCTACTATTACCAGCACCGCTACTATGATCGCGAGCGTCGCGTTATTAAGGGTGCGGAGAAGGACCTGCGAAAACAGGAGGAGGAGGTTGTCGTAATTAATTGAGGCCGTCTCGCTTTAACAATCGAACGCTGGTACTCCTATTCGCCGAAGCGACTGTTATTTTCGGCGCGATAGTCTTTGCTGTCTACCTGCGTCTGGGCTCTGACGATATGCAGAACGAGCTGGTAGTACGTCATGGCTATCTCAAGGCGGCATTGGCGACGTGCTTTTGTCTCACGGCTTTTTACTTTTACGACCTGTACGATTTTCTGGTCATGCATGACCGGCGCGAGCTTGTCCTGCGTTTGGTTCAGGCCCTGGGTCTGGCCTGGGTAGCCCTGGCCATCACCTTTTATGTTTTTCCTGATCTCATGCTGGGCCGCGGCATTTCGTTGCTGGCCTTGCCCCTGGCCTTGAGCCTGATGGTCGGCTGGCGGGTGTCGATTCACTGGTTCCTGGGCCATCCGGAATTCGGCGAACGAATCCTGGTAGTGGGATCGGGCGAGAACGCCCTGGAGGTTGCTCGTGAAGTGCTGGGGCGCAAGGACGCGGGCTATCGCATTGTTGGATTTGTCGATAACGATCCGGAGCTGGTGGGCAAAAGCCTGCTTAATCCACGCGTGCTGGGTCTGTCGGCCGATCTCGACCAGATTGTGAAGCGCGAGAATGTCGATCGCATAGTGGTAGCCATGGGCGAGCGCCGCGGCCAGTTTCCAACCGGCGAATTGCTGCAGTTGAGTTTGGGCGGCGATGTTTCGATTGAAGAGGGCGCGTCGTTCTACGAACGATTGACGGGCCGGGTCTCCCTCGACATGCTGCGACCATCGTGGCTGATTTTCTCCGGCCGCGGGCGTCAGGCTCGCATTGCTGGTCTGTTTCGCAACGTTATGCACCGATTGGTTGCTCTGGTCGGGGCGATACTCTCCTTACCGATCGCGCTGCTGACAGCGATTCTCATCAAGATCGAATCCCCCGGGCCGATTCTCTACAAGCAGGAACGCGTTGGTAAGAATGGTCGTCCTTTTACACTGATGAAATTTCGTTCAATGGGGGTAGATGCTGAAAAGGAGGGACCTGTCTGGGCCAGCAGCGGTGACGATCGCGCCACTCGCGTGGGACGAGTCATTCGCAAGATCCGCGTCGATGAAATACCCCAGTTCTGGAACATTCTGCGCGGTGAGATGAGTTTCGTCGGACCGCGTCCGGAACGGCCCCACTTTGTATCGCAACTGGCAGAAGAGATCCCCTATTACGAACAGCGGCACCTGATTGCTCCGGGGTTGACCGGCTGGGCGCAGATTAAGTACCCGTATGGCGCATCAATCGAGGATGCGCGGCAGAAACTGCAGTACGACCTTTATTACATCAAGAACCAGAGTCTGGTACTGGATGCCATTATTCTCTTTGAGACGGTCAAGATAATCATGTTTGGTCGCGGCGCGCATTAAGTCGTCGCGGGTGGGACTAACGGTGCCACCGAAACCTGGGAGGTATGAAAATGAAGCATTACAAAATAGTCAGGCCGCTCGCGTTATCGCTGGCCTTTTCCCTTCTTACGGCCGGTTTCTCGCGGGCGAGCGCCCAGCAACCGACCAGCCCGGCTCCGGCGGCCACTCCCAGCCCCGCGGCCCCAACCGTGACTGCGGACGCGGCAGTCAAGAATCGTCCGCGTACGACCGGCATAAAGACCAATGATGATAAGTCGCTCGCTCCCAGCACTCAGAACCCGAAGCCCTCCGGTGCCCCGACTGATATCCCGGCTGAAACACAAGAGAATCGTCAGCAGCAGACGTCAGAAGAAAATGCCGTCGTTCCTTTTTATAACAACTTCTTTACCACCTATCGACTCGGCCCTGAGGACGTAATTTCCGTTACCGTCTTTGGGCAGGACCGTTACTCGCGTTCTGGTATCACTATTCCGCCCAGCGGGCGAATTTCGCTGGCCCTAATCCCCGGCGGTCTGTTCGTCAATGGCAAGACCGTCGATGAAATCGCCGAGCTAATCAAGAAGCGCTACGACGAATACATTATCGATCCCGAGGTTACAGTCTCGCTCGATAAAGCAGCTTCGTATCGCTACAGCATCATCGGCGATGTAGCCCAGCCTGGTATTCGCTTAATGAATCGTCGCATGACCGTCACCGAAGCAATCGCCGAAGCTGGTGGTGTTCTGGGAACAGGCGATAAGAGCAGGGTCGTCCTCTTGCGCCGCCAGTCGGATAACACGCTCGCTCAGATACCGGTGAATGTATCTGCCATCTACAAAGGCAAGGCCGCCGATTCGAACTATCTCATACCCGGCGATCAAATCGTTGTTCCCGGTAACAAGCTGAAGAAGATTCAATCGCTGATGGGACTGGTCCAGGTGCTTAGTTTCGCGCGCATCTTCGCCGGACTGTAAGAGGCAGAAGGCGGAAGGCAGAAGGCAGCAGTCGAGTGGCGCACGTCCTAAATCGGCCCGACCAGATTGAGTATCACGGCTGTCAGGCAATAGATGGAAATTGCTAAACGTCCAATGACAGATGGGAAATGGCCCGCGCCTCGCGTCTCCTTGTCTTCCCGCATTTGCCTGCTGATTGCTTGCTGCCTGCTTCTGTCAGCTTTCGCGCTAAACGCTTCCGCTGCCACCTGGAGCCGGCAAACTTCCGGGACGCTCAGCTGGATGCGCTCAGTCTTTTTTCTCAATCAGGACATTGGGTGGGCCGTAGGCAGCAAAGGCACCATGCTCACGACCGTGGACGGAGGGGCGCACTGGCGGATGCAGCCGCGGCCTACCGACGATTCCCTGCAGGATATTTACTTCCAGAACCAGCAGGATGGTTGGCTTCTTTGTGAAGCCAACATCTATGAGTTAACCACCAGGGAGGCGCCGCGCACCTACCTGATGCACACCTCTGATGGAGGAAAATCCTGGGCCAAGGTGGATGTCAACGGGGATGATCTCAAGGGCAATGTTGATACGCGGTTGACTCGACTGGTCTTTTCTCGCCTGGGGCATGGCTGGGTTTTTGGCGAAGCCGGTACTGCCTATACGACTATTGATGCCGGCAAGAGCTGGAAGCGACTCCAACTCCCCACTCGGTATCTGCTGTTGGGTGGAGCATTTGTAGATAACGATCGTGGCTGGCTGGTAGGTGCAGGAGGCACTATTCTGCAAACTGCTGATGGTGGCGAGACCTGGCATGCTTCCCGTTTACCGGATGTCGCTGGCGTTCGCTTTACCGCCGTCTCATTCAAGGATAATCGGCTTGGCTGGGCGGTCGGAACGGGTGGTCGCATCCTGCGCACCAGCAATGGCGGCCGCACCTGGACGGACCAGGCTTCGGGCGTCACAGCCGATCTCCTGGACGTAAAGTTTATTAACGATTTGGAAGGCTGGGCGGTGGGCGCGCACGGCACAATTATTCACACCGCCGATGGTGGCTTGCACTGGGAGGTGGAACCAAGCGCCACCCAGCATCCGCTTGAACGAATCTTCATAGTGGATCGCGATCATGCCTGGGCTGTCGGATTTGGCGGCACAATCATCTCTTATTTGAAATAGGTCTTGGGTCTTTGGCCTTTGGTCTTGGGTCTTTGGACTCTTGCGATGTACTTCCTGCTTTTGACCAAAGCCCAAGGACCCAAGACCCAGTCCCAACAGCTATTCGACCGCGGGTTTGACTTCCGTGATCTTGGTGACGTGCAGAGTATCGCCGTTAATGGTTCCTTCGACGGCCACCATCACGCCCTCTTTCGTGTCGGTGTCCTTTAACAATTCGGCAGCGCTCTCGCTGCCCGCCGCATCCAGTTTGTAGAGTTTGCCTTCCGAGTAAACCGCATAGCCACTGCCCTTGCATGAGGGCATCAGCGCGCACGAGGTGGCGTGCTTCTTGACGGTTTCGCCAAAAGCAGGTTCTTTCGCGTGAGCACTGGCGCACGCGTTGTCGATCAAGTAGCCGTTGAGCTTAATGGCTTTGTCGCCCTGCGCATAAAGCACGAAAGCGAACGCCAGAATAGTTAGAAACGCAAGAAGTTTTCGAGTCATGTTAAGTGCTCCTTCGTATTTTGTCAGAACCACCCGTGATAGCGGGTGGGTTGTTGCTGTTCCAAACGTACCGGAGAGGGGGTCACCCGCCCGCTTTGGCAGGCGGCTCGGGTTCCGGTTCGTCGCGCTTTCGTTCGGGGCGCAGGTGGGGAAAGAGTATCACGTCGCGAATCGACTGTCTGTTGGTCAGCAGCATCACAAAGCGATCGATGCCGATGCCAATCCCGGCCGCCGGGGGCATGCCGTAGGACAGCGCGCGAATGTAGTCTTCGTCCATCAACATGGCTTCGTCATCGCCACTCTCCCGTTGCTGCATCTGCTCCTGGAAACGCTGTAATTGTTCTGCCGGGTCGTTGAGTTCCGAGAAACCATTGGCGCATTCCATACCGGCTACGTAGAGTTCGAAGCGCTCGGCAACCCTCGGGTTGGACGGTGAAGCTTTTGAGAGCGGTGATACTGCCTTGGGAAAGTCAGTGATGAACGTCGGCTGAATCAGACCCGGTTCAATCAAGTCTGCAAATACTTCAAGCAGCTTATGGTCCGGAAGATCCGCCTGGCCGACACCGGCGACAGCATCTCTCATCGAGAGGCGTCGAAACGGTCGCGCGAAATCAAACTCGTGGTCGCCAAACGGAACCTGCGCCTCACCCAGCGCTTTGCGCACCGTCGCGCGAATCAACTCCTCACAAAAATCCATCATCTGATTCACATCCGCGTAAGCCCAGTAAAACTCCAGCATCGTGAACTCGGGATTGTGCCGCGTCGAGACTCCTTCGTTTCTGAAGTTGCGATTCAGCTCATAAACTTTCTCAAAGCCTCCAACCAGTAACCGCTTCAGATAAAGCTCAGGAGCGATTCGCGCGTAGAGATCGATGTCGAGCGCGTTGTGATGCGTTTTGAAAGGTCTGGCCGCGGCGCCCGTTGCAAGGGGCGTGAGCATCGGCGTTTCCACTTCGACATAGCCGTGCTCTTCCAGAAATCGGCGCAGCTCGCGAATGATTGCCGACCGCCTTTCAAAAACTTCGCGCGGAGTCAGTTCACCCTCTTCGCGATCCAGTTTTAAACTGCCGGCAATCAGATCGGCATAACGTTGCCGCTGCCGTATCTCGGGATCGTTTATGCCGTGCATTTTGTCGGGCAGCGGCAAGAGCGCTTTGGCCAGAAATTGCAGGGTCTGCACGTGCACTGAAAGTTCACCGGTCTTAGTCACAAAAAGGTAACCTTCTACGCCGACAAAGTCGCCATGATCGAGCAGGCCGAATAACTCCCAACCTTTTCCTTCCTCATCAATCAGGGCGCCGCTGTCGTTGTTGACAGGCTTGACGTCGGCTTTGCGCACGTAGACTTGCAGGCGCCGGGCGCCGTCAGAGAGGTGCACGAAAGCAGCTTTACCCATCACCCGCGGCGGCGCGGCTATACGTCCCGCGATTCGCACCCTGACCTTGTTCAATTCCCGATTGGCCTGCTCGATTTCTCCAGGTTCAGGCTTGCCGCCTGCGGCGATCACGGGTTCATAGGCGCGAAACTGCTCCTCGATCGCGCTGATGGTATCTTCGCGCCCAAACGCGACAACCTGACTGCGCGTGAACTTGTTGGGATAGGCATTGCCCACCAACCGTCGCAACGCGTCGAGATGCTCCTGCCGCGCCCGAGTTTGATCGTTATCTGAAATGATGTCCTGAAGTATCTGAGCGGTCAAAATTTTCTCCAGCAAAGTAAGGTGCGAATTATAGAGAGCGGGGCCATGGAGAGCAAACCTGAGTCAGGAAGGGCAGTCACTAACGGCGGTCTCGCGCGAGATTTTCAGCCCCCAGGAACACGCGCAAGCTGCAACTCGCTGATGCCGCCGGTTTCCCACCGTAGCCTGACATGATAAATTCCCTGCTCGATGCCTGATAAGATCTATTCACTCTCCGCACTGCTTGCTAAGCGCGGCGAATTACGCGCAGCCGCCAAGAAGGTCGTTTTTACCAACGGCGTCTTCGATTTACTTCATGTGGGGCACGTGCGCTATCTGGCGGCTGCGCGCGCACTGGGTGATGCTCTTATCGTAGCCATCAATAGCGACCGGACCGTGCGCGAGTTAAAAGGCGCCGGGCGTCCCGTCGTCAATGAAATTGAGCGGGCTGAGGTGCTGGCCGCATTGCGTCAGGTGACGTTCGTACACGTTTTTGATGATATTTCGCCGCGGACATTGATTGCCGCACTGTTGCCGGATGTCCTCGTGAAAGGCGGCGACTATGAATTGGACGAGATTCACGGCCGCGCAGAAGTCGAAGCCGCTGGCGGCAGGGTTATCGCGTTGCCTTTCGTCGCCGGGGCCTCGACGACGTCCATCCTGGCGCGGATGAAAAGATAAGAGGTTCCACCAGCAGCGCAGTGGCTCAAGCAAAAAGGTCCACCACGTAGCCGGCAGTCAGGAAGTGAAGCCGTCCCTGTTTCGAGTTTGGTTTCGTTCCGGCGCTTGTGGTGTGAGTTGACGGCCAATCACTCTACTTGCCAGTAATTTGCCTGCCAGCCGTGAGCCTCAAGCGCTACCGCGGCAGCGTAGTCCGGCCCGACGTCGATGGCCTGCAACGACCAGCGCAGGGCTTCAGCTTCTTCCCAGGCCGTACGCAGGATTGCCACCGGTTGATCCGACCGCAACGCTACGTCGAATTGATCCAGACCGAGAGACAACCCCAGACCTTTGGCCTTGATGAAAGCTTCTTTTCTGGCCCAACAAGCAAAGAATGCCTTCTGCCGGTCAGGTTTCGAAAGCAGATTGAGTAAGGCGACTTCGCTTGCAGAAAAGTACCGCCGTGCAATGTCATCGCCGATGAAGTCGGGTCGGATATATTCAAGGTCAATGCCAATCTCGCCGATGCGCGTGAAGGCATATAAGGCCGCGCCGCCCGAGTGCGCCAAACTGAATTCGATTGGCTGTTGGAGTTCGACGGTAAGGCGGGGTTTCCCGTACGAGCTATACGAGAATCGAATCTCGTCCGGTCCCAGGCCACAATAGCGGCCAAGCAGCGTCCTCAAGTATCCGCGCGCGACCGTAAAATGGCGCCGGTCCTTCTCAAAGTGAAAGCGAGCGGCGCGAGCTTGTTCATCGGGGGAAAGATGTTCGCGAAGACGGTCAACGGTGGGTAGGGGTTGTTCAAGCGAGGCCCCCCAGATATGGACCTGATCTGATTCTAGTGAGGGTTGCTCCGGCGAAGCTGGCCAGGAAGGGAAAGTGTGGCTCGGATTTGGTAAAGGGTGACGCACAGTCTGACTGGAATCAAGGCCAACTAGCAGCCGCCGGCACTCGGGCCCTCCCGGCCTGAGGGAGGGCATCAACCTCAGCCTTTGAAACGGGAGCCAGTTGCCGGCTCCAATTACTCTTTAGCCCTGGCCGCCTCTTCCATCTTCTGCCGCAGACTTAGGGGACGCATGTCCGTCCACACTTCCTTGATGTAAGCAAGACATTCTGCCTTGGTCCCTGACTTGCCGGCGTCTGTCCAGCCCAGGGCGTTATCGCGATGTGCTGGCCAAATCGAATATTGCTCTTCGTGATTGACGACGACCTTGTAAATGGTGTTGTCTTCCCGTTCATCGTTTTGCATGAACTTTCTCCTCAGGAGGCAGGCCCAATCGTCAATCGATGACTACCGGGCAGGAGCCATGATGCCGAAGCGACTTAAGCTCTAATAACTGCGAGTTAGGCCAATTTTTCAGGTAATTCGGTTGGTTTGGGCTTTTTCCTATCTGTATTGATTTTCCGCTAACCCGCTGCTACCGGGTAGTTGCCGGATATAGTGCAAGCTATCGGGCCAGGAAGCAAGGGAAGAGGGGAGCGGTCCTGAATACCCCAATCCGTTACCAAGCCAGAGTTGGCTTCAGTGGCCTGCGGTAAGAATGGTTTCTGATAATATTAGTTGGAGCCGCGACACTATCCTTAGCGAGTCACGGTGCGCGCGTGGCCCGTTCCTGCGAGTTGTTGCCCGCGCGGGAAGAAACACGGTTGGAGTACCGAGTTTGCCAGGAGTTGGTCCACCCGCCTTGCCATTATCATGACGCGCCTTCAGAAAACCAGGAGAAAGGGTTCTCAGAATTCAGATCACGAGATGCAATTAGCACCCACCAATGAGCATTCGTCCGACTTGCGGGCCGAATGCATTCATGAGTTGTTTTCCGCCCAGGCCACCAGGACACCTGATGCCGTGGCGGTTGTCTTTGGCGATCGGGAACTGACCTATGGCGAGCTAGACCGCCGTGCGAATCAGCTGGCGCATTATCTGCGAAAACTTGGGGTCGGTCCGGAAGTAATAGTCGGTCTCTGTGTCGAGCGATCGCTGGAGATGATCGTCGGTCTGCTCGGGATCCTCAAAGCTGGCGGGGCCTACCTGCCGCTCGATCCGGCCTATCCCGCTCAGCGCCTGTCTTTCATGATCTCCGATGGATCGATGAGGCTGGCGCTGACCCAGGAGCAATGGCGCGCTAAACTCAGCGACCATAAGGTTGAAACCATTTTCCTCGATAGTGAGTGGGAGCGGATTGCCTCAATTGAGCAGAACGACTTCGAGGCAGGTTGCACCGCGGGAAACCTTGCGTACGTTATGTACACCTCGGGGTCAACCGGACAGCCAAAGGGCGTTTGTGTTACGCATGGCGGCGTCGTGCGCCTGGTCACGCACACCCAATATGCCAGATTTAGTGCTGACGAGGTTTTTCTGCAGGCAGCCCCGCTGGGATTTGACGCGTCGACGTTTGAAATCTGGGGGGCTCTGCTGCATGGGGCGCGGCTTGTGTTACTGCCACCGGGCAAAGCTGGCCTGGAGGAACTTGGCGAGGCGGTTAAGCGCGAGAAAGTAACTACTTTGTGGCTGACGGCCGGGTTGTTTCACCAGATGGTCGAGCGCCAGTTGGACAATCTGCGCGGTCTCAGGCAATTGCTGGCCGGCGGTGACGTGCTGTCTCCCCGGCATGCTGCCAGCGTTGCTCGCGAGCTGCCGCAGTGCCAATTGATCAACGGTTATGGACCCACTGAGAACACAACCTTTACCTGTTGTTATCGCGCGCGACCAGGAGAGGAGTTTGGACAGACCGTGCCGATCGGGAGGCCGATTGCGAACACTGAAGTTCTGATCCTCGACGAGGCAATGAACCCGGTAGCGGAAGGAGCTCCCGGAGAGCTTTACATAGGCGGCGCCGGTTTGGCGCGCGGCTACTTGAACGACGTGGCGCTGACTGCGGAAAAATTTTTGCCACACCCGCAAAGTGAAGTGCCGGGTTCCCGCCTGTATCGCTCCGGAGATCGGGTACGGCAGCTAGCGGACCATTCGCTTGAGTTTTTGGGACGAATCGATGAGCAGGTGAAAATTCGCGGTTATCGAATTGAGCCTGGCGAGATCGAGACTGTGCTGCAGCAGCATTCAGCGGTTAAGGAGTGCGTGGTTATTACGCGCGAGGACAATCCTGGCGACAAACGCCTGGTGGCCTACGTGGTTCAGAATGCCGCAGAGTCAGGGGCGGCCGATCAAGAAGAACCCTATATCGCCAAATGGCAGAAACTCTACGACGAAACTTACCAGCAAACGGCTGTCGCAGGTGAACCCAGGTTTGATATCACTGGTTGGAACAGCAGCTATACCGGACAGCCGATCCCCGTTGCAGAAATGCGAGCCTGGTTGAGCCACACGGTCGAGCGCATCCGCAGCTTGAAGCCTGATCGCGTACTTGAGATCGGCTGCGGCACCGGACTATTGCTTTTTCAAGTAGCTCCTCATTGCAGTGAGTATCTCGGTACTGACTTTTCAGAGACTGTCATTAATCGCCTGCAGTGGCAGTTGGCGCAAACGCAAGAATTTGCCGGGGTGAGACTGCTGCACAGGCAGGCAAAAGATTTTGACGGTATCGAACCGGGCTGGTTCGATGCCGTCATTCTCAATTCGGTCGTGCAGTATTTTCCCAGTAGTGAATACCTTGTCGAGGTGCTGCGCAATGCGGCGAGGGTTCTGCGACCGGGCGGATCGATCTTCATAGGAGATGTGCGCAGCCTTCCCCTGCTCGAGGCCTTTCACGCCTCAGTTGAGGTTTATAAAGCCCTGCCGTCGCTATCGCTCGCAGAACTCAAGCAGCGCGTCAGCGAGCGGCTGGAAGCTGAAGATGAACTAGTCATTGACCCAAAGTTTTTCGAAGTATTGCGCCGGGATATTCCCGGCATCACAGAAGTTTCAGTCCGCCCCAAGCGCGGTGATTACGATAATGAGCTCTCTCGTTTTCGTTACGACGTGGAACTGACCGTTGGGGGTCCGGAACGCTCGACTGCGCCGCTTGAGTGGCTGAACTGGAGGGAGCAGGATAGCCTTGAAGACCTGCGAGTCGAACTCCGCAATCGACCTGTCGCGATTGGCTGCCGCGAAATTCCAAACCGCCGTATCGAAGCGGCTTGTGAGACGGCGAGGCTGCTGCGCCATGACGATGATCCGAGCCTGGCTACGGTCGCGGATCTCAGGCTGGCGGTAAGCAGTAAGACAGTGAAGGGCATCGAGCCCGATGAATTGTTGGGGCTGGCTGCGGCTGAGAAGTATCGCGCCGATCTCAGTTGGATCAATAGCGGACCTGCGGGCCATCTCGATGCGTTGCTTACGGACGCCAACTCGCGGAGTGAGTACGCTTTCCCACCTGCGCTGGTACAGGACTCGAAGACCTGGCGAGACTTTACAAATCAACCCGCTAAGAAAACAGTCTTTCTCGAGCTGGTCCCGCGGTTGCGAGGCTTCCTGCGTGAAAAACTTCCTGACTACATGATTCCGGCTGCATTTGTCATGCTCGAGTGTCTGCCGCTCACGGACAACGGTAAGCTCGATCGCCGGGCCCTGCCCGCACCGGAACGTGCGCGCCCGGCGGTCAGCGCGAATTTTCTGCCGCCACGTAATCGAACCGAGCAGTTGCTGGCGATGATTTGGACGGACGTACTGGGACTGGACCGCGTTGGCGTGAATGACAACTTCTTTGAACTCGGCGGGCATTCGTTGCTGGCTACTCAGGTAGTGTCGCGCATGCGGGATATTTTCAAAACTGACTTGTCGCTGCAGAAGTTCTTTGCGAATCCAACTATTGCCGGCAGCATTACGAACCTGCCTGACAGCAAAGGCGATGTCTTGTCAGCCGCTTTGCCTCTTCACAAATCAGGTGCCACGACCGCACCGCTTTCGGTGGGACAGCAACGGCTTTGGTTTATGGAACAACTTGTTCCCGGGACTGCGGTGTACAACGTTCCGGCCGCGCTGCACCTGGCGCGCACTGCGGATTTGCACGCGTTGGAGCTGAGTCTCAAAGAAATAGTACGCCGGCAGGAAGCGCTGCGCACCACTTTCAAGATCTTGGACGGTCAGCCGGTGCAAACAATTCGGCCCGACCTGGATTTCGCTTTTCCCATTGTTGAACTGGGACCTGTTCCGCGGGCCGACCGGGAGACTGAACTGCGCCGGCGAATAAATCAGGAGGCGAAAGTTCCCTTTGACCTGGCCCAGGGTCCGCTTTGGCGCGCGTCTGTCTTGAGACTTGGCAGCGAGGATCAGGTGTTGCTCCTGACAATGCATCACATCATCGCCGATGGCTGGTCGTGGAAAGTCTTCTTCAACGAGTTGGGAAGGCTTTACGAAGCGTTCTTACAAGGCAAGCCGTCTCCGTTGCCTGAGCTGCCAATTCAATACTCAGACTTCGCCGCCTGGCAAAGTGAGTGGCTGGCAAGTAAGCAGGTCAATGAGCAGTTGCTCTATTGGCAGCGTCAGTTGAGTGGGGCGCCCATGACACTGGACTTGCCCACTGACAAACCGCGGCCGGCGAAGCAGAGTTTTCGCGGAGCGCGCCAGACTTTGCTGCTGCCGCCTGGCTTATCACAGGGCCTGAGAGAGTTGTCCCGGAATGAGCAGGCTACATTATTCATGACGATGCTGGCAGCCTTTAATGTCCTGCTGCATCGATACACCGGACAGGAAGACATTCTGGTTGGATCACCAATTGCCAATCGGCCGCGGAGCGAATGCGAACAGCTAATCGGATTCTTCCTCAACAATCTTGTATTGCGCACGCTCGTCTCGCCTGCCGCTACTTTTCGCGAATTGGTGAAACAGGTTGCGGTTACCGCTCTGGGCGCTTATGCCAATCAGGACGTGCCGTTCGAAAAAATTGTTGAGGCATTAAATCCAGCTCGCGACCTGAGCCGCCCTCCTGTCTTCCAGGTCTTTTTTAACCTGCTAAATTTCGCGGAGAGAATTGAACTGCCCGGCCTCACAGAAACCAGCGTATCGCCGGTCGAAGTGTGGTCGCAGCCGGATACACCTGGTTCGCAGTTTGATCTGACTTTGTATGTCGGCGAACGGCTCGACTCGATTCAACTTGTGCTGCTCTATAACTCGGACATATTCGGCGCGGCACGTATTGAAGTGATGCTACGTCAATTCGAATATTTGCTGGAGCAGATAGTCGCGCATCCAGGCGCGGCAATTTCCACTTACTCGCTGGTCTATCCGCCCTCAACTTTGCCGGACCCGTCCCTGGTGTTGGAAGAACCCGTGCTTGAACCCGTGACAGAAGTGTTCATGTCCCGGGCAAAAAAGTTCCCCAATCAGATCGCGGTCAAACAGGGATCCGCAAGCTTGACGTACAGCGAACTGGCTGGGCGGGCGAACTCAATCGCACATTCATTGTACAGTGATGGCGCAAGCAAGGGTGATGTGATTGCCGTCTTCGGACTGCCCAGCCCTGACCTGATTGCGAGTCTGCTGGGGGTCTTCCTCAGTGGCGGGGTGTTGCTGACGCTGGATAGCAATCTGCCGCCAAAGCGACAACGATTGATGCTGGAGCAAGCCGGCGCGCGACGATTGATACGTGTGGGCCCGTTACGCCCCCAGGACAATTGGGTGAATTCGGTTCCGGGGCTGTCACTATTCGACGGCAACTTCAATGATCAATTGCTGGACGGTGAATTACCGGCACCGGGACCCAACGACGCAGCCTATATCTTTTTTACCTCCGGAACGACCGGGGTTCCCAAGGGCGTCCTGGGAAGTCACAAGGGCCTGAGCCATTTTCTTGCATGGCAGCGAGAGCAGTTTGAGATCACGCCCTCTGATCGCAGCGCTCAACTGACTGGATTGTCTTTCGATGTGGTCCTGCGTGATATTTTTCTGCCCCTAACCAGCGGCGCTGCGCTGCATCTGCCGGATATTGAGATGGCATCCTCCGCACAGATTTTGAACTGGCTGCAGCATGAGCAAATTTCGATCATTCATACAGTGCCCTCGCTCGCCCAAACCTGGGTTAGTGATTTAAAAGCGCCCGTTTCGCTGCCGTTCCTGCGTTGGGTGTTTTTTGCGGGTGAGCCCCTGACCGATTCCCTGGTACGGCAGTGGCGCATTTCTTTTCCCGGACCTGGCAGGCTGGCTAACCTCTATGGACCAACAGAAACGACGCTGGCCAAGTGTTTTTACCTGGTGCCTGGCGAGCCGGAGTTTGGCGTGCAGCCGGTGGGAACTCCCCTCCCAAACACGCAGGCGCTTGTTCTTAACCGTACGCACCGATGTGGGATCGGGGAACCGGGCGAAATTGTGATTCGCACTCCATTTCGAACGTTTGGGTATGTAAATGCCGCGCCGGAGCAGGCAGCCCGGTTTTTCGAGAATCCATTCACAGCTGTTCAAAACGATCTGCTTTATCGCACAGGGGATCGTGGTCGTTATCGTCCTGATGGATTGCTGGAGATACTCGGTCGCCTGGATGAGCAGGTAAAGATTCGAGGCGTGCGAGTCGAGCCGGCGGAGGTTAACGCAGTTCTCACCAAACATCCAGCGATAGCAGCGTCTGTTGTCGTTTCGATCCTGGACGAACGTGGCGACAAAGCACTGGCCGCATATGTTGTCGCTCGCCAACGGGATGCTTTGGATATCAGAGAACTGAGAGGGTATTTGGAGCAACAGCTGCCGTCTGCGCTCGTGCCGGGGTATTTTGTGACGTTGCCGCAATTGCCATTGACGGCTAATGGAAAGGTCGATCGGAGTGCCTTGCCGCCCCCCGACTTGTCTTTTGCAAATGCGAAGCGGGAGTTCGTTGCCCCCCGGGACGCGACCGAGGAATTGATTGCGAGGGCCTGGAGCGAAGTGTTGGGTCTAAAACAAGTTGGCATCCACGATAATTTTTTTGAAATAGGCGGTCATTCGCTTAGGGCGATGCAGGTCATGTCGCGAATTAATGGGACCTTCAAAATTGAATTGCCACTGGCAACGCTGTTCGCGCATGCCACCGTGGAAGGTTTGGCGGGCGCTATCGAAGATCATTTGGTCGAACAACTTGAATCTATGACCGAGGATGAGGCGCATCAACTGTTTGGGTAGGTTGCCTGTGCAACCACTTTAGATTGTCGAACTGAATTAACCGTATGGAAAAAGTGAGCGATAAGAAATCGCGACTCTCTTCGGCCAAGCGCGCCTTACTCGAACAGCGTCTGCGTGGAGTTGCAGACGCCAGTCAGCCAAGCCGCGCCATTCCGCGCCGCGCGCGGCAGGATTCGGCCCCACTCTCTTTTGCCCAACAGAGACTCTGGTTCCTGGATCAACTGCAACCAGGAAACACGTCTTATAACGTCTCCCGGCATCTGCGTATTAGAGGCCACCTGGACGGCGAGTCTCTCGGGCGCGCCATCAACGCGTTGGTCGAGCGGCACGAATCACTGCGCACGGTGTTTTCCGTCGTGGGGAGGGAGCCGGTCCAGATAATTCTATCGCCTTTTGCAGTGCCTTTACCCCTAATCGACCTCAGCGAATTGCCGGAAATAGAGCGGGAAAACGAGACCGCGCGCTTGGCTGACCTACACGCCAACACAGCGTTCGACCTCGCGGTCGGACCCTTACTGGCGACCCAGCTAATCCGCCTGGCTGCCGACGATCACATTCTGTTTCTGGGACTACACCACATCGTAACTGACGCCTGGTCAACGGCTCTCCTGATCCGCGAATTGGTTACGCTATACGAGGCGTTCCGGGTAGACGAGCCTTCGCCGTTAAGCGAACTACCAATTCAATATGCTGACTTTGCCGTCTGGCAGCGTGAGGCTTTGACGGGAGAGACCCTGCAGAAGCAGCTTGCCTATTGGACGCACCAGCTTGCAGGGGCACCGCCGATGTTGGAATTGCCGCTCGATCGCCCGCGCCCACCTTCGCAAACATTCCGAGGTGCTTTTGAATCCTTTGCTCTTTCCGCCGAACTAAATGCTGCACTCAAAGATCTCGCGCGCCAGGAAGGTGCAACTCTGTTCATGACCCTGCTGGCGGCCTTTCAAATTCTGCTCTGGCGCCATACTCGTCAGGATGAGATCGTGATTGGCGCGCCCATCGCCAATCGTACTCGGAAAGAAACCGAGTCACTGATCGGGTTTTTCGTAAACACGCTGGTAATTCGCACCGCCTTGACGGCCGAAATGACCTTTCGCGAATTGCTGCGGAGCGTCAGAGAAACAACCCTGGCGGGCTTTAGCCATCAGGACCTGCCGTTTGAAAAACTGGTTGAGGAAATTCAGCCTGAGCGAAACCTTAGCCATAATCCGTTATTTCAGGTCACTCTTTCGTTGCAAAATGTCCCCCAGGTTCTGGAGTTGGGAAATTTCGTCGTCGATCCGATGGGCTTTGACGGCAGCACCACTCGCCTGGATCTCGAAGCCTATTTTTGGGATTTGCCCGATGGTCTGGCGGGCCAGTTTGTGTACAGCACGGACCTTTTCGAGCGCCGCACCATTCAGCGGCTGCTGCAACGTTTCCAAATCCTGCTCACTGGCCTGACCCGCAATCCTGACGCCCGAATTTCTGAATTACCGCTGCTGACGCCGGCGGAACAAAGCCAGTTGCTGCCGCAGACCATTGCCACTGAAGCTCAGACGGAATGCATTCACCAACTCTTCGAACGGCAAGTCAAGCGGTCGCCGGACAACGTGGCTGGCAGTTGTGCGAAAGAAGGCGTCAGCTATGACGAGTTGAATCGACGCGCAAACCGCCTGGCGCATTACCTCATCGAACAAGGCGCCGGACCGGAGAAGCTGATCGGGTTATGTGTCGAACGTTCAATCGACTTACTGGTCGCCATTCTCGGTATTTTGAAATCAGGCGCAGCCTATGTGCCGCTCGATCCCACCTATCCGGCGGAAAGATTGTCATTGATTGCCCGGGACGCCGGCCTGGCCTTGGTGCTGACCCAAAAATCTCTCGCCGAAGCTGTTCGGCACTCCGATACGAAAACGATCTGTCTGGACGAGCGAGTAATGGAAATAGCCAGATTCCGGGATATAGATCCCGAGCCGATGCTGAATAGCGAAAGCACTGCCTACGTCATCTACACCTCCGGATCGACGGGCACGCCTAAAGGGGTCGCGGTTACTCATGGGAACGTGGTGCGCTTGCTGGCCGTAACCGAGCCGCTTTTCCACTTCGGCCCCGCTGACGTCTGGACGCTGTTTCATTCTTATGCATTTGATTTTTCGGTTTGGGAAATCTGGGGCGCATTGTTCTACGGTGGCCGGCTGGTTATTGTGCCTTTTCTTGTCAGTCGCGCTCCGGAAGACTTCTACGAGCTGTTGAGTCGCGAAAAAGTGACCATCCTCAATCAAACACCGTCGGCCTTCCGCCAGCTGATCCAGGCTGAAAGCAACTGTGAAGGAGAAAAGCAGCTTGCCTTGCGCGAGGTTATTTTTGGTGGTGAAGCTCTTGAGCTGCGGAGCTTAAAGGCGTGGGTTGATCGGCACGGCGACAATGCCCCGCGTCTCGTCAATATGTACGGCATCACCGAGACGACGGTTCATGTGACCTGGCGGCCCCTGACCAGGACTGAAATTGACTATGAGTCAGGCAGCCTGATTGGCAGGCCTCTCGCTGATCTACAGGTTTACATCCTGGACAGGCAACAACAACTGGCGCCCATCGGGGTTGCCGGAGAGATGTACGTTGCCGGCGCCGGTGTCGCGCGGGGCTACCTGAAGCGACCTGAGCTTACCGCCGACAGGTTTGTGCCCAATCCCTTCAGCGCTGAACCCGGCGCGCGACTCTACCGCACCGGGGATCTCGCTCGCTACGTCGCGCGCGAAGAGACTGATTGCGAAATTGAATATTTAGGTCGAGTGGATCGCCAGGTGAAAGTTCGCGGCTTTAGAATCGAGCTCGGAGAAATCGAAAATGTGCTGGCGGAACATGAAACGGTAAGTGAGTGCCTGGTGATTCCGGCGCGAGATAAAGCGGACCAGCAACTCCTGGCTTACGTGATCGCAGCTCCTGGCCACTCAACTGTCAGCGAAACCCTGAGAGCATTTCTGAAATCCAGGTTGCCGCAATACATGGTGCCCGCGTCGTTCGTATCCCTGGACTCCTGGCCTTTGACACCCAATGGAAAGATCGACGAACGAGCGCTGCCGCGGCCAGATTCTTCTCGCACCGATCTCGCAGGCGCCTTTGTCGCACCCCGTACAGACGTTGAAGTGCTGCTGGCGAAACTCTGGGGCGATATTTTGAAGCTCGATACTATAGGAGTGCATGACAATTTTTTTGATCTCGGGGGGCACTCGCTG
The DNA here is from genome assembly GCA_036726305.1 of Pyrinomonadaceae bacterium. Taxonomy (GTDB): domain Bacteria; phylum Acidobacteriota; class Blastocatellia; order Pyrinomonadales; family Pyrinomonadaceae; genus JAOAPY01. The sequence goes on along the minus strand of DAIMCP010000002.1, from coordinate 122,232 downwards.
TTGGCCACGCAGGTGATGGTTCGCATTCGCGAAACTTTTAATGTGAACATGCCGCTGCGGTATTTTTTTGAGAGGCCTACAGTCGCTGGTCAGGCCGAGTTCCTGAATTCTGCCCGACACGAGGAGCAGCCGGTGATGCCCGAAATCAGGCGTCTCCCGCGTGGTTGAATCAACCCTGGGAGGAGGGAATTGGAGTTTACAGGTTAGGGGCCTGGAGCGGGGGGAGGCACGCTGGAAGCGTGCGGTCCCAGGGGTCCCAGGGGTACCAGGGGGGAATTTTAGAGTTTACAGGTTAGGGCCTGAGTGGGGAGACAGGGCACGCTGGAAGCGTGCGGTCCCAGGGGTGGCCCGAGGGGATTCAGGGGGAGTTAGTGAGTAAGGAAAAGATCGTCAGCACCTATCCGATTTCGTCCATGCAACAGGGTATGTTGCTGCAGAGTTTGTACGAAAGCGGAGTCTACATTCAGCAACTGGTTTGCGATTTGCATGAAGAGCTTGACGAGTCTCTTTTGTGCAAAGCCTGGCAGATGGTGGTTAACCGCCACGACATTTTGCGAACAGCGTTTCGGTGGGAAGGACTTCTCGAGCCGCTCCAGGAGGTCTATGAAAACGTTGAGTTGTTTTGGCGGAGCGAGGACTGGAGCCACCTTTCGCCCGAGCAACAGCGGCAGGAATACGACGATTTCCTGTTGCGGGATCGGAAAAGCAGTTTTGATGTCACCAGACCTCCCCTCATGCGCTGGGCCTGTTTCAAGCTCGGCGCCAGCCATCATCGCCTTGTCTGGACCTTCCACCACGCCTTGCTCGATGGCCGGTCACACTTGATGGTTTTGCAGGAGGTGTTTCACCTTTACGATGACCGGCTTGCGAATGCCACGCAGGCGCTTGAGCGGCGGCGTCCTTACGCCGACTATGTCCATTGGCTGAGCCAACAGGAATGGTCGCGCACGCGAAGATTTTGGGACGAATATCTGGGCGGATTCAAGCCACCGCCGGACTTGCGTATTGGACCGAAAGAGCTCCCAGCCGTGCTGGACGGGGGGCGTCGACGCGCGTCGCAAAGCCGTGCACTCTCCGACGAAGTTTTCGCAAGTCTTAAATTCTTTACCCAGGCAAACGAGATCACTCTAAACACTTTGGTCCAGGCAAGTTGGGCGCTGTTAATAAGCCGCTATTACGGATCTCAGGACATAGTTTTCGGCGCAACCCGAGCCTGCCGGCATTCAAGTTTGCCGGAAGCTGCCTCAATGGTGGGGCTTTTCATCAATACTCTGCCGTTCCGAGTGCAACTGGATCCGCAAAAACCCCTGCTCGAATGGCTCAGACAGTTGCGTCAACAGCAGGTGACTCTGCGCGATTGTGAACAAACGCCACTGACCAAGATCCAGGAGTGGAGCGAGGCAGCCCGCGGCAGATCGCTGTTCGAAACGGTACTCGTTTTTGAGAAGTACGAGCTGAATGAGCACATTGCTCGAAGCAATGGTCTTAATCAATCCTGGCAGGGCCGCCATTTCGAACTGCTGGAGCAGACTCAGTATCCCCTAACGCTTGCCGCCTATTCAGGTTCACGGCTCTTGCTGAAGCTGGAGTATGACGAGCGCCGCTTTGCTGCGGCGACAATTCAAAACATGCTCGGCCACCTTTCCATGCTACTTGAAGGCATGGCGACAAATCCCAATCGCCCTGTCGGCCAAATCTCAATGCTCGATGAATCCGAACGCCGGCAGTTAGTCTTTGATTGGAACCAGACCAGGAAGACCTATGCGCAGGACGTATGCTTGCAGGAGTTAGTGGCGGAACAGGTCAGGCGTACTCCGGAGAGAATTGCAGTCGTTTTCGAGGACGAACAACTCAGCTTCGCTGAGCTCGAAAGACGGGCGAATCAGTTAGCCCATCACTTGAGAAAGCTGGATGTGAGACCCGAGACGCTGGTTGGCATTTGTCTGGAGCGATCGCCCGAGATGGTTGTCGCAATGCTGGCAGTCTTGAAAGCCGGCGGCGCCTATGTGCCCATCGATCCCGCCTTGCCAGCAGAGCGATTGTCTTTCATTCTCGCTGATGCCGGTGTGAAAGTTCTGCTGACACAAAGAGCAATGGGATTGCCAGGGAGCCGCGGCGGCTTCCAGCCTGTTTATCTCGGCGAAGACGGCCATGATTTCTCGGCCGAGCCAACGCACGAACCTGAGCCTCTCGCGCAACCGGACAATCCAGCCTATGTAATCTACACCTCTGGTTCCACGGGCCAGCCTAAAGGTGTTGTGATAACGCACCGGTCTATCTGCAATCATATGCAATGGATGCAGGAGAGGTTTCCGCTCGGGGAAAACGACTGCCTGCTGCAGAAGACGTCGATTAGCTTCGACGCTTCGGTTTGGGAGTTCTACGCACCGCTGTTAGCGGGCGCGCGGTTGGCATTGGCACGGCCCAACGGCCACAGGGATCCAGCTTATTTGCACCGGGCTTTGTGCGGCTACCGGGTGACTACGCTGCAGGTCGTACCGTCGCTGCTGCTCTTGTTGCTGAGCGAGGGCGCATTTTCCGGATGCACCAGCCTGAAACGCGTCTTTTCCGGCGGCGAGCCACTGACGCGAGAACTCGTCGATCTTTTCTGCGCCAGCTTTGATGCGGACCTGATCAATCTCTACGGACCAACCGAGGCTTGCATCGACGCAACCTTTGGAATCCTGGATCGCAGGGTCACGGCGGGAAGCGTGCCCATCGGTCGCCCGATCGCAAACATGGCAGCCTACATTCTGGATCAATCGCTGGAGCCAGTGCCCGTGGGCGTTTCGGGTGAGCTTTATCTTGGCGGCGTTGATCTGGCCCGCGGTTATTGGCGGCGCCCGGAGTTGACGGCTGAATCCTTTCTTCCCGATCCTTTCAGTCCCACTCCCGGGGCGAGGATTTACCGGACCGGCGATCATGCGCACTATTTGACGGATGGCAATATCGCCTATGAAGGTCGCGTGGATAATCAAGTCAAGCTGCTGGGCTTTCGCGTTGAACTTGGCGAAGTCGAGAATTGTTTAGCCGGTCATGCCGGCGTAGCCGGCTGCGCTGTGATTGTCAGAGAGGAAAGGGGCGGGAAAACTCTGGCCGCATACGTTGTGCGAGGACCGGATCGGCCATCAACCAGCGAGTTGCGCAGTTTCCTCAAGAGCAGGTTACCTGAGTACATGGTCCCGGCAGTTTTTGTATATCTGGACCATTTGCCGCTGACTGAAAATGGCAAGTTAGATCGCAATGCGCTGCGCACTCTGCAGGCCAACAGCGCCGCGAGCGAATTCATTGCGCCTCGCAATGCCACTGAAGAGATCATCGCCGGCATCTGGCGCGACGTTTTTGGTCTGAAAAGAGTGGGAGTATATGAAGATTTTTTTGAGTTAGGCGGCGACTCGCTGCGAGCCACCCAGGTCGCATCCCGGGCCAGTGTGATCTTTCAAATCGAGCTGCCGCTGGGCGCCCTGTTCGAACAGAGAACGATAGCCGAATTGGCTGAGGCCATTGAGGAGATTCTGGTCGACGAGCTGGCGCAGAAGTCAGAGGATGAAACGGCACGTATCTCCGGCGCCTGAACGCAGCTCAAGCTGCGAAGAGCAGCGGGAATTGTTATGGAACCCCTTATTTTCCCAACTTCATTTGCCCAGCAAAGGCTCTGGTTTCTTGATCTGCTGGATCCAGGGAAAAGCGTTTATCACTTGCTTTATGCCGTGCCTTTCGACGGCTCGCTGAATTTCAACGCGCTGGAGCAAGCGCTCAACGAGCTCCTGCGGCGGCACGAATCACTGCGCACCTCTTTTGTGGTGGTTGGCGGTGAGCCGATGCAGGCGATTGCCCGGGAATTGAAACTGGCGCTGCCGATTATCGACTTGCAATATCTGGGCGACAAAGAGGGCGAAGAGGAAGTGAGGCGTTGGTGGCAACTGGAAGGCGAGCAACCGTTTGATTTGAGTTCGGCACCCCTGCTTCGTGCCCATTTGGTTCGCTTGAGACCAGATAACAATTTGCTGGTGATCACCTTGCATCACATCATCACTGATGGCTGGTCCATGGGTATTTTCTTGCGTGAGTTGTCTTCGTTATACCGGGCATTCTGTGATGGGCGAGAGTCTCCCTTGCCGGAGCTACCGGTACAGTATGCGGACTATTCCGTTTGGCAGCGAGAATGGATGCGGGGCAAAGTCCTCGCGGACCAATTGTCTTATTGGACTGAACACCTGGCCGGCATACCGGCCGCGCTCGAGCTGGCGACGGATCGGCCACGGCCGGCGGTACAAACTTTTGCCGGCGCTCGACACTACGCGGAAATACCGGCCGATCTTGCCGAGCGACTGCGAGCATTCAGCCGCCGCGAAGGCGTTACCCTTTTCATGACCTTACTGGCGGCCTTCGACCTGCTGCTGTGGCGCTACAGCGGGCAAGACGATGTCGTGGTGGGTATTCCGCTCGCCGGACGGAGCAAATCTGAACTGGAAGGGTTGATTGGTCTGTTTGCCAATACTCTGCCCTTGCGGGCCAGTCTGTTCGGCAATCCGACGGTCCGGGAATTGTTGCTACGCGTCCGTGAAGCCGCGCTCGGAGCGTATGCCCACCAGGAGGTCCCTTTCGACAAGCTGGTTGAAGAAATGCAGCCTCAGCGAAGCCTGAGCCACGCGCCGTTATTTCAGGTTGTCTTCGCGCTGGAAAATACACCGCCGGCTCTTGCTGACCAGGGAATCGCTTTGCAGTGGCTGGAGGTTGAGCGCGGTACCGCCCGCACCGACCTTTCTCTGTTTATCAGCGACAAGGGCGAGGGGCTCAGCGCCATCTGGGAGTACAGCACCGATTTGTTCGATGGCGAAACCGTTCGCCGCATGATAGCCAGTTACATCACTCTGCTGGAAAACATTCTGGCTGAGCCGGCTGTAAGAATTGGCGATCTCGATATTTGGAGTAAGGATGAGCGCCGTCGCCTGCTGACGCAATGGAATTCGGAAAGCAGTCAGCCGGCAGCCCCCGCGTGCCTGCAGCAAGTGTTTGAAGCTCAGGCCGAGCGTACACCTGAGGCCATCGCGATGGTCTTTGCAGAACAGCGCCTGACGTACCGGGAATTGAATACTCGCGCAAACCGCTTAGCCCACCAGCTGCAGAGCTTCGGCGTAGCGCCCGAGACACCGGTAGGTGTCTATCTCGAGCGTTCCGAGAATTTGATTGTGGCCCTACTGGGCGTTTTGAAATCCGGCGGGGCCTATGTTCCGCTCGACCCGGGCTATCCCGCCGATCGGCTTGCTTTCATGCTTGCTGACGCACAAGTGACAGTCCTGATTACGGAGAGCAGATCTGTGCGCGAGTTGCCGGAGTTGCAGGCCCAAATTATTTTGCTGGATGACGAGAATCAATTGGCCGCAATGGATGCGAGCAATCCGCAAAGCACCGTAACTCCCGACAATCTTGCGTACATCATCTACACTTCGGGCTCTACCGGGCGTCCAAAAGGCGTCGAAGTGATCCACCGCACCGTGGTCCACCTGTTTGCAGCTACTCGCGACAGACTTGGCCTGCGGCCAGGTGACACCTGGACTGTCGTTCATTCCAGTGCCTTTGATTTTTCTGTCTGGGAGATTTGGGGCTGCCTGCTGCAGGGAGGTTGTCTGGTGGTTGTGCCGCTTGAAACCGTGCAGGCGCCCGCCGAAATGTTTGACCTGCTCTGTAAAGAAAGTGTGACGGTGCTGAGTCAGACCCCTTCGTCGTTGCGTGCCGTACTCCGCGCGCGGGAACGAGCTTTGATTGACAATCGTGACTGGAGCGTTCGTTTGATTATCTGCGGCGGCGATGCGCTGTCGCAGGAACTGGCGACTGAGCTGGGGCGTTTGGCAATTCCGGTGTGGAACTTTTATGGCCCAACGGAGAGCTCGGTGTGGACGAGCTGTGGATTGCTAAAACAAACGGACCCTAATGGGCCGCTTGGTTCGGAGGCTCAGGCAGATATCAGCGCTCCGTCCATCGGCTTACCGCTACCCGACTTGCAGCTCTACCTGTTGGACCAGTTTCTGCAACCGCCGCCAAGTGGCGTGCCCGGTGAGTTGTTCATCGGGGGTGCTGGCCTGGCCCGTGGCTACCATAGGCGACCGGAGTTAACAGCAGAGAAATTCATTCCCAATCCATTCAGCAGCGAGCCTGGCAGTCGCCTCTATCGCACTGGAGACCTGGCCAGGTATCGTCGCAGTGGCCGGATAGAATTTATCGGCCGCCTCGACAATCAGGTCAAACTCCGAGGCTTTCGCGTGGAGTTAGGTGAAATTGAAAACGCCCTTGTTGACCATCCAGCCGTCAGGCAGGCAGTGGTCACAATTCGCGAGGATCCGGGCAGCGAACGGCGCCTGGTTGCTTACCTTGTTGCTGGTGAGGGCGCGGCGGCCACTGCGTCCGAGTTGCGCAAGCATCTGCGCTTGTCGTTGCCGGATTACATGATTCCTGCAATCTTTGTGCGGCTGGATAAGCTGCCGTTGACGCCAAATAATAAGGTCGATCGGCGGGCCCTCCCTGCCCCGGAACGAGCTGAAGAACCAAAGGATAACTACCTCGCGCCGCGAACGCCGATGGAGGAAATACTGGCCGGTATCTGGGGTGAGGTGCTGGGTGCAGGCCCGGTAGGAGTCTCTGACAATTTCTTTGAGTTGGGTGGCCATTCGTTGCTGGCTACGCAGGTAACAGCACGGATTCGGCAAACGCTCAATCTCGATTTACCTGTGCGCGCACTTTTTGAAAATCCAACCATTGCCAGCATCGCCGGACGCCTGGACGAGATGGTCCAGGGAACAGGCGCTCGCGAGACAACCGCCATCTTGGCTGTTCCCAAAGATGACAAGCTTCCGCTTTCTTTCGCTCAGCAACGATTGTGGTTTCTCGATCAACTGCAGCCGGGCAGTTCATTCTATAACGTTTCGCGTGCCCTGCGCGTGAAAGGAAACCTGGATGTTGCCGCTCTGACCGCTTCATTCAATCATATCCTTACGCGGCATGAAGCGCTGCGGACTTGTTTTGACGCTGTGGAGGGAACTCCCTTTCAGCGGATCATTGATCAGGCAACCCTTGATGTGCCTTTACTTGATCTTTCGGGATTGTCTGACTCTGAACGCGAGGCGGAAGCCCAGCGGCTGGCTACGCACGAGATCAATCGGCCTTTTGATTTAACTAAGGGCCCATTGTTACGAGTAAGGCTTTTCAAATTGGCGAGCGACGACCATGTGCTGGTGATTACCATGCACCACATCGCGGCCGATGAGTGGTCCATCGCAATCCTGTTCAGCGAACTGCAAAGTCTTTACCAGTCTTTGACGACCGGCGAGACTTCGCCGCTCTCTGCCTTGCCCATCCAGTATGCCGATTACGCCAGCTGGCAAAGACAGTCGTTGCAAGGTGAGAAGCTGGAAACCCTGGTTGCCTACTGGCGCAAACAACTGGCTGGGGCTCCCACCCTGCTGGCACTGCCCACAGATCATCCCAGGCCCGCGCAACCGACTTGGCGCGGCGCTCATCAACTGTTCACCCTCGCTGCGCCTTTGACGGCCGAACTAAAATCGCTGAGCCGGCGCGAGGGTGTGACGCTGTTCATGACCTGCCTGGCTGCATACCAATTACTGCTGGCTCGCTTGTCTGGGCAACAGGATTTGCTGGTCGGCACGGACGTAGCTAATCGCAGCCGCGTGGAGACCGAGAGTCTGATCGGCTTTTTCACCAACCTTCTGCCGCTCCGTGCAAGGCTGTCCGACGACCTGGAATTCACTAAACTGTTGCGCCAGACAAGAGAAACCACGCTGGAAGCCTATGCCCATCAGGACTTGCCATTTGAAAAACTGGTTGAGGAATTAAGACCGCAGCGCGACCCCAGCCGGAATCCGATGGTGCAGGTGCTGCTCGTGATGCAGAACCCCGGTTCAGCATTCGAATTGTCGAGCTTGCAGACCACGAGATTTGACCTGCCACTGGAAAGCTCTCGCTTTGATCTGGTGCTCTTCCTGTCGGAATCAGAATCAGGATTGGAAGGCTTCTGGCTTTATAATCCAGATTTGTTCGAGTCAGAGACAATCGCCCGATTTTCGCAGGGCTATCAAAAGCTTTTGCAGGACATTGTGGCGCAGCCAGCAGCGCGGTTGGGATCGTTTGAAATCGCGAAGGAGAAAAGCATGGAGAAGCCGGTGCCGCATGAGGATAGGTTAAAGCGCCTGCGCAGTACGAGGCGTAAGGGCGTCGACTTGTCACAGATGAATAATGTGACCATGGGTCCATTGGAACCGGGCGCGACGCTCCCCTTGCTGGTCCAACCAGCGGTGGCCGACGTCGATCTGGCCGAGTGGGCCGGCAGCAATCGAGCTTTAATCGAAGAGAAGCTCCTGCACCACGGAGCGATTTTGTTTCGCGGCTTTGCGGTAGATTCGGTGAAGGAGTTTGAGCGGTTTGCCTCGACCATCTGTCCGGATTTGTTTGGCGAGTACGGCGACCTGCCGCGTGAGGAACTAGGAGGCAAGGTTTACGGTTCAACGCCCTACCCCGCGGACGAAGCGATTCTTTTCCATAACGAAAGCTCGCATATGGACCAGTGGCCGATGCTCATCTGGTTCTACTGCGTCACTGCGGCGCGCTCGGGCGGCGAGTCCCCCATTCTTGATTGCCGTAAGATCTATCAACTGCTGGATCCGTCGATCAGAGAGAAGTTCGAAAGCAAAGGGTTGCTGTACGTGCGCAACTTTACCCCGGGACTCGATGTCAGTTGGCAGGATTTCTTTCACACCAGTGACAAGGCGGTGGTGGAGCAATATTGCCTCCGGGCCGGGATTGATTTTGAGTGGAAAGCCAACCAGGGCTTGCGCACCCGCCAGGTTGGACCGGCTGTCGTGCGGCACCCGCAAACCGGGGAGCCAGCGTTCTTCAATCAACTACAGCTGCATCACATTTCCTGCCTCGCCCCAGCCGTACGCGATTCTCTGCTGGCCATCATGGACGAAGCAGACCTGCCGCGAAACGTCTATTATGGCGATGGAACTGCCATTGAAGATTCAGTGATGTCGTACATTGGTGAGCTGTATCGAGAAAACGAAGTCAGTTTTCCCTGGCAGGCCCAGGACGTGCTGATGCTTAACAACATGCTGGTTTCCCATTCACGCAACCCCTTTACCGGGGAGCGGAAAATTGTGGTGGCTCTGGGAAACCTGGTGAACAAAGCAGAGATCGAACAACTCCAGCACATCTGAAGTGGTTGCAAATCATTTCTTAGCGCAGTATTGGCGGATTCAGAACGAAGGTATTGTTTAATTCCATGCAAAACTCCAGTCAGGGATTTCGCTTGTCGCCGCAGCAGAGGCGCCTTTGGACGCGGCAACAGAGTAATCCTGCTCCTCCCTATCGTGCGGTCGCTTCAATTCTGCTGGAAGGCGAATTGCAGCCGCGTGTGTTGGAACACGCTCTCCACGCTTTGGTCCAACGTCACGAAATTCTGCGCACCACCTTCCGCCGGCCGCCGGGAATAAAGACGCCATTCCAGATTGTCTCTGACAATGTGCGTCCGGGTTGGCAGGCCCTGGATCTGAGCCAGCTTGACGCTGCCCATCAGCGCCATCGGATCGAGCTGAGCTTTGCCGAAGAACAAGCGCGCCCTGTCAACTTTGAGCGGGACACACTCCTGCGCTTAAGCGTTTTTAAATTGTCGTCGCTCCGGCGAGTAATGATCATTTCCCTGCCGGCGCTTTGCGCCGATGCTGCGACGCTGACGAATTTCGTTTCTGAGCTGTGTGATATTTATGACTCGCTGCTGCAGGGCGGGCAGCCCTCGGACCAGGACGGGGAGGTAATGCAGTACGCGGACTTCGCAGAGTGGCAAAACGAGTTGGTCGAAACTGAGGATGAACAGTCACTGCAGGGTAAAGCCTACTGGAAAGAGCTGGCTGACACAGCAGCCTCGGCGGTGCTGCCATTGGAGCAAGCTTCTGTAGATCCAGGGGCCTCGTTTTCACCAGCCTCAGTTAAGGTCGTAGTCGATAAGGACCTTTATAGTCGCATTGAACGGCTCGCGCTGGAGAGTGAGGTAACAATTGAGTCTCTGATATTTTCCAGTTGGCAGGCGGTACTTTGGCGGCTTACAGGACAGTCCGACTTTCTCGTTTTCAATCTTGCTGCAGGCAGAAATGTCGATGAGTTGAAGCGTGCCTTTGGACCATACGCAACCTATCTGCCGGTGCGCTGCCATTGCGAAGACACTTCCTTTGCTGAATTAGTGCGCACCGGCGCAGGCGCCGGCCAGGGCCGCCAATGGCAGGAGTACTACGAAGCGAACGACAGCGAAGCCAACAATGTGGCCTTTGAATTTGCTGAGCGGCCGGCGCAGTTTGTAACCAGCGGTTTGACTTTTTCGATTCTCCAGCTCGAGATGTCTCCTCCCCCCTTCAAACTAAAGCTTTCGTGCCTGAAGATCGACAAAACCCTGATCGCCGAATTGCAGTACGACACTCGAGTTTTTACCCGCGAGACGGTCCTGCGCTTTGCCGGTTATTGGCAACGACTTTTAACCGCCGGGGCGCCGGCCGCCACCTCGCGCAACTCGCAAACTCAACCTCTCGGCGAGCCGTTAACCCTCGGGCAGGTCGAGGTTCTCAGTCCCGCCGAGCGTCGCTGGCTCTTATTTGAGCTGAACAAGAGCGAAACTGTTTTCGAGACCACGAGCTGTATTCACGAACTTTTTGAACAACAAGTCGCTCGCACGCCTGAGGCAGTTGCCCTGGTTTTCGGCGAGGAGAAACTGACCTACAACCAGTTGAATGCGCGGGCCAACCAACTGGCGCACTTATTACGCCTTGGCGGAGTGTCCGCAAATGATCGCGTTGGTCTCTGTGTCAGCCGTAGCGGTAAGATGATTATTGGCTTGCTCGGCATCCTGAAAGCCGGCGGAGCCTACGTACCGCTCAATCCCGAACACCCCCGAGGACGATTAGCGTCCCAACTGGCGGAAAGCAACGCGTCGGTACTGATCACGGATTCCGGGTTGAAAGATCCGGCGCTGGAGTTTACTGGCGAGACAATCGATCTCCAGTTGCAGCGCGACCGCCTGTTCGCACAACCGCAGGAGAATCCGGAGACGTCGACCACGGCTGACAATTTCGTCTACGTGATCTACACCTCAGGTTCAACCGGTATTTCCAAAGGCGTTGCCGTGCAGCATCGCAACCTCGTTAATTACACAAACTTTATCTTGCGGCGCTTGAAAGTAACGGAGCCACTGAACTTCGCATTTGTTTCGACCATTGCCGCCGATCTTGGTAACACCTGTATCTTCCCGTCACTATTGTCAGGCGGCTGTCTGCACATTTTGAACCACGAAGTGGCGATGGATGGCGCGCTTTTCAAGCGATACTTCGCAGAGCATCCCATCGATGTATTGAAGATAGTACCCTCACACTTTCAGGCGCTGCTGGCCGCGGAGCCGGACGGCAACCTCCTGCCCGCGAAGTTTCTGTTGCTGGGCGGCGAGGCTCTGTCCCCTGATTTGGTGCAGCGCATCTTTAGTCTAAGTGCAGGTTGCCGGCTAATCAATCACTATGGGCCAACGGAAACGACGGTAGGGTCGCTCATCTTCGAAGCCGAATGGGCCGGCAACTATCCCTTCTCTTTGACGGTACCCATCGGCAAGCCGATAGCCAATACCCAGGTTTATGTGCTCGACCGGTTGATGCAACCGCAGCCCACCGGCGTGACGGGCGAGCTTTACATCGGTGGAGCCGGGGTGTCGGCAGGATATTTAAACCAGCCCGCGGAGACGGCTTTGCGCTTTGTCGCTGATCCATTTGCCGTCGCGGAAGGCAGGCGTCTCTATCGCACCGGCGATCTGGCTCGTTACCTGCCCGACGGCAATGTGGAATTTATCGGCCGCCTTGGCAACCAGATAAAGGTGCGGGGCTTTCGCGTCGAACTGGGTGAAGTCGAGGCCAACCTTTTGCTGCACCCTCTGATTCAGCAGGCAGTCGTTTGCGCGTCAGGACCGGCGGGGCTCAACACAGTTCAGCAACTGGTGGCCTACATTGTGCCATCAGGGTCGGCAGCTCCCAGGCCGGAGGTATTGCGCGAATTTTTGAAACTCCGACTGCCGGACTACATGATCCCTGCAGTCTTTGTTTCGTTGCCTTCATTCCCGCTGACCGCGAATGGGAAGATTGATCGCGCCGCTTTGCCCGCCCCCGAAGATATCCGTCCCGTTCTGCAACAGGGCCATACGGCGGCGCGCAACGAGACCGAGAGCAAGCTGGTCAATATCTGGGCCGCTGTGTTGGGAGTCAACGAGATTGGTGTTCATGACAACTTTTTTGACCTTGGCGGGCACTCTTTGTTGGCGACGCAAGTCGTCTCGCGGATGCGCCAGGTATTCCAAACAGAGATTCCACTGGCCAGTATCTTTCAGTCACCCACAGTGGCCGCCCTGGCTGAGAGCATTGACAGCGTCAGAATGGCGGACACTGAGAATCTGGTGGCCCAGCTCGAGCAGTTATCGGAAGATGAGGTCCTGCAGTTGTTAAGAGCAGAAGAACTTAAAAGCGAGTAATGTCTGTTTACCAAGAGGGTGGAAACAGTCCGGCGGCGCCAACGGAATGGACGACTGGGCGCGAGGACAAAATTTCCAATCTGCGATACCTGGCAGCGCTCTCCCGACCGCTGCCAGGCCAAACCCATTTTTCGCCGGAAACCGCGTTGATGGGCCCAGGTGGCGATGCTATTATTGGTCGTGCCATTAGTTAGTCAACACACCTGCCAGGGCTGGAGCCTCAATATTTCGAAAATTTTGTTGATTAGTCGTATCTTTCCTATCAGGCCATATTGTGTGTGAGCCGCTTTCCCGCAGTGAGGTGTTGGCGGGAATCCGGTTTGATAGTGGGGTCCCGGCGGCGACCCAGGAAAACCGCAGCAGTCTGTAGATGGACAACCTAAGCGAAAGAATCAAGGGACTTTCTCCAGCGAGACGCGCCTTGCTCGAATTGCGTCTCCGCAAAGGCGAGGCCGGGGGCGCAGGCCCGAAGCTGATTGCACCCCGGCAAAATCGCGCGAGCGCCGTAGTATCGTTTGCCCAGGAACGACTCTGGTTGCTTGATCAACTCAGAGATAACCAGGCGCTGTATAACGTACCGCGAGCTCTGCGCTTACAGGGAGAGATCAATATTGCCGCCTTGCGGCAAGCGCTCAATGACCTGGTCAGTCGTCACGAACCGTTTCGCACCTGCTTCCGCAATGACTCCGGCTCGTTACTTCAGGTGATTTCTGCCGAGGTCCAGATTCCTTTGCAGGTAACAGATCTGAGCGCTGAGATTGGGGACCAGAGAGAAAAAAAGGCAAAGCAGCTGGCCCAAGCCGAGGCCGCATTGCCCTTTGATTTGGCAGAGGGGCCAATGATCCGTGCCCGCCTGCTGCAACTAGGGGATCAGGATCATGTGCTCCTGCTCACTACTCACCACATAGTTAGCGATGCCTGGTCAGCAGGATTGCTTTTCAGGGAATTGGGTCAATTCTATAACGCACTTGTTTGCTCCGAACCAGCTGCGTTGCCGCCGCTATCGATCCAGTATGCAGATTTTGCCGAGTGGCAACGACAGTGGTTGCAGGGCGACGAATTACAACGGCAGCTTTCATACTGGCGTGCAGAGCTTGACGGTGCGAGTGGCGTGTTGGAACTACCCACCGACTATCCGCGCTCAGCCGTTCAGACATCAACGGGCGACTATAAGTTCCTCACGCTGTCAAAGAACCTCACTGCCGAGCTGCGGAATCTCAGCAAGCAGGAAGGCGCAACGCTCTTCATGGTTTTGCTGGCCGCGTTTCAGATCCTGCTGGGCCGCTACAGTGGTCAGGACGATATAATAGTTGGCTCACCAATCGCGGGGCGCAATCGCGCCGAGATTGAGGAGTTGATTGGCTTCTTCATCAACACCCTCGTGCTGCGCACCAAGCTGGCGGGCAATCCCACCTTCCGGCAATTGCTCGGCATGGTCAAACAAACCGCGCTCGGAGCTTATGCTCACCAGGACCTTCCTTTTGAGAAACTGGTAGCCGAATTACAACCGGAACGTGACCTCAGTCGTAATCCACTCTTCCAGGTGATGTTTCAGTTCCAAAACACCGCTAATCCTGAACTTCACTTAAAGGGATTGACGGTCAGCGCGTGGGACGTATCGACTGAGACTGCGAAGTTCGATTTGATGTTGGCAGCGCGTGAAGAAAATGGCCAGGTTGTATGTGTTATGGAGTATAGCAGCGAGCTGTTTGCAGGCCAGACCATCGAGCAAATGCTCAATCAGTATGTGAGGTTGCTGACAGACATAGTCGCTCATCCTGACCAGCAGATTGCGTCTTTATCGTTGCTGACAGAGACGGAACGCCGGCAAATGTCTCTGGACTGGAATGCCACGGAGGTTGAGTTCCTCGAGCTCCAATCAGCCCCTGGCCTGCACCAGTTGTTCGAGCGGCAAGCGGCGCAGTCGCCCGACGAAGTGGCAGCGATCTTTGAGGGCGAACGATTGACTTACCAGGAGCTGAACACGCGTGCAAACCAGTTGGCTCAATACCTGCGGCGCCAGGGTGCCGCGCCTGGAACTCAAATCGCAATCTGCGTCGAACGTTCGCTTGAAATGATCGTCAGCCTGCTGGCAGTCCTGAAATCAGGGGCCGCATACGTGCCACTCGAGCCCGACTATCCGCTCGGGCGCATCAAGTTCATAGTCGAAGATTCGCGGGCTGCTATTATTTTGACTCAAAGCAAGCTCAGTGCATCTTTACCAGCAACCACCGCCCTCACTCTTTCGCTCGACCAGTTGCAGGCTGAGCTTGACGGGCTCAGTGGCGCAAATTTCGACAGTGGCGTAACGGCAGACTACCCCGCTCACGTGATCTACACATCAGGTTCAACCGGGCGGCCCAAGGGCGTGATTAGCTCGCATGCCGCTTCGCTCAATCGGTTTGCCTGGATGTGGCAGGCGTATCCGTTCTCAGCTGGCGAGGTGTGCTGTCAAAAGACTTCACTCAGCTTTGTCGATTCAATTTGGGAGATCTTCGGGCCGCTGCTAAAGGGCGTGCCGCAAGTGATCATTCCCAGCGAGGGGGTTAAAGATCCGAATCTTTTGCTGGCCTCCCTCTCAACCAGCAAGATCACACGACTGGTGCTGGTGCCTTCACTGCTGCGAGCGATCCTTGAGGGCACAACAGGCCCGGGACCTGAACTTAGCAGTCTTCGTTATTGTGTTTGCAGTGGGGAGACACTCTCAAGTCAGCTGGCAGCCAGGTTCAGAAAAGAATTGCCGGCGACGAAGTTGATAAATCTATACGGCTCATCCGAAGTAGCGGCCGACGTTACGTGCTATGAAGTAGTTTCGGCTGAAGAGATGCAGTCAGTCCCGATTGGGCGACCCATCGCCAATACCCAGGTCTATGTGCTCGATGGCAATCTGGAACTGGCAGCGGTTGGCGTACCTGGCGAAATCTTTGTTGGTGGAGCGGGGTTGGCGCTCGGCTATCTCGACCGTCCCGATCTTACCGCAGAGCGATTTGTTCCGAATCCATTTGGGAATGGGGCGAGACTCTTCCGCACCGGCGATCTGGGGCGCTACTTTGCGGACGGGAATATCGAATACCGCGGACGACGCGATCACCAGGTGAAAGTGCGCGGTTTCAGGATCGAATTGGCCGAAGTCGAAGCTGCGTTATTGACCTGTCCAAAGGTGCGCAGCGCGGTCGTCGTCGCTCGCGCAGATGTCCACGGTGACAAGCAATTGGTGGCCTACGTAGTGACTGATGACCAGACGGGTATCGAGGATCTGCGCCGGCACCTGCGCACGATGCTGCCTGAGTTCATGATGCCTGCGGTGTTTGTCCTGCTTGACGAACTGCCGCTGACGCCCAGCGGAAAGTTGGATCGACTGGCGCTGCCCGAGCCGGGGCAGCCAAATGCGGCAGCTGATGTCGTATTGCCGCGCACTCCGACCGAAGATGTCCTGGCAAGCATCTGGCGTGAAGTTCTCGGCGTGGACCAGGTGGGAATCCACGACGATTTCTTCAATCTGGGTGGCCATTCGTTGTTGTTGACGCGCGTCGCTTTTCGTATCCGGGAAACGTTTGACGTCGACCTGTCCCTGCGGGTTCTGTTTGAGGCGGCAACCATCGCGCAAATGGCCGACAGGATTGAGGTGGCGCGTCGCTCAGCGGAGGGGGCCGGCGCGGCGGCGCTGGTACCCCGACCGCGTGCAGAGATGCTGCCGCTCTCGTTCGCGCAGGAAAGGTTGTGGTTCTTCGATCAACTGGAGCCGGGCAGCGCTGCTTACAATATTCCGCGTGCATTGCGCTTAAGAGGGCGACTCGTGCGAACGGCTTTAGAGCAAAGCCTGGCGGCGATTTTCGCGCGGCATGAGGTTTTGCGTATTAGTTTTAAGAGCAGCGAAGGTAAGCCCGTGCTCTCTGTAGCTACTTCTGTGGCTCCTGAGATTCCCCTAATCGATCTCAGCCAACTGGAGTTTGCGACGCGCGAAGAGACGGTGAAACAGTTAGTGACTGCCGAGGTTGGCAAGCCCTTTGACCTGGAACGAGGACCGTTGCTGCGCCTGGTTCTCCTGCAGTTGGCCGCCGCAGAGCACGTGCTGATAATAACCATGCATCACATAGTCAGCGATGGTTGGTCCATCGGCCTGGCGCTGAACGAATTGGTCTCACATTACAATGGGATCGTAACGGGGAATGAAGTCAGACTGCCATCATTACCGATTCAATATGCCGATTTCGCCGCGTGGCAAAGAGAAAACCTGGAAGGCGTTGCCTTCGCCAGACAGCTCGAGTTCTGGCGCGAGCAACTTCAGGATGCCCCGGCGCTCATTAACCTGCCTACCGATCGGCCGCGCTCAGCCTCACGCAGCTTTAAAGGCGCGCGGCATGCCGTGCGCATCGCAAAAGAAATCGTCGACGGTTTGAAGGAAATTGGCAGGGCCGAGCGAGCCACGCTATTCATGACGTTGCTGGCGGGTTTTCAACTAACGCTTGCGTGCCTGTCAGGTGATGACGACATTGTGGTTGGTTCGCCGACAGCAGGGCGGAATCGCTCGGAAGTAGAAAACCTAATCGGGTATTTTGTTAATACCCTGGTGTTGCGTACCAGACTGGCGGGTGATCCGGATTTTCGCTTAACGCTGCAACGCGTGCGCGAGACAGCCCTGGGAGCGTACGTGAACCAGGATGTGCCATTGGAAAAACTCGTAGACGAATTGAAACGGCCACGTTCGCTCGAATTCAATCCGCTGTTTCAGGTATGGTTTGTACTGCAAAACGCGCCCGTTGAGAGCCAGGCATGGCATGATCTAAGGGTGGAAATGGAACCCATCGCAAGCGCAAGCACCAGGCACGATCTGCAATTGACCTTATGGGAGACTAATGACGGCTTGGAAGGCGCATTCACATACAGCAGCGATCTGTTCACCGCCGAGACAATTGCTCGCATCAGTGAGCAGTTCGTGAGCCTGCTGCAGATCGTCGTCACTGGTGGCGATGTTCGGCTCAGCGCCTTGCGCGTAAGGATGGATGAGATTGCCAACGTTCATCGTGTAAGAGTCTCGAGGCATTTGGAAGAGCAGAGTCACCGCAGCTTGAGATCGGCCAGGCGCAGGGCAGTCTCAGACAGGCAATAAGCGATTCTTACCCGGGTACTGATGAATTACCTGGAGTAACAACTTCAATGAAACCGAACATCGACAGACAAGGTTCTAATATCAGGCGCAAAGGAATAACCTTGTCGCCGGAAGCGCTCGTCAGCGAAGGACGGCTTGAGAGCGGCGCCACGTTGCCGCTGGTGTTTCAGCCGGCAGTCGAAGGACTTAGCCTCGCGCAGTGGGCGGAGAGCCATGTCGATCTGATCAAAGACCGGTTGTTCCACACTGGCGCTCTTTTATTCCGCGGTTTTAATGTCGCCGGAGTGGAGGAATTCGAGAAGTTCATGACCACCGTGGCCGGGGACTTGCTCGATTATTCCTATCGTTCGACGCCGCGAACAAAGGTCAGCGGCAAGATCTATACGTCTACAGAGTATCCCGCAGAGCAGACGATTCCGCTACACAACGAAATGTCTTATACGCGGCAATGGCCCATGGTGCTGGGCTTCTTTTGCGTCCAGCCTTCGCCGGAAGGCGGTGAAACGCCGATCGCTGACAGCCGCAAAGTGTTTTCGCGCATTGATCCGGAAATCCGCGAGCGGTTTATTCAAAAAAATGTGCGTTACGTGCGTAACTATGGCGACGGACTCGATCTCTCATGGCAGAACGTGTTTCAAACCGATGACCGCGCGGAAGTAGAAGCGTTTTGCCGCCAATCGGGAATTGAATTTGAATGGAAAAGCGAGTCGCGTTTGCGCACCTCGCAGCTTTGCCAGGCCGTTGCTGTTCACCCGCACACCGCGGCAGAAGTGTGGTTTAACCAGGCACATCTTTTTCATGTTTCAAGTCTGGAGCCGGAACTGCGTAAAGCATTATTACTCGCGGCAGGCGATGAACCGCCCCGCACCGCGTACTATGGCGACGGATCTGAAATTGATGAAGACGACCTGCAGCAGGTGCGAGCGGCTTATGCCAGCGAAATGATTACTTTCTCCTGGCAACAGGGGGATGTACTGCTGGTGGACAATATGCTGGTGGCCCATGGACGTCGTCCCTATCGCGGGGCACGCCGGATTGTAGTAGGTATGGGAGAACTTCATCACGGCAAATGAGCGAGCGCAGGAATTCCGAGTGCCGGGGCAGGTCGTAATTAATAGCGATTCGTTAACAGGCGGACACGTCCGTCCGCACTGAACATTCAAAGCACAACGCTTCAGTGCGCCCCCAACAGCGCCGGTAGCAGAGAAACGGAAAAGGAACGCGCGGGCAAGGAACACTAGAAAGTGGCACACGAAACAATCCAGGGATATCGGCTTTCACCACAGCAAACCAGACTCTGGCTGGCGGAGCAGTCTGGCGCAAGGCGGTCCTACTGTCTGCGCTCGCTGATTGAGCTTGAAGGAAAATTGGATCAAGCGATCCTGCGGCAAGCGTTAGATCACCTTATTTCCCAACATGAGATTTTACGCTCTTCCTTCCAACTGCTTCCCGGCATGACGATTCCGCTGCAGGTAATAGCGGACCAGCCATTATTGCCTCTGCAGAGTGACGACCTCTCCACGCTCGGCACAACTCAGCAGCGGGAAAAGATAGAGCAACTGTTCTGCGAAGCTGGTGCGTCAGTCGGCTATCCGCAGCCGCTACTATTGGGCACAAGGCTGCTGAAATTGTCGGACACGCGGCATCTGCTCTTAATTACTGCATCAGCACTTTGTATCGATGGTCCGTCTGTCACACGTTTACTGTTACAGCTCGCCGCCGCTTATGAAGAGTTGCGACGGGGCGAAGCACCCAAAGCTATCGACGCGATGCAGTATGCGGATTTTGCGGAATGGCAAAATGAGTTGCTGGAATCAAGCGCAGCCGCAACCGCGCTCGAGTATTGGCCACCAGGAAACTTGCCGGGCCTGGGACCACGTCTGATCTTTGAAAACCGAGGCAACCAGACAGAATCGAGTTTTGCGACGCTGCCGGTCGAGATCAAGAACGCAACGCGCAAACAGATTGAGGCGGTGGTTGAGAGTTGCGGGACGAGCCCGGCAACATTTCTGCTGGCGTGTTGGCAGACACTGCTATGGAGATCGACCACTTCGAAGGATATCACTGTTAAAGTCTTGTTCGAGGGGAGAAAGTTTGCCGAGCTGGAACAGGCCATCGGCTTGCTCTCGAGCTACCTGCCGATTTCTTCGCACTTTGACGAGCGTTTGTCGCTGACGGATCTACTGGGCCGGTTGACGGTGGGCGCGGAGGAAGCTTCACGTCTGCAGGAATACTACAGACCGGAGCAGTCCAGGACGGACAATGACAGAGCCTTCTGTTTTGAAGCCCGCGAGTGGCCAGCGCCAGTGCAGGCAGCCGAGCTGAAGTTTTCCCTGGCGCGTCATGAGCCACACACAGAGGCTTTTAAAATAAAGCTCGTCTGCGAGAGGAAGGCAGAAGGTTTCAGTGCGAGCCTGCAGTACGATGAGAGTCGCTTCTCTTCACCGGACATGAAATTGATAGCGGAGCGCCTGGCGACTCTTATTGACGCCGCCGCCATTGCTCCCCGGACTGCTCTTGCTGAGCTGGACGTTGTTGGCCCGAAGGAACGGCAGCTGATTCTGTTCGCTTTCAATAACACGAATAGGTACGTTCCCGGGGGCCAGTGTATTCATGACCTGTTCGCGGAGCAGGCAGCAAGAACTCCAGACCGCGTGGCAGTGATCTTTGAAGACGAGCAACTTACCTTCGCAGCTTTGAATGCTCGAGCCAATGAACTTGCTCACCGCCTGCAACTCGCTGGTGTAGGCCCTGATGTTGCGGTGGGTCTGTGTTTTGATCGCTCGCTGGATCTGATAGTCGGGTTGCTGGGGATTCTAAAAGCGGGTGGGGCTTATGTGCCGCTCGATCCGGGGTTGCCGAAGTCGCGCCTCAGCCTGATGTTGGCGGAGGCCGGCGCGCGCGTGCTGGTGACGCGAAACGAACTTGCCAATGGGCTTGAGGTCGATCATGTCGTCCTGGTGGAGGCCACTCTCCCTGAAATCCCGGGCCAATTTGCAGGGCCGACGAGAAATGAAAAGGGGCAACACCACGATCTGCTCACAGAGAATCCCGTTAGCCTTGCCGGGGAGCAAAATCTCGCTTACATAATCTTTACTTCCGGGTCGACCGGCAAACCGAAAGGCGTCGCGGTAGAACACCGCCAGCTAAGGAATTATGTGGCGGCGCTCTGGGAAAAACTCGAGCTTGCGGACGCCAGCAGCTTTGCCACTGTTTCCACCATCGCCGCCGACCTGGGGAACACGGTGCTGTTTCCGCCGCTTTTAAAAGGCGGGACCCTGCATTTAATTTCTGAAGAGCGGAGTACGAATCCTGACGCGCTGGCGAACTACTGCCGCCGCTATCCGATCGATTGTCTCAAAATCGTCCCCTCGCATCTGTCCGCACTCCTGTCTGCGGCGCAGCCTGCGGATTTGTTGCCGCGGCTGAGGCTGGTGTTGGGTGGTGAAGCCTGTTCCTGGAACCTGGTGGAGCAGGTTTCAACGCTCGCTCCGGAGTGCGCGATCCTAAATCATTATGGACCGACCGAAACGACGGTGGGCGCCACCACCCAACGCGTTGATTTGCGTGAGCGCGGGCTTACCGAAGTTGTGCCGCTGGGAAGACCGCTGGCGCATGCGCACGTGCTGATTCTGGATCAGCACCAGCAGCCCGCGCCGCTGGGCGTTCCCGGTGAATTGCATATTGGAGGCGCCGGAGTCGCGCGGGGCTATATCGGGCGCCCGGAGGCGACTGCGGAAAAGTTTATTCCCGATCCGTTTATTGCAGAGCCAGGATCGCGTCTCTATAAGACTGGTGATTTGGCGCGGCAACTCGCAGACGGACGCCTCGAGTTTCTTGGCCGGATCGACGACCAGGTAAAGATACACGGCTATCGAATTGAGCCGGTGGAAATCGCCCAGGCCCTGCGCGAACATCCCAGTGTGGGCGAAGCAATCGTCGTCGCCCGAGAAGACCATCCCGGTGAGAAGCGTTTGGTTGCTTACATTGTGGCGCGGACTGGCGCGCAGATCGAGGGAGCTGAGTTAAAGACATTCCTGCAAGGACGTTTGCCTGAATATATGATTCCCCGCAGCATTATGCGGCTGGAGTCTTTGCCATTAACCCGGAACGGTAAGGTTGATCGCAGTGCCTTACCCCCTCCAGACCGGTTTCAGGCGGATGAAGCCGCGACGGTGCTCCCGCGCAACGAAGTCGAAGAGGTCCTGGCTTCGATTTGGTCCCGCGTGCTGGGCGTGGAGCGGCTGGGCATCCACGATAATTTCTTTGAACTTGGTGGCGACTCAATCCTCAGTATTCAAATTATCGCGAAAGCTAATCAAGCGGGGCTCAAGCTTTCGCCGCGTCAACTGTTCGAACATCAGACAATTGCTGGGCTGGCTGGCGTCGCGGGCACGGCGATAACGAGTGTTGCGGAGCAGGGAACAGTTACAGGAGAAGTTCCCTTAACGCCGGTACAGGCACGATTTTTTGCGCTGGAGCCGGCTGACCCGCACCACTATAACCAGGCTATGTTGCTAGAAGTCGATACATCGCTGGATCCAGAAGTTCTGCAGCGCGCGCTGGCAGGGTTGCAGGCGCATCACGATGCTCTTCGCTTGCGGTTTAAACGAACGGAGCTCGGCTGGCAGCAGGCGATTGTGCCGCTCGAGAGTCACAACGGCATCAGCCTCGAAGTATTTCGCGGCCCGGTAACGGAGGAACGCGCGACGGCGTTGCAAGCGAGTCTGAATCTGGAGAAAGGCCCTTTGCTGCGCGCGGCATTGTTCACGGATCAGAACGAAGTACCGGTCAGGCTGTTGCTGGTAATTCATCACCTGTTGGTCGACGGGGTCTCGTGGAGTGTTCTGCTCGAGGACTTGCAGACCATTTACGAACAGATCGAGTCAGGTAAGCGGCCCCAACCGCCGGCCAAGACGACTTCGTTCAAGAGTTGGGCGGAACAACTGGCCGCACACGCCAGGACCGAGGCTTTGCTGGCGGAAGCGCCTTACTGGGTTTCGTTGAGTGATGCTGCCGTCGCTCGTTTGCCAGTAGATTTTAGAACGGGACCAAATAATTCTGCGTCGGCCAGGACCGTGACGCGTTCACTCGATCCGCGCGAAACGATGGCTCTGTTGATGGAAGTGCCGGCGGCTTATCGCACCCAAATCAATGAGACCCTGCTGACAGCCCTGGCACAGACGCTGAGTCAGTGGACCAATTCTTCTGCCATCCTACTCGATCTCGAGGGTCACGGGCGAGAGGAGATTTTTCCAGGCGCTGATTTGTCTCGCACTGTTGGCTGGTTTACAACCATCTTCCCGGTGTTACTGGATTTGAAGAAATCCCAGGGCCTGGGCGAGAGTTTACGCTTGGTTAAGGAACAGTTGCGCGCGATTCCGCAGCGCGGTATCGGTTATGGCCTGCTGCGTTTTCTCAGCGGTAAAAAGGAAATTGTCGAAGCCCTCGGCCGCCAATCGCCAGCCGAAGTCAGGTTTAATTACCTGGGCCAGACTGATCGCGTTTTGTCCCAGGCATCGCTTTTTAAGCCCTGCGCAGAGGCCACCGGCCCAGCGCAAACTCCAGCCGCACAGCGCGGCTACCTGTTAAATATCATCGGGGCTGTGACCGACGGCGAGCTGCGCCTGGAATGGACCTATAGTGAAAACATTCATCGCCGCGATACTATCGAGCAACTGGCTGAGACTTACCTCATGCACCTGCGCACATTGATTTCCAACGCGCGGGCGGCGGATGCGACCAGCATATCGCCAACGGATTTTCCGAGGGCCCGACTAAATCAGACAGAACTGAACAAGGTGCTGAAAAAGCTGGGGAGATAGTTTTCTCGATTCATAGATGCGGTTTAGGGTACCCACTTAGCGGGCTCAAAGCTGTTCGGAAGAGCCCAATTGAATCGGCACTCGGAATGCCTGATAGAAAACGTTGGAAGTACGATGTCGAGCTTGCTGAGATCAGACCAGATTACCGGCCAGGTTCCGTCGGGATCTTCACGGGAGGTCCCGGCCGACCCGTCGCAACCACCTGGATCGCAGCCTTATCACATTCTGCGCCGGACCGAAGTTGGCCCCGCCCCGCTTTCCTTTGCTCAGGAACGCTTCTGGTATCTCGACCAAATTGATCCCGGCGCGGCTTCGGCGCACCTCTCCAGAAGCTGGAAGGTAGCTGGCCAGCTCGATTACAACCTGTTACGTCAATCACTGGCGTCGGTTGTTGAGCGCCAGGATTCATTGCGCGCCACCTTTGCAGCCACGCAGCTCTACGCGGGTGTTGATGGAAAGCCCGCTCAACTGATATCCAATGAAGGTAAAGCGGAACTGCTCGTTATCGACATGTCCGGAGTGACCCCTAACCAGCGCCTGGGCCAGGCTCAGCAGTATGCTCGCGGCGAAGCACAACAGGGATTTGATCTGACAATTGGTCCCCTCCTGAGAGTCACGCTCTTATCATTTGCCCGGGATGAACATATTCTACTGGTCACCGTCCACCGCATCATAAGCGATGACCAGTCGCTCAATTTATTCTTCGACGAGTTATGGCAAAGCTACAGCGCGCTGGCCAGCGGCGCAGCAATAGCACTTCGGCCCTTGCCGATACACTTTGCGGACTACGCTTCATGGGAGCGAAACACACTCACCGAGGATACTCTGCGAAGTGACAGTGATTATTGGCGACAGGTGCTGCAGGGCGCTCCCGCTGTCCTGGAACTTGCTGCTGGCGGTCCTCGTCCGGCCATCCAGAGCTGGCGTGGGAAGTCTTTTACGACCGTGCTGGATGAAGAACTCGGCGCGGCGCTCCTCGCACTGACCTTTACCGAGCGAGCGACGCTTTTTGAAGTCTTGATGGCGGCCTTCCTGATCCTGCTGGCGCGCTACAGCAGACAGGATGATCTGGTCATTGGGTCTGAGTTTCCCAATCGCGAATTTACCGAACTCGAGTATCTCATCGGGCCATTTGCCAATGCTGTCGGCCTGCGAACGGACCTTTCCGGAAATCCCACCTTCCGGGAGTGGTTAAAGCAGGTGCAGCAGCGCGTCCAGGATGCTGCTCAGCACCAGAGGATGCCGTTCGCAAAGCTGGTACGCGATCTGGAACTGGAACGCAGCCTGAGCTTCGCACCGATTTTTCAGGTGGCGCTGAACCTGCGAGAGGCGAAAGATTTTGCGCTGCCCGCGGCCGGCCTGGTGCTGGAAGAGTTGGCTCTCGATCCGGAGATTTCTCGGATTGACTTAACGCTTGAGGTTTTGTGTAGGTCTACTCCCGGCATCATGACGCCCTTGCCAGAGGCCAATGAAATTCAGCTGCGTTTTGAATATAACCTGGACCTTTTTGAACCGGCCACCGTGACCCGTATGTCGGCACACTTCGAGGTCCTGTTGCGCGCCATCGTCAGCGATCCCGACCAGCGAATCGGTGACTTGCCAATACTGACCTCACCGGAACTGCAGACGACCTTGATTGCCTGGAACCAAACCGGAACCTGCCCACGAAATGGCGCCTGCCTGCATGAGATGTTTGCCGCGGCAGCCGCAAAGATGCCGCATGAGATTGCTCTGGTGGCGGGCACAGAGCGCCTTACCTATTCCGAACTTAACCGGCGCGCCAATCAGCTAGCCCATTACTTGCAGAGCCTGGGTATCGGACCAGAGAAATTAGTTGGGGTTTACCTCGAACGTTCGATCAATAACATCGTGTCCCTGCTTGCTGTTCTCAAGGCCGGGGGCGCCTATGTCCCGATTGATCCAGCTTACCCACAGGACCGAGTGACCTTCATGCTGTCGGACTCCGCAGTGGCAGTACTTATCACGCAGCGGAGCCTGGCCGGGAACTTGCCGGCACAGCCAGCAGCTGTGGTGCTGATCGACGAGGACTGGCAGCGAGTCGCCGCCTCGAGCGAGCAGAGTCCTGCCGTTCTGGCAACGCCGGATAACCTGGCTTATGTCATCTATACTTCTGGATCCACGGGACGCCCCAAAGGCGTCTCGGTGACGCACCAATCCGTCGCTCACTTGTTCGCGGCGACTCGTGAACAACTCGGCTTTCGCGAGGGTGACATTTGGAGCACAGTCCATTCCAGCGCTTTTGATTTTTCAGTCTGGGAAATTTGGGGGGCGTTGTTATACGGTGGGCGCCTCGTCGTCGTGCCCCTGGAAGTGACGCAGTCACCCAGTGCGTTTCACGAGCTGTTGTTGAATGAAGGCGTGACGATTCTTAATCAGACTCCTTCAGCCCTGCGTCAGCTGCTCGACGCAGAACCTGATCCGGCGTCCCTGCACCTGCGCACAATTATCTGTGGTGGTGACGCCCTCGATTGCGAGCTGGCTGAAACTCTGGCGCGGCTAAGTATTCCAGTCTGGAACTTTTATGGACCCACCGAAAGCACTGTGTGGGCCACTTGCACAAAGATAGGAGTCGAGCCGACCGCTGCTGCTCAGTCAGCCGGCCGTGATGCCGAAATCAAGTCGCCGTCCGCAGCCTGCCTGACGGCGATTGGCCGGCCGTTATCAGATATCACGATTTACATTCTCGATGACAACCTGCATCCCGTGCCCCCCGGTGTACCGGGAGAAATCTGCATCGGGGGAGCGGGCTTGGCGCGCGGATACCTGAACCGTCCTGAACTCACCGCTGAACGGTTCGTGCCGAGTCCCTTTGCGCGTGACTTGGGAGAGCGTCTTTACCGCACGGGGGACCTGGGCCGTCACCTGCGCGATGGCCGAGTCGAGTTCCTCGGACGGCTTGATAATCAGATAAAGCTCAGAGGCTTTCGCATCGAGTTGGGCGAGATCGAGGCGGTACTCAGTCAACACCCGGAAGTCGATCAGGCGGTGGTGACCATCCGCGAAGATCGCCCGGGCGACAAGCGGCTGGTGGCTTATGTTGTGCCTCATGATGCGCTTTTACCCAGCCCGCCGGGTCAGGAATGGCCCTTCAACCTGAGACAACTGCTGGCGGCGAAGCTGCCGGAATACATGATGCCGGCGGCATTCGTGAGGCTCGATTCACTGCCATTGACTCCGAACCGCAAAGTCGATCGACGGGCATTGCCAAAACCTGCGGAAGGAAGACTCGGACTGGAGTCTTCCTATCTGGCCCCGCGCGACAATCTCGAACAGCAACTGGCTAATATCTGGGAAAAGATTCTCGACATAAAAACGATTGGTGTCCACGACAGTTTCTTTCAACTGGGGGGACATTCATTGCTCGCCGTCCGCCTGTTTTCGCAAATTGAAAATCGTTTCGGTAAAAGACTTCCCCTGTCGGTTTTGTTTCAGGCGCCGACAATCGAACAACTCGCGAATGTATTGCGCGAAGCTGCGGCCAACACCAGCGACTGGTCGTCGCTGGTTGCCATCCAGCCGCAGGGTTCAAATCCCCCGCTCTACTGTATCCACGCTGCGGGCGCCAACGTCCTCATCTATCGACCACTTTCGCGACATCTGGGTAACGACCAGCCGGTTTATGCGCTTCAAGCACGCGGTCTGGACGGTCAGCAGAGGCCTTTCCTGCGGGTCGAGGAGATGGCGGCGCATTACATTCGGGAAATACAGGCCTTTCAGCCCGCAGGACCCTATCACCTGCTGGGGGCCTCTTTCGGGGGACTGGTGATTTTCGAGATGGCCCTGCAACTGTGGTCCCAGGGTCATCAGGTGGGACTGCTGGCAATGCTCAATACCAACTGTCCCGTCTATCCGCGCAGTAGGAAAGTCCGGTTGCACCTGACACATTTGCGGGAACATGGAGCGGCTTTTTATTCGCGGGCAATCTGGCAAACGCTCAGGAGAAAGATGGGAAAGCCAACCGTGTCGGTCGAAATCAACGCCGGTCCGGATCCGGCGCTGGCGCGATTGGTGGCGGAACGCCGCCACGGCGATGAGGCCCTTGTGCGAACCGTCCTGGCGATCCTGGATGCGGAAAAAGACTATGTCCCGCGCGACAAGATTTACCCGGGGAAAATCACCATGTTTTGGGCTCTGGACGCTGAAGCTGATGAAGAGGACAATCGATTGGGTTGGGAAAAGCTGGCCCGCGGGGGTCTTGAAGTCCATGTCGTTCCAGGCACTCACACTTCGATCAGGGAAGAGCCGCACGTCGCCGTCCTGGCAGAAGAACTCAGACACTGTCTGGCAGCGGCGGAGCAAAGAAAGCAGGTTTGAATTAGCCGACAATGACGAGCTCTAATCAATCAGAACACGACTGGCGCGAGAATCTGGAAGATATCTACCAGCTGGCGCCGATGCAGCAGGGTATGCTGTTTCACTCTCTTTACACACCCGGGTCGGGCGTGTACGTCGAACAATCTCTGTTCACGATCACGGGCGAGCTCGATGTCAATGCCTTTCAGCGTGCCTGGCAACAGGTCGTCGATCGCCACTCGATTCTGCGCACCTTGTTTCTGTGGGAGGAACTGGAACAACCTCAGCAGGTGGTGCTGCGCCGGGTGCAGGTGCCGTTCACACTGGAGGACTGGTCCAAACTCACCTTGCCAGAGCAGGAACAGCACTTGAGCAACTATTTGCCGGCGGACCGGAGCCGCGGGTTTGATCTTGGTGCTGCGCCTTTGATCCGCCTCGCTTTGTTTCGGCTCGCTCCGGATCTATTCAGGTTTGTTTTCAGCCGCCATCACCTGGTGCTTGATCGTTGGTCGCGCGCGCTGTTGCTGAAAGACCTGTTCGCAATCTATGAGGAGCTGGCCCAGGGCAAACAGGCCAGTCTCCCAGCCCCCATGCCTTTTAGTGTTTACCTTGACTGGATCGCCAATCAGGACCGCGGGGCAGCTGAAAGTTATTGGCGCACAACCCTGTCTGGATTTACTGAGCCCACCGCCCTGGCGGTAGATCGGCCCCTGGATCCTGCCGCAAGCTGGCTGGGTGATTATGCCGATCTGCGCTCTCAGCTCTCGGAAGCGGACACCGAAAAGCTAAGGTCTTTTGCGCGCCAGCACCGGCTCACTCTGAATACCGTGACTCAGGGAGCATGGGCGCTCTTGTTGAAAGCTTACAGTGGGGAAGACGACGTGCTATTTGGCGTGACGGTCTCAGGCCGCCCGGCAACCTTGCCCGGTGTCGAATCGATGGTTGGCTTGTTCATCAACACGCTGCCGTTACGAGTGCATGCTCCGGCGCGCAACTCCATAATTTCCTGGCTGAAAGAATTGCAGGAGCAGCAGGCCAGGATGCAGCAGTACGAATACAGTTCGCTCGTCGAGATCCAGGGCTGGAGTGAAGTACCGCGCGGAATACCGCTGTTTGAGAGCATCTTTGTCTTTGAAAATCTTCCTGCCGGAGGTGGGTACGAATCAGAAAATCGCAGCGTGGAAATTCGCGCTGACCGCGGTCTGGGGTCAAATACGGGTTATCCCCTGACCGTGCTGGTAAGTCCCGGCGCGCGCATGACGGTGCAGATCGTTTACGACCGTTTGAGATTCGCTGCGGACGACATCCAGCGAATGCTCGGCCACCTGCAAACACTGCTTCGGAATTTGCCGGATTATCCCGCCGCAGAGATTTCCAATCTACCTCTAATGACCGATTCCGAACGCCAAGAGATCGTTGAGTGGTGGAACGATACAACGGTCTCTTACGGTGTCGATTCCGTACTGACGATGTTTGCGAGGCAGGTTGCCCGCTCTCCCGCCGCCATCGCGGTTGAATTCGAGGGCCAAACGCTTAGCTATCGTGAATTGAACGGCCGGGCAAACCGTTTGGCGCATTACCTCCGGGGTCTCGGCGTAGAGGCCGACAATAGAGTCGGCATCTGCATCGATCGCAGTCTCGAGATGGCAGTGGCGGTGCTGGGAGTGCTGAAAGCGGGCGCTGCTTACGTGCCCCTCGATCCCTCGTACCCGAGTGAGCGCCTGGCCTTCATGCTTGCCGACGCGCAATGCAAAGTCGTGCTGACCAGCAAGCTACTGGCCAGTACGCTGTCGCCGGCGAGTGATTGCCTCTTGCGCCTTGATGAAGATTGGGACCGGGTGGCAAGCGAGAGCGCCGAGGATTTACAGACGCAATTCGACCGCGAGAATCTCGCTTACGTGATCTACACGTCCGGCTCGACGGGATGGCCCAAAGGCGTCGCGCTCACGCACCGTGCTCTGGCTAATTTGATTTGTTGGCAACTCGAGCAGGCTCCGGCGCCCGCGCGGACGTTACAGTTTGCCAGCCTGAGTTTCGATGTGTCGTTCCAGGAGTTCTTCTCTACCTGGTGCTCAGGCGGGACCCTACTGCTGGTGTCGGACGAGTTGAGACGAGATGCTCCGGCCCTACTCCGTTTCTTAGAGAGGCAAAAAGTCGAGCGAATTTTCCTGCCATTCGTCTATCTTCAGCACCTTGCCGAAGCCTTCCCCGCGAGTGGCACCGAGCTGGACCAGCTGCGCGAGATCATCACTGCCGGCGAGCAATTGGAGATCACGCCGCAAATTGCTGACTTCTTCAAGAGGCTGAAAGATTGCACGCTGCACAATCATTATGGCCCGTCAGAAAGCCACGTGGTCTCAGCTTACACCCTGCAGGGACGGTCCGAGGATTGGCCCAGGCTCCCGCCGATCGGCCGGCCAATCTCGAACACCCAGATTTATGTTTTGGATCAGACTGGTCAACCGGCACCGATTGGGGTAGCCGGGGAGCTATGTATTGGCGGAGCGAATCTGGCGCGCGGCTATTTAAACCGGCCGGACCTCACGGCAGAAAAATTCGTCGCGAATCCTCTGGGCGTCAATGCTGGGAGCCGAATCTATCGCACCGGGGATGCGGCGCGTTTCACCAGTGGGGGGAACCTCGAGTTTCTTGGGCGCCTCGACAACCAGATCAAGATTCGCGGCTTTCGCATTGAGCTGGGCGAAATTGAATCCAGCCTTGCCGCTCATCCGTCGGTGCGTGAAGCGGTAGTAGTCGTGTTGGGCGAGGCCGGCGAGCGCAGACTGGTCGGCTATGTAGTTCCCGCAACGCCCGACTCTGCTGAGTTGGCTGCCGCACTACGCGCTTTTCTCAAAGCGAAGTTGCCCGACTACATGGTCCCGTCGGACTTTGTTTTTCTCGAAATGCTTCCGCTGACTCCATCGGGAAAGATCAACCGTCGCGCGTTGCCGGCTCCGGATCTCAGCGCCAGCGGGCAGCGACGATCTTATGTGCCACCGCGCACCGAGGTCGAGAAGCAGTTGGCTGAGATTTGGTCTGCTGTTCTCAAGCGCGAGCCTATCGGGATGGACGATAATTTTTTCGACCTCGGTGGACACTCGCTGCTGGCCACGCAGCTGATTTCCCGGGTCCGCGGCGTCTTTGAGATAGAATTGCCGCTCAGACATCTGTTTGAGTTCCCTACGGTCGCAACGCTGGCAATTGCTATAGTTGAATTCAGGAAAAAAAGCGGCCCGGGTATGTTTGCTCCCATCACCAGAGACCCTGATCGCAATGCGGCAGATCTGTTGGCGAATATTGACCTGCTAACCGATGAGCAGGTTGAAGCCCTACTCCAGACCATGGCTGAAAGAAAGTGATTGCCGTTTTTTACGCCGCTCAGGGCCCCCAGCCGAGAAATGATTCTCAACCGCAAAGCGGTTGTTATTTGGACTATTTGAGCTTGCTCGACATCAGATGAGTGGCACTCTACAAAATGACCTCGCGCCCTCAGCCGCCGAGAAGCGTGCGCTGCTCGGGGAGCTGCTGCGCCAGAAAGCGGCGCGCGCGAGGACCGCACCTACTTCGTTTGCACAACAGCGCCTTTGGTTCATGAATCAACTCGAGTCTGAGGCAGCGATGTTCAATATCTCGAGTGCGGTGCGGATGATTGGCCGGTTAGACCAGTCCGCCCTCCGAAAAACTCTCAATTCCCTGGTTGCTCGGCACGAGTCGTTGCGCACGAACTTTGAAATGGTCAATGGAGAGCCGCTGCAAGTGATTCATCCGCCACGCGAAGTGGATCTATCTCTGGTTGACCTCAGACCAATAAGTTTGTCCGAGCGCGAGACTGTCGTTAACCGGCTGGTCGGAGATTCTTCGCGCCTCCCTTTTGATCTGGCCCATGATCCTTTGTTGCGGGCCAGCTTGTTCCGGCTTGACGATCATGAGCACGTATTTTTGCTCACGATGCACCACATCGTCAGCGATGGTTGGTCCATGGGTGTATTGTTTCAAGAGTTGGGAGACTTGTACGAAGCCTTTGTTAACGACCGCCCCTCGCCTTTGGGAGAGCTGACGATCCAGTATTCTGATTTCGCCGTTTGGCAGCGCGAGTGGTTGCGCGGCGATCCGCTCGAAATGCAGCTCGCGTACTGGAGGAAACAACTTGCGGGCGCTCCTTCGGTTCTCGAATTTCCCACCGATAGGCAACGGTCGGCAACGCAGACATTCAACGGGACATACCATTCTACGATTTTGTCGGAACAGCTCAGCGATTCGCTTACTGAGTTTAGCCGCCGCGAAGGAGTGACGCTGTTCATGACTTTGCTGGCGGCCTTCCAGACGATGTTGTATCGCTATACTAGCGAGGAAGACATTGTTGTGGGCACTCCCATTGCAAATCGCACGCGTAAAGAGACCGAAGGCCTGATCGGCTTCTTTGTGAATACCCTGGTGTTGAGAACCGATTGCTCAGGCAATCCCACTTTCCGACAGTTGCTTCAGCGTGTGCGCGAGGTCGCCCTGCAGGCTTATGCCCATCAGGACATGCCATTTGAAAAGTTGGTTGAGGAACTAAGGCCTGAGCGGAGCTTGCAGCATACGCCTCTGTTCCAAGTGTTGTTTGCGGTGCAGAACGCGCCTAAACCGAACCTTTCCCTTACCAATCTCGAGCTGCGGGAGTTCCCGCAATTTGGCAAGACGGCGAAATTCGATTTCTCCCTTTACGTTGGGGAAACCGGCGAAGGCTTAAGGCTGACGTTCGAATACAATACCGACTTATTCAACGCCACAACTATTGCGCGGATTGCAGGACACTTCCAAACGCTGCTGCGCGGAATCATGGCGAACCCCGATGAGAGGCTGGTTCGCCTGCCGTTGCTGAGCGAGCCCGAAGTGCAACAGCTGCTTGTTTGGAACGACACTCGCGCTGATTACCCGCGTCGTTGCATTAACGAGCTATTCGAAGAACAAGCAAGGGCAAACCCAGCGGCACTCGCAGTCGTTTGCGACGAGCAAGAGATTTCACTGGGTGAGCTGGATCGGCGCGCGAATCAGCTCGCCCATTATCTAATAAAGCGCGGCATTGGACCCGAGATGCTGGTTGCCATTTGCCTGGAACGATCCATCGAAATGGTTGTGGCCATGCTCGCAGTCTTGAAAGCCGGCGGCGCGTTCCTGCCTATCGATCCTTCTTACCCCGCAGAGCGAGTGGCTTTCATGTTTGCCGATTCGAAGGTCAGCGTCGTACTGACAATGAAGCGAGTTTGCGAAAGCCTGCCGCCTTCCGCGGCGGAAACGGTTTGTCTTGACTCAAGCTGGTGCGAGGTCGCGCGCGAAAGCGAGAACGCGCCTCCAGCTCGGGCTACGGCTGACAATGCCGCATATGCCATGTTCACCTCAGGATCTACCGGGAAACCGAAAGCATCGATCAGTCCCCACTATGCCTCGCTCAACCGTTTTGCCTGGATGTGGCGCAGGTATCCCTTTGCGATGGATGAGGTCTGCTGTCAGAAAACGTCGCTCGCTTTCGGCGATTCTATCTGGGAGACTTTTGGTCCGCTGCTGCGTGGCATTCCCATCGTCATCATTCCCGATGAGGTGGTAACTGATCCTCACCGGCTGATCGTGATGCTGGCGGCCAGGGGCGTTACCCGGATTGTGCTGGTGCCTTCGCTCTTGCGCGCCATTCTCGAACTGGAAAAGGACCTGGCTCAGAAACTGCCGCGCTTGCATTATTGGGTCTGCAGCGGAGAGGCGCTGCCGCTCGACCTGGTCCAGTCATTCAGGCTGGAGCTGCCGGGAGCTGTTTTGATCAATCTCTATGGCTCTTCTGAACTTGCGGCCGACGTCACGTGTTATGAAATAGGGCAAGCCACCCAATTGACCACTATTCCCATTGGTAGGCCCATCGATAACACTGGCGCCCACATTCTCGACGATCGGCTCAACCCCGTGCCGGTAGGTGTTCCGGGCAAGCTTTACATCGCGGGGGCGGGACTGGCCCGTTGCTATCTGGGCCATGTCGAGCTCACGGGCGAGACGTTTCTTCCCTGTCCGTTCGCCAGTGAGCCGGGCGCAAGAATGTTCAGGACGGGTGACCTGGCGCGCCATCGGGAAGACGGAACAATAGAGTTTCTGGGGCGAGCGGATCACCAGGTGAAGCTGCGGGGATTTCGTATTGAGCTGGGCGAGATTGAGGCAGTGCTGAAGACTCACCGGCTGGTCAAGGAAGCAGTCTGTGCTCTAAGGCAAATTACCGAAAGCAATCGAGTGCTGGTGAGCTACATCGTGCTCAAAGATGAGCACTCGAACATCGAACCGCACAAACTGAGTAGCGAGCTTAGAAGTTGGTTGAAGCTCAAGCTACCGGAATACATGATCCCTGGAGCCTTCGTGCTGCTGGATTGCTTGCCGCGGACGCCGAGCGGCAAGATCGATCGAAAAGCGTTGCCGGAACCGGATGAAACTAGATCAGATTTGGCAGGGAGCAATGGCGCGCCGCGTGACCTGATCGAGGTTCGGGTCGCGTATGTATGGGAAAAGCTTTTGGGGGTGCAATCAGTCGGCATCAGAGACAACTTCTTTGACTTGGGAGGGCATTCGCTGCTCGCCGTCCGAGTAGTTGCGGAACTCGAGAAAGAGTTTGGACAGCGACTGCCACTCAGCAGCTTCTTCCAGGCGGCCACGATTGAGTACCTGGCGGACCTGCTGCGGAGGGACGTACGCTCTTTCTCGTGGCCAGCGCTGATCGAGATCCAGCCCGGCGCCGCAAAGCCGCCTCTCTTTTGCATTTCAGCTCCAAACGTCAACGCACTTGGTTATCGCGCCCTCGCGCGTTATCTGGGTCCCGATCAGCCTGTCTATGGACTCCAGGCACAGTATCCGGAAGATCTGCAGGGCGAACATAGCCGGGCAGCGGTGGACGATTTGGCCACAGAGTACCTCGCGGCGTTACGTGCAGTCCGGCCCAGGGGTCCGTATCAATTTGTGGGACAGTGCCGCGGCGCGCACATCGCTTACGAGATGGCGCGGCGGCTGGAACAGGAGGGCGAGCAGATCGCACTGCTCGGCATACTCGACACGTGGGTTTTGGAGAATACTTACAACAAGTTCCTGTACGTTGAGTATTATGTACGCCGGTTGCGTTCGTTCCAGCGCTCAGATTTAAAGGAAAAACTGAGTTTTCTGAAAGCAAAAGTAACGACTCGCAAAGACAGCGACAAGAGACCGGCTGGAGGGGTAGCCGATAGCGCAGCATCAAACCGCAGGAATCCCATGCGAGCTTACTTTCCCGGACCTGGCTTTGTGCCCAGGACTTATAACAACCGTATCAACGTTTTTCGAGTTAGGCGCCAACCACTAAATCGGATTCGTGACCCACAATTGGGTTGGGGCAAGCTAACTACCGCCGGCGTGGATGTTCACATAATTCCGGGAAATCATGAAACTGTCTTGCGTGCGCCCAGTGTGGGCGGCCTGGCTGAAGAGCTGAAGAAGTGTCTGCAAACCGCGGTAGCGGCGGGTTCGGATGAGCACGGACGAAAACAAATGACGTAACGCGCGCTGTTAGCTTGCCGGTGGACCCAGGTGTTCGAATCAATAGCAGCGTTAAAACACTCGGAAAGAAGTGAATTCTACCTTGCAAAATGGGATTGACCTTCCCCCTAAAGAGAAGCGTGCGTTGCTCGCTGATCTGTTACGCGAAAAGGCGGCGCGTTCGAAGACGGTGCCCACCTCGTTTTCGCAGCAACGTCTTTGGTTTCTTAATCGATTCGAACCGGACAGCCCCGCCTATAACATTGCCCGACCGCTCAGGATGCAGGGTGCGCTAAACGGGCCGGTATTGCGCCAGACACTGAATCTGATTCTCGCTCGACACGATGTTCTGCGCGGCAGGTTTGAGCTGGCTGGGAGTCAGCCGGTGCAGCTAATTGCGCCGCGACTGGAAATTGACCTTCCGGAAGTTGATCTGCAACACCTGACCGCTGGCGAACGCGAAGCAGAAGTGTCGCGCCGAGCAATCGCCGATGCCGCAATGCCGTTCGACTTGACCCAGGCGCCGTTAATGCGCGTTTGCCTTCTCAAATTGGCTCCCGAGGAGCAGGTACTGCTGCTAACCATGCATCACATCATCAGTGATGGCTGGTCCATGGGGATATTCGTGCGGGAGATGGCTGCTATCTATCAAGCCCTGAACACCGGACAGCCAGTCGAACTGCCCGAACTACAGATCCAGTATGCGGACTTTGCCCGCTGGCAGCGAGAATGGCTGCAGGGTGAAGTGCTCGAAGAGCAATTAGGTTATTGGAAACAGCACCTGGACGGGGCCCCAGCGGTGCTGGATTTGCCCATAGCTCGCCCGCGACCGGCCACACTGACCATTAATGGGTCGCACTTAACGACTATTTTGCCGGCACAGCTGAAGAGCGCCCTGAACGAGTTGAGCCGCCGCGAAGGCGCGACCATGTTCATGACGTTGCTGGCGGCATTCAAAACCTTACTCTATCGTTATAGCGGCCAGGACGATTTGGTGGTTGGGTCGCCCATAGCCGGCCGCAACCGTGTTGAGCTGGAAGGCCTGATCGGGTTCTTTGTCAACACGCTCCCCATGCGCACCAGTCTTGCCGGCAATCCGACCTTTCGGGAACTCCTGCGTCGGGTCAGGGAAACCGCTCTGGCCGCGTACGCTCACCAGGATGTGCCCTTCGAGAAGATTGTCGAGGGAGTACAGCCCCCGCGCAGTCTAAATTACACACCCATATTTCAGGTGGCATTTGCTTTACAAAATCAGCCGCGTGCCGCATTTAGTCTGCCGGAATTGACGGTCGCAGCCCTCAGACGAGAATATGACACGGCAAAATTTGATCTCACCTTGTTCATGACCGAGACCGAGGATGGCTTAGGCTGCTGGTTGGAATACAACACGGATCTTTTTCCGAAAAGCACGATCAGCCATTTGCTCGATCATTTCCAGGTCTTGCTTGAAGCAATTGTCGCCAACCCCGATCAGACCATTGCCGAGATGCCTTTACTTACCGAAACAGAAGTCAGGCAGACGGTTGTCGAGTGGAACGAGACCCGTGTCGACTTTGGCAAGAGCGAGACCTTGCCAGAGTTATTCGAGAGGCAAGTCGAGCGCACTCCGGCTGCATTAGCGCTGATTTGGGGCGATCAGCAGGTGACTTACAGGGAGTTGAACGGCAGAGCGAACCAACTGGCCCGCCAACTGCGGGGCCTGGGTGTCGGGCCGGACATTCGGGTAGCAGTTGTGCTCGAGCGCTCGATACAGTTGGTAGTGGGTCTGTTGGCGGTGTTGAAAGCAGGAGGCGCCTACGTGCCCGTGGATCCAGCGTATCCCGACCAACGACTGGCATTCATGGTTGAAGATGCCGGCGCCTTGGTGTTGCTCACCGAAGCCAGCCTGGTTGAGCGCCTTCCCGGGGCGCAAGCGCCAATTATCTGTCTGGATCGAGACCGGGAGAAAATAGCAGCGGCTGAGGAGCAAAATTTAGTCCGCTCGGCAGGGTCTGACAATCTTGCCTATGTCATATACACATCGGGCACAACTGGGCGACCAAAAGGTGTGCAGATCACCCATGAGGCCCTATTCAATCTCATCAGGTGGCATCATAACGCCTTTCAGGTAACTGCGGAGGACCGGGCGACGCAACTGGCGGGCATGGGCTTTGACGCCTGTGGCTGGGAATTGTGGCCGTACCTGACAAAGGGAGCGAGCGTCCACTTGGCGGACGAGGAGAGCCGCATGGCGGCGGCGCAGCTCCGCGACTGGTTGGTCGCTTGCGCAATCACGATCAGTTTTGTGCCTACACCGGTGGCAGAATCACTTCTGAGTCTCGACTGGCCGCCAGCTACGGCTTTGCGGGCGCTGCTCACTGGCGGGGACCGGTTGCATAGCTACGGGGCGGCCGGCCTGAAATTCAAGGTCGTCAACAATTATGGGCCGACCGAAAGCACGGTGGTTGCGACTTCCGGGGCGTTGAGCCGAGCGGAGGGAACAGGGGAATTGCCGAGTCTTGGGCGACCGATAGCCAATACCGAGGTCTATTTGTTGAACTCCCACGGACAGCCTCAGCCGGTTGGCGTGCCTGGGGAGATTTACCTCGGCGGCTCGGGCCTGGCGCGCGGCTATCTGGAGGACAGCGAGCTTACCTCTGAAAAATTTGTGCCCCATCCGTTTAGCCGCGAACCCGGCAAGCGTCTTTACCGCACGGGGGACCTGGCCCGTTATGGGACCGATGGTTCGATCCACTTCCTTGGACGCATTGACCACCAGGTAAAATTGCGCGGCTACCGCATCGAACTGGGCGAGATAGAAGCGGCCTTACGAGAGCACCCAGGCATCATGGATACGGTCGTCATCGTGCGCGAGTCGCCGCAGGGTAATCGAGATTTGGTGGCTTACGTAGCCAGCCAAAGTGACGGCGAGCTGGTTGCCCAGCTTCGTGCCCGCTTGAAGACAAAGCTGCCCGACTACATGGTACCGGCCTATTTTGTGGTGCTCGACGCCTTCCCGTTGACGCCCAACGGTAAGATCGATCGGCAGGCCCTGCCCTCCCCGCAGCGAATTCAAGCTGACGCGCCGCCGCGGTCGAGACCAGCCAACCAGGTCGAGCAACAACTGGCGGTCATCTGGCAAGAGGTTCTTGATCGGGAACAGGTGGGTGTCAACGACAACTTCTTCGAAATTGGCGGACACTCACTGCTGGCGGTGCGACTGCTGGTCGAGATTGAAAAAGTATTTGGTCAGAAGATTCCCCTCGTCAGCCTCTTTCAGAACGCGACTATTGCAAGTCTGGGCAAATTGTTAACCACAACAGGTGAGCCAGGTGCATGGCCCACGCTGGTCGAAATCCAGAAAGGCGACGGCCGGCCTCCGCTATTTTGCGTTTCCATGCCGAATGTGAACGCGTTGGGTTACGTAGCCCTGGCCCGCCATCTGGGAGCAGACCAGCCGGTTTATGGTTTGCAGGCACAGTATCCCGAGGACCTGCAGGGTGAGCACAGTCAGCGGGCGGTCGATGAGTTAGCTTCCGAATATCTGGAAGCAATCCGCGCAGTGGCGCCGCGTGGCCCTTATCAGTTCGTAGGCATGTGCCGGGGAGCGCATATCGCTTTTGAAATGGCCCGGAGGCTGCGCGATCAGGGACAACAAATAGCCCTCGTTGGCGTCCTGGACACATGGGTGCTGGAAAATACCTACAAGAAGCAGGTTCTCTATCTCGAGGATTACGTGCGCCGTTTGCGAGCATCACTGCGGCTGGGCTTAAAAGGACACCTGGAATTGATCAGGAATAAAAGCAGGCGCTCAAATTCACCCGAGAACCGGACCGGGCAAACCATTAACGCCACCAGTCAGCTGGCGAACCCTATGCACGCATATTTTCCCGGGCCCGGGTTCAAGCCTAAAACTTATGGGGGCCGCGTCGCAGTCTTCCGCGCGCGGAAGCAGCCACTAAATAGAATCCGCGACAAGGAGTTGGGTTGGGGAAAATTGGCCGACGGTGGTGTAGATGTGCACTATATCACGGGCGAACACGGCGGTTCGATGTTGCGCGAGCCGCATGTGCAGGTCTTAGCGACTGAGATTCAGAAATTTTTAGTTAAGGGCTAGTGTCAGGATTTCGCGCGGGTTGGGAGAAATTATTCAGGAGTTTTCGGCCCGTCGCCGACTGCGAACTAAATTCAATATGCCTGGTACTCTGGAAACGACTCCCGCAGCGATAAACGACGACAAACTGAAGTTTGCCAGACAGGCGAACCGCCGTATCTCCATAATTCGTCCGCCTGCTTTCTCGCTCAGGAATCTGCGCGGCGATCTCGTCAAGCTGGCTCAGTACCGTGACCTGCTCTTCACGCTCAGCATTCATCGCATCAAAGTGCGTTACAAACAGTCGGTGTTGGGCATCTTCTGGGCCATCCTGCAACCGCTCTCGATGATGTTGGTTTTTACCTTTATCTTCTCTCTCATTGCTCGCATGCCCAGCGAAGGAGCGCCCTATGCCATCTTCGCATACACGGCGTTATTGCCCTGGAATTATTTTTCCTCCGCGGTCGCCAATGCCACCAATAGCCTGGTGAGCCATTCACAGTTCGTGACCAAGGTTTATTTTCCACGCGAGATTTTGCCTATCACTTATGTCGTGTCCGCCCTGTTCGATTTCATTGTGGCTGCTACCTTACTGGTGGGTTTGATGGTCTATTATCACGTGCGGCCAACCGTGAATGCGTTTTACGTTGTGCCCATCATGCTGATCCTGACCTGCTTTGCGCTGGCGATGTCTTTTTTGCTGTCCGCGACCCAGGTGCGGATTCGCGATGTTGGCGTGGCCGTGCCCCTGCTGCTCCAGTTATGGATGTTCGCCACTCCGGTTATCTATCCCCTGGCCGCGGTTCCCGCGCGACTGCGATCGATATACATGCTCAATCCCATGGTCGGAGTGATTGAAAACTTTCGCCAGGTAATCCTACGCGGCGCGGCGCCGGATCTGCGCTCGCTGACGATGTCGGCGGTGGTTTCCTTGATTCTGCTGGTCGCCGCTTATTCCTATTTCAAACGCGTCGAAGCCACCATGGCGGACGTGATATGAACGACTGTTAGGCTCGACACTTTATGATCGAGGCGCTTGGGTTGATAAGAAAGCCCGACTGAAGTCGGTACACGGCGTCTGTTGGGTTCGAGAACTTTATGATCGATCTGGCTTTCGATCACGTTTCCAAAAAATACCGCATCTATCGCGAGGCTGCCGAGACTAACGGCGGCCCGGCCGCGCTACGCAAAGTGAAGCGTCTGTTCAGCGGCTGGCAGGACTTCTGGGCGCTGCGCGACGTCAGCTTTGAAGTCGAGCGCGGTGAAGCGCTGGGCATCATCGGCCAGAACGGCGCCGGCAAGAGCACGATCCTGAAACTGCTTTACAACATCACTACCCCTAGCCAAGGCGAAATCAGAATCAACGGACGTTTGGCTGCCTTGATCGAAGTCGCTTCGGGTTTTCACCCGGAGCTCACCGGTCGCGAGAATGTGTATTTGAATGGTGCGTTGCTGGGAATGAAGCGACGCGAGATTTCCGCCAAGCTCGACAGCATTGTGGATTTCGCCGGGGTGGCTGCGTTTATCGATACGCCGGTCAAGCGATATTCGTCCGGCATGTACCTGCGGCTGGGATTTGCGATCGCGGCCCATCTTGATCCGGACATCTTGTTGCTGGACGAAGTACTGGCTGTGGGGGATGCGGACTTTCAGGCCAAATGCATTGCCCGCATCAACCAGCTAAGGAACGGCGGCACCACGATTGTCTTTGTGTCACACAACCTCAGCGCCGTTGAGAGCCTCTGCGATCGAGTCTTCCTGCTGCGTCAGGGAGAAATTTACAAGAGCGGGTCGGCCCGTCAGGTTATCTCGGAATATGAAAAGATGTTGACCACGATCACCGCGTCGGCGCCCAGCCGTCTCACTGCCGGTTCTGGTTCGCCCGAGGCGGAAATAGTACGGGTTTCTCTGCTGAATTCAGAGGGCGTGAAGACGACTATGTTCCCTGCTGGGGATCCGGTGCGGGTCGAAGTCGAATACCTTGCCCATACTGCGCTTCAGGATGTAGCTATTGAAGTATATTTTTATTCCGTCTTCGGTAATCTTCACAGCCATTTCTCGACCAGCACCAATGGTGCGCGACTGGATCTGGAACCAGGGCCAGGGGCGATTGAATTCTTCTGTCCGGAGCTGGGTCTGGAGGTGGCCGCCTTCAACGTGGAAGCCTGCGTTAAGCACCGCGCGTCCGCCTTCGGCGAGCACATCGACCATCGACAGGTCGCAGTAATGAATATCGGCAAAGGCAAACCCATTCATGGCTTGTTCCACCTCGCCCACACCTGGAAGCGCAAAGAGGGCTCCTGAGGCTTCATCGTCGCCGACCTGACCAGCTATCACGGTTAGTGCCTGTTGGAATCAGGACGCGCAGTGAGTAAGTGGACCCGGCCCGCGTCACCGGGGCTGGAAGAACCAATAAGAAAGATGGTCTCGAAGGCTGAAGGTCCTTGTGCCTGGACGCCGCGAGAATCTGCTAAAACAATTCAGAGCTCCAATCGACACCTCGCGCTGGTTCCGCTATCCTTTCCGGACGTAACTAATTATGAGCGGGGGTTCGCAGACGAACCTCGCGCCGCAGACTGTTTTACTTTATGAGCAGTACCCTGGAGTCAATTCCCATCCTGCAGAGCGCGCTGCGGCGGCTGGCCGAAGGTGCGCATGCGCAGTTGGCTGCGGAAATCAGCCGCGGCACCCGTGTGATCTCCATTAGCGGGCTTGTTTCTGAACCTGCGCGCGCTCTGGTTCTCGCTACTCTGCAGCGCGAAACGGGGAAGTCGTTCGCTATCGTCGCCCCGGCCAATCACGACCTGGAAGCCTGGGAAAGAGACCTTCGCTTCTGGTACTGCGCCCTGCATGGGAAAGGTAGCGCCGACGAAGGCGTCTTGTTGTTGCCTGCGTCAGAGAGTGACCCGTATGCAGGCTCATCACCGCATGCCGAAACGCTTGAGCAGCGCGCCCTGGCCCTCTGGCAAATTGCGCGAGGTCAACCGGATTTTGTTTTGCTGACGGCCCGTGCGTTGGCTCGCAAGACAGTTGCTCCCGAAGTTCTGCTGCGCAGTGGTTCAGTGATCAAGCGCGATGAAAACCACTCGCCAGAAGTACTCGTTGAAAAACTGATCGCTTCCGGTTACATGCGCGAAGACCCGGTAGCAGCTATCGGCGAGTTTTCGCTACGCGGCGGCATCCTTGACGTCTGGTCCCCCGGCCAGGTGGCTCCGGTGCGCATTGAATTTTTTGGAGACACGGTCGAGTCGCTTCGGGGATTCGATCCCGAGACTCAGCTTTCAACCACACAGCTGGCAAGAACTGAGCTGGCGCCGATGCGCGAGTTGTCCGTTAGCAGCAGTGACTTTCGGCTCTGGGCAGAGTTCGCACGCGAGCGCTGGAGCGACCCGCGTTTTACTCGGGCCCTCTTGGACCGCACTGCGTTTGCCGATGAAGGAGAATCATTTTCCGGTTGGGAATGGTTGCTGCCGCTGGTGAGCGAAAGAAAGTCGAGTGTCTTTGATTACTTGAAAGATACAATATTTGTTATCGACGAGCCGACGGGCATAGAAAACTACCTGGCTGAGGTCTATCAAACGCTCAGCGATCGCTTTGCCCGGACTGATACGGCCGACGACATTGGCCTGGCTCCCGAAGAGCTTTATTTAACCGCAGAGCAACTGCGCACCAGGCTTGATGCAAGACAGCGTCTCGAGCTGCGTACCCTGGGTCGAGCGGCTGCGCTGACTGACGAGGCGCTGGCCCTCGACGCCGAAACGCCAAAGGTGCAACTGGGCAGGTCAAAAGGGGAGCGCCGGCCACTCTTCCTCTTTCCCACCGTCAACAACGCTCCGGAGATCGAATGGCAGTCCCAATCCGTCATGCGCTATCACGGACGCCTTGCAGATCTCGCCGCAGCAACCATCAAGACCAGCGACAAGCGCGGAACCACCCTGTTCGTGATGCCTAGCCTCGGCGTAGCTGAGCGGGTCACCGAGATTCTGGCTGAATACAACATCCAGGCTCGGCTCGCTCTGGTTGAGGAGACAGTGGATTCAGCGCCCAGCGACGCGGCCATTGTGACGGTCGGGCGCTTGACGGGCGGTTTTGGAATGCCGAGCGCCGGCCTCGTAGTTCATGTCGAGGCCGATCTATTTGACGAGGCCGCAGAGACAGCCGTCGAGCACCGGGGCATCGGCACGGAGGGGAGAAGGCAGAAGGCAGAAGGCCGCAGGCGAAAGCTAAAGACGGCAGCGTTTCTTTCGGATTTCAGGGACCTGAAAGTGGGCGATTTCGTGGTTCACGTGGACCATGGCATTGGGCGCTTTGGCGGTTTGCAGGTGCTCGATCTGGGCACGACGCGCGGCGAATTCATGCTGCTGTTTTATGCCGACGAGGCCAAATTGTTTGTGCCTGTCGAACGTCTGGACCTGGTCCAGCGTTATTCCAGCGCTGAGGGTCATCAGCCTGCTCTCGACCGGCTGGGTGGTCTTGGCTGGCAGAAAACAAAGGCCAAGGCCAAGCGCGCCATGCGCGACATGGCTGACGAGCTGTTGCGCCTTTATGCCGAGCGCAAGCTGGTGGGTGGTTTTGCCTTTGCCGGGGACACACCGTGGCAACGCGAATTTGAAGATGGTTTTGAGTATGTGCTGACGCCCGATCAGGAAACCGCAATTGAGGATGTCAAGCGCGACATGGAAGAAGCAGTGCCAATGGATCGGCTGCTGTGCGGTGATGTCGGGTATGGCAAAACGGAAGTGGCCATGCGAGCTGCTTTCAAGGCAGTGATGGAAGGCAAGCAGACCGCCGTGCTGACACCAACCACGGTCCTGGCTTATCAGCACTTCGATACTTTTCGCAAACGTTTTGTACCGTTTCCAGTGAAGGTGGAACTGCTTTCTCGTTTTCGCTCGGCTAAAGAACAGAAAGAGATTGCGAAGCGAGTGGAGGACGGTGAGGTTGACGTCGTTATCGGCACGCACCGGCTGCTTTCAAAAGATGTGCGTTTCAAGGACCTGGGTCTGGTCGTGGTTGACGAAGAACAACGATTTGGCGTGGCGCACAAGGAGCGGCTCAAGCATTTGAAAAAGCGGGTCGATGTGCTGACACTTTCCGCCACTCCCATTCCCCGCACGCTCAACATGTCGCTGACGGGCCTGCGCGATATGTCGTTGATTGAGACTCCGCCTCGAAACCGTCTGGCAATTCAGACTCAGGTGGTACAGTTTTCCGACAACGTGGTTAAATCCGCCATCGAACTGGAACTCGCGCGCGGCGGCCAGGTCTTCTTTATTCACAATCGGGTTGAAACTATCGAAACAATTGCAGCCCTGGTTCAGCGACTTGTGCCACAAGCGCGGCTGGTGGTCGGGCATGGTCAAATGAACGAAAAAGAAATGGAGCGCGTAATGCTCGATTTCATTGATTATAAGTACGATGTGCTGGTCGCGACGACGATCATTGAGAATGGCATAGACATC
This sequence comes from Pyrinomonadaceae bacterium, assembly GCA_036726305.1. Taxonomy (GTDB): domain Bacteria; phylum Acidobacteriota; class Blastocatellia; order Pyrinomonadales; family Pyrinomonadaceae; genus JAOAPY01. The sequence continues at coordinate 77,366 of DAIMCP010000002.1, read as the reverse complement.
CCTCGCGCAAACACGATCATCATAAATCGCGCCGACAATTACGGTCTTTCACAGCTTTACCAGTTACGAGGACGGGTGGGTCGTTCCAATCGCCGCGCCTACGCTTACCTTTTAATCCCCAACGAGCAGGAGCTTTCACCGATTGCGCGGAGGCGCCTGGCTGCCATTCGTGAGTTTTCCGATCTCGGCGCCGGCTTCAGAATTGCGGCGTTGGATCTCGAGTTAAGGGGCGCCGGAAACTTTCTGGGCGGCCAGCAATCGGGTCATATGGACGCCCTGGGATTTGATCTTTACACGCAGATGCTGGAGCGCACCGTGGCCGAATTGCGCGGTGAGGCCATTGAAGACGAAATCTCAGTCTCGATCAACCTGGGGGTTGACGTCGCCATTCCCGATGATTACATCGAGGACATGGGACAAAGGCTGCGCACATACAAACGAGTGTCCTCGGCGCGGGACGAGGAGACTTTGGCAAGTATCAAGGCCGAGACAGAAGACCGTTATGGCCGCTTGCCGCTGCGGGTGGAACGGCTTTTTGAGTACGCTGGATTACGGCGCAGCGCAGAACAAATCGGGGTCATTTCCATCGACAAAACAGTGGATGGCGTGGCGATTAAATTGACGGAAAAGGCGAAGGTAAGTCCGGAAAAGCTGGGAAAGTTCCTCGGCGACAGGCAAGGCGCAACCTTTTCACCCAGTGGCGTTTTGCGCCTCCAACTGGACGAAGACCAGCGAGAGCGGGCGCTCGAATTAGTCCGCGACGTGTTGCTGGAAATTCGCGTGACAGATTAGAATCAAGCGCTTTTTCAAAGGATCTATTGCTTAGTGGCTGATGACTTCCCCAAAACGATGGCTCGCGAAAATCGCGTCTGTTTTCATTTCACCTTCGGGCGTGGCGCGGATGCTCATGTCTGTGATGTTCGTATAGGAGTTTTTTGTGAATTTTAGAATCATACGCCTGGCAAGCCTCGCGGCTGTCGCCCTGGTTGTCATGTTAGCTCCCTCCCTTGCGTTGGCCCAGGACACTGAGTTGCAAGTGGTGGATGAAGTCATCGCCCAGGTTAACGACGATGTCATAACGCTTTCGCAACTTAAGCGAGAGATGAGAGAACGCATCAACGCCCTCAAGCAGGATGGGCGCATGACCGAGCAGCAAGCGACCGAAGAAGTAACGAAACACCGCGACGATCTGATCGCCACGCTCATTAATGAACAGCTATTGCTGCAAAAAGGCAAAGAATTGGAGCTGAGCCAGAAGATTGAAGACGAAGTCAATCGTCGCATGCTTGATGTGATGAAAGAACAGGGTTTCAAAAGTATTGTAGAGATGGAGCGGGCCATGCGCGAGGCCGGCATTGATCCGGCCGGCACCCGCATCACGATGCGCTCAGAACTGATGAAGCAAGCTGTCCTGCAGGAAGAAGTAGACTCCAAATTGTACTTCGCCCCGACGCTGGCTGAGCTGCATACCTATTTTGACGCTCACAAAGAGAGGTTTCGCAAATCGGAGAGTGTGACCATCTCAGAAATTTATTTGAGCCTCGCGGGCAAGAACGAAGCCGACGTGAAGGCTTTGGCTGAAAAGCTCGCCGCCCAGCTGCGTGCCGGCGGAGATTTCAAAGCCCTGGCCGTAGCCACTTCCGAGCGTGAACAGGGTGGCGAGCGAGTTGCACCTAAGACCCAGGGACTGGTGGGAGTATTTGAAGTACAAAATCTGCGTGACGATGTAGCGACAGCTATCAAGCAGGTGCCGACTGGCGGCATCAGCGAACCGCTGCGGACCAACGATGGTTATCAGATCCTGCGCGTGGATGCTCGCACCGCAGCGAGTGATGCCTCGGTTTTCAATGAAAACCAGGTGCGCGAAGCTATGACTACGGAGAAGTCCCCCAAGGCGCGCGAAGACTATCTTGAGAAACTACGTAATGAGTCGTACATCAGCGTCGCGCCAAATTACCACGAGGGCGTGGCCGCGCTCCTGAAACTGAAGCCGGAAGCTATCGTCACCACGAGTGGCAGCTCGGACGCCAAACCTGCCAAAAAAAGTAAAGGCAAGTTTCTGAAGATCTTTCCCAAACCATAATTCGGAAGCCACGCGGAAAAGGTGACAGGGGATGTCTCCAAATGAGTTTTCCCGGCAGCATTGACTTGCCATCTCACTCCCTGCGTGGCCGTGTCTCCCGTTCTCTGTGGCTTTTCGGCAACACTCAAGATGCGCCTCGATCTTTTCCTCAAACTCAGTCGCCTTTGTTCGGGGCGGACGCTGGCGCAGAAACTTTGTGATGCAGGTCTGGTGACTATCAACGGCAGACCGGCCAAATCCGCTCACAGTGTGAAAACCGAAGATGAAATCGTCCTACGTATCAGAAGCCGCCTGCTGACCGTCCGTGTAAACAGCGTTCCTACGGCTCGTTCAATCTCAAAAGTAGCGGCCGCCGGTCTCTACACGACACTGCGGGACGAACAGCTAAGCGATGCGGGGCCGCCCGTTGAGGTGCGGTGAAGAATCTGTGATCCACCATCATCTTTTCGGTACCTCAATGTTGTTGGTGTTAGCTGCGCTGATGCCCGCCTGCCGCGGTGCCGCGCGACCACTGCCCGGTAGTCCCGTGCCCTCTGCTACAGGTACTGAGAATATTGCGCCGCCAGATAGAGCTCCTCTGAGACTGCCGCTGGGAAACCCACGTATCGAAGTCAGGAAGGGCGAGCGCAAACTCTTGCTCTTCTCCGGGGACCGGCTGCTTCGCACCTATCGAGTGGGCCTGGGTCTGAGTCCGGTGGGCGACAAGGTTCGAGAAGGCGATCGCCGTACTCCCGAAGGCGATTTCTACGTTTTCATCAAGAACCCGAAGAGCGCGTTCTACCTCTCACTGGGCCTTAGTTATCCGAATCTGGAGCACGCCAAACGGGGGCTGCGAGACGGACTGATCAGCCGGACGCAGTACGATGAGATCGCGACGGCCGTCAGGCAAAAGAAAAGACCGCCGCAACGCACCAGTTTGGGCGGGGATATTTTTATTCATGGCAACGGCGCGCAAACAGATTGGACATGGGGCTGCGTGGCATTAGAGAATGAGGACATCAAGGAGTTGTCTGGGGCCGTCGAAGTGGGGACACCCGTGAGCATCAAACCATGACCAGGCCGTTCAAAATAAGGGATATTGAAATCAACCCGCCGCTGATTCTGTCACCGATGGCTGGGGTCACGGACGTGTCCTTTCGGCGATTGATCAAGGGAATAGGCGGCGTGGGTCTAACAGTCTCAGAGTTCATCTCGGTCGAAGGATTGACGCGCAGTAATCCAAAGTCCAGGCGGCAGATGCGTTTTTATAAAGACGAACGTCCGTTTGCAGTGCAGATTTTTGGCGGCCAGCCAGAGCGGATGCGCATGGCGGCCCAGATGGCGGAAGAAATCGGTGCGGACATGCTGGATGTCAACTGCGGCTGCCCTGCACCCAAGGTTGTGAAACATGGCGGCGGCTCTGGTTTGCTGAGGGACCACCCGCGCCTGGAAACGATTCTCAGGGAAATCAAGAAAGCCATCACGATTCCCTTAACGGTGAAGATTCGCGCCGGCTTCTTCGATCACACGATCAATGCAGTTGAGACTGCGAAGCTCGCCGAGGATTGTGGTGCGGAGCACATCGCGCTGCACGGACGCACCAAAGAACAGGGCTATCGAGGGCTCGCTAACTGGGACCTTGTGCGACAGATAAAAGAGGCAGTGAATGTTCCGGTTTCGGGCAGCGGCGATGTGACCACTATCGAAGGTGCATTGGCGCGTTTTGCTGAGACGGGTTGCGATGGTGTGCTGATTGGCCGGGGCGCTATGGCGAACCCCTGGATCTTTCGGCAGATTGAGGATGCCATGCACGGGCGTGAGATTTTTCAACCGACGCTCGAAGACAAACGACAATTGCTGCTTGAATATTTTGACCTGTTGCGCGCTGACATGCCTGAAGTACCTGCGATCAATCGCATGAAACAGCTGGCGGGGCAATTCACTCGTGGATTGCCCGGCGGCGCCTTGTTTCGCACGGCCGTCTATCATTCACATTCAGTTGTGGAAATTCTGGGGCGCATCTCGGAATACTTCGAGGCCATCGAATCCGGCCGGCCATACTTTGGCGAAGGCGCAGCTACGGAGATTGTGGAAGCTCCGGAGTTGGATTCGTGTGAAGTGGCAACCGCATCGTAGCCTGCACTCCTATCGATTAATGCCAAGCGGCAGCAGTGGGCGTGGCGTAGTTCCTTCAAAGAACCAACTCGCGCCGACACGCAGGCGATGGTGCCAGGTGGGCAGACGCGAAGTGTACATCGCGAAGCGTGCCTGTCTCGCCAGCTGGCCGCCGAAGGCCTTGCCTCCGGCAAGTACTGCGGCCCGCTCCGTGCCCAGACTCACAGCTTCTCCCAATTCTTCAAAATGCCTGGTCTGAAGTTCGTCGCCATTAATTAAGGCGCGCACGTTTTGAGCGGCAAGTTTGGCCTCTTGAAAGGCCAGTTGCGCCGTTCCGGCCAGTGTCAGCGCCGCGTCGGGGACGAGAGCTATATCCCCGAGGGCAAAAACGTTCTCATAAGAGACCGTTTGCAGCGTCGGGTGAACATTGATTAGCCCGCGGGAATTCTTTTTCAGATCCAATTCGTCGAGCAGAGGATTGACCTTGACTCCACCTACCCAAACGACTGCCGCGGTGGGAATCTCGGTTGCCAACCCGGCGTGCTCGATGGTGACTGAGTTTGCGGTTACGCGAACGACTCGGGTCTGTGTATGGATCTCAACATGCGATTGATGCAGAGCGGCCTCGACATACTGCCGAATCTGATCCCCCATCCCCGGTACCAGCCGGTCGCTCATTTCAATCACCAGCACCCTTGGTTCACCCTGCAGAGCCCGGCGGGCAAAGGCGTCGTTCAAGAGGTCGGCCATTTTTGTCGCCAATTCAACGCCACTGGCGCCGCCGCCCACCACCGCGAAGGTCAGAGCGCCGCGGACAGCCTGATGGGCCAGATCAGGAGGAATGCGATCAAGCGACTCAACCATCCGATGCCGCAGGCGATCAGCGTCGGCGAGCGCCCGAAAGGGAATGGCGAATTCAGCCGCGCCCGATACGCCGGCGAAGTTCGTGATTGCCCCTAAGGAGAGGACAAGAGTGTCATAGTCCAGCATCCGGCCGTCTTCGAGCGAGATGGAGCGTGCCGAAAAGTCTATTCCAGTGACTGCAGAGCGGACGATTTTGACCTGCTCATCCAGCAACTCCTGATAGCGGGGCGCGATATGCCAGGCCTCGACTTCGCCGCTCAAATACTCGTAAAGCAGTGGTTTAAATAAGAAATGGTCCTTGTCACTTACGAGCGTGATATCTGCGCTGCCCGTTAGATCAAGAGCCGTAAAGACTCCGCCAAAACCGCCGCCGACAATTACAACCTTGTTTTTCACCATACCCCTCGATTGCTGAAAGTTATTGCTCAATCGGATGTTAGCAAACGATGCCGCAATGGTATAGCGCACAATTTGAGGCATTAGAAAGTAAGTTCAGGCAGCGGACTTGTCCGCAGCCCGAGGCCCTTGAGTGCCATTTAAAACATGGAAGGCTCGCTGGACACTTGCCCAAACCGCGTGTTAAATTCCACCGTACTTTAACTTTAGCGGTTACCGTCAAACGGAGTTACTGCTGCCTGAGGAGGATCGTCGAAAGCAATGGCGTTAGCAAAAGAAGCCAAAGAACAAATCGTTACAGACTTCCGCACCCATGAGGCGGATACGGGTTCACCAGAGGTTCAGGTCGCTTTACTGAGCAAACGAATTAATGACCTGACTGAGCACTTCAAGACACACAAGAAAGACAATCATTCGCGACGCGGGTTGCTTAAGATGGTCTCCCAACGCAGAAGTTTACTGGACTATTTAAAGCGCATAGACATTGAGCGATACCACACGGTCGTCGGTCGGTTAGGTCTGCGGCGCTAGGATCCCTGTACAAAACAAGCACAACGAGAGATCTTCGAATCTCAGTTTCACAAAGCGCGCGTCTATCGAAGAGCCAGCTTAAGGTGCCGAACGTGACGGCAGCATCCGGAAAGCAGGCTGACGCGAATTGCCTTCAGCAAATAAAAGGCGGCATAAGCTTCACGGCAACGAGGCTTGTGCCGCCTTTATTACTTTAGCGGCTTTTTACCCACCATCACGTGAGCGTGGTTGTACCAAAGCCTCAACTTTTTAGAGCGAGCGGATGAGACGTCTCGCGCGCCTGTTTTGGCAGGCGTTATCGTACGAAGGAGACAAAAAACAAAATGGCAGTTAAGAAATATTTGAAAGAGTCAATCAAGCTTGGCGACCGCGAATTAACAGTGGAAACCGGGAAGATTGCCAAGCAAGCGGATGGCGCAGTCGTCATTCGTTACGGTGACACCATGGTGCTCTGCGCGGCGGTGGGCGCAAGCTCGCCACGTGAAGGTATCGATTTCTTTCCCCTGACGGTTGAATATCGCGAATCAAACTACGCCGCGGGACGCATCCCCGGCAACTATTTTCGGCGTGAAGGACGGCCTAATGAAAAGGAAGTACTGACCAGCCGCCTGATTGATCGACCCTGCAGGCCCCTGTTTGCCGAGGGTTATCGCAATGAAACACAGGTGATCGCCTCAGTCATTTCGGCGGATCCCGATAACAACCCGGATGTCGTGGCCATAACCGGGGCTTCCTGCGCGCTTTATCTTTCCGACATTCCCTTTCTGAACCCAATTGGTGGCGTGCGCATCGGGTTGATCGATGGTCGCTATATCGTAAATCCAACCTATGACGAGGTGCGTGACTCGCGCCTGAACCTGATCGTGGCTGGAACCGAAGAAGCTATTGTGATGGTCGAAGCGGGAGCTCAGGAGGTGTCCGAAGAGATCATGGTTGAAGCCCTGATGCTTGCCCACAAAGAGATCAATCGTTTGTGCCGCTGGCAGAAAGAGCTTTATAAGGCCCTGGACATTCAGAAGCGCGAAGTTGTCGCCCCGGCCCTTGACGAGGAAATGCTCAGCGAGATTCAACGCAACTATGCGGACCGTCTGCGTGCCGCGCTCGATACCACCAAGCAGGAGAAGCGCGACAGCTACGCCGGGGTTGACGCTCTCAAGAAGGAAGTCGTCGAGTCATATCCCGAAGAGCAGCCGGAACTGCGACGCGCCGCGAAGGGTATCTTTGATCATTTGAAGGAAACCATTTTCCGCGATGACATTTTGAACCAACGCCGCCGTCCGGATGGCCGGCGATTTTCAGAGATTCGGCCAATTTCCTGCGAAGTGGGCTGGCTGCCAAGAGTTCACGGCTCGGCTCTTTTCACTCGCGGCGAGACCCAAGCCATTGTCACTACAACTCTCGGCACAAAGGAAGACGAGCAGTACATTGACGATCTGGAAAAGGGTGAAGTAAAACGACGCTTCCTGCTCCACTACAACTTCCCGCACTATTCAGTTGGCGAAGTTGGGCGCTTTGGCTCATCCAGCCGCCGCGAGATTGGTCACGGGGCCCTGGCACGTCGCGCCCTGGAAGCGGTCCTGCCTGATGACGCTGACTTCCCCTACACCCTGCGAATCGTTTCCGACATTACCGAATCCAACGGGTCGTCTTCGATGGCCAGTGTCTGCGGCGGTACGTTGTCATTGATGGATGCGGGAGTTCCCTTAAAGGCCCCAGTTGCTGGTGTAGCCATGGGGCTCGTCATGGAAGGTAATAAGTATGCCATCCTGACAGACATCGCAGGCGCCGAGGACCACTATGGCGACATGGACTTTAAGGTGACCGGTACGCATGAAGGAATTACAGCTCTGCAGATGGACATCAAGATTGGGGGCATCAATGCGCAAATCCTGGCCGAAGCTCTGGAACAGGCCAAGAAGGGGCGGCTCTATATTCTGAGCGTGATGGAACAGACGCTGGCCCAGCCCCGCGAGAAAATATCTGAACATGCACCGCGCATCGTTCAGATCAAAATTAACCCTGATAAGATTCGCGATGTCATTGGACCCGGCGGCAAGATGATCCGATCCATTGTGGAAGAAACCGGGGCGAAGATTGACGTCTCAGACGACGGGACAATCTCGATTGCCAGTTCCAGCGGCGAGGCCACTGAGGCGGCCATTAATAAAATTCGCGGCCTGACGGCTGAGGCTGAGGTTGGCCAAACCTATCTTGGAACCGTTTCGCGTATCGTCGATTTCGGGGCCTTCGTCGAAGTCTTTCCCGGGACTGACGGGTTGTTGCATATCTCCGAGATCGCGGACCGCCGTGTCAAGGATGTTCGCGACGAACTAAAAGAAGGCCAGCAAATCATGGTCAAGTGCATAGGCAAAGAGGGCAATAAGATCAAGCTCTCACGCAAAGCCGTGTTGCGCGATGAGCAGAAGCAAACCGACGCTGCCAGCGCCGGCGATCACGACTAACAATGGCCCTGGCCACCTGCTTTAGGCAGGTGGCTGATAACATCCGTTTCCCACCAGCCTGAAGGAGGTTTGCGTTCGTCGCAAGCCTCCTTTTTCTTACTCGCTCGACCCTCCCAGGCCCTCGTCCGAAATTGGAATCCTCCCGTAATTGGCCGTGTTCCTATCAAGCAGGGAGATACTAAATAGGTTTTCGCAAGGTGGGCAACTGGAGTCCCCAGACCGCCCTTATTTGAATCCCTCTGTTTTCATGGTTTTAACACTATCTGCAACCTTTCCCAGTTCAATTTGAAACGGGGAAAGAGCGAGGAGGAAGTTCTCAACAATGAGAAATCGAGTTTTAAACCCCCTTACTATGATGCTCAGTCTACTGCTGGTGGCGAGTACCACGGTACAGGCCGGGCCAATCCCAATCAGCCAGGTTGTTCAGGTACTCGGCAACAACAACGGTAGACCTGAACTTCGCCTGCGCAACGTCTCGCAAACCAGCTCGCTGGTCGCGGACACTGTGTCGACGAAAGTTTCGACCAGCACGGGAACATCCTCCAGTGAGCCCTCCTCGGTCGACATAGTTGATACCAGTGCCATAGGAACTGCTGAGACTTTTCCAGAATCGCTTCTGTCGGGCATATCACTGAATGCCAGTGAGACGCCAACCATAGATGTGATTAGCCAGGGCGACCTGGAGGGTTCGATCTGCGACTGCGGCGAGATTCCCAGCATTGAACAGCACATTCCCAAATGGCCGCTTTTGTTCCTGGCCGCCATTCCATTTTTCTTTATTCACCACGATTGTGACGATTGCCAGACCTCGACGCCGACCCCGACACCGACGCCACCCGATGTGGTTCCGGAGCCCGCATCTCTCCTGTTACTTGGGTCAGGACTGGCAGCGGTAGGAGCCAGCCTGCGCAAACGTTATGCGCGCGGCAAACTTGAAAAAGAAATCGCATCGACTGAGGAGGCCTAAGACAATGTTAAGAGCACCCCTGACCGCGAGCGGGAAAGGTTTGAACTATGGGAAGCTCGCCTTCGCACTGTTGATTGCGATCGCCTTCTGCCTGGTTTATCCGACTTCCAACGCGTACGCCAAGACCAAGAAAAAGAAATCAAACGCCGGCTCGATCAAGATCCGTACGACGCCCAGCGGATTTCCATTGTCAATTGATGGAAAAACGGAAGGACAAACCAGCTCGGACTACATGGAATACACCCTTGAGCCGGGCCTGCACACGGTTGTCGTCACGTTACCCAGCGGCGAACAATGGTCACGTGAAATCAACGTGGCGGCCAGGCGCAGAACCTGTGTCGATCTCAATTATCGTCCCCCAGTGGTAGTACCAAAGTCTCCTTGCCCATTTCCCGTCATCATTTCGGCGCCGCCGACGGTGGCTGAGGGAGAGTTGATTACCTTTACAGCCGACATCGCCTACAGTGGCACGTCGCCGCTCAATTACACCTGGTCTGTCAGTCCCAATGACGCCAATATAGTCTCTGGGGCCGGCACGCCCACACTCACGGTGGACTCGGTCGGTCTTGGTGGTCGAAAGGTCACTGCCACCCTCGAGGTTAAGGATGGTTCCGGCGAGCCGGAATGCAAGCAGGTGGCCCAGGCTTCGACGGTCGTTTCACAGCCGCCGACCCATCGCGAGAATCCCTCCAGGGAGTTCGACATTTGCTGCAGCTGTTCCTTCGACGACCAGAAAGCACGTCTCGACAACCTCGGGATTGAATTACAGAACGATCCCTCAACCACCGCCTATATCATTGCCTACGGCGGGCGTACCAGTCGCGCCGGACAGGCCGAGCGGCTGCTGGCGCGGGCCAAAGATTACATGATGACTAAGCGTCAGGTAGTTTCAGGACGGCTGGTGACTCTCGATGGAGGCTATCGCGAGGAAGATTGTGTTGAGCTCTGGATAGTGCCGCTCGGCGCTAAGCCACCCCAGGCGACACCAACCGTTTCGGCCAGTGAAGTTAGACCGGCGACGGAAAAACCGGCCTCCCGGAAGAGGAGATCTCGCTACTAAGCCGCGGTCCTTTGCTAACAACAGGCGGCAAAATCTGCCCGACTCTGCCGCCTGTTACAAAATAAACCAGGTCTTGAAGGAGAACTCGACAACCATGAGTGCGGAACGAATGATAGTAAATGCAATGCAGGAACAACCGATATTGCTGCTCCCGGTTTTTATGCTCCTGTATTACCTGACGCGATTACTGAAACAAACCGGCTCCATGTTGCAGAGCCACACGCTTCGGCCAGACGCACGCACCGAGTAAAGCGAATAGCGCAGCCAAACTAGTCGGACGTTTCAGATTAAACCCACCCAAAACAATCAGTCGCCAATAGTGACAATGACCCAGGGCTCTGCCCTGGGCTGGAAGTAGCGGACGCCTTCGGCGTTCTATGGTGCTTGCCAGTGAACCCCGCGGCCTGGATCGGCCAATAAACACTAAAAGGCGCCGTGCTGCTTTTCAATTCCAACTTTTCGCTGCTAGACTCAAGCCACACCTGTTTGACTAACTAATTCTTACGGTTCGGTTTTGGATTCCATCCTGAAGAGGGCAGCGTGGCGGCACCAAACATTGAGACAATAGTTTCCCTATCAAAGCGGCGCGGCTTTGTTTATGCGTCTTCCGACATTTATGGCGGACTGGGAAGTGCCTGGGATTACGGTCCACTGGGCATCGAACTCTATAACAACGTTAAGCAGGCCTGGTGGCGCTGGATGGTCTATGAGCGCGACGACATCGAAGGCCTCGATTCCTCAATCATTCTCAATCGTCTGGTGTGGAAGTATTCCGGACACGAAGATACTTTCAGCGATCCGCTGGTTGATTGCCGCGAGTGCAATAGTCGCATGCGAGGTGACAAGCTCGACTTGCCGGAAGGAACTGCGAGCATCGAAGAGGCGATTCGGGCCCGGAGCTTAAAGTGTCCCAGTTGCGGTTCCACCAATCTCACCGAACCACGCCCGTTCAACCTGATGTTCCGGACTCATGTCGGCGCGACCTCTGAGGATGATCCGTCGGCTCTCGTTTACCTGCGTCCCGAAACGGCGCAGGGGATCTTCATCAATTTTCTCAACGTACTGACGACCAGCCGGCGCAAATTGCCCTTTGGCATCGCCCAAATCGGCAAGTCATTTCGCAACGAAGTGACTCCGGGAAACTTCATCTTCCGGACTCGTGAATTTGAGCAGATGGAGATGGAATATTTTGTGCGCCCCGGCGACGACGAGCGCGCTCACCAGGAATGGATTGATGACTGTCATCAATGGTTCACGACCCTGGGCGTTTCGCCGGACAACCTGCGCCTTTATGAGCAGCCGAAAGAAGAATTGGCCCACTATGCCAAACGCACGGTAGACATTCAGTATCGTTTCTTTCCCGAGCGGGACGATCAGGATAAGCAATGGGATGAGCTGATGGGCATTGCCAATCGCACGGACTTTGATCTGCGCACGCACTCAAAGAAGCCGGAGGATGCTGAAGGGAAGCGGCTGAATCCTGATTCGACCGAAGACCTGTCGTACTTCGACGAAGCCAGCAAAGAGCGTTTCTATCCCTACGTGATCGAGCCGGCGGCCGGCGTCAACCGGACCGTCCTGGCCCTGCTGATGGATGCCTACTCAGAGAAGATAAATGACAAGGGCGAGAAGCGCGTGATTCTGAAATTGCATCCTTCGATGGCGCCAATCAAGGCAGCGATTCTCCCGCTCGCGAAGAATAAACCGGAGATCGTCGGCATGGCCCGGGCCATCAAGCGTTCCCTGCAACCGGTACTGCGTGCGGTTTACGACGACACTGGCGGCATCGGCAAGCTGTATGCGCGGCAGGACGAGATCGGGACGCCTTTCTGCGTTACGGTCGATCACCAGTCGCTGGAAGACGAAGCCGTTACAGTGCGGGATCGCGATACCTGGGAACAGGAGCGGGTCAAGGTAGCGGAGCTGCCGGAACACCTACAGAAGCGACTGGCATCGTAATTAGCAGGCCCTTACACAAATGCCCATCGTCAAGAAACGCAATCTCCAGACTGAAACGCGGCTGCTGCTCGAGTCGGCGGACCCGGTTCAATTACCACCGGCGGAAATTGCCGACGGGGCTGTCCTGGCTCAATTCGATAAAATCAAGCCCTACATTCCCGAACTGTTGACCGCGTTACGTTCGGGAACAATTGCTGAACCGGTACCCGTCATGCTCGATGGGGCGACCTTCGCGATCCACGGAGAGACGCGGACGTTTTGGGTCAAGCTGTGGCATACGAATGGCTCCGACCTCACCAGGATCGAACGAGCACAGGTCCTCAGTTGTATTCCCTCCACTCGTGGTCTGCAGGTAATCGTCGAAAGCGCCGCTGCTGAAGAGTTCGATGAGGACGAAGGCGAGTTCGATGAGTTCGACGACGAATGATCGCCGCTTACCGTCGCTGAGCGGGAATTAGGCGTATTGCGTTGCGGATCGGACTTGCGAAGCTTTTCGCAACTCTGACTTCAAGCCCTTCTCAGGCTCTTGACTTTGCACCTGCAAGCCACGACATTGGCTCAATGTTCTCGACCCCGAAAAAAATTATTGACCTGGTCAGCGCTGTCCGAAACGCCGGCGGACGCGCGCTGCTCGTGGGCGGGTGCGTACGCGATCGACTGATGGGTCTCGAACCCAAGGATTGGGACCTGGAAGTCTACGGAGTTGAACCGCATAAATTGCGTGCTTTGCTGGACCAGTTTGGGCAGGTCAACGTTGTCGGTGAAGCCTTCACTGTGTACAAACTGGGACGAGACCTCGACGTCTCAGTCCCTCGTCGCGAACGAAAATCCGGTCGCGGCCATCGCGGTTTTGTCATTGAAAGCGATCCCTCGCTGACCATCAAAGAGGCGACGCGCCGTCGCGACTTCACCATCAATGCGGTGTTGCAGGATCCGTTAACGGAAGAAATCATCGATCCCTTTGACGGCCAGGCGGATATGAAGCGCAAAACGCTACGAGCCGTCGCGCTCGATACTTTTCCGGAAGACAGTCTGCGCGTGCTGCGGGCCGCGCAGTTCGCAGCGCGTTTTGATTTTCACGTTGAACCCGAAACCGTAAGACTGTGTCGCGCAACAGACCTCTCAGATTTACCGGCCGAAAGGATTTGGGGCGAGCTGGAAAAGCTGCTCCTGCGTGCCCTCCGGCCTTCGATTGGTCTCGACTGGCTGCAGGAACTCGGTGTGCTTCCCCGTTTATTTCCGGAAATTGAGGCGCTCAGGGGAGTTCCGCAGGATTCCATCTGGCATCCCGAAGGAGATGTTTTTGTGCATACCTGCCTCGTCGTCGATCGAGCTCGCGAGCTGATTGACGAGCTGTCCGATGCGAAAAAAATAACTGTCATGCTGGCGGCGCTGGCCCACGATTTCGGCAAGCCGGCAACCACTGAATTTATTGACGGCCGCTGGCGTTCGCGTGGTCACGAAGAAGGAGGGGTTGCGCCAACTGAAGCGTTTCTGGAGCGATTAAACATCCATACGTTTGATGGTTACGATGTGCGTGGGCAGGTGATTGCTCTGGTGCGCGAGCACCTTAAGCCAGGTGAGTTTTACAACAAACGCGACGAAGTGGGCGATGGAGCGTTTCGCCGGCTCGCGCGTCGTTGCGAGTTGGATCTCCTGTACCGCGTCGCCCGGGCTGATTCGCTGGGCCGCAATGCGGATTGGGTGCCGCGCGACCGCTGGTACGATTGCGAAGCGCAGGAATGGTTTATTGGCAAAGCGAAAGAACTGGAGGTTGATCGTCGTCCACCCGAGCCTTTGCTGATGGGCCGTCATTTGCTCGAACTGGGAGTTGCCGCCGGACCGGTAATGGGCGAGATCACTCGCGCTGTTTATGAAATGCAGCTGGACGGGCGAGTCCAGACGCTTGAGGAGGCAAAGGCCGTCGCACGAAAAATGCTATCCGGAAATTCCGCAGACTAAAAACGCATAGCCAGGGCCCATACTTATCCTCTGGTGGCATTTTTACGCCCTCATCCGTTCGGCATCAGGCTAAATTTTCGGTTGCTGTTGGGTGACGCAGTGGATGGTACCCATTCCCCAGATTAGGGGTTCGCAATTAATTCCGACCACCCGTCGATCAGGGAATAGTTCCCGCAAAATCTCCAGCGCGCGACTGTCATTGGGGTGACCAAAAATGGGAGCGAGGATGACGCGATTGGCGATATAAAAATTGGCGTAACTGGCGGGCAGCCGATCGAGGTTGCGAGTACTTGTGCTGCCTCCTCCCACGACACCTGGCATCGGCAGGGTAGCTATTTCAAACCCATCGCCGTTGCTATCAGTCATCCTTCGCAAACGCTGAAGATTGTCCTGCAGAATTTCATAGTTGGCATCCGCGGGATCTTCTTCAACCGCACAGACGATTTTTGTCGGCGAGACAAACCGGGCAATATCGTCAATGTGACCATCCGTGTCGTCGCCCACAATTCCTTCGCCCAGCCACAAAACTTTCTGCACTCCGAGAAAAGCTTGTAGATACTGCTCAATTTCGCTGCGCCCAAGCTGGGGATTGCGATTTGGATTTAGTAAACACTGCTCGGTGGTGAGGACTATGCCGGCGCCGTTGACGTCAATGGATCCACCCTCCAGCACCATGCCGGTGGCAAAGCGAGGAACACCCAATAGCGACTCCATTTGCTCTGGAATAGCGTCATCATGCTTGAGCTCTTCGTACTTGTTACCCCAGGCATTGAAGATCCAGTCGTTGTATGCGAGGCCAGGTGCGACAGCTTTCAGTTTGTCTGACGTCTGCGCGACGATGAAATTTGGCCCATAGTCTCTGATCCAGGAGTCAACCGTAGGCAGTTGGTGCAGGCGAAGATTATGGCCGCCTTCGAAATTACATCTCAGGCGCACCGCTTCCTCGGTCTCTTCATCGTCAACCAGCAGGTTGACCGTTTCGTGCGGCACCAGACTGGCTATCATTTGCAGAAAGATTTCCTGGACCTCGGCGACACGTCCGGGCCAGGTTTCGGGGTCTTTAGGCCATGAAAGCCAGGTTGCAGAATGTGGATGCCATTCTGCGGGCATGCGGTATCCGAGTTCAGCGGGCGTGGGCGACATCATCGCTTACCTGGATCCGTGTCGAGAAATCTGTAAGAGAGACCGTTGTAAGAGTCGATGCGCCGGTCGCGCAAAAAAGGCCAGTTCTGGCGAGTTTCGGCAATCTCATCGAGATCGCAATCGACCACCAGCACTTCCTCTTTATCAGCAGAGGCCTTGGCGATAATGCGCCCGAACGGATCGGCCACGAACGATTGGCCCCAGAATCTGAGCTTGCCTTCATGGCCCACCCGGTTCACGGCGATCACGTAAAGCCCATTCGCAATCGCGTGGGAGCGTTGAATGGTCTCCCAGGCGGAATGCTGGGCCTGGTTCATCTCTTCCTTTTCGCCGGGCAACCAGCCGATGGCTGTCGGATAGAAAAGCAGTTCGGCGCCGCCCAAAGCCGTCAGTCGCGCGGCCTCTGGAAACCACTGATCCCAGCAAACAAGAGTTCCGATCTTCGCGTGGGCCGTGTCATGAGTCTGAAAGCCAAGATCGCCCGGAGTGAAGTAAAACTTTTCGTAATAAAGGGGATCGTCGGGTATATGCATCTTGCGATACTTACCGGTGATATCCCCCTTTCCGTCAATAATCACAGCCGTATTGTGATAAACCCCGGGAGCACGCTTCTCGAAGAGCGACGCGACGATTACGATCTTTTTTTGCCGGGCGATCCGGGAAAGCTTTTCCGTGGTTGGTCCGGGAATGGTCTCGGCCAGCTTGAAGAGGTCGATGTCTTCAGTTTGACAAAAGTATTGCGAGCGAAAAAGCTCCTGCAGGCAAACTATCTGCGCGCCTTCTTTGGCGGCCTCACCGATGCGGGCGAGGGCCTTTTTGAGGTTGATCTCGGGCTTGATGTCGCAGCTCATCTGTATCAGACCGACTGCGACCTTGTTGGACTTGGCTTTACGCGACATGGGGCAGAGTATAGCAAAGGGCTATGCCCCGCCTAAATAGCAGGCACCGGAACCTGGATCTTTGTTCTGCGTAAACTTTCCTGTTCTCCTCAGATAGTCGGATCAGTCTTGGAAGCGCGGGCAACCAGCGACGCTGAAGAGAAGGACCACCCGTCAGAATCGTCGCTTGCCCCACTCTCCCTGGGCAGATAAGATATCCAGTTAATTCACATCCTGACCTACAAGAGAGAGTAACCAATGATCGATTTCGAACTGACCGAGGAACACCAGGCCTTAATCCAGACTGTCCGCGAATTTGCCCAGAAAGAAGTCTCCCCGTACATCAAGGAATGGGACGAACAACAGCATTTTGAACGCGCAATTTTTGACAAGATGGCCTCGCTGAATTTGCTGGGAGTGTGCCTACCCGAGGAATACGGCGGCGCCGGGTTTGACTACATTTCACTGGGACTCGTCTGTGAAGAACTCGAAGCTGTCGACACTTTTTTGCGCGTAGCCATGTCGGTGCACGTGGGCTTGAACTCGCTGACCCTCTACGCCTGGGGTACCGAAGAACAAAAACAGAAGTACCTCGTGCCGCAAGCCAAAGGCGAAAAACTGGCAACCTATGGCTTGACTGAACCGGGCGCCGGGTCCGACGTGGTGGGCTCGCGCTCCACTGCTCGACGCGAAGGCGATGAATGGATTTTGAATGGCGAAAAGATGTGGATTAGCCTGGCTGACACCGCTGACAACTTTCTCTTCTTTTGCTGGACAGACGAAGAGAAGCGACGACGTCGCGATCATACCGGCATGTCCTGTTTCATTGTTGAACGGACGATGAAAGGATTCACATCGGGGACCATTCACGGCAAGCTGGGCATTCGCGCCGGTAATACGGGCTACTTCAGCCTTCAGGATGTGCGCGTGCCGCAGGCGAATCTCGTAGGCGAAGAAGGCGAAGGATTCAAGATCGCCATGTTTGCTCTCGAGCAGGGACGCTATACCGTGGCTGCGGGCGCCACCGGCTTAATTCGCGCTTCGCGTGATGCGTCTATCTCTTATGCAAATGAGCGCGAGACTTTTGGCACGAAGATCGCAAATCATCAACTGGTCAAACAGAAGATTGCCGAGATGGAAGCAGACTATCAGATGAGCCACCTGCTCTGGCTGCGCGCCGGCTGGCTGAAGAACGAAGGCCAGCCTAACGGCCGCGCCACCAGCCTGGCGAAATGGCAGGCAACCGTCCGCAGTGAAAAAGCAGCTTCGCTGGCCGTCGAGGTTCATGGGGCCAATGGCTACGCCAATGACTATCCCGTCGAGCGCTACCTCCGCAATTGCAAAGCCGCAATCATCTATGAGGGCACACGCGATATTCATACGTTGATGCAAGCGGACTGGGCGCTGGGATTGAAGCAGGAGAAGGCTGCGCGCAAGACGCTACCACCCTGGCGCCCGGCTAGATAGGCCCACAGGTGCTGAGAGAACTGCCTTCAGGCGGGCGTTACTTCGATTACAGCGAACTACTGGTTGAATAAGTAGGCCCGATCAGGAGGCGAAGGTGCTCTGGATCTAAAGTGCTGCTGGCGGTCGCATTCTGCCGGAACGCGAGTTGTTGCGTAGTTATGAACTCAGTGGCGGAAACTCAGTTGCGGTGGCGCAATCGCTGCTTGGACAACTCTATTACCGGCAGGGGCGGTTTGCAGAAGCAGAGACGGCCCTTGAAAGATATCTGAGAGATATGCCTCAGGCGCCAGACGCACCAGATCTCCAAATTGATCACGCGACAGAAAACGCTTCCGGCGAAATAGGCTTGCTATGGTCCTCTCCCGCTGAGCGTCCATTATTTTCGCGCTTCGAAGATGCGATTGAAGGGCGTCTCTGTAGCGCGGCGAAACTGGGTGAATCCGCCGGCGAGCACCACCTCGCGAATTGCAGCTTCCGGCGCTACGGCGCCCAACGCCGGCCCGTTCAAGGCCATCGAGTTCGAGGTGCAGCAAAGCGTAGATGCGCCTGAGAAAGTGCGACCAACGATATTGAAGTTCTGCTCGACCGAATCTCCCGCCATTGGCTCGACGATCAAAGCGCTGCCATCGTCGGCCAACACCTCGGCCGCACGCTTGCAGGCTCCCACGGGATCCCCCATGTCGTGCAGGCAATCGAAAAACGCTGCGAGATCATAACCCTCGTCCGGAATCTCGGCTGCGTTTGCCACCGCAAAAGTAAGGCGGTCGGAAACGCCGGCCTCCTTCGCGCGCTCGTTGGCTGTTTCAATTGACCAGGGGTGGTTGTCAAAGCCCCAGAAACGAGAGTTCGGATAAGCCCGGGCCATGATGATTGTCGACGAACCGTGGCCGCAACCAATATCAACAATCTTAGCGCCGGCTTTCAGTTTTTCCTCGACTCTGGTGAGCGAGGGAATCCACGAGGCGATCAGATGCGCCGCATAGCCAGGACGGAAGAAGCGTTCGGTACCGACAAAAAGATCCGGATCATGGTCACCCCAAAGCATGCCGCCGCCATGACGAAAATGCTCCTCAATCCTCGTGACCGCGCTGGTCATTGCTTTAACCACGTAAAAGCCCCCACCGACATAGAAAGGACTGTTTTCATCAGTGAGCGCGGCTTCCTGCTCGGGCGCCAGGGAGTAACGCCCACTGGCCGCGTCGTAATCAACATAGCCACCCGCCGCCTGATTGATAAGCCACTCGCGCACATAGCGTTCATTGGTCACAGTCTTTTGGGCCAACTCCCCGGCCGTGCAGGGTCCGGCCTCGGCCAGGGCCTTGTAAAGACCGAGCTTCTGGCCGATGTAAGCCAGGGACAAGCTAAGGGAGGCGCCAAAATCGCCAACTACCTGTCCCAAAAACTGTTGCATTTTGTCTTCATTAATCGGTCTGGAAGGAACAGCAGCAGACATGAGAACCTCCTGTCCGGGTTAGTTGCTTGACTGGGGGAACGCTCAGTTGTGTCGGGTGTGCAGTGGCCTTTTACGACAAGTGCCGGACTATGTCAATGTCAAACCGAGCAGTTTGCGGCAAGCGTTAAGCTCACAGAGAGAAAGAGAAAGCATAAACCGCAAAACGATCCGGTTGGGGGAATCGTCTGTCAGTGCTTGTATCGTTGCCGGTAACTTCCTACGGGTTAAGGCCGCTTAATACCGGACCAGTTTCCGCCAACTCCGCTTCGACGTCGAGTATCAACCGAGTAGTTTGAATGACTGTGTCCGGATTCAGGGAGATCGAGGTGATCCCCTCCTCCACCAGGAAGCGCGCGAACTCCGGATAGTCCGAAGGCGCCTGACCGCAGATGCCGATCTTCTTGCCCGCCCGGCGAGCTGCGTCGATGGCCATTTTGACCATTTTTTCCACGGCGCTGTTCCGCTCGTCGAAGAGGTGGGCAACCATCTCCGAATCTCGATCCAGTCCCAGCGCCAGTTGAGTCAGATCGTTGGAACCGATTGAATAGCCGTCAAAGACCTGCAGGAATTCATCAGCCAAAACCACATTGGCTGGCAGTTCACACATGGCGTAAATCTCCAGTTCATGCTCGCCCTGCTTCAAGCCAAACTCGGCCATCAGGGCGACGACCCGTTTAGCTTCCTCGACCGTGCGGCAGAAGGGAATCATCGCTTTCACATTTATGAGGCCCATCTCGATGCGCACGCGTTCGAGCGCCAGACATTCCAATTGAAATCCCTCGCGATAGCGGTCGTCGTAATAGCGCGAAGCCCCGCGGAAGCCCAGCATCGGATTTTCCTCGGCAGGTTCGAATTCCTGGCCGCCGACCAGCATGGCGTACTCGTTGGACTTGAAGTCGGACATGCGCACGATCACCGGCTTGGGATAGAAGGCGGCGGCGATGCGAGCAATGCCTTCAGCCAGGCGTCGCACAAAGAAATCGCGCGGGTCTTCTTCACCCAGGCGCCGTTCGATTTCGTGAACGACCTCTGCACTTTGCAAATGCGGGTATTTCACGAGGGCCATGGGATGGATGCCAATGTGGTTGTTGATGATGAATTCCAGACGCGCGAGGCCGACGCCGTCGTTCGGCAGACCAGCGACGGCAAAGGCATGATCCGGATCACCGACATTCATCATCACCTGCGTGCGTGGTCTTTGTTCCTCATTAACCGCTCGTCGTTCAACCGTGAAATCGATCAACCCATCATAAATGTTCCCATGCGCTCCTTCAGCACACGAGACAGTGACTGCGGTTCCGGTTTGCAATACATGAGTAGCGTTACCCGTGCCGACAATACAGGGCAGGCCAAGTTCGCGACTGATGATGGCGCTATGACAGGTTCGCCCACCGCGCTCGGTCACGATGGCGGCCGCCTTTTTCATGATCGGTTCCCACGCCGGATCGGTCATCGAAGTAACCAGCACGTCGCCGGCCTGGAACTCGGCTAGCCGATCGGGATGTGCGAGCACGTGCACTCGACCCTGGCCGATTTTTTCGCCGACAGCGATCCCCGATACCAGCGGCTCTCCGTGCTGGCCCGTCAACTTGTAACTTTCGAGGAAATTCTCACGATTGGTAGCGTGCACGGTTTCCGGCCTGGCCTGGAGGATAAAGAGTTCGCCGGTGTAGCCGTCTTTGGCCCATTCGATATCCATCGGCGTGGGCCGGCCCGCCCGCTGGGAGTAATGCTTTTCAATCGTGCAGGCCCAGTTCGCCAGTTGCAGCACTTCGTAGTCACTCAGACAAAAGCGACTACGTTGCGCTTCCACCACTTCGCGAGTGCGCGTTCCGCGTCCATCCAGACCGTAGACCATCTTCACTTCCTTGGTCCCAAGACGACGGCTGACAATGGGACGCGCGCCCTGCAGCAACGTTGGCTTGAAAACAACCCACTCGTCGGGCGTGGCCATCCCCTGCACGATCGCTTCGCCCAGGCCCCAGGCAGCGTTAATGACGACAACATCGCGAAAGCCGGATTCGGTGTCCAGCGTGAACATCACGCCTGAACAGGCCTGGTCCGAGCGGACCATTGGCTGCACGCCGATGGCCAGAGAAACCTGAAAGTGATCAAATCCGCGCGCCTGGCGATAAGAGATGGCCCGATCGGTCCAAAGTGAGGCAAAGCAGCGATGACAGGCCTCGATTAAACGTTCTTCGCCGCGAACATTGAGGATTGTGTCCTGCTGTCCGGCAAAGGAAGCGTCGGGCAGGTCCTCAGCCGTCGCTGACGAGCGCACAGCTACTTCCGGAGTGTGTCCGATACGCTGGCACAAACGTGCGAAGGCGTCGCTGATGGCCGCGGTCACCTTTTCCGGCAGGGGCGTATCAAGCATCAGTGCTCGTGCTTCGCGACCAACTGCATTCAAAGCCTTCATGTCGTTGTAGTCGAGACCACTGAGCAATTCCTGCAATCGCTCACCCAGACCATTGGTCGCCAGCAACAAACGGTATGCTTCGCTGGTGGTGGCAAAGCCATCCACCGCCCGCACGCCAAGCGGGGCCAGCGAACAAAAGAGTTCTCCGAGGCTGGCGCATTTGCCGCCCACCAATTGCACGTCGTCCGCGCCAACTTCACTGAGGTTAAGCACTAAAGGTTTGGCGTTTCCTTTCATGTGGCCGGCCTCCGATCTCTTTTCAGGTTTAATGCGACTTAGCGTCGCGGTAATGTGGTTGTTGCGCGCCCTCGACCAAGCGGCACCTTATCATGGATCCCCTGCAGATATGTGGAGTTTTTATGTTTGAAATAGTGTCAATGCAGCTTGAATTCCACTTGAGCTGCGGAAAGCGCAGACGGCCGATCAGTGCTTCGCTGTTCCGCGCTGCATCAAAAAGGTTGGGCCAGGTTTTGGCTCAGAAACTATAAAATCCGCGCTCGCTCTGCTAGTATTGCAGGGCTTTCATCAGTCTGCGGGCCGTGCTAATCAGATCTGGGTCGCAGTCATAAATGCTGGAAACAGGAGAGCCAAAATGGGTCACGAATTAAAGACAGAGCGAGAACTGTCTCTGGACTTCTTGCGGGTGTGCGAAGCAGCGGCCATCGCGGCGGCACGCACCATGGGCCAGGGCGATCGCAAGTACTCCGATCACGTTGCTGTCGAAGCCATGCGGGAAGTTATGGACACCGTCCCCATGCGCGGCCGGATTGTGATTGGCGAAGGCGAGCGCGACGAGGCCCCGATGCTCTACATCGGGGAAGAGGTCGGCGGGGGCTTTGGTGTCAGCGAAGATGTAGCCCAATTGTGTCCCGAAGTTGATATCGCGGTCGACCCCCTGGAGGGCACTAACCTCTGCGCCCTCGGAGCGAACAATGCGATTGCCGTATTGGCGGCAGCGGAACGCAACGGCCTGCTTAACGCGCCGGATATCTACATGGACAAGATCGTGGTTGGACCATCATCTCGGGGCGTGGTCGATATTGATGCTCCCGTGAAAGACAACCTCAAGAACATTGCGCGCCGGCTGGGCCGTGACATTGAAGACCTGACGGTGATCGTGCTGGAACGAAAACGTCACAAGAAACTGATTGATGAAGTAAGAGAAGCGGGTGCCCGCATCCGCTTGATCGGAGATGGCGATCTCTCGGCAGGCATTTCGGCGGCTGTGGCCGGCACCAATATCCATGCTCTGATGGGAATTGGCGGCGCCCCTGAAGGCGTCATCACCGCCGCCGCTATGAAGTGTTTGAATGGTGAGATCCAGGCGCGCCTGGTTTTCGATCCCGAGCGCCTGGGAGTGGACCGTGACAAGGTGCCACCCGCAGCCGTCATAATCGATCGCCTGAAATCCATGGGTATCAACGATCCGAACAAGGTCTATGACACTGACGATCTGGCCCCCGGCAAGAAAATCATCTTCGCTGCCACCGGGGTTACCGATGGCGCCTTGTTGAAGGGCGTGAGATTCTTTGGCGCCGGCAAACGGACGCACTCCCTGGTCATGACAACCGAGTCGAAACATATACGGTTCGTGGACACACTGCACATTGAAGGTGGGCCGGACACGGTGATCAGGTTTTAGTTAGTCGACAAGAAGAAAAGACTATCTTCCATTTGCCATTTCTCCATTCTCATTTGTTATTGTCGGTCCGAATGGTGCTTTGGGACCTTACGGAGTTGTGCCGATCCTGATACCGCGCAATGACAAATTACGAATGGAAAATGACGAATGGAAAATCAGTCTTTTTCTGAATCATTTGCCATGCCTGCTCCTCCAAACGAGTACATCTCGCAAACAGCAACTGACCGCCTCCCGCTCCTCATCTGGACAGGCGTCGTCATAATTGCGCTGCTAATGATGTCCCTGATTGTGGCAGCGCCGTTAGCGCTTGGCGCTGGACACAACGTTGTGGCCTTGGCCATATATGGAGCCTTCAGTAAGTTTTGTCATCAAATTCCTGAGCGATCTTTCTCTGTTAAGGGGCATCAACTTGCGGTGTGCGCACGGTGCACCGGAATTTACGCGGGCTTTGCAATAGCGACCCTGGCTTATCCCTTGCTGCGCTCGCTGCACCGCACCGATACGCCGGCGCGCCGGTGGTTGTTTCTGGCGGCCGTGCCGCTGGTGATCGATTTCTCTTTGGGCTTTTTTGGCGTGTGGGTTAATACCCATCTAACAAGATTTTCGACCGGGGCCTTGCTCGGTTCGGTGGCCGTTTTTTACATCATGCCTGGGCTGATCGACCTGCGATTAGCGGGCTTCCGGCAGTTGTTCAGCCGCAAGCCGGTGGCGATTCGCTGAGGCAAAAGCGGAGTGGTTTCAGCCTCCTGTCTGGCCTCATTGGGCTGGGCCGCGCCAATCGGTTACAATTCAGGCCTTTTACCGCAGTCTAAATTGCGCTGCACGCTGTTAGAGATGATTTATGATTTTTCAAGAAACGCGGCCGCTTTTCACGCCTGACCAGTTATTTCAACGGTACTTTCACGATCTGCTGGACAAGACCGATGCTAACATCAGCCCGCTCTACCGGCTCGATGCTTTCGACTGGACTGTCCTCATTCTCTATTTCACGATCCTGGGGGTGCTCGCAATTTACGGGCTCTATCGCGTCAAGCAGGTGATTGAGTTCTGGCGTTATCGCCATCTTGTGCCCACACCTTGCGGCCGGTTCAGCGAAGACGAGTTGCCGCTCATCACCGTGCAACTGCCATTGTTCAATGAGATGTACGTAGTCGAACGACTGGTGAAGGCGATCACTGAAATTGATTACCCGCGCGATCGCTTTGAGATTCAGGTGCTGGATGACTCAACCGATGAGACGGTGAAAATCGCCGAAGCGACAGTCGCAAAGTACGCGCAGGAAGGCTTTGATATTCACTACGTCCACCGCCAGGATCGCACCGGCTTCAAGGCGGGTGCCCTCGCCAACGGCACCATCACAGCCAAAGGTGAGTTGCTGGCCATTTTCGATGCAGACTTTGTTCCCAAACCAGATTGCCTGCGCAAGCTGGTCGATTTCTTCAAAGATCCCCTGGTGGGCTGCGCGCAAATGCGCTGGTCCCATATCAACGGCAAGTACAACCTGCTTACCCGGCTGCAGACGATCATGCTGGACGGGCATTTCGTGGTTGAACAAACGACTCGCAATCGCGCCGGCGGGTTTTTTAATTTCAATGGCACTGCCGGCATTTGGCGGCGCAGCGCCATCGAGATGAGTGGCGGCTGGCAGCACGACACACTCACGGAAGATACCGATCTGAGTTTTCGCGCGCAGTTAATGGGCTGGAAATTTATCTACTTGCTGGATGAGGAAGCGCCCGCGGAAATCCCGGTCGAAATCAATGCCTTCAAAGCACAGCAGCGGCGTTGGGCCAAGGGAGTGATGCAAGTGGGCATCAAGCTCTATCCAAGAATTTGGAACGCGCCCCTGCCGACGCGCCTGAGGCTGGAAATGTTTTTTCGCCTGACGGGCAATATTAGCTACCCGTTGATGATCGTGGCCAGTTTCCTGCAATTCCCCTTGCTATTGGTTCGTTACAACCAGCCTTTGTACCACCTGATGGTCTTGGATCTGCCCCTGTTGTTCTTCTCCACGGTTTCCGTTGTGCTCTTTTACGGCACTGCGGTCTGGTATCTTGACGAGAAGCGGGCGCCGCGTTTACTGCACCTGCCACTGGTGATGGCGCTGGGCATCGGCCTCGCATTTTCAAACGCGCGCGCGGTGCTTGAAGCGTTGTTTGGCGTGAAATCAGATTTTGTGCGCACCCCCAAGTATCGCGTTGAAGAAACCAACGATGCCACCTGGAAAGATAAGAAATACAAACGCAAGCGGGGCTGGTTACCATTACTGGAGTTGAGCTTTGCGCTCTATTTCCTGCTGGCGATTATCTACGCGGCCCGCCTGCACATGTGGGGCACAATCCCCTTTCTTACTCTTTTCTTGTTTGGCTTCGGCTACATGGGCACGATGAGTCTGATGCAATCAGCCGGTGGCAAACGAATGTTTTCCTTCTCTGCTGCTAATCGATAGGTCAACCACAAGTTCAGGTTCAGCCGTGCACTGAGCGAACTTAGTTCCGTCGCTGCGCCCGGCGCCGACGTTCCGCGCTCTCAACAGGAAAAGACTGTTTTTCCTTCATTGATTTTCTTGCCTTCGCCTGGCTCCATGCTCTAAGATTCGCGGGTCCTCGGACAGTCCATTTCCACTTGCACCGGCGTTTTCGCGTCCGGATGAGTTTTTCCGATATTTTTCCAGAGAGAGAGAGAGAGGAAGACGATGAAGCATAACTCCCTGCTTGTTTTGCCGGCCTTGCTGGCGTGTGTTCTGTTTACTATCAACGCGCTGGGCCAATCGCAGGCAACGACCGGCAATATTGAAGGGCGGGTCCTCGATCCGAAAGAAGCTGCTATACCGGGGGCTGCGGTTGTAGCAGTCAATCAGGATACCGGACTGGAAAAAACGGCGACCACCAACGACGAAGGCGGCTTTAGTCTTATCCTGTTGCCGCCCGGAACCTATACCGTGCGAGCCAGCGCAAATGGTTTTGCGCAGAGCGAAATCAAGAATGTCACGGTCAACGTTGGTGGCAGGACAACTCTTGACCTGAGTCTGTCAGTCGGAGGCGCCACCGGTAATGTCACGGTCAGCAGCGAGGCTCCGGCGATTGAGACGACCGTGACCTCGGTATCAACGACGATTAATTCGCGAGCCATCGAGAATCTGCCGGTCAACGGGCGCAACTATCTCGATTTTGCGACGCTCACACCAGGCGTCATTCGCGACCAGAACCGCGAAGGCGATCTTTCAGTCGGCGGACAGAAGGGAACGCTTAACAGCTTGCAGGTGGACGGCGCCGATAACAACAATACTTTCTTCGGCCAGTCTTTCGGGCGCACCGGCACCCGTCCTCCCTATCAGTTTTCCGAAGAATCGGTACAGGAATTTCAAGTTAATCAGAACGGATTTTCGGCTGAGTTTGGTCGCGCCGGCGGGGCAGTCATCAATGTTGTTACCAAGTCCGGCACCAACACTTTCCACGGGGGTGCCTTCGAATTCTTTCGCGACGAATCACTGAACGCGCAAACACCACAACTCAAGGCTTCACAGTTTCAGCGGCGGCTGCCGAACAAGCGACCGCCCCTGCAGATCCATCAGTTCGGCGGACGATTGGGCGGCCCGATTAAGCAGAACAAGGCGTTCTTTTTCTTTACCTACGACGGCCAACGGCAGAAGCTGCCCAACTTTCTTGACCCGCCAAACTTTTTCACGCAGCCGGCTAACATTCAAGCGCTTCTCCTGCCAAAGCTGAACACCTATCAGGTCAATCGCAATCAGGACGTCTTCATGGTGAAGAGCGACATTTCGATTAACCGGAACCACCAGCTTTCCCTCCGGCTCAACCATCAGAGCTTTACCGGGAAGAACAACGAATTCAGCGGTACGCTGGGTACTGAGGAGCATTCAGGCGACAGCCTTGCGAAGACGACTACTTTTTCCGGCTCTCTGGTCTCAACTCTGACCAGTAATGTGACCAACGAGTTTCGTTTTCAGGTGGCCAAGGACCGCGAACCCGGCCAGGCAAACAGCTCGCAGCCCGAAGCTCAGATCAATACCGGGTCGGGATTTCTTTTGATTGGCCGCAACAACTTCAGCCCGCGCGAAACCACCATCAAGCGGTGGCAGATAGTCGATAATCTTTCGATCATCCATGGCCGGCATAACTTTAAAACCGGCATCGATTACAACCATGACAATATTTTCAACTTCTTTCCCGGGCTCTTTTCAGGCCAGTACACGTTTAGCCCGATCACCGGTGTAGCAGTCAGCGGATACGAGGGGTTTTTTAAAAACACACCGACCGCTTATTCACAAAGCTTCGCCGGCGCTGGCACGACCGGACCAACCACGCATCCCAACAGCCGAGACCTGGCCGTCTTTGTTCAGGATGATTTTAAGATGACGCCGAAGCTGACGTTCAATTTGGGATTGCGCTACGACAAGCAAATCCTCGCGCCGCCGACGGTCCGAAATCCTGACGCAGCCTTGCTCGCTGCCGGGCTGGATACCAGCCGGCAACCGAAGGACGGGAACAACTTTGGCCCCCGGGCCGGATTCAGTTACGCACCAAATGAGAAGACTGTAATCCGCGGCGGCTATGGCATCTTTTATGGACGGACGACAGCCATCATGCTGGGCACCGCCCACTCCAATAATGGGATAAATATTCTCGGCGTGACGTTGTCGTGCACCGCAGTTCCCAATCCCTGTCCCACCTATCCCAATATTTTCACCGCCGCCCCGGCTGCCGGCGCGAACATCCCCAATATCTTCCTGTTCGCGAAGGACTATCAGCAACCCTACGTGCAGCAGGGACGACTCAGCGTTGAGCGAGAGTTCGTTAAGAACATCACCTTCTCCGTAACCTACATGTATTTTCGCGGGGTGCACCTTTCGCGGACCCGCGACATTAATCTCTTCGCCCCGGTGGCAACCAATGCAATCGACGGTGTTAGCGGACAGACATTTACCGTTCAGCGGTTTCCTGGTGCGACTTTCTCTTCCAGCGCGCCACTGCGGCCCTTTACCCGGTTCAACCGCATCAACCTCTTTGAAGATTCGGCCAACTCGCGTTATAACGGGCTGGCCATTCAAGGGCGCCGCCGCTTCTCGCCGACGCATCTGATACCTTTCTTTGCTGGCAGCGGGTCACAGTTCCTGCTCTCCTACACTTTCTCAAAAGCCGAAGATGACAAACCGGATCAGACTGCCGTTGTGCCGGGTGGTGGCGACGACTCCAAAGTGGCGCAGAATCCATTTGATCTGAGAGACGAGTGGGGCTACGGCGATTCTGATCAGCGGCACCGACTGGTCTTCAGTTCCGTCCTGGAATTAGGCAGGGTGAAATCCAGCAATAAACTTTTGCGCGCCCTATTCAATGACTACACATTTTCGGGAATCACTCAGGTTCAATCTGGTCTGGCCTACTCAGCCCAGATTGGGGCGGACTTAAATCGGGATGGTAACTCCCGAGACGATCGCGTTCCCGGATTCAAACGCAACAGCTTTCGCTCGCCAAATATCTATCAAAGCGATATGCGCATCACACGGACGATTCGCCTGGGTGAAACCATGAAGCTGCGCCTGATCGCCGAGGCCTTCAATATCTGGAACCGCGCTAACGTGGGCCTGGCTCCCGGTGGGGGATATTTTTCGTTTGTGAATATCAATCAGTACGCCAGCTTCACAGCGGTCACGGCCACCAGTACTCTGACTTTGAACCGGCCGGCGGCGTCGGCTGCTTTCGGTCTGCCGCGTTCAATCAATACACCGCGTCAGGTACAACTGGCGATCAAGTTTGATTTCTAGATTTGCTCCCAAGTACGCCCATGCTGGGGGTCAGCACGCTGGAAGCGTGCGGTCCCGGGGGGCTTGACACGTATTTGCACGGTGCCTATAGTCAATTGCACTTAGTTTTCGGCTATGAACCAGGCTTATCAATACTGCTGTTGCGCCTATTGCCCCTGTTGTACAGGTCGCGATCGGGAAAGCTTCTGCGTATTTGACGAGCATGTAAGTCCGTAGCCACACGCAGTAGGTTTTCCAGAGCCGGTCGCGATTGCCCCCAAAGCGTTCGCGGCCGGCTCTTCATTTTTTCGTCAGGAACGAAGAGCCATGGGCGCAAGTGTCCTTCAATTTTCAGCCAGGCGCACTGAATCCAACTCGCTTGAATCACAGATCGGGAATACGCCTTTGATTCGGCTGCGCAGAGTCGCCGCCGGCCTGCCCGACGGCGTCTCAGTCTATGCCAAGGCCGAGCATCTCAATCCCGGTGGTTCCGTCAAAGATCGCCCGGCGCTGTCCATGATTCTGGCGGGGGAGCGCGACGGGAGCCTGCGGCCTGGTATGACTATTCTGGACGCAACCAGCGGCAATACCGGAATCGCTTATGCGATGGTCGGGGCGGTGCGAGGCTACGCCGTCAAGATTTGCCTGCCCCAAAATGCGAGCCGGCAGCGGAAGCAAATTCTGCGTAGTTACGGTGTTGAGATCGTTGAGACAGATCCCCTTATGTCCACCGACGGCGCCCAACTGATTGCCCGGGCAATATGCGAATCCGAACCGGGCAAGTACTTTTATCCTGATCAATACAATAACGAAGCTAACTGGCGGGCTCACTACGAAGGAACCGCTCCGGAAATTTGGGCGCAGACTGGTGGCCGCGTGACCCATTTTCTGGCCGGACTGGGAACCTCAGGCACCTTTGTTGGCGCTACGCGAAAACTGAAGGAATTGAATCCCGGCATTCAGGCCATTTCGCTGCAGCCTGAATCACCATTGCATGGGCTGGAAGGGTTGAAGCACATGGCCTCAGCAATGGTTCCCGGCATTTATGATCCGGCGCTGGCAGATCTTCAGGTTGAAGTGTCAACTGAAGACGCTCAGTCTATGGTGCGGCGGCTGGCCCGCGAGGAGGGACTGCTGGTCGGTCCCAGTTCGGGAGCAAACACCTTTGCGGCATTACGACTGGCCCAAGCGCTCCCGAGTGGCTCGCTGGTCGTAACCATCTTATGCGACGGCGGGGCCCGTTATGGGGAATAGCCGGAAAGTCAGCAGCAGAGCGCGAGGTATAGAGTGCGGGTCAAGGGAGGAAGAGCTGTCAGGAAGGAGACACGGTCACCGCTCAAGCCGGGCAAGAATTTAAACAGGCAAGGCCTGAAGCTTGTCGGACTTTGAAATGCTTGAATTAGGCACACACGAGGAGGAAAAAATCGCCGCCCACGGCGAGCAGGACTACCCATTCGAATGCTGTGGCCTGCTGATAGGTCGCTTCCTCGACCACGGCCGCAAAACAGTCATCGAAACCTATCCCATTTCGAACGCCCGTGAAGAAGCCGCGAAGCGCAATCGTTTCCTGATTCGCCCGGAGGAGCTGATCCGAGGTGAGCAGTATGCAACCATGAAAAACCTGGATATCGTAGGCTTCTACCACTCGCATCCGGATCATCCCGCCGTACCGTCAAACTACGATCTGGAACACGCCTGGCCCGCATATTCATACATCGTAGTGGCCGTGCGCAGCGGCCAAAGGGAAGACTTTCGTTCGTGGGAAATGGCAGCCGACCGTTCACGTTTTGCCGAGGAAGAAATAGTCAGACCGAATTGAAGTCAGCGACGGAAGCCCTCAATACCGGCTAACTCGCGGACAGCTAAATGCAAAGGGGAATAGCATGCCTATCACAATCGCCATACCTACAGCCCTGCGTCAGTTTACCGGTGGCCAGGCGCGCGTCGAAGTCAGTGCGACCACAGCGGGCGAGGCGCTCGATCAACTTACTTTGAAATTCAGTGAATTACGACGCCATTTGTATTCTGACCAGAACACCCTCCGCAGCTTTGTTAATGTTTATGTCAATGACGAAGACATTAGGCATCAAGCCGGGGCTGCTACCGCGGTCAAGGATGGTGACACTTTGATGATCGTTCCCTCAATCGCCGGTGGTTCCCCCGCCGCAGCCGAGGTGGCCACTGAGTTACCCGCGCTTTCCAACGAGGAGATCGCACGTTACAGCCGTCACTTGATCATGCCCGAAGTGGGTCTGCGCGGTCAGCAGCGTTTAAAGGCAGCCAGCGTACTTATGATTGGCACCGGTGGCCTGGGAGCGCCGCTGGGAATGTACCTGGCGGCGGCCGGAGTGGGCCGGTTGGGGATTGTCGACTTTGATGTTGTCGATGCTTCGAATTTGCAACGGCAGATCATTCACGGTACCAGGGACATCGGCCGGCCCAAGATTGAGTCGGCGCGCGACCGGCTGCGCGACATCAATCCGCACATCGATATCGAAACACACGAAACCCGCTTGAGCAGTGAGAACGCCTTTGAGCTGATTAAAGATTACGACATCATCGTAGATGGCACTGACAACTTCCCGACGCGCTATCTCGTCAATGACGCCTGCGTGCTGAGCGGCAAGCCCAATGTTTACGGATCCATCTTCCGATTCGAAGGGCAGGCCAGTGTCTTCTGGGCTGAGCGGGGCGCCTGTTATCGCTGTCTGTACCCCGAACCGCCGCCGCCCGGCCTGGTACCGTCGTGTGCCGAAGGCGGAGTGTTGGGTGTGCTGCCGGGCATTGTCGGCGCAATTCAAGCGAACGAGACTATCAAGATCATACTGGGGGCGCCCGGCACGCTGGTGAATCGTCTGTTATTGTTCGACGCCTGGCAGATGAAGTTTCGCGAGTTGAAGTTGAGGAAGGATCCGAATTGCCCAGTTTGCGGCGAGCAGGCGACTATCAAAGAGTTGATAGATTATGAAGAATTCTGTGGCCTGGCTCCTAGTCAACAACCGGTTCAGACTGCGCCGGCAGAGATAACGGCCGGCGAGCTTAAGCGCCGGCTCGAGCGGGGCGATGACTTGCAGGTGATCGATGTGCGCGAGCCTCATGAGTATGAGATAGCGCGGCTGCCGGGCACAAAGCTGATTCCCCTCGGGCAGGTGGTTGGTCGCATGAATGAGATTGATTCCTCTCGCGAGACGGTGGTGCATTGCAAAGGTGGGGTGCGCAGTGCGAAGGCAATTGCGGCATTGCAGGCGGCGGGCTACTCCGGCCGCCTGCTTAATCTCAAAGGCGGAATCACTGCCTGGTCAGATGAAGTTGATTCATCGGTGCCGAAGTATTAGCGTTACAGGCGTTTGCTGTACCGACTCTAATCGGGCTTTCTCCGTCGAAATGACTCCTTCGAATTACTACGCGCTCGTTACCGGAGCATCCTCGGGCCTGGGCAAGGTTTTTGCCCAGGAACTTGCCGCGTGCAAACGTAATCTTGTCTTGGTAGCGAGATCTGCGGACAAGCTCATAACCCTGGCTGAGCATTTACAAACTCAGCACGGAATCCTGGTTGAGCCTTTACCCCTGGATTTGGCGGCTCCGGGAGCTGGAAAACAGCTCGCGCAGCTACTGGCGGAGCGCAATCTGCCCGTAGACCTAATCGTCAACAACGCTGGGTTTGGGATCCAGGGAGAATTTCGCAAGCTCGATCTGCAGCGGCAACTCGAGATGATTCAGTTGCACAACACTTCGGTGGTGGAGCTGACGTATCTGCTCCTGCCGGACATGATCGAACGCCGCAGCGGAGGCATCGTCAACATTTCATCGATGGCGGGCTTGCAGGCAATTCCCTACGCCGCACTCTACTCGGCTACCAAATGCTTCCTGACAACATTCTCGCTCGCCCTCGAGCGTGAGGTGGGCCGATATGGCGTGAAGGTTGTGACGGTCTGTCCCGGCCGCCTCAAGGCTGCTCCAAAAGGGGAAGAGCCAAAGGATTCGCAGCGGAAAAAATTTCCGGGCGGCGAGCAAGCACATGAAACAGTAGTGGCCGAGACTCTAAGAATGCTGGATGACGGCGGTGGGCTCTTGATTCCCGGTCTGGTCAATAAATTTGGAAATTTTGCCGGCCGTTTTTTCCCGCGCCGGCTGGTGACCAAGGCTATTGGCAAGCTCTCCAGACCTAAGTAATGGGTATTGGCGACGCTGAGTCAAAGCAAACGTTGGGCACCGGTGTGAGTCGAATAGCTTTGCGAAGAGAGTTTCTCTCCTCGTCCTTTTCATTCTGCAAAATGACAAGGCACGATGGTAACTATTATCAGAACGAGAGACTCTTGCGCATTCGTCAACTCGATCTCTGGGCGTTGTCGGGCGATGCCATGTGCGCTAGCCACCAGAGCATTGCCGGCCACTCCAAGCTTGCCACAAAGGGAATTACCAGCTCCAACCCCCCAAGCTGGGGTTCGCAAGGTAGGATAAAGCTCAATAAATATGGTTCAACCGTGGGTGCCAGTATGGTTACGGTTCAGTCGTCAAACTGACTCGTTGCTATCCCCAGCTTCCGCATCTGTGTTATAGTCCGCACTCGAATAGCTTGCTTGAGATCTGGATCGCGTCGACGTTCGACCCGCCTGTTCCGATCCGTAGCTCATTTTAGCGGCTCCGAGAAACGCTCCCGTGTTCAGAAAGAAATCGTGACCAGTTTTTACCCGGAGATCCAGACCTATGAAAATCATACTCTATAACCCAGACAATGGGGTCACTCGCAATTTTATGCCCCATCTGTGGATGTTCCTGCTTAAATCTTTGACACCTCCCGGTCACGAAGTAATTCTCATTGATGGCAACGCCAAGCCAATGAACGAGCAGGAGTTGGTTCGCTTCGCAAAGCAGGAAGGAGTGGGACTGGTGGGAATCGGGGCCATGACGCGGATGATTGCCAAGGCCTATCGCATGGGCGATGCGCTGCGGGCCGCCGGCATCCCAGTGGTCATGGGTGGACCCCACGTAACTGAGTTGGCAGACGAAGCACTGGGGCGCGAAGGTGGGCCTCGACATGCAGACGCGGTCGCTCTTGGGGAAGCTGACGAAACCTGGCCGGTAATCGTGGAGGATGCGGCTAATGGACGGCTGAGGGATATTTACGAACCGGTCGATGAGACAGGCAAGGAACGTAAGCCAAGCCTGCAGCCGTACCCAACCATTCCCTGGGACACAATCGATCTTGACCAGTTCAATTTGATCCCGAAGTTTCTGCAACGCTTTACCGAGCAGCACGGGTCGGGCTGGAAATACTTCAACATGATGCCGGTGGAATCCGGACGCGGATGTCCCTATGGTTGTGAATTTTGCACCGTCACGGGCTTCTTCGGAGACTCGATACGCTTCCGCTCTAATGAAAGTGTGGTGAATGAACTGTTGATGCTCAAGGCGCGTGCGCGTCGCGAGCGTGGCCAGGTGGCTGTCTTTTTTATTGACGACAACTTTGCCATTAACATCAAGCGCACCAAGTCACTGTTGCGAGATATCATAGCCGCCGGCGCGGAGATGCCCTGGACAGCTCAGATCAGCGCTAATTTGCTCCGCGACGAAGAGTTGGTTGACTTGATTGCCGCTTCCGGAGGCAAATGGATCTTTATTGGCATGGAGTCGATCGACCCGGCAAACCTGGCGGATGTTAATAAGAGCTTTAACAAACCCAATGAGTACGCCGCGGTGCTTAATCGACTTGCCCAGCGGAATATTTATGCGATCACGTCATTCATCATTGGCCTCGATAACGACACACCCGGAGTGGCGGACCGGACCATGCAGCAAATCGAAAGCTGGCCACCGGGAATGCCTGTCTTTGGTCCCCTTACGCCGTTGCCGGGAACACCTTTGTTCGCAAAATTGGGCGCCGAAGGTCGCTTGACACGTCCGAAACACTGGCTGAATTTCGACCTGTACCGCATGGCACACACGCCGCTTAAGATGACCATTCCGGAAGCCCAGATCGAGCTCGACAAGGCCTGGCGGACCTCCTATAGCCCCAAACGGAACGAAGAAGTAATCGACATTCTCGAAGGCCGCGGCCTCGATGCGCGCATCATGCATTTTGTCATGCGTCTGTTTTTCCGCGGCATCTATATTCCCCAAATGAACAAGCGGACCTGGGCGAAATTGATCGCCGAAAACCGCAAGCCGATCTTTAAGCTGGTCAAGCAGGGAGTAGGCAAGTACCGCGAATCGCGCCGCAACCGCGCGGCGGGCAGTCCAGTGCCGACCACCACGATGTGAGGCAGAATCTGTGACCGGCAAGTGTTCAGTGTACCGACTTTAGTCGGGCGTTTTCTCTCGCAAAAATCACTCAAAAATTCTCTTTAAAACGCCCGACTAAAGTCGGTACTCTATACGCCTGTCATTCGTGAGGTTTTCAAATGGCCTCGAGCGATTATCACTTCGTAGACAAATGGCGTGTGGAAGCCGACGTTAGGGAGGTCGCCGAAATTATCGAAGACGCGCTCGCCCTGCCGCGCTGGTGGCCGTCTGTCTATTTTGCAGTCGCTGAGCTCGAGCG
Source organism: Pyrinomonadaceae bacterium (assembly GCA_036726305.1). Lineage (GTDB taxonomy): Bacteria > Acidobacteriota > Blastocatellia > Pyrinomonadales > Pyrinomonadaceae > JAOAPY01. The sequence goes on along the minus strand of DAIMCP010000002.1, from coordinate 41,681 downwards.
GGGAGGCGAACGGGGCATCGGTAAACTTATTTCGTTGCGTGCCGGCGGCTGGCTTCCTTACACCCTGCGCATAAACTTCCGCACCGTAGAGTCTCGTTATCCGAACGGCTTCACGATGGTGGCAACCGGCGATCTTGAAGGGACGGGAGTGTGGAGCTTTGAGCAGGATGGCGCTTATGTGAATATCACGTACGACTGGACCATCCAGGCGAATAAGGCCATCATCCGCATTTTTTCATTTCTGTTGAAGCCAATTTTCCGCGCCAATCACAATTGGACCATGAACCGTGGTGAAGAAAGTCTGAAACTGGAACTTTTGCGGCGTCGTGCTCACACACCTGAGGAAGCGAAGTGGATTCCCGCCCCGCCCGGACCGTCGTTCCTGCTGCGCGCCTTTAACCAGGGTCCGCGGAAATTAAGAAACACTGGCTGATGCTGCTGCCTAGGTCCTGGGGCGAGTTCGTCGTCTGGTGCTGCGCCTGGTCTTTGGTTTGACACCAGGCGCCGGCACAACGTCGACAGCCTGCTTTGGTCTGGTCTCTTCGCGAATGAAGTCGGCTACTGCCTGCTGCGAGACCTCTGCCTGAATCAGGACCTCGGTGTCGGTGGGTGTAATAACGAGGCCACTGAGCGCAGATTGTGCTTTTGAATCCTTGATTGAGTTGATTCCAGCCTGCAGCCCCATGGATAGCAGGCTCTTAATGATTTTCGCTGTGTCCGGATTGTCAGCATTCATGGCCCCGCGCAACTTGAACGAGGTCGCATCCATGGTGATCGCGGCATAGTAGTCGCCCAGCTTCATGTCACATTTTGACTGGCGTGGACTGTTCTCAGTCCCAAGGAGGGCGAAGGTCTTCGCAAATGCCGTCAAGGGAGAGCCGGCGGCGCTGATCAGTGCCGTTGAATCGCGCAGTGCAGAGTTCAGCAGTTCCGGACTGATGCGGTTCTTACCCTCCGCTGCATCGATGGCCGCCTTCACGTAGGAAGGGGTGCCAACTGCAATCGTGTCACCACTGAGCAAAGAAACTGCCACCTCTGAAAGCGATTTCAGAATCGTTGTTTTCTCGGCCTCCTTGGCAATCTCGTCAATGGGCATAATGCCGATAGCTTTCGAACCATAGCTCTCGTCGCGCAATTTTCCTTTTGCAGCCTGACGCGCCAGTTGTATCAAGGCCCCGCCGTCAAAGTCTCCCTTAACCACCAGAAGAAATTCCGGTAGTGAGAAGCTCAGATCCGCGCCAGGTTTTTTGAAACGAACCTGCAGGACCACATAGTCGATATTCGAGGGATCCATGCCGACCGCGGACTTGAGTTCGGCGAGACCCTGGCGCATGGATGCCAGATCCTTCTCGGGCATCACGCGCGGAGCCGCTTCAGTAAGAATGCGATGCGGATTGATGTAGACAAGCGTGTCCGCCTCGGGAAGATTGGCGAGCGCGGCTGACGCATCCTGAAGGACCACTGACGGTGTAGTGGTAACGGAGTTCTTCGCCAGGGATGCTGTTTGCTGGGCCTTTCCGCCGGCGCAGCTAAAAGCCACGAGCAGAAAAAGCACTAACAGTGACCAGGCACGTTTGTCAGGAGGAGAATTATGTTTGCTCACGCATTGACTCCAGTCTTGCAAATTTGCACGTATCTTCCCACAAACAACTGGGGATTAGCCACACATTTATCAGCCCTTTAAAGCACCGAATTTCAGTCGGGCGTCCTAACTCACTGCTTTTTGCAAACCATTCTCAAGGCTACGGAGCTTTGGCCGGGGCGGCGGCGGGCGCGCCACTCTCCTGCTTCTCGAAGACTATCTTTTGATCGGTTTCACCCATAGTGCTCGCAAAGTGCACATTGATTGTCAGTGTCTTGCCGTCGGCCGAAAGCGCCCAGGTTGAATGAACATTCACGTCAGCATCGTTGTAAACGAATTTCGACGTGATCACCAGATTGCTCGCTTCCCACTTCAGGGTTGAGTTGACCGCCAACGGTCCAATCTGGTTAGTGACCTCTTTACCATCAGTTGTGTATTTGACCGTATATTGCTGTTTACCCTGGGCGCCTTCGGCGACCACGTCATCCGTGAGCGATGGTTCCTTGTGTGTGATTACATCGAGGCGACTGTCCGGGCCAGGCAGGGCCCCAAAGTCGGTCTTAGCCACATTCAACTTCCATGTGCCGCTAAAATCCGGTTTTGCCTGCGCGTAGGCTGACACCATAGGTAAGGTGATTAGGAAAGCGAACAGAAATAACCTTCGAGTCATGTTGTCTTCTCCATTCTGGTAACAATAACTGGTTGAGATGGTAGCCAGGCTGCCCTTCAGGCCTGCCCTTGCTCGGATTGCCTGCCTAACTACGAAAACATTCGCCGCAGAGTTTCAAATGTAAAGGTTATCGAATATCCAGAGTGGGTTTCGGCGATAAGCTATGACGCTGTTCTTTCGTCGATAATAGCACTGATTATCATATGGCGCGGGTCTTCCAGCGACCGCGGCGGAAAAAGACTGCACTCACAATTGCGAGCGAGGAAAAAGCAATCATGATGGCCAGGAATACCCCTCGTGGTCCGAATCCAAAGTAGATTGCCAACGCATAGGCAAGCGGTAATTCGAACAACCAGAAAACAAACAGGTTGATAATGGTCGGGGTCCAGGTGTCGCCGGCCCCATTGAATGATTGGGTCAAGACCATGCCGTAGGCGTAGAAGAGGAACCCATAAGCCACGGTCCGCAGGCAGTCTATGCCGTAGGGAATGACATTCGGATCCGCTGTGAAAAACATGATGATTGGTCTGGCAAACAACACAAACATGAGTCCCACAATTCCGAGGCAAACCATGTTGTAAAAGCCCGCTATCCAAACGGCCTTTTCCGCGCGTTCGGGATTACCCGCTCCCAGGGCCTGGCCTACCATGGTCGCTGCCGCGTTGGACATGCCCCAGGAAGGGAGGATGGCAAAAATAATCACCCTTATCCCAATGGTATAGCCGGCTACGGCATTGCTGCCAAAACTGGAAACTGTTCGTACCAGTCCAACCCAGCTCGCCATGCTGATGAAAACCTGGAAGGTTGCGGTGGAGGAGAGCCGTATGAGCCTTGCCATAATCGCCGGCTCGAACCTTAAGTGTGCGCGGGTGAGGTTGAAACGTCCACCGCTTCTGACCAGCCGGCTGAATGCATAGATAACGCCGATGCCGCGCCCGATGTTGGTGGCGACGGCGGCTCCCAGCAGGCCCAGTTTTGGAAATGGACCCAGCCCAAAGATGAAGCAGGGGCCCAGTACGATGTTGATGCCGTTTGCCAGCCAAAGCACCCGCATCGCGATCGCCGCATCACCAGCGCCGCGGAAGATGGCATTGATCAGGAAAAGCAGGATGATGGTCGCATTGCCCGCCAGCATCATGCGTGTGAAGGTGACACCCTGGTTCACTACCCAGGGCGACCCGCCCATCAAGCCCAGTAACTTTGGCGCTAATGGGACTCCGACTGCGGCAAACCCCAACGAAACCAGCAGTCCCAGAACGAGCGCTTGCACGGCTGAACGTGCCGCACCTTCCGGATTTTTTTCGCCAATGCGACGGGCGACCATCGCGGTGGCGCCGATGCTTAGTCCGATGGCAATCGCATACATGAGGGTGAGCAGCGATTCGGTGAGGCCGACAGTAGCCACTGCGTCCGGATTATTCAAATGTGAGACCCAGTAGATGTCGGCTACGGCGAAGGTACTCTCCATCAACATCTCGAGCACCATGGGAATCGCGAGCAGGATCACCGAGCGCCCGATGGGCCCTACGGTGTAATCACGATGCGAGCCGCGCAAGGCTTCACGAATTGCCGGCCACAGTCCCTGCTCGTGAAGGTCTGCGGTCTGTCGCGGGTCATTGCCGGCTGCGAGTTCGGCATTCGCGATCAGGTCGCACTCAGCCACACTCTCGGCGGCGGGCAGGCTTGGTAAGCTTTCAGATGAATCAGCCATGGGCTAACGCAAATGTTGACTTGTGTCCTGTTAGTAGCGCTCATCAGTAGCTTGATTGTGAACGCACGTTATAACGGGTCTGGAGAATCTCTAAGGCACGTAACACAATGCCTTAAGCAGTGCGGCCAAAGTCGTCCTGGAGGCGCACAATGTCGTCCTCGCCAAGGTAAGAGCCGCGCTGCACTTCGATGAAGATCAGCAATTGTGGGCCGAGGTTTTCCACCCGGTGCGCCGCGCCGACGGGAATATCGATTGCCTGGCCTGGGGGCACATCGATTTCTTCATCGTTCAGCGTCACCCTGGCAGTGCCCTGTACCACGACCCAATGCTCGGCGCGTTGGGCGTGCTTTTGATAGCTCAATCTTTTCCCTGGCAGCACTTCGATGCGCTTAACTTTAAAGCCAGATCCTTCGTCAAGCACCGTAAAAGTCCCCCAGGGACGCCGATCAAATTTCGGCGCTGTGTCGTCGGCTGTGTTCTGCAAATGAAGCCCTCCTGATCGTCTGCGCTGACAAATTAGAGACACTATCACGAGTGTGCAGTTGACTTGAACACAATTTTCAGGACTGGTTGGAGAGTCCAGCTGGTGGCACTCCTCCTCTTTGCTATCCAAAATTGAAACCCTTTAGGGCGAAGTCCCTCTGCGTCAGGGAATATGACGGCGCAAACCTGAAGCTCGCTCAGTCATTGGCCTAGCCGCTTGCAATTCTTTCTGAAATAGGCCAAGATTTGCAGCGTTTTTGCAGTCGGAGTTTCTCCCTGCTCGACAAAGGCAGACCGTCAACTTTCAGGGAGAATACCAGTAAATTTGCGCTTGATGGGGGCCCAGTCTTGATTGGACCCGCAGGATCCTTTAGAGTCCTTCAAAGCTTTTCACCAGGGAGATAAGAAAGATATGGCTGAGATTCAGGAGAACCTACCCACCGGCACCGATGCGGCCCCGTTCCGCATTGATGCGAAGCTCCACCAGATCCTTTACAAGACAGAACCGCGCGCGAAACTCGAACCAAAGCCGGACAATGTCTTGCCGGAACCGGTTTATCCGATGAAGCCCAATCCCGTTGAGATGAGCCAGCGCGAGTATCAGAAGATGAACGCGATTCGCACCTGGAAAACCTGGGGCGCTCCGTATTTCAAATCTCGCTGGCACAACAAGGAAGTGCGGCCGATCATCCCTTACCTGTTCACGGAGTGGAAGTGCAATCTGGATTGTCACTACTGCTGGTCCTACAACAACGCCGTTAAGGGCATGACCGAAGATACGGCCAAGCAGTCCATTGACTGGTTGCACTCGATTGGCTCGCGTGTACTGGCGTTGATGGGCGGTGAACCGCTGCTGCGGCCAAAGTTCATCCACAAGATTGTCTATTACAGCGCCAAGAAGGACATCTTTGTTTACCTGCCGACGAATGGCAGGTTGATGAAGCCCGAAGTGATCGACCAGCTTGGTGACGCCGGCATTGCCACTGTGAATCTCGCGGTTGATTCGGTTAAGGACCGCAAGTCTTTACCGAAGGCTTTCGAACCAATCAAGCCCTACTTTGATTATCTCGTAAAGCGCCAACGGTATTACGGCTATACGGTGATGTTCAATATCAACATCTGCCACAACAACATGGACGATGTGAAGGAACTGACTGAGATTGCGCACGACAGCGGCATCGCTACTGATTATCACATCAACGAGACGCCGATGACTGAGCAGGACCACTTCAAGCATCTCAATGAGAACCAGACCTATTTGACGCCCGAAGATTGGCCCAAGGTGGATGCGCTGCTGGATTATCTAAACGACAAGCGCGTCAATCACGGTTACAAGATGGTTAATCCCATCCAGCACATGGAAGACATGAAACTTCTGATGCGCGGCAAGGTACCACCCTGGCAGTGTCGTGCGGGCCAGAATTCGCTCATCATTCGCACCGATGGTACGCTGGCGCCGTGCTTCCCGATGTATTCAGCCACGCACGATTGGGGTGTGGTGGGTGCTCACAAATTTGACACCAAGCAGCTGGACGACATGAAGGTGGACTGCACCAAGCACTGTCTGTCGACCTGCAACTACATCCTCGGTTACTGCTATGACACGCTGCGCGTCATGACGTGGGCAGCCAAGCAGGCCATGCACGGATTCAAGGGAGCCACCGGCAGCTTCTAACTGAATTCGAACTGCGACAAAACAAAGGGCGCATCGCCGGCGATGCGCCCTTTTTGCCTGCCAACGGCGCCAGTCTCTGACGCTTCAGGACCGCCTGCCGCCCTTCAGCGCGATGAGGGCAACTGCTCCGTTTATGGAAAAGCCAATCAGACTGGCGACTACAAGGCGCAGCGCCGGCATTTCCTGCTGCAGCAAAATTAATGTCACGAGGCCCAGCGGCACCCAGATGAGAACGCAGGAGACCAACCCCGGGCCATATCCTCCGTGACGTAACGCGGTCACCGTGTGGGTGACGCCGTTGGCCAGCACCAGCGCGCCCATAATGCCGAGCATGAAACGTGGCCAGCGCAACTGCAGGCTGATCACGATGCCGACGCAGATCAGCACTACCCCCAACCCCTGCAGGAACAGGAACCGCGCCGTTGACAGGTGGACGCCCCGGAGGCGGTACAGGTAGGCCATGTAGCCTTCACCGCCCCAGTATTCTTCTGCGATGTGGATCAGGTAGGTTACGGGAAAAAGCCACATCCACCAGGCGGAGGGCGGGACATATTGAGGCGCGCTCGTGACATCCATAGGGGCTTATTCAGATATTCGGTAAATGTGCGAGCAGCCGGCCTACGGCACGCCCTGGCTCAATAACCGCACCGCTTCGCGGGCGTAATAGGTAAGAATAATATCGGCGCCGGCGCGTTTGATGCTGGTCAGTGTTTCCATCATGACGCGTTGTTCGTCGATCCAACCCTTTTCCCCGGCCGCCTTGACCAGCGCATATTCGCCGGAGACGTGATAGGCGGCCAGCGGCAGATCGAAACGTTCGCGCACCATCTTAATGATATCCAGAAAGACAGTGGCCGGTTTGACCATCAGAATGTCGGCGCCCTCGGCAACATCGAGTTCCGCTTCACGCATGGCTTCGCGTGTATTGGGCGGATCCATCTGGTACGCTCGCCGGTCGCCAAAGGCAGGGGCGCTGTCGGCGGCTTCGCGAAATGGTCCATAGAACCCCGAAGCGTACTTCACCGCGTAAGACATGATAGGGACATGACCCATTGCGTTCTGGTCCAAAGCATCACGAATAGCGCCAACTTGTCCGTCCATCATAGCTGAAGGAGCGATGACATCGGCCCCGGCCTGCGCCTGACTGACGGCGGTCCGGCCCAGCAATTCCAAAGACTCGTCATTCAGGACTTCGCCATCCTGGACCATGCCGCAGTGTCCATGAGACGTGTATTCACAAAGACAGGTGTCCGCCATAACCAGCAACTCCGGCACTTCGCTTTTAACCGCGCGAATCGCCTGCTGCACGATGCCATTCTCGGCATAAGCGCCGCTACCTGTTTCGTCTTTAGATTCCGGCAACCCAAAGAGAATTATCCCGCCTACCCCCAATTCGTAAGCTGCTGTTGCTTCGCGCACAATCTCGTCAACCGAAAGATTGTGCACGCCAGGCATCGAGGGAATCTCGCGTCGAAACTTTCTGCCGGGGCAGGCAAACAAGGGCAGGATGAAATTTTCCGGCCTGAGATTAGTTTCCCGCACCAGCGCCCGAAGTGCGGGTGTCTTTCTCAGGCGGCGTGGGCGATGAGTTAGATCAAACATACCAGTTTCGTTTTCCCCTTACGAGTTCGCTTCTCTGCGAGCACAACTCGCGCACAGGCGCAACGCGGCCAAGTCAGCTCCTTGATCACCAACGATGATACGCGGGATGACCGGGCTTGACCGCCACAAATGTGCCGTGACAAGTGGCTGTTACCTGGCCATTTGCCAGCAGTTCACCTTCGACCACCGCCCGATTGTTTTTCAATTCCAGCACCCGCGCTACCAGCCGCAGCGATGTATTGGTCGGCGTCGGTCGCACCAGCTTGATTGTATAGTCGGCAGTTACCGTACAGGGTGGCTGAGCGGCGCCATCACGTTTCATCAAACCATAAGTTGCGGTCCAATTACAGTGACAATCGAGCAGTGTGCCGATGATGCCCCCGCTCAACATGCCGCTAAAGGCCTCCTGCCAGGTTTGCGGCTCAAAGTCCGCGACAACTTCATCGCCGTCGGGAAAACTCCTGATGTGCAGGCCTTTTTCATTCGCCGGCCCACAACCAAAGCAGGCGTTGTTAGGTGCGTAAGTTTCCTGGAGACTCTGGTGGTTCATCGATTTATCGCCAACTTTGCATGCTTACGGAATCTCATCCGCTACACCTAACTGCTCACGCAGTTTGAATCGTTGAATCTTTCCGGTCGCAGTGTACGGCAAATCAGGGACAAACAGATACTTTCGTGGCCGTTTAAATCGAGGCAAGTTTTCCCTCATGATCTGACGCAGTTCTTTTGCCAGCAATTCCTGATCACTCTCGTTACTCACAATGAAAGCAAAAGGGCAGGGCAATCCGGCCTCGTCCCGGTATTCCACCACAGCAGCCGCTCGCACGCTCGCGTGGCGCAACAGCACTCCCTCCACTTCCAACGGCGAGACCCACTGCCCGCTGGACTTGAAGCAATCATCGCTGCGCCCGAGGTGAAACCAATAGCCGTCTTTGTCGCAGCGGTAGAGATCGCCGGTGCGTACCCAACCGGCGACAAAAGTGTGCGCGGTTATCTCAGGCTTTTGCCAGTATCCCCTGGCGGCGCTGCCACCTTTTACCCAAAGATTGCCCGCTTCTCCGGGCGGCGTTGCTTGGCCTTCATGATCCAGCAGGCGAGCTTCGTAACCTTTGAGCAGGCGGCCACTGCTGCCATAACGAACTGCTCCCTGATGGTTTGACATCCACATATGCAACATCTCGGTGGACCCAATACCGTCAAGCACCTCTACGCCAAATGTATCCTGCCATGATTGACCAAGCTGGGCCGGCAATGCCTCGCCGGCGGAGATACAAAGGCGCAGGCTCGAACAGTCAAGCGGTTCAACGAGGCGATGATGCTCAAGTAGCAAATTGTAAACCACAGGCACGCCAAAAAAGACTGTTGGTTTGTATGCGCTAAAGGTCTGGTGAATGACCTCCGGGGTGGGCTTTTCCTGGCAGAGCACGGTTGTCACGCCATTCAGGAGCGGAAACGAGAAACTGTTGCCCAGACCGTACGCAAAAGGTAAACGTGAAGATGAAAAAAGGCGGTCGCCCGGACGCAGATCCAGCACCTGTTTGCAATAGGTATTGTTCGTACAGAATACATCTGATTGGGTATGGACCGCGCCTTTCGGTTCACCCGTGCTGCCGGAAGTGTAAAGAATAAACGCCGGTGGATCGCCCGCTGATGCGGGATAGTCTTGAGCTAATGCCCGGGCAGCGGTGCTCTCAAAGCGCCTCGTACTAATCCCTTCGATCTGTGGCAGATCCAAGTCTGTTCCGCGCTCAACAACCAGCAGGTCTCGCAGATGACGCAATCCATTCCTTGCTTCTGTCAGGAGGGTATGGCAGAGAGTCGCTTCAATGACCGCGGCACGGGCGCTGCAATCGTTCAGGATCAGGCGCTGATCATTGACACTTAGGGCCAGGTTGATGGGGACGGCGATGGCCCCTAGTAGTTGGATTGCGATAAAAGCGGCAATAAATTCCGCGGAATCATGGAGCAGGATCGCCACCCGCTCACCACTTTCGACGCTGATCTCCTTCAGCGCCCCAGCCGAGCTAATGGTTGCGGCGCGCAACTCGCCATAAGTCAATTCGCGCTGCCAGGAAAGCACCGCCGGCAGAGAGTCACGCTCGGGGGCAAAGACGGCATGGAGGAGGTTGGACATTGTGGTTGGGCAAACAGGATTGTAGAGTACCGCAATGCAGTCGGGCTTTTTTGAGCGTCGTATGTAACTTTAATACGCTCGCTGGACCCAGGCTATCAATGATGCCAATTATATTCTCAACCAGAGGGCGAATAACAATTCAGCAACTGAAACCAGGTGTATGTTCACAGCGGTCCGTGATTTGCTGAGGTGAATTCCTGGCTCGCAGTAGCTTATGGAACCTCTCATCATACTCTTTATCGTCCTCGCCATGATCACCCTGATTGGTCATGGGATCTGGGTCGTCTTTCGCTGGATATTCCGCCAACTAATCGGGGCCGCTCCGTCCGCGCCTGACCTGCCGCGGTCCCTGCCGTCTCACTGCTCCCGCTGTCAAAAGCTAATTGCGCCAAACATCAGTTTCTGCGGACACTGCGGAGCTCCGCGGCCATCCGGAATCGTTAGCGCATTACTCAAAGACCTGGCAGCGACTGCAAGACAGCTCGAGCGATTTCGTCGCGCCGGTGCCCTCGACAATGATGTTTACGAGGAATTAACGAAGCGAATCGAGGCCGAACGAATCAGACTCAGCACTCCGGCTACGGCGACCAGCATGACGCCCGTGCCGGTTCGTCAGACGGACCAGGAAAGGCAACAACCGGCATCGGTCACAGCTATTATCAATGACGACGTGGTAGAGCCGCTCCCGCCGTCCGTAGTCATCGTCGCTGAGCCTGTTGCTGCCGGCTCCATCCAGAGCAATCTTGCTGAGCCGCCGGGAGAGAGCCATAGACAGCTCTTCACGGATGTGCCAGAAGCCACTTTCGAACGTGAATCGCGAGTGCCTCTACCTGCCGCCGAGCCACGAAAGCCTTTCACCGAAGTCCTCGCCGCTTTCATGGAGCAGAGCAATATTCGCTGGGGAGAGATTATCGGCGGCTTGCTGATTATTGGTTGCTCCACCGCGCTGGTAGTCAGCCTTTGGGCGCAAATCTCAAGCATTCCTGTTCTCAAATTTCTAATCTTCACGAGTGTCACTGCCGCGCTTTTCGGCGTGGGCCTTTACACGGAACACCGTTGGAAACTACCGACAACCAGCCGGGGCATCCTGACTATTGCCACGCTGCTTGTGCCGCTGAACTTTTTGGCGATCGCCGCAGTTTCAGGAAACACTACCTCGCAAGGGGCGCTGGTTATTGGCAGCGAATTGATAGCGCCCGCCCTTTTCCTTTGCCTGGTTTACTTTGCCGGCCGGGTGATCACTCCGCAGTGGCCGCACCTGCTGGCGGCGGGTGTGCTGGGTTCCTCGGTGGGCCAGTTGTTGATTCGTCATTTCGCCGCGGTGGATGATTCTCCTGAGCTGCTTTTGGCGCTGGGTGCATTTCCAGTTATCTGCTACGCAGCGGCGGCAGCGTGGATGCTGTGGATTGCGCTCGACGATAGAGAGATAGATGAGAGTGAGACCATCGCGATCTTTGTCACCCTCGGAGCCCTCACGTTTGCCGCGGTCCTTCCCTTCGGGCTCCTGCTTTATAAGAGCGGTCCCGTTTCGATGACCATGATGTATCTGGCGCCGCTGGTGACCCTGGGCGGAATACCGATGCTCGCCAGCGGAACGCTGCTCTGGAAGCGTGTTCGCGCTAAGGAACTGGCAGCCTCACGCACCGCGGGAACCAGCATCGCCATTGTCGGGACACTGATTGTTATTTCCGGCATGATCCTGGCTTGGCCCAATCCAGCCAGCATTGTGCCCGCCGCCCTCTTGAACTTCGCGGTGCTGACGGCGCTGGCTGTGCTTCTGGAACTGCCCGCCGCGCATTTCCTCGCCGCACTCTGTTTCTCGCTGGCCTACGTCATCCTCTTTCATGTGCTGGCGGGACATGTCCCCTGGCAAAACCTCCGAGTGGTGTCGCTCCTCGAGGTTACGACCAGCGTTAGTAGCGGTCAGGCATTAGCGCTTGTATTCGCCCTCTCTGTCGCAACCTCCGAATGGCTGGCTATCAAGCAGAGCAGACGTGACAGTGTGTGGTATCTGGTCGCTGCCGGAGCGGTAGCAATCGTCAGTTTGTCGCTCATCACACGGTACGGATTCTCTCTTCCTGGCGATCCGCATTGGCTGTGGCTTTTCTATCTGCTTTACGCGCTCGGATCACTCTGGGTAGCCCGGCGAAGGTTACTGCCACTGATGAGCTGGGTCGGCGCCGTTTTGCTGCTGATCTCAATCTTCCAGGCGCTTGGGCCATGGCTGGGCCAGGCGTTCCCTTGGCAAACCGCATTTCTGCTGCAAGCCAGCGTATGCACGACGTTGGCGATAATTGGCAGCCGGTATTGCGAGGACACACGACGAACTATAGTCAGCCCCTTGAATAGCGCCGCCTTGCTGGGCTCGTTTGTGGTGCTCTTGTGTCTGCTGCAGGCCAATCCATGGCAAACGACCGGCATGCAGGCCGAGCGCGTCTTCTGGCTGGCAGGAATCTGGTTGGCGTTGCTGTGGTTGAATCGCGAGCGCCGGTTGTTTACCGTTTTTCAAATCGCCCTGGCCGGTTCTTTGGTTCTGTCGATCAAAGCCACGTTGCAAGAATACGAGTGGTACGCATACCTGCCGCACGCATTTCTACATCCGACGGCCTTGCAGATTCAGGGAACGGCGTTGGTACTGTTGAGTCTGGCCTGGGCAGGGGTGCGTTTCGTAATTTTCGAAAAACTCAAGTTTGTCGAACCGCTCGCCGTCGGATCTTCCGAAGTTGTAGTTGACGCCGCGAACGAGCATTGGATCAGCGCCGCGCGGCGTCTGTTGAAACTCAACTTTGCCTTTGACCGCCTGGTGATGTGGGCCGTGCTTGGGGCCTTCACATTGCTCGTGATTTATGGCGCATTCTCCGGCGTCAAGCAGGAATTGACTGCACTCGGCAGCGCCGCTGAAGGATGGAATGTAGCCGGGTTTCCCCACCAGGAGGTCCTGGGTCTCGGCTCATGGATTCTGCTTGGACTGCTCGTCATCGCCATGCTCGCGAACTTTTGGCAGCGGCGGCGCGCTGAATATTTGTTAGGTGCCGTCGCGGCGCTTATCCTGATCTGCCCACTGCTGGCGGGAAGATGGGAAACACAGATTGCCACGGCGTCAGCGTGGCGCTGGGGCGCGGCGGTCTTTTTAATAATTGCCTCCGTGCCGCTATGGTGGCGCGAACGCTGGAGTTCGACGAGCTTTGGCTTTTCGTGGTCCGGAGAGCAGCCTGGTGATGGCCAGCCAGCTGAAGCTGATCCGACACTCGTCCGGCGACTGCGGGTCCTGTTGCTGGCCGGTACCCTGGCGCCGATCCTCATCCTGACTGCGTATCCAGCGCTGCGCGCCATCTACTACCTGCCGGTGCACGGCCCGGCCGCGGGAATCTTCTACGCGCTTGGCGATCGTCTCTGCTACAGCATCCCGCTCGTGTTGGCAGCGCTGGCCCTGATTGGCTATGCAGTCCGCGAGCGGCTGGTGATCTATGCATTCGCTGCCGGCCTGCTTTTCAATGTGACCCTGACCATGGTCTACCTGCTATCCGTAGTCGCCGTCAGCGGCGACATGGATCGAGTCGTGTCAGCGCGCGTTATGCAATTGAACGCCATCGCGTCCGCGCTCTACGCGGTTGTCTGGTTGAGCCGCCGGCCGCGCTGGGTCAAGGAGTTATCTGACGAAATCGCTTCCCGAGCCGAGCGGTTAATCCGCGTACAGTTGGCAATCGCGATTAGCGCCAACGCGTTGGTCATCGGAGCAGTGGCCCTCTGGATAATCGTGCATCCCGATTCATTTGGTATCGGCACGTCGGCCGCAGGCAGCCTGACTGCCTGGCTGGCCCTGGTCCTAACCACGATCGCGGTAGGGTGGTTTGAGGTCGTTTATCAAAGAAAATTCAGCACCGGCGCACTTACCGCGGTCCTATTGGCAACGGGTTGTCTGGCATCTTTTGCCGTAGCTGGCTGGAGTCCGGCATCCTGGACCGGCCTGCACGCGTTACTGGTTACAGTTGCTGCTACCGCGTGGTTGATGTGCGTCGCACGATTGCTACCCACGCTCCATGAAAAGAGGATGCTCGGCTTTGTTTCGGACGTACTGGGCCGTATCAACCAGGAGCCATTTTCTAATAAATGGAGATCGGAAGCTGTGCTCATCGCGACCGGGCTGGGCGGATTAGCGGTCTATTTGTCATTGTCGCTCGCCAGACACGATCCCGTCGGTCCCTGGTGGTCTGTGGGTGTGCTGCTGAGCATGAGCGGGCTGGCCGGCGCTCTAAACTGGCAAACACAGCGGCGCGGATATCTGTATGCGGCCGGGATACTGTTCGGCGTTGCGACTTCCGTCTGGTGGAGAAGTGAGTGGGCCGCGCAATTCCCAGGTCCTTCACGCCACCTCGATGTGCTTGTTAGCGCTTTGTGCTTGTCGAGTATTGCCTGGTTAGCGCTCGAGCTGCGCGCCCGGCGCAAGCTTGCGGCGACCCAAAGTACGGCGGCCTCTTTCCACAATTTGGCGGCCTTGGCGTCGCTGTTTATGATGACCCTCATCGGTGGGGTGCGACTGGTTGATGCTGGTTTTGGTTTTCAGGCAGCGAACACCGCAGTCTTCGACTGGCTCGCGGTTTTGTCGTTGACGGCACTGATGTTCGCCTGCATCTGGGACGAACGGGCGAAGTATGCGGTGGCCGGTTTATATCTATCCGGTTTAATCATCATTGTCCTGGCATTGGCCGGACTCGACCTGAGACTGTCGCGACTGGTGTGGGCTTTGCTGATGATGCTGGCCGTTTACGCGGTGAGCACCAGTGCATTGTGGCGCTGGCGAGAAAGGATTACGGCTGGCTTGAGCTCGCTAAGGATGCCACCACGCCTGGATCCGACTGCCGATCAATTGCGTTGGTTATCAGTTTTTAATCTGCTGCTGGCAGTTGCTGTCGTGGCCCTGGCCTACCTTATCGATTATGCAATAAGCGATAGAATACTGCGCCTTACCGCCGCGCTGGGAGTAGCGACACAAGCCTTCACTTTCAGCCTGTTGGCCGGGGCCAGGAGCAAGCGAGCTTGGCAAAGAGCCGCCTTCGCCGTCTTCATCCTTGGCCTGGTCTTCTTTGGCTGGGGCTGGTTGCTGCCGAACGTGACGGATACCTGGTTGAATCGCGCCGTGATCGTAATGGTGGAAATGTTCGCGGTGGTCGCACTCTTCGGCCTCGAACTGGAAAAGGCGTTTGAGCGAGAACCTGATTGGGCTAAAGCCATCCGCGCTTGTGTCCCCTGGCTGACTGGGGTTGGCCTGCTCTCACTTATCTTTGTCCTTTGCACAGAAGTTTTCTACCAGATTGAGTTTGGCGCGGTCCGCGTGAGCTCGCTGGTGCTGGTGATAGTCGGCGTTACGCTCGCGAGTGCTTCCGCTGCCTGTATCCTCTTCGCCCTCTCACCCAATCACGACCCACTCAATCTATCGGAAACGGGTCGCCGAGTTTATGTCTATGTCGCCGAGGCAATGCTGGCGTTGCTTTTTATGCACGTGCGATTGACGATGCCATGGTTGTTCACAGGCTTCTTCGAGCGATATTGGCCCATCGTGGTGGTGGCCCTTGCCTACCTTGGAGTGGTCGCGAGTGAGATATTGCGTCGCCGGGGGGTCCTGGTGCTGGCCCATCCCATCGAGCGCACTGGGGTATTTTTGCCGTTGCTGCCCGTCCTTGGCTTTTGGTTGACAAAGCCGGAAGTGGATTACTCTGTGCTCTTGTTCATTGTCGGTGGCCTGTACGGATTAGTCTCGATCCTGCGTCAGTCTTTTATCTTCGGGATCATTGCCGTGCTGGCCGGCAATGGCGGTCTCTGGTATTTATGGCATCGCACCAGCGATTATGGCTTTCTGCAACATCCGCAACTCTGGTTGATTCCGGTGGCTGCCTCGGTGCTCGTAGCCGCCTATCTTAACCGCGAAGATTTCTCTGATGAGCAGATGATTGGCATTCGCTATCTTGCGCTGGTCACCATTTATGCGTCATCGACGGCGGACATCTTTATTAACGGCGTAGCGAATTCACCGTGGTTGCCCCTCGTGCTGGCTGCCTTGTCTTTGGCGGGAGTCTTCGGGGGAATCGTGCTCCGTATCCGGGCTTTTCTATTGCTTGGCTCGCTCTTTTTGCTTTTAGCAGTCACGACGATGATCTACTATGCATCGGCAAACTTTGGCTGGACGTGGTTGTGGTATGTAGCCGGCATCGTAACCGGGGCCATGATCATCTTCACCTTCGCCTTATTCGAAAAGAAGCGTGACGAGATGCTGCGAGTGGTTGAAGGCTTCAAGGAGTGGGACCAATAGGTCCGCGCGGCTTATTAACCCTTTGGGGCTGGCCTTCTGCAGCAGCGCTAAGATCGAGAACCATTTATGGTGGCGGCCTTCGGATCAACTGGAATCAGGGAGACACTTGTGAAGCGATTTGGATTGACTACGATCATTGCAGTAACCGTCTTGGTGCTCGCTGCCGGCTTGTTGTTGGCGGCTCCCATTAAAGATGAATTCAGCGTAAAGCAGTACAATGATTTTCATGACGTGCTGCATCCCTTGCAGCATGAAGCGTTGCCTAAAAACGATCTTGCGCGCATCAGGGCAAAGTCGGATGCCTTGCTCAAATATGGCAGGGCGATCACTAAATTAGGCGTCCCGCGAGCGACGAAGACAGAGCAAAGGGCGGAGTTGAAGAAAGAGCTGAGCAAATTCAAGCAGGCGCTGGCCAATTTCAAGACTGCGGCGCGCAAGGGAAGTGACGAACAGTTGAAAACTTCCTTTAGTGCTGTGCATGATGCTTTTGAAATGCTGGCGGGGATGTTGCAGAGGTAAGAGGGCGAGGAGCCAAAGCTCTCTTTCTGCAGCAACGGCAGCAACGTCAGCACGCTGGAAGCGTGCGGTCCCAGGACGTGGGCGAAGAGCAAAGCGCGAACGGCGGAGTTGAAGGGGAGAAGCACGGACCGCCATTCGCTTTCGACGGTTCTTAAGGAGGAGGTCGGAGTATGTCAGCCGCAGCAGCAGGCGCGGCAGCTGCCGCCGCAATAGCAAATGCGATTAAGGCCAGCGGTGTGTTGGTCCGCGTCGAACCGGAAGAGTTCCTGAAAATTCTGCGCCTGGCAGGCAAGCCGCTGATCGTCTACGCTGAAGGTGGTATTTTCTCGAAAAATTTCCAGTACCTCATGAGTTATAAGGGTTTTGCCTTTTTTACCAAGTCGCCTCAGCCTTTGCAATTAGGCGTTGAGGTCGAAATCGTTCGCGCACGCAAGATTTGGATCCCCGGTTAGACCCGGGAATTTGTCATCCTGGTGATTAAGGCGTCTGGCGATCGAGAGGTCGTGCGACAACCCTCGTTACAACATAAATAGCGATACACAAACAATCAGGCACAGAGATCAGGGCGCAGCAGAATCAGGAGCATGAAATTCCATGAGTTCACCATCGCGAGAACTTGTTATTCCCCCCGGCGCAGCAGCTTCCGCTACCAGCGTTGAAATTCTGCGGGCCTGGCAAGTGAATGACAGTTTGCACGTCACAGTGAAACCTGACGCCTGGAAAGAACCCAGCGCCTGGGGTTTGGTGCTCGCCGATATTGCGCGCCATTTAGCAGCCGCCTTGCGGCAGGCGTCCGGACTTGACGTCGACGACACGCTCGACGAGATTCGCTATATGTTCAATGCTGAACTCTTAAATCCCACGGACGAACCCACCGGCGGATTTGTGCAGTAGTTGCCTATTTAAGAGTCTTTTTCAGTTTCTCAGCCTGGTCTTTTGTGACCAGTCGATACGAGGGATGGTGAGCTTGTTCGTAGATCGCGCTGTGATTAATCGCAGGATAGTGTTTTGGCGTGGTGGCCTCATCGAGGCGGCGCCACTCGGGCCAGTTTAGTTTGCCTGCCGGGCGACTTTCGACAGTCATGCCCAACGTGTTCCAGGAGATATGGAACTCAGCCTCGTCGTCGTCCATAAACCCCTTTCCAGTTTGATCGCCGGGAAAGTCTTTGGCGCTTTGTAGAAACGCTGCCAGGAGGTTTTCCATATTGCCACCGCGAGCGCGAAACGGGCGCAGGTTAAGGCGTCCTATTTTCTCATCGGCTCGCAAGGGTTCCCAGATTTCTTCGCCAGGTAAAGGCTGACCGAGCGAGGCCCATTCGCGGCGCAGCTCGTGCCGCAGTGTTTGCTCAGTGGCAAGGCCTGGTCCATTCCCGCGGGTCGCCTGGTAAACCCATTTGTATCCGTCTTCGATGCGTACGTGGGGGTCGGCGCGCAGCTTTTCGAAAGCGAACTCCCAAACTGGAGTTTGTTGCTGCCAGGAGAAAAGCAAAAGAATTGATGCCAGTAAGTGTGTTCTCATATTTACGCCGCCGAAAAGAATATTAGCCGCAGATTGACCCGGAAGAAGCTTGGAGCAGCTCGCTGGTAAGCCTTGACATGCGACTCATTGCGTCGAAGAGGGCAAATGGGCTCAACGCCTGCATTGATGCCCCAACACCGGAGCAAGCTGCAGCCTAATAAACTCAATTGCCTGTTAGCTCAATCTACTTTGCGTCGAGCTTGCGCCCGGCGTTCAAGTTATCGAAATTCAAGATTGCGTTGAAGACAAGAAAATAGCTTCCCTTTGTCTGCCCGCGCCACATAGGATTGGTCGAGAACAGCACAACATGACCCATCCCGTATGGAGCGTCGATTACGGCCGGGTGTTGCGCAATTTCGTCCCCCCCATCCAGCAACCCTGAAACAAACAGATCCTTGTTGTCGGCGTAGCGCAACACCACACGCGGGCGCTGGTCGGGCGGAATGATGCCGCCATTATTGCGACGCTGCTCATCGCTGATAGGCGCCGCTTCCCATACCTCATTGTGCGGCGGTTCCGGAGCTTCGGACAGAGGGCGTCCCTGCGGGATGTCCGGATCATCAGGAGTTCCGCGCCCAGTGGTGCGCTGACCGGCACGCTGGCGGCCGCCCCGCCCTCCGACCATATTGCTCAAGTTGAATATCGGTCCGTTCATACAGTACATGGCCAGGGAATCACCATAGCCATAAGCGATCGGGCTGGCTGCATCAACCGTCTTCATCCGCAGGATATCGCCGATGGCTTTCAGCCGCTGGGCGCGCTGGATCGACACCCCGGGTGAAAAGCCATTCGCGACTGCGACCTCCGTGGTATCGTCCACGGTGATAAAAACACCCCCGCCCTGCACAAACTTCTGCAGATTCATCAAGCCCGTCCAGCCCAGACCAGGACGCATGTCATCGGTGGAATCAATTCTGCCGAGGTTGGGCGTCAGTGTTGTAGTCTTCCACGGAAGTGGATTGCCATACATTGGCAGGCCGGAAACAATCGCGTTTGCGCCGCGGCCTACGGGCGCGAAAACGATCACGTCGAACTTTTCACGCAACGCCGCATCCTTAGCTACATCCTGCGTGCTGATGTAGGTGTAGGGCACTTGTTGCTTATCGAAAGCGAGGCGCCACCAACCTTCATCCTGCGTGCTTAACCAGGTGTGCATGAATGCTATCCGAGCCGTCCTGACCGGATGCGACTTAACACTGGGCGCGCTCTCGACCGCGTAGACCTGGATGCCGAGTTCGCTGGCGATGCGCTTTAAAGCGTCAGCCTCCACCTTGCGAATGATGAACGAACCACGATTGAAATTGTGGCCTGCCGCTGCAAAGGGTTCTTCCGCGGCATCGACGGCCGCGTCTCTTAACTGGTAGCGCAGCGTCATCAGATTGTTGTCGGCGGCGTGATTAATGAGATAGACCGTACCGCTCCCAGTAATGCCGCCAGGCGATTTCACTTCGCCCTGAACGAGATCAGCGGGTGTGCTCAGCGCTTTTAAGTCGGTTACACGCACAACTTCGACGTTTCCCAGTTCGCCCATTGTCCAGGCAGTGTCATCGTAAATATCCTGCTGGGGATCGCTCGGACTCCAGTACTGATAGTCGAGCAGGGCATCGGCGATGCGACTGTAGGGCTGGTTCATGCGCACGATGTACGAACCGGCTGGAAACTCACGCTCCTCGGTCTTCTTCTCAGAGCCCTTAGACTCAGCCGCTGGCGCCTCGGGGCCGACCGTCCTGGGTTGATCGGAGCTCTTTGTTGCCGGTGTCGGGCTGGTAGCCGGTTGCGGTTTTGCAGCATCTTTCCTGTCGGCCCCTTTCTTTGACTTGATGGCTACCGTAAAGGGGGCGGTGGCGCGATGGATTTCACAACCCTGAGCCTGAAGTGTGCGCAAGAGTTCGGCTTGATTGCCCAGCCGTGGATCGCGGGCGGGAAAAACGTATGCCGCCGGACCTTCGTTTTTTGGCTTTTCAATCGAACGTTTGCTCTTCAAATAAAAATTCTTAAGAAACAGCTTATTGTTGTTGCTGAAATAGAAAAGCGTAGTCAGCAGCGCGGACTGTTCGTAATTATTGTTATTGCGCTGCGACCATTTGGCTCTTGGCAACGGCGGGTTTTGCTTGTACCAGGTGCGCTGGTAATCGGCCGGTGAGAGCGTTCGCTCAACCGTGTCAGCCCCGGCATTGCCGAACGTCTCGTACAAACGGCTGATGCCATTGTGGGTGGCCGCAATGAACATCAGGTAGCCTGGCGACCAGGTATCAAAGTTGCCATGCGCAAAGACGCCCGGCATCCCAAACTTGGTCATCTCAGAAACATTGTTCCAGCCAATCATCTGCCACTCATCGGTCAGGATGGGATCGACCCAGGCGTTGTATGGCCCATCCCCGATGGTATTGTCATAAAGATAAGGAACTGACTCATGCAGGTCGTGCAGCACCTGGGCCTTCCAACCCAGAAACGTGTTCATGATGTTATGGGTCAATTTCAGTGACAGACCGATCGCATCGCGATTGTTATCGTGTGCGACATAGTGACCCCAGTAAACAAGGGAGGGCCAGTTTTCATTTGGATGAGCGAGGTGCCAGTTGTAAACATCGACCATTCTATTGCGGCCGTCGACTTCCACTACCGGCGTGATCAGAACGACCATGTTGTCGCGAATATTCCTGATGTAGGCGCTGTCATCGACCGCCAGGCGATAGGCCAGCTCCATCAGGGCCGTTGGAGCCCCAGTCTCCGTAGAGTGGATGGTCCCGGTAATGTAATAGATGGGGAAAGAAGCAGCCACGAGCTTGTCCGCCTCATCATCGTTGAGGTTGATGGTCCGCGGATCGGCAAGCTTGGTCAGCTGGGCTCGATTCTCGTCCAGCCTGGCCAGCAGCTTTTCAGAGGCGACGGCTACGGCGATCATCTCACGGCCTTCCTCCGTAGTGCCGATAGAATAAACTTTTACGCGTGGGGTCGCTTTTTCGAGCAGGCGCATATAGCGGTAAACTTCTTCCGCGTAGGGTAGCTTTCCGGGCGCGCCCGCAATATCACCCAGGACCACGCTTGGTGTCGGCACGTTTGGTGAAGCCGGCAAATAATCAGTCAGCGGTGAATTGAAAAAAGGTTCTGTTGTGTATTCGCGAAGCTTGCGCGTGTACTCTTCGTCGATGGGCTGATTCGGATTGCGCGCGGGCTTGATTTGCGCGACTGTCACGATTGAGCTGACGATAATAACCAGTAAACAAAGGACGGGACGAAGCCCGAAGTGTCGGATCATTTTGATTATCCCTGAAAGTTTAGTGGGCCATGCCGGCATTGTCATAGTGCCTGAGTTCACAGCGTAATTGCACGACCGACTCATACGTTCGTGCCACAACATTCGCAAAAGACGTTCACGATTTCACAAGTGGAGAGAAAGTATTTAGCTAATCCCGACCAGAGTGTCAAATAATTTGGTGAACCGGCTCAGCCTGGTCAAAACATGCTGAAGCCGCTTCCTACACTGGTTTTGTTTCCTGTTGTTCGTACGCTGACCTTTCTGGCTCACTATCAAGCTGAACTTCCCCACAAACAAACCCCATAGACGAAACGCAACGCAAGATTCAGGGGCGCCAGGTACTTAAATTTAGGTGAGGTTGTAACTAATCGATTGCTTCTTTAGAATTATCATTTTCGGATCGATACCGTCATGGCAGCACCGGACAAAGCTAATCCACAACCTTGCGCTCAACCGCCTGAGGAATCGTCACCGGCGCAGATCGGGCCCATCAGCAAAGTAGCCGGCGGCGTGCCATCGGTGCTCCAGGCTATGAAAAGCGTTTGGTCGCAGATGGGCCCGGTCCGCGGCACCAGAACTCTCTTACAGCTCAACCAGACAGGCGGCTTTGATTGTCCGGGCTGTGCGTGGCCGGAACCGGACAGGGAGCGATCGCATGCGGAGTTTTGCGAGAATGGGGCCAAACACGTGGCCGATGAGGCCACCACGAGGCGAATCACTTCTGAGTTTTTTCAACAATGGAGCCTAGCTGACCTTTCCCTGCAGTCCGATTACTGGCTGGGCCAACAGGGTCGTCTGACCATCCCCATGGTCCTGAATGAACAGCGGACTCATTATCAACCAATTGGCTGGGACGCAGCTTTTCAGCTGATCGCGGAAGAGCTGAATCAGCTTGACTCTCCCGACGAGGCGATCTTTTACACGTCTGGTCGCGCCAGTAACGAAGCCGCATTCCTATACCAATTGTTCGTGCGGCAGTTCGGAACCAACAATCTCCCTGACTGTTCCAACATGTGCCATGAGTCGAGCGGTACGGCCCTTGGCGAAACCATAGGCGCAGGCAAGGGCACGGTCACTCTGGAGGACTTTGAACTTGCGGAAGCGATCTTCGTCATTGGCCAGAATCCGGGGACGAACCATCCGCGTATGCTCGCCGCGTTGCAGAAGGCCAAGCGAAACGGCTGCCAGATCGTGCATATCAATCCCTTGCCGGAAACAGGCATGACGCGTTTCAAGCATCCGCAGCAGCTGGGCGATTTGCTGGGCAAGGGGACTGAACTCGCTGACCTGTTCCTCCAGGTGCGCATCAACGGCGACGTGGCGCTCTTGAAGGGTATGATGAAAGAGTTGTTCGCTGAGGAAGAGAAAAATCCCGGCATCGTGCTCGATCATGAGTTCATACAAAAGTACACGAGCGGCCTTAGCGAATTTGCAGCGGCCTTAAGCCAGGCCCACTGGGGCGATCTGATCGAGCAAAGTGGCGTTCCCAAGACAAAGATCGAGGCCGCCACGCGCATTTTTCAACATTCCCGGCGTACTATTTTTTGTTGGGCGATGGGCTTGACGCAGCACAAGAACGCAGTCGCTAATATTCAGGAGATCGTCAATCTCATGTTGCTGCGCGGTCAGATTGGAAAGCCGGGGGCCGGACTCTGTCCTGTGCGCGGGCACAGTAATGTGCAGGGCGATCGCACGATGGGAATTACGGAACGTCCCGCCCGCGCTTTCCTCGATCAACTGGCGGCTGAATTCAATTTCGCACCTCCTCGAGCTCATGGACTGGATACGGTGGCCGCCATTGAGGCCATGCACGATGGCCGCGCCAAAATATTTTTCGCGCTTGGCGGCAACTTCCTTTCCGCTACGCCAGACACGGAATATACAGCCGACGGGTTGCGCCAATGCCGGCTGACAGTGCAGGTATCAACCAAGCTCAATCGCGGGCATTTGATTACTGGACAGCAGGCACTAATCCTTCCCTGTCTCGGACGCACGGAGGTTGACCTGCAGGCCGGCGGAGCGCAGTTTGTCACCACGGAAAACTCAATGGCGGTGGTCCAAGCGTCGCGCGGATTCCTGCCGCCGGCCTCGCCGGAGTTGTTGAGCGAGCCGGCGATTGTCGCGAGGCTGGCTCGCGCCACCTTGGGATCGAGGACGAGTGTGGCCTGGGAGGACCTGGTTGCTGACTATGATCGCATTCGTGATTTGATTGAGCGAGTCACTCCTGGATTTGAGAGCTACAACCAGAGAGTGCGGCGCCCGGGCGGTTTTCTTTTGCCAAATGCCGCGCGCCAGCGAATATTTCAAACCACAGATGGCAAGGCTCATTTCACAGTCCACGACCTGCCGGCGCACAGTCTGCAACCCGGACAATTTTTGATGATGACGATTCGCAGCCACGATCAATTCAACACGACCATCTATGGGCTCGACGATCGTTACCGCGGTATCCGCAACGGTCGCCGCGTGGTGTTGTTGAATGCCGACGACATGCAAAGCGCCGGGCTTACCGCCGGGCAGGTGGTGGATCTTGTCAGCCACTTTGAGGGAGAGGAACGACTAGCACGCCACTTTATGGTCGTTGCTTATGATATCCCCCGCCACTGTGCCGCCACCTACTTCCCGGAGGCAAACGTACTGGTGCCGCTCGGCAGCGTCGCCGAGAAAAGCAATACACCAGCTTCCAAGTCGGTCGTGATCACGATCCGGCCTGGAGCGTCCGCCTCTACCGAGACTGCATGACCTTTCAAATGTCAGAACTGACGACCGATTCAAAAAGTGAGCTGTATGAACAGCTCGTTGCACAAATGCGCAGCCTGCTGGCGGCTGAACGCGACTACATTGCAAACGCGGCTAATTTTTCAGCGCTCGTTTATCATTCTCTGCCTGAAGTTAACTGGGCCGGATTCTATTTTCTCCGGGACGGTGAGCTGGTGTTGGGACCATTTCAGGGGAAACCTGCGTGCATCCGCATCAAGATTGGTCAAGGTGTTTGTGGCACGGCCGCGGAACGAAAACAGACACTTGTGGTTGAGAACGTCCATGATTTTCCGGGACACATCGCGTGCGACAGCGAGTCCAATTCGGAAATCGTTGTGCCACTCGTCATCGGCCAACGATTACTTGGCGTCTTCGACGTTGATAGTCCATCGCTCGCGCGTTTCACTGACCAGGACGCAGCTGAATTGAACCAGCTGGTTGAGATCTATCTCGACTCGAGTGAGTTCCAGGCCGCGCTGTTAGCCGGGGCGGACGCCCCAAAAGAAGAATTATGATCACAATTCGCAAAGCAAAAGATCGAGGGCATTTTGATTTTGGCTGGCTTGACACTTATCACTCGTTTTCATTCGGCGACTATTATGATCCGCAATTTATGGGATTTCGCAGTCTCCGGGTGATTAACGAGGATCGGGTCGCGCCGCGGCGCGGATTCCCCAGGCATGGACATCGCGATATGGAAATCATTACCTACGTGCTTGAAGGCGAGCTGCAACACAACGACAGCATGGGTAATGGTTCAGTGATCCGCCCCGGCGACGCCCAACGCATGACCGCCGGCACGGGTGTGACCCACAGCGAAGCCAATTCCTCTGACGCGCCGGTTCACTTGCTGCAAATCTGGATCTTGCCTGCTGCTGCCGGCCTCACTCCCGGGTATGAGCAAAAGGCGTTCGCTATTGATGAGAAGCTCAATCAATTGCGTTTGATTGCCGCGGCCGACGGGCGCGCGGGTGCGGTCACCGTTCATCAGGACGCGAGCATTTATGCGAGCGTGCTGGAACCGGGCCGAGAGGTCGTGCATCAAATTGCGCCCGGGCGACATGCCTGGCTCCAGGTGGCGCGTGGAGCTGTGACCCTCAATGGGATCTCATTGGACCAGGGCGACGGCGCAGCCATCAGCAACGAGGCGGCGGCAACGATCACCGGGCGCGACCGGGCGGAATTACTTCTGTTCGATTTGGCGTGAATCGCCGGCTGCTTGCCGGTGATGAGTCGCTTCCGAAGTTTTCAATGGCAACCCTCGTAGCGACCTGTCAATAACTTGATCGGCCCGCTTCTCTGAAGTTATTTGCCGGTGCGTTGCCTACTCAAACCCATGCCACATTCCCAAGGCGAGGCCGGAAAAGTTGCGCGCTGGCGAACATTGATTCTCCTTTCATTGGCTGAGCTGCTCGGCATGTCCCTGTGGTTCAGCGCCGCCGCAGTGGTGCCGTCCCTGAAAATCGAATGGCAGCTTAGTGAGGCTGCTGCCGGCTGGCTGACCATTGCCGTACAGTTGGGCTTTGTCGCCGGGACACTCATTAGCGCGCTGCTTAACCTTCCCGACATCATCAGCACCCGGCACTTGTTTGCTGTTAGCGCATTCGCCGGAGCACTGACGAATGCCGCTTTTGGGTTGCAGGCACAGGGCCCGGGCTCAGGCATCGCGTTGCGCCTGCTGACCGGATTGTTCCTGGCGGGTGTCTACCCGCCGGGTTTAAAGATCATGGCGACCTGGTTTCGCGAGCGACGAGGCATGGCGCTTGGCGTGCTGGTCGGCGCCTTAACTCTGGGCAAAGCCGCGCCCTATCTGGTTAATGCCGTAGGCAGCGCGAACTGGCGCGTCAACGTACTGCTGGTTTCATTGTTCGCCTCGCTGGGCGGCGTCATGGTGCTGTTCTTTGTAACTGATGGACCACACGCTTTGCCGGTGGCCCGGTTTGATTGGAAGCAGGCAGCCCAGGTTTTCCGCAACCGCGGCGTGCGGCTGGCGAATTTTGGATACCTGGGGCACATGTGGGAGCTGTACGCGATGTGGACCTGGATTCCAGTCATGATTCGCGCCAGCCTGGCACAGCGCGGCGCACAAACCGCCCTGGCCGAAGTCGCTTCTTTTCTCGTCATTGGTTGCGGCACACTGGGATGCGTTGTGGCCGGCTTGCTCGCCGATCGCCTCGGCCGCACCCTCGTAACCTCGTGGGCCATGGCTGTAAGCGGCAGTTGCTGCCTGCTCATCGGGTTTCTGTTTGGCGCGCACCCCTTCCTCCTGTTATTGCTCGCAGCCATCTGGGGGGCAAGTGTGGTGGCTGATTCGGCTCAGTTTTCGAGCTGTGTGACCGAGCTTGGCGATCCGCGCTATCTGGGCACAGCACTGACGGTCCAGATGTGCCTTGGATTTCTTTTGACCACCGTCTCGATCGAGCTGGTGCCGCATTTTGTAAAACTCGTGGGCTGGCGTTACGCCTTCATGATTCTTGCTCCCGGTCCATTTCTGGGAGTGTTGGCGATGCTTAGGTTGCGGGGGCTGCCCGAAGCAGTAAAGATTGCCCAGGGCCGGCGCTAGAGAGAAGGTTTGAGATCGAGAGAAGGTCTAAGATCGCGACAGGCCGCGCACTTGTCGCTCTGTGGAACCGCAGCCGGCAGTATTAGCGATTACTAATGGACAAAGAAACAAGAGATCTACGAACGCAGACGCGCAGGATCATTCGCCTGTTGAAGCGCGCATATCCCCACGCCAAGTGCTCGCTGAATCACGCCAATGCGTTTGAACTGTTAATCGCCACGATCCTCTCGGCCCAATGTACGGATGATCGCGTCAATATCGTGACCGCAAATCTGTTTCGTAAGTACCGCAAGCCCGCAGACTATCTCAAGGTCGCGGGCAGGGAGCTGGAACAGGACATACGGACCACCGGCTTCTTTCGCAACAAGACCAAATCGATCCAGGGAACTGCGCGGCTCCTGACAGAGCAGTATGGCGGGAAGGTCCCGGATTCAATGGAGAAACTGCTCGAGCTGCCCGGGGTAGCGCGCAAGACCGCCAACGTCGTGCTTGGGAACGCGTTTGGGATCAAATCAGGTGTGGTTGTCGACACGCATGTAACCCGACTCTCGCACCGGCTGGGGCTGAGCGAAGAGAAAAATCCGGAAAAGATCGAAAATGATCTGATAACAATTGTCCATAAGAAGGATTGGGTAATCTTCTCGCATCTGCTGATCGCCCACGGTCGCCAGACCTGTAAGGCGCGCAGTCCAGCCTGTGACGAATGTGTGCTGGAAAAGCTTTGTCCGTCGTCTTTTCTGAAGACCGGGGTAACCCCGGCAAGCTGACCCGGCGCCGAATTGCTTTCAGAAAGAGACCGGACGCGCCATAGGGTCCAGCCAGCCCATCATTTGGCTATTCCGCTGAAGCTGGCTAGAATCATCGAGTTCTTCAAATCGCGGAATTCCCATAGCAGGCATGACAATCGCTCTCGCTCCTTACGCAGACAGGTGTATTGCGCCTCGCCGGGGTGAGGTTCATCACCCATGAGCTACCGTTTTCCCTGGCACCGGCTCTCGGACGAGCACCTGCTCGACACGCGCATTTGCGACCTCACGATCAAAATCCGGAGGTCCTTTCTGGAACCGCATATCAAGCGTTTATATGACGAATTGAATACCCGGGGCATCCGCTTTAAGCCCCACGTCTGGCTTTCGGAAGAATGGTTTTCGCCGGACGGGGTTCCCGGCATTGCAATACCGTTTTACCTCGCCCATCCCCGACTGATGCAGCTGGAACGCAAGCAAATGCTCGAGGTTGAGGGCGGCACCGACACGGAATGCATCCGCATTCTGCGGCATGAAGCGGGCCATGCCTTAGACACTGCCTTTCGTATCCACTTCAAGCGACGATACCGCGAGTTATTCGGTTCCTTCGCGCAGCCCTACCCGGATTTTTATAAGCCCAAGCCAAAGAGCCGCAAATTCGTCCTGCATTTGCCGGCCTGGTATGCGCAGGCGCACCCCGCGGAAGATTTTGCAGAAACGTTTGCCGTCTGGCTGACGCCGCGTTCACTCTGGCGGCGTCGTTACAAGGGCTGGCCGGCCTTGCAGAAACTGGAATACATCGATGAATTGATGCAGGAGCTGGCGGGTAGCAAGCCAAAAAACCGCACCCGCACGAAAGTGGAACCGTTCTCAGCGCTGAAGATGACCCTGCGCGAGCACTATCGACGCAAGCGCGAACGATATGATTTCCAATACCCGGCTGTTTACGATCGCGATCTGAGCCGGATCTTTTCGGATGCTCCAGCGGACCGATCGCGGCCCAGCGCCGCCGTGTTTTTGCGAAGTGTGCGGCGGGAAGTGCGACAAATTGTCGCTGACGGAACCGGCGTGCATCAGTACACTATCGATCACGTACTGGAAAATATGATCGACCGCTGTAAAGAACTTAAGCTACGCGTAGCGACGCCGCGCCGGGAAGCGCGGCGCCGGGTGATGATTGTGCTGACGGTCCAGGTAATGAACGTTCTTCATTCCGGCTACCACCGCATCGCGGTATGACCTGAGCCGGCGACAGCCTGCAGTTCGGGTGCTTTATGAGGTTTGAACCAAAGAAAAAGCTCCGCATCATCGTGCTGGTTCACGAGGACCTGGTGCCGCCTGATTCGCTTGAGGGCTTAAGCAGCAAGGAAGCTCTGGAGATTAAGACGGAATACGACGTTATCTCCGCGCTTAAGAGCATGGGGCACGAGGTGCACGCGGTTGGCTTGTATAACCAGCTAAACGCCATCGGCAATGCCTTGCTGGAATACAAACCTCACATTGCTTTTAATCTGCTGGAAGAGTTCCACGGGTATCCGCTTTACGACCAGCACGTCGTCAGTTATTTGGAATTGATGAAGCAGCCTTACACGGGCTGTAACCCCCGCGGTTTGACCCTGGCCCACGATAAGGCCCTGACCAAGATGATCCTGGCCTATCATCGACTGCAGGTCCCTAATTTTGCAGTCTTTCCGCTGCATCGGAAAGTAAATCGTCCCAAGCGATTGAAGTTTCCGCTCCTGGTCAAATCTATCAGCGAAGAAGGCTCGGTAGGCATCGCCCAGGCTTCCATCGTTCATGATGACGAGAAACTGGCCCAACGGGTCGATTTTATTCACCGGCAAAATAATACCGATGCCATCGCCGAACAGTACATCAAGGGACGGGAAATCTACGTCGGCGTGATTGGCAATCAGAACATACAGACTTATGCCCCCTGGGAACTGGTGATGGAGAAATTGCCCGAAGGCGCGGAAAACATTGCGACCCTGAAGGTGAAATGGGATCCGGCTTACCAGGAAAAGGTCGGCGTAGCGACGCGCGCAGCGGACCTAACGCCGGAACAACACAAGCAACTGGAGCGACTCTCAAAGAGGATCTATCGTTACCTGTTTCTGAGCGGCTATGCGCGACTGGACTATCGCATGACGGAGGAGGGCCAGTTCTATTTGCTGGAGGCGAACCCAAATCCGCAAATCGCCCGCAACGAAGATTTTGCTGATTCAGCCTCGCACACCGGACTGCCTTACGAACAGTTATTGCAGAAAATCATCACGGTAGGCTTGAACTACCGGCCAGCCGCCGCGTGATTTGCCGCAGCAGGTGTTAAGAGCACCCGTTGCCACGAAAGCGCAATGCAATTGCTACCGATACCAACCTACGAAGATGTTCTCCGGGCCCGCCGGCAGATCGCTCCCTATCTTCTGCGCACGCCGCTGCATGAGTATTCGGCCTTGAATGATCTTATTGGCGCGCGTGTCTTCATCAAGCATGAGAATCACCAACCCACTGGAGCTTTCAAGGTCCGCGGCGGACTGAACCTGATTTCTCAACTCAGCCCGCTCGAGCGAAGCAGAGGCGTGATTGCTGCTTCGACTGGAAACCATGGGCAGTCTGTGGCCTACGCGGCCCACCTGTTTGGCCTAAAGGCCTGCATCGTAGTTCCAGAGAATGCCAATCCCGGTAAGGTGGCGTCGATGCGGGGTCTGGGCGCGAGGGTGATTTTTCACGGAGCAACATTCGACGACGCGCGGGCGCACTGCGAGGCACTGGCAGAGAGTGATGGTCTGCGTTACGTGCATTCGGGTGATGAACCACTCCTAATTGCCGGCGTCGCTACCGCCTGCGCAGAGATGCTCGAGACGGAACCGGAACTTGAAGTCATTATTGTGCCGGTTGGCGGTGGCAGTGGAGCCGCGGGGGCCTGTGTTGTAACCGCCGCCATTAATCCAGCGATTCGTGTGATCGGAGTGCAATCGGACAAGTCGCGGGCTGCTCATGACTCCTGGAGTCAACACGAAGTGGTACAAAGGCCGAATAACACCATCGCGGAGGGCCTGGCTACTGGCTCTGGTTTCAACCTGCCGCAAACTATACTGTGGGAGCGCCTTAATGACTTTGTTCTGGTAACGGATGAGCAACTCCTGCGCGCCATAGTTTGGTTGATTGAACATGCTCACACCCTTGCGGAAGCTGCCGGAGCCGCTCCCTTAGCGGCAGCTTACAATTTGCGCCGCGCATTGCAAGGCAGGAAAGTTGGTCTGGTCTGCTCTGGAGGAAATGCCACGCCTGCGCAAGTGCAAATGGCAATAAGCAAGGCGTCGCTCCTCTCAACTCCTTAGCTTTCCCAGATGTTTCCATTGCTGCGTACATAACCGTACAACACTTTCACATTGACCGCTCTGTGTTTTGCCCTGAGACATAATTTTCGCAGAGCAGGCACCGAAGTCTCGGCTCGCCGACGCAGATGACCCCTTTCGGTTCGCTTCTGACCGACGGCCAGTGAGTTATCACGAAACAGTCACATTGCTCCTTGTAACACCTCTTAGCGCTCTGTAGAATCGCCCTCGAACTCAAGCAGTACTCCTCACTCGCAGTTCAAATAATTCTAGGAGAAGCGGCCTTTTGATGATTCTAAATTTTATCCCCCGTACGCTCGTGGTATGCGCCATCGTTCTTTACTCTCTATCGGCGTTTGCACAAACCCCAAATATCCATCAACAAACCAGCAGACAAGTTGCTCAAATTGGCCAGACCTCTTTTGTCGGCAGTGATGATCCAGTGATCATTTCTACTGCTGACGGAGGCGCTGTGCGTAGCGCAGTACCGAGCCTTAGTAACAACCTGATGACCAGCAGTTCGCTGAGCCTGGCTCGTTTGCAGCCCATGCTCTCGATGGCCATCGAAGAGCGTTTGGGATCTCCTTATCGCTGGGGTTCGCAGGGGCCCAACGTTTTCGATTGTTCAGGATTTGTCTGGAGTAGCTATCATTCGATTGGTATTGATTTTGAGCGAGGCAGCGCACGAAGCCTATGGGCTCGCTTTGAAGCGCCGGCGCCGGAAGATAACTTCAAGTATGGAAACCTTGTCTTCTTCTCGCACCAGACCCATGTAGGCATCGTCGCCGACGAGCGAGGTTTCTATCACGCGTCGCGCCATCACGGCGTAGTCTACGCGCCCTTCAATGATTATTGGCTGAAACGCATTGACGGCTTTCGTCGTGTACCGATGCCGCTGCAGCAGGCCCCGGTGGTCGTAGCGCAAAAACTCTCGACAGAACAGTGATCGCGTAGCAGTAACTAAACGATAGAGGCCGGCCCCATCCTGGGCGCCGGCCTTTTTCCTGAACGGTACGGGTTGAGAGGGACTTGACGCAGGTTACAACGCGCACCAGCCCTGCAATCCTCAGTCTCTATATTCAAGATGGGAAACAAATCCCGCGCGGTGCTCGTCTTCGCGCGCCTCCCAGACCACTACAATCTTGTCGATGGCTACGTAGCACAGCCTGTCATCGCTGTCCTTCAGGTGCAACACACCCTCTTCGACGTTGACGACCTTTCCGCGCAAGCTCGAAGCGTTGCCGCAGAAGATATCGATTTTCCGCCCGACCATTTTCGTCAGAAATGCTTCCATGATTGTTCACCTGCTTTGCAAATCGTTTTTGCGCTAACTCACTTCTTCCATTTCTGGAAGGTAATCTGCACCACCGGCAGAACCTCGAAATCATCCTGCTGGCGCCTTTCAAAGGTCAGCAGATCGTAATATCCGCAGCGTTTGGTCAGCGGAAACTCGCGGCATACCGCAGGCCGCGCGTGATAGATCGTACACTTACGCGTTTCAGGATCCAGAAAATGGCAAGCTTTACCAAAGATGGGATCACTCTTGCGACGAAGCACCTGCTCATTTTCCCAACGTTTGGTAAAACGACTGGTCGCTTTTTCGACCGTCAGGCCGAAATGCTTGGCCAGTCGCTTGAGGTCGCGCTTCGTAACCTGGACGCGATCATAGATCGAACAGCAGTAGGCCGGACACTTATCACAATTGAAGTAACTGCGCTGCGAATCACCAGTAATGGTTCGTGCCATTCCTTTCCCTTTGCGCGTTGGTCGATTCCCGAATATCACCGTCTCTTTGACTTCTTATATTCGGAAACGAGCAGATTCATAAACTCTTCGCGGCGTTCGTAAAGCCGCCTGGGCTTGCGCGGTTCGTGGCGGGCCAAAGCGTACGCCGTCATGATCGGCAGCGCTACCGTTGAATCCAGATAGCAAACGACCGCATCCGGCAGGCGCTCTGGATCAACTTTCCCCCAGGAGACGGCCTCGCCGGGAGTGGCACCCGACAGCCCGCCCGTATCCGGACGCGCATCCGTTACCTGCAGAAAATAGTCATGGCCGCGCTCGTCAATACCGAGCACTTCCTGTATCTGCGGCTCGGTTTGCAGCAGGAAGTTTTTTGGCGAGCCTCCGCCAAGGATAAAGACTGCCGAACGTCCGCTTTGTTTCTTTCTTCCCCCGGGCCGTCCCTGGACCGTATTGCGCTTGGCTGCCAGCACAATCGATGCCGTCTCGTTTACGTCCAGCGACGGATCGAAGGCGAGTTTGTTTCCCTGAAGGGCCTTGGCCGCCACATTCATGCCAATCGACGAATCACCGGGTGATGAAGTGTAAATCGGCACCGCGTACTCATAAGCTACGGCGAGCAGCGATTTATCCTGCAAACCCAGCTTGCGTTCGCGCTCATGCACGTATCGTCCACAGAGGTAGTGGAACTCAGCGGTCGACATTGACTTCTGAAATTCCGGCGCTTCGATTATCTGACGAAAGAACGCATCTGTATCGAGCAATACGCTGTAATCAAAAAAAATGTCGTAAATGCGCACGACCTCTTCTTCACGCAAGACGATGTCCGAGATTTGCGCATTGCCCTGGTGCATCGATAGGCCGATACCAAAGTGCGTGTCATGATAAAGGTTCGCCCCGGTTGAAATGATCCAGTCAACAAAGCCGGCCTTGATCAAAGGAATAAGGGCCGAGATACCGAGGCCGGCGGGAGTCAGTGCTCCGGTGATTGAGAGTCCGACCGTGACTTCCGGCTCCAGCATCTTCCTGGTAAACAGCTGGCAGGCTTCGCGCAGACGGGCCGCGTTGTAAGCCAGGAAAGATTCATCTACGAGATTCGCGAGGGTTACATCAGATGTGATGGGAGCGGGATCGATGCGCCGCCCGTGCAGGTATTTACTTTTTTTCTTTACCATCGGTTTTGCAATCAGGCCTCAGTCATGGGCTTAAAACACGCTCTGATTTGGATCAGTCGGAAGACGAATTCACTGTCTCAGTGGGCAGTCCATTAGGCGCTCCTTCAGATGCGGGGAGCACGACCGCAACAACCTCCAGACATTGACGACAAAGACAGCGGCTGTAACGGGTGCGCAGCTCAGCCCGCGCGGTGTCGCTCAAGCTGAGGTTCGCGCACCAGCACCCGGCCAACGATGCGCCGCAGCAGAAGTCTTTGCCGCAGGCCTCGCAGGTTGAGGCCCGACTAGCGGAAACCAGGGACCTTATGGCTGCGCTTAGACTTTTCATGATGCCTGGCTCATCTCGTCGGCCTTGGCGACCCGCGCCCTTTTAACCCGCAGCAGGCCGATACGGCGCTCGTTTACTTCCAGGACGTCCACTTCCAGTCCGCGAAATTCCAGGTGGTCCCCGGGCAGCGGTACTTTACCGGCCTCGCTAATCACCAGGCCCGCAATAGTTGTAAAGTCGTCGTCCTCGATCTCCATCTCGAAGAGTCGCTCGATCTTTCCGATCTCGGTGGCGCCGGAGACCCGATAACAGCCTTCGCAGTCTTCGTCGGGAACGATCTCTTCCAGTTCCTCGCCCGCTATGTCCTCATCTTCGATCTCGCCGACTATTTCTTCGAGGATGTCTTCGACGGTTACTAAACCCGAGACTCCCCCATATTCATCGATCACCATCGACAATTGCACGTGCGCTTTTTGCATTTCTTCGAGCAATTCGGCCACCGGCTTGGTTTCCGGAACGAAGTAGACGGGTCGCACTAAGGGCGCAATGTCTTCGTCCTCTTTGCCTTCAGCCCAGCGCAGCAATAGATCGCGCACGTAAATCAAACCCTCGACGTTGTCGATCTGCTCGCGATAGACCGGCAGGCGAGAATACTTGGAGTCGATCATGATGTCGCGCGCCTCACGCACCGACGACAGGGCTGAGACGGCGACAATGTCGGGCCGCGGCGTCATAACTGCACTTACACGCGTATCGCCGAACTCGATGATTGAATGGATTAACTCGCCTTCCTCTTCTTCCAGAATTCCTTCGGCTTCTCCCACCTCGATCAATGCCTGGATATCCCCGCCGTTGTCTTCGTCCGCCTCGTCCGCTTCGTCTTCAGGCGTCTGTTCCTTACGTTCTTTGCGCCGTGAACGATCGAACAAGCGATGAAACGGATCAGATGCAAATCCCATCAAGGGCTCAAAGGGGCGAATTAAAGGCAGCAGCAGGATGAGAGTTTGTTCCGGGCTGCGGGCAGAAATCAGTAACGGTATCAGTTGCCGGAAGACGCCGGCCAGCACCAGACCACCCACCAGCCCCACCAGGATGAAGCGCCGTTCGGAGAAAAGTCTCAGGGAGATGGAGGTGATGAGTACGGCAACCACTACCAGCAGGATCTGGATAGTTGCCGATAGTGCGAAACTGAAGCGCGTCCGATTCTCGAGTACCTTGTTGAGAAAGAGCTTGGAGCGCGATTCAGGGCGTTCTTCGGCCTCGCTTATCAGGCGGCGCAAAGCAACGTCGCTCAATTGGCCCAGGGCGAGATCGATGGTTGCCAGCAACATCAAGACCAGCAGCAACCCGAACGTCAGACCTAATTCAATCTCCATAATGAGAAGTGCGACAAACTTCAGTTTGTCGCCGGTTCGCGCCAAAGCCTTGGGCGAGAGATAAACCGGCAAACTGAAGTTTGCCGGACGTTTTTGCAAGCAGGAGATTATATGCCAAGACGGCGGCGCAAGCGCACCTCCAGACGGTTCATTTCACCCTTATCGCTTTCATGATCGTAACCGCAAAGATGTAATAACCCGTGTAAAATCAACTGGGCGATCTCTTCGCTCAAGCTGAGACCGTTTGCCGTTGCCTGCCGCGCCGCCTGCTCAACTGAGATCATTACGTCGCCAAGATTCAGGCCTGCGGCCCTCTCAAAATCATCCTGGTTGGCCGGAAAAGATAGAACGTCGGTGGTGCCGCGTTTGCCCCGCCAGGTCCGGTTGATCTCGCGCATAATGCGATCTGAGACAAAGACAATCGTCACGTCGCCGTCCTCGCTGTTGGTTACGAATTTCAGTGCCCTGGCTGCGAATGCTTCCCAGTACTCGCGCGCCAGGGGCACTTTGCGTTGGCGGTTAACTACTTCAATCATTTTCCGATGACTGGCCTTCGTGCGACCGGGAGCCGAGTTCGAAGCCGGCGATATCCAGGTCCTGCTTCACAAACCTTGCGCATTAAATGTTGTTCTTTTTGGTGTGCTCTTCGTAAGCGCGGATGATCATTTGCACCAGCTTGTGGCGCACGACGTCCTTGTCGTTGAAATAGATGAACTCGATGCCTTCCAGATTGGCCAGCACGCGTTCGGCCTCGATCAGGCCGCTGCGCTTTCCGGTTGGCAAATCGACCTGGGTCACATCGCCCGTAATCACGGCCTTTGATCCAAAACCAATCCGCGTCAGGAACATTTTCATCTGCTCGCTGGTGGTGTTCTGGGCCTCGTCGAGAATTACGAAAGCATCAGAAAGAGTGCGGCCGCGCATGAAGGCGAGCGGGGCCACTTCAATGACACGCTTTTCAAGCAGCTTGGTCACACGTTCATAGTCGATCAAATCGAAGAGGGCATCATAAAGCGGTCGCAAATATGGGTCGACTTTTTCCTGCAGGTCACCGGGCAGAAAACCCAGTTTTTCACCCGCTTCGACGGCCGGACGCGCCAGCACGATCCGGTTCACCTGCTTTTGCATCAAGGCCTGGACCGCCATGGCCACGGCCAGGTAAGTTTTCCCGGTACCGGCGACACCAATGCCGAATACGACGTCTTGTTCCTGAATGGCTTCGATATAGCGGCGCTGGTTGGCGGACTTTGGCGCCACCTGTTTTTTGCCGGAGGGATTGAACCGGGCTTTGGTGAAGTAATCACGCAACGAATAGGCGCGATCCTCCGCGATCTGTGCGAACGCCTCACGCAGTTCCTTGTCACTGAACTGCCGCCCTTCCTTAAAGAGCTCCGCAAAGTCTTCCACGATGCGTTCAGCTGTCTCGACGTCCCGCGGATCGCCGTCGATGGACACATCCTGGCCGCGCGCGTCGATGCGCACATCGAGCAGGGACTCAAGGTACTTGATGTTCTGATCGTGAACGCCGAACAGGGTTTCCAAACCCCTTGGCGGAAATTCAAATTTCTTCAAATGCTGGAACATTCTCCTTGTAGCTGGATAATTACAAGCGGAATCCGGCGCAGCGGTTGGCGGGTGAGACCGTGCGGAACAGTTGTTGGCATAGCTTGCACTTTGACGCTACTACACGGTTCGCGCAGGTGTCAACTAAGCTTTGCCCGAAAAGTCCGCATGCAGCGGACGACTGAAAATAGACCAGCGATTCATCGCTGGGAACCGATGCCCTTAATGCGGAGAAGTCCGTGAAACTGACGGCTGAAAAATCTTCAGTTCCCCATTGTTTGACAGCCGTCTCTTTCCCGGACTGAGACTCAGGTTGGACCTCCCACCCAGCAGTTCAACTGCTGGGCTACTTTCAATTGTTCGTTAACGCGGACAAAGAGACAGCACCTTTCGCCCAGGTGTCAAATACTGACTCTATCGATGTTGCGTTGGCTCGGGCGTCTCACCCGTGTTCAAGGCGTTGGATGCGTGCTTCAAGAGCAAACTGCACAACTAGCCTTGGGTAGTGGTACAGTACCACTACCTAGCCTTGCGGCTACTTGACACTCATTGGGGCGGCCCCTAAACTATTTCACTTGCGCAGATAAGGTACCGCGCTATTGAAGGGTCCTGAGAGACTGGGCCCATTTTTGTTGGGAGAAGTAATGCCAAATCACAAGTCAGCTGAGAAACGCCAGCGCCAGAATGAAGAGCGGCGCTCAATTAACCGCAGTAATCGGACCCGGGTTAGAAGCCAGATTCGCAAGCTTCGTGCCGCATTGACTGCGGGCAGCGGAGAGTTGGGTGAGATGTTGCCGGCGACCGTCTCGATTATCGACAAGGCCGTGCAAAAAGGTGCACTCCACAAGAACGCAGCTGCCCGGCACAAGTCCCGGCTGACGGCGGCGGTGACCAAAGCCAAGTCAAACTAGCACTCGGGCGACAAAATCTAAGAAGCGAGGCGGGTCGAAATTTCGATCCGCCTCGCTTCTTTTTGCGAGTAACTAAGTCCCGGCTAACGACTGTGGCGTGAAAGTCCAAAGGGTCCCCAAAGGGGACGAATTCAATAGCCGTGGGTGCAACCCACGGATCGAACGACAATGGATAAATCGACCCTGAAAGGGTCAGATTGGGGTCTCATGGTCCCGGGCAATTTCGAATTTCCGATCCTGAAATGGTGCCCGCAATTCACTTTCACGCTTTAGCGTGAAAACAGATAATTTTGATTGGTGAACCGGCGGCGGGGCCACCGGCCATTAAATTGCACGCCTTCGGCGTGAATATTATTTCCCATGACTAAAGCCGTATTCAGCGAAGATGAAATCGCAGCCATCGTGCGCGGTTTGGAATCGTGCACAACTGCGGTCACGGACTTTCCGCACCGGTCTCATTTGGTGGTAGCCACCTGGTACTTGAGCAACGCCACGGTGCTGGAAGCCCAGCAAAAAATGCGCGCGAGTATTCTCCGCTTTTTGGACCACTATCAAATTGAAGGGAAGTACAACGAGACGATCACGCTGTTCTGGATCATCCTGGTTGCGCGGCACCTGCGAACATTGGATCCGAGTCTGTCACTGGTTGCGCGCACCAACAGTGTAGTCGAAGCCTTGAGTGATTCGCGCTTGCTGTTTGAGTACTACAGCAAAGAGTTACTGTGGTCAGAGCAGGCGTTGCATGAATGGGTTGAGCCGGATCTGAAGGCCCTGGATTGAAAACGCCCGGCAACGAGAGCCATTATCCCGCCAGCTCGCACACCAACATTTCTAATTGCAGGCGCGGCGTCGCCTGCGAGGTCTTGATGGCCAGGTCGGCAGCGGCGATGCGAGAAATGCCTCTGGCAATGTCAGCAGCACTGCTGCGCTGCAGGGTCGCGAGGAACTCGTTCTGCTTGCGCCAGGGCATGCGCAACGTTTGCAGCACGGCGTCTTTGCCGTGGCGGGTCAGTAAATCTTTGGCCAGCGCCAGGCGATGATAATTACTGGCGATCAGCCCGATCAGCATCACCGGTTCCACTCGATCCTGGAGCAAGCGATACAGAATCTCCAGCGCGGCCTTGCGATTGTGAGAGATAAGGTAATCAGTTAAGGCGAAATTAGTGAATTCGCGCGAACGGCCAATGAGGTCGTCGATCAGGTCCGCAGTGATGCGTTTTGTCT
>DAIMCP010000002.1:0-2453 GCA_036726305.1 Pyrinomonadaceae bacterium | reverse complement strand
TCGCGCGAACGGCCAATGAGGTCGTCGATCAGGTCCGCAGTGATGCGTTTTGTCTCACCCGCAGCGGTCGCTAACTTCTCCAGTTCACTGCGCAGCGTCTGAATATCGGTGCCCACTAAAGTTATCAGGTCGCCGAGCGCCCGTTCATCAGCGGAAACCTTTAATCGCTTCAGATATTCTTTGACCCAGGCTTTGGCCTCGCCATCGGACACGGGGAGAAACTCGACCGTCGTGGCCTTGTCATAGAGCATCCTGGTGAGCTTCTTCCGCTTGTCAAGGTCGCGGGCTACGAAGATCACCACGCTGGAGCCGGCCGGATTTTCTACATATCGAACTAAAACGTTTTCATCCACTTCGGGCAGCTTGGCGAAGTCTTCAATAAAAACAACTCGCCGCGGTGACATCATCGGCAACTGCTCGGCAGCGGCGACGGCCTGGCGAGGATCCGTGTTCAAAAGGCTAAAGCGTGATTCGTTGAATTCACGCAGGAGAGTGTCGCGTAACGCCTCAGCGGCAATCGCGCAGCCGGCTTCGCCGCACAGGTAACTCTCTACGCCGATGGTCAGGTAGAGCCGATCGAGCTTTCCTTCCTGGAGTGAGCGGGTGAGTTGCTGGCGAGTTATGACTTTCATTACTTGTCCAATTCCACGGCGTTAATCAGCGTCGAGACTATGCTCTCTGCAAAGCTGCGCGCCATGCGCTGGACCGCCGGATCTTCTTCATTGAAAAAATTGCGCGGATCGTTGGCGAACTCATATTCGCCACGAAAGACGAAGTTTTGATTGTCATAAAGGACCCGGTTTTGGGTTTGGTCCCGGACCGTGATGGCGGCGGCAATCGTCACTTCGAAAATGCGGGCCCGGCCCTTATCGTCCAGCAGCACGCCGGTGAACTGATAGCTCTTGATGATTCCTTCGATGACAGCATCGGCGCCTTCGCGATCTCCCTGGACGCGCAAACCGCGGCCCCGGTGAATCAATTCCTCGAGCACAGCTTTTGTAAAGCGATGTTCGATGCGGTAGCGCAGGGCATTGTTTTGAAAGGCAGGCACCGCCACGGTCTTGATACGCGCCGGCAACTGGTTCTTCGTCACCGGCTTATAGCATTCGGCGAACCCGGTGACGAAGAGGAGCGTAACGGCCAACGCGGCCAGGCGGGCGAGCTTTTGCAGTCGTGATGTTTCCATTGGGTTAGTTGAACGAGTCAGTCAGTATCACCTGCGTCAGCGGGTAGATGTCGTTTCCTGCGAGCCCGAGTTCAGGTATGTCTGAACCCCATCCGTGTACGCAGGTGGTACTGACATGATTCGATTGGCAACCGCTTTCAGGGAACGAAGGCTGATTGTCGCGCAGCAGCGGTTGGTTAGGCAAGCAGTGGCCCTGTATAAGCCTGAAGGTCAAGGAAGGCGTTGAGGTGTCTTGCGCCTAGAACGTCCTCGCTGACGGTGGTGCCATTGCCATCCTGATCGCATCGGCAATCCGGGCCGTTTCGACGGTGGCCTTTACGTCGTGGACGCGGACGATGTGAGCGCCACGGAGGATGGCAGCGGTGACGGTGGCGAGGGTGCCGTAGAGGCGATCAGACACGGGTGCGGGGGTGCCGTTGGCGTCGCGGAGCAGGTGGCCGACAAATGCTTTGCGGGAAGTGCCGACCAGGAGAGGGAAGTTGGGGAAGGCGCGAGCAACTTCGTCGAGCCTGGCGATCAATTCAAGATTCTGCTCGAACGTTTTGCCAAAGCCGATGCCCGGATCAATGACGATTGATTCGCGCGCGACGCCGCGCCGCTCGGCCATCGCGAGGCTGCCGCGCAGGCTGTGAGTGATTTCGCTCATGATGTCGGCAACCGGCGGGAGCCGCTGCATCGTGGCCGGAGTGCCGCGTGAGTGCATCAACACCAGTCCGGCGCCAGCCTTAGCCACTTCGTCGGCGATGAGAAAATCGAAGCGCAGCGCGGAGATGTCGTTGACGATGGCGGCGCCCGCGCGCAGGGCCTCACGCGCAACCTCGGATTTTGTGGTGTCAACAGAGACCGGGATGGAAGTTTCCTTCACCAGCGCTTCAATAACCGGAATGACACGCTGCAGTTCCTCTTCGGGTGTGATGATTGCGGCTCCGGGACGCGTGGATTCGCCACCGACATCGATGATGTCGGCGCCTTCGGAAACCATCCGCCGCGCGTGTTCGAGGGCGGCGTCCCGGGACAGGAATTTTGCGCCATCGCTGAAGCTGTCGGGCGTAACGTTCAGCACGCCCATTATGAGCGTGCGCGTACCGATGGGCAGGGCGCGACCGGAGATGTGCCAGTTGCTATTCACGCTGCAGATAATAAGCGAGATTTTTCATTTGTCATTTCACAGACTTGACATTTCTCAATTTTGATTTTACGTCGCCTATCCAAAGACCAAAGTCCAAAGACCAACGCCCCAAACTACAAAAGGCAAGAGCGAAGAACG
>DAIMCP010000001.1:113508-178299 GCA_036726305.1 Pyrinomonadaceae bacterium | reverse complement strand
AAACTCGTAGTCGATCCATTCTGCAACTCCGTCACTGAGCTGAGCCGATTGAGCGCGTCATACGCATAGTTCTGTCGCGTCCAGTTGTAGCTGCTGATTTGCTCGTCGGCGGGAACCCAGCTCTCTGAACGCAACAGGTTGCCATTGTTGTCAGGCCCGCTGTTGGGATTTCGCGGCACGAAGCCGCTGTCATAGTAATTAAGTACCGCACCGCGATTCCAATTCCACTCGTCCGTTTGCCAGGGCACGGTGCTCAAGCGAATATCATAAAGCTGGCCGCGCACATTGTAGTGCATTTTGTGATAGAGGGGAGTCGCCGTCCCATACTTCTCCTCCCGCATGCGCGAGGCCGCGTCGTAGCTTAGCGCCGCTGCATAGGTGCGCGTCACCCCATCGCCTAAGGTGCCGGTCATCGCGGCCGTCCCTTCGAAGTCGTTGAGCCTGCCGGAGGCGTCATATTTGTAATTGACCGTGCGCCTGGAGGGGTAGCCGGAGGGGTAGGTTACTGTCTTCACATGCCCGGCAAGGTCATAGCTTTGTTGCAGGGGATAGGTGGGTCCCCAAACGTTATTCCACTTGAAGATCTGACGCTGGGTCAAGGGCCTGCCAAGCGCGTCGTAACTATCGATCGCCTGATGCTCGACATTGCTGCCGGTGGAGTAATTACCGCCCGCATAGAAATACCAAAAACGCCCTTTGCCGTTGACCGCGCCGTCGTAGAAGCGCGAAATGTCTGGGTTGATGGTGGTTGTATCTGAATAATCGACGGTCGTGTTGCGATTCAGAGCGTCGTAGACATAGTCGATGTAGATTCCTCGTGCATCAGTCTTGCGCGTCAGGTTGCCGTTGTTGTCATAGAGGTAAGTAATCGTGCCGCTCTCGGGATTAGTCGCGGACAAGAGTCTACCCAGGCTGCTGTACACAAAGGTGCGCGTCTGAGTGTCCTGGTTTACTTCCTTAAGATTCCCCAGCGGGGTGTAGGCGTAACTGGTCGGCTGAACAGGCGATTCATTTGCCCCGAGACTACCGCTGCCATTGGGCTCGTCAACTCTGACAAGCTGGTCTAGCGCGTCGATCTTGCTGCGGCGCACCTTGCCATTCTGGTCCGTAACCGTCGTGTAGTTTGCGTCATAAGCAGTCGTCACCGTACCCGTCGAAGTCGTGTTGGCGCCCCAGGGCGCCGGCAAAGTGGGACCCGCGAGGGTTTGTACCTCAACAACCTGGCCACCGTTGTTGGATTTGGTCCGCGACCAACCCATGGTTGGCTCAGCAGCCTGGTATGAATAGGCAGACCGATAGGGATTGGAAACCAGGACGTAACTGTTGACGCCGGAAAAAGCGTAGCGGGTCTGAACCTTGATCCCGGCTGTCTCGTCAGTCGCGGCCTGCGTACCTGAATCTTCGAGCTGTCGCTGCAGGCGCACCCGGCCAAGTTGATCGTAATGTTGAATGTTCACCAGCTTGCCGTCGCCGGCGGTGTTCAGATCTGAGCGTACGATCACGCGTCGGTTCACGTCGGAATACTCCGTTGCCGTGCGCGTTTCTTCCGGTTTACCTGCGGCGGCCCTGACCAGTGTTGGTCTACCGAACACGTCGTAAGTCGTCGCGGTAGTGACATTGTTGTCAGCATCCGTGCTACTGGTTACCAGTCCGGTTGAGAAATCGTAGGCGCGGGTCTCCGTGCGTTGTACTGAAGTGCCGTAGGCCGTCTGGATTTGCGTGGGATAGAGATCGAAGCCGCCTACGGAACCATAAGTCAACACAGTCTGGAAGCCGCGTGCGTCAGTCGTCTGCATCAGTTTACCCGTGGCGCCGCTGCTCCAAGTGGTGTACTGACTGGAAACCGAGATGGAATTGCCCGTCGTGAGTGGATTGCTGTAAGCGCCGCTGGTCGAGTCCCAGCTTTTTTGTTGCGTCAGGTTCGCCGTAGTACTGGGATTGTCGTAGAAAAACTCTGTGCGCGAGAAGGTTTGGGTGTTGTCGCGAACTTCGCTCGCCGCGACTATATTACGCGACTGTGCTGACGTGACTTGGTGATAGACGTTCGGATTGTACGAACTGTCAGAGGCATCGGGAGTGGGATTAAAGAAGGT
The DNA here is from genome assembly GCA_036726305.1 of Pyrinomonadaceae bacterium. Taxonomy (GTDB): domain Bacteria; phylum Acidobacteriota; class Blastocatellia; order Pyrinomonadales; family Pyrinomonadaceae; genus JAOAPY01. The sequence continues at coordinate 176,206 of DAIMCP010000001.1, read as the reverse complement.
GGTGCCGGTGATTCGTTGCGGCTGGGCGCCCGCAGGTATGACAGGACCTCCGCCGCCGGGATGGGCGCTCGCATAAGCCACCCAGTCGTATTCCTTCACCTGGGTCACATTACCGTTCTTGTCATAGTTGTAGTCCTTGATAGCGGTCAGGGAGAGGTTACCCGCGGCGTCTTTGATTGACCTGAACTCTGTTTTCACATAAGGGTTGACGCCGCTGTTCGTGGGCGGATTCAAATATGGGATATTTTGCAGCCAGAGGCGCTCGATCACACTACCGTCCGGATTCTCTGTCTTATACGAGACACGCGAAAACGGGCCGCTGGAATCCGAGTAGTTCCGCGTCACTCCGCCATCCGGCCCCGTGATGGTCATCACCGTGCCGTAGTTCATCGGGGCGCTGTAAGTCCAGGTGTCGGTAATCGGCGTTGCCGCACCGTCATATTCGGCGTTGTAATGCAAGTCCTTGCGCGTCACCGCTTCTTGCAGCACCCAGCTTACCAGCGGCGGCTGTGCGGCGCCGGGTCCGTCATATGTCCACGCGTAGGTTGCTTGCGCCGCGGAGGGCAGCGTGATCGAACTGATTTCTCCCCATCCGTAGGAATAGCTCGGATAGGGATCAATGTCGGGAGCGTTGTAGCCGAACGTGTAAGCGAGCGAACCGGCCTGCACCGGCAAGATTATCTGGTCTATAACCAGAGCGTAGTTGCTGCCGGTGGTGGGGTAAAAGTTGCTTCGATGGATGCCGCTGGCCGTCGCCCGGTACGGTTTATAGGCGTAAATCGTCTTCCATTTAACTGTCCATTTGCTCTGCTCGCCATTGGCGCCCCAGAGATAGATGTAATCGCGGGCCGCGGCGCTATCGTACTCAATGATGATCGACCGTCCCAACTGATCAACTACCCTTTGCGCGAAATGGTTATTGTAGGTGAGGCTTTGAATTTCCGTGTAGTTGTTATTGCGGTCGTAAGTGCGTTGGACGCCATTGGTGCTTACTACCCGCCGACCATCCGGAAAACTGAGAGTCCAGTTATTGCTCCAGCCACCGTTAGGGGTGTAAGGAATATCCAGCCGCATGAACGTGCCGTCGGTGGTGTAGTAGCTCAGGCCTGAAGTTGTGCCTTGATACGTGCCATAGGCGCAGGAGGCCGACCCACCTCCGACAGTCGAGCATGATGTCGCGGAAACGACGCCGTTTGGATCGATGTTGTAGTATCCGTCAGCGAAATAATCAAGATAACCAACAGGACGAACCTCATGCTCGCCACCATCAGGAAAGATGATCTTCAACTTCCAGATGTAAGCATTCTTTTGCAGGTCTACAGAGTTGCAGCCAGCCGGACAAGGATAGGTTCCCTCAAGATCCGTTCTGCTGATCAGTTGCAGCGCATAAGGCGACACGTTGTAATGCCAGCCGCCCTGCTCGCTGGCATTGAGGAAGATGTAATTTGTTGGCTCCTGCGTAACGGGATCAGGGAGTTGCTCAATATACGTCTCATAGAGCTTGCTGTTGTACGTTAGATTTACCTGAAATCCTGGACTTCCGCCTCGCCCCACGGGCAGCGCAGCCAGGGGGACAGTCATGATCATGTTCCCATTGGCCGTGTTAATCGATTCAATATTTGAGAGCGCATAAGACCCCGCCGGTTGAAAGCCGTGTTCCGGCGCAGGCGGCAATTGGGCCCGGCTAATGGTGGCAGCAAAGCAGAGAAACATGATGGCCAAACCGCAAATAACGACAGGTCTTACGCGAGGATGACCTCGCCTGGTGGCGTACTTGGATTTCATTCTCATCTTCGCCTCCCCCAATCAACGATTCGGCCCTTGGAGCTCCGCTACGTGCCGAATGCTCCATCTTCGATTCCGGCGCTGAGCGCCGCCGAGTTGAGGGTCAGGGTCCATGCCGCCTGCCCGTTTTCCCACCGCGCAATGCGGCTGGGCACCTGCTGCTCCTGCACCTGGCGCCAGCCGCTTAGCTGAATCTCGACCGAAGTTAGCGACCCATTGCGCTCCAGGTCGTAGCTGATCCGCTCAAGCAGGTGAGTGTCCGAGTTGAAGCAGAACACCTTGGTCTGCGACCGCGCCGACACCCCCTGTCCTATCCGTTCCGTAATCTGGTAAACGTCATAGAATGGCCCGACATAGTCTGTCCCTGTGCCGCCATCCGGCCGAAAGTGCTCACCAAGGAAACGTGTGGATATGCTCTGTGACTGCGCGCCGAAGAAGTGCTCTGCGGTGTCGTAGACCAGTGTTTCGATTAGGTCTTCCTCGAGAGGATTCAGTGGCGGCCCGCCTTGCCCCTGGGCTGCATGCCCATTGAAAGTGATAACGCGACTTTGCACGCCTACCTGCATCACCAAACGCAAGCGGTCTGGAAACTGCAGCACCAGGAGCACCGGAACCGGAGCCACGTCGCCAGACCGCAGTAATGTCCCTGCCAGAGTCACGCGCTCCTTGCCGGGCTTTTCCAAACGGTCACCGAACGCTTTCAATTTCCAGCGCAACTGCGGCCAAAGCCGGCCTGCGCGCACGTACTCTTCTGACCTGGGGTTTGCCTCTGCGGGCGAATTCTGACTCGCGCGTGACGACCCTTCCATCGTCCTTCGGCCGGCGTGCGCCGACGCAAACGCGAGCGCGCCCAGGGCCAACCCTACGACAAGGACGATTGGCCAGAAGATTCTTTTCTGTTGTGTTGACATGGCTCTCTCCTTGGATAACGACCCTACTTCCTTCCAACCCGAGACGACGACGCTCGCAGGCTAATGCGATTTGCCCCCAGACAGGACGAGAGTCGTGATGCAAAATGTGCGATGGTTTTGCGCGTGAGTTCACGCATGATCGGGCCTCCGCAACAGTAAGAACGCCTTTGGTGACCCCTGGATCGGACAGCTAACCGGCGAGTATGCGGGAGGGCCAGCGCGAGACCCCAAGGCCAGTCTCAGGATCCACTGATTGGAGTTTGGACCGGTAAGAGACATGAGAGGTTCTCCGCGGTTGGGTGACGCAAGCCTTCTCGGTCCGGGTTCGGTTCAGTCCCGGAGTTGTCGCGTGGTGTTGTCCGGCCCCGCTTGCGGGGTAAGGATGACCAGAACTTCGTTGACGCGAGACTCGCGAGGGTAGAGCCTCTTGTGAAACGAGAGGAGACCAGGTTCACCGCGAAATTTACTCCTGGTCCAAATGCGTGTCAATAGCAAAAACCAAGCAAAAACATAGTGTGGTGAGGCACGTGTGAAGTCAGTTCGGTGAAGTGCTTTTGCGGCTGGCTTTGTCGGTCGAATACCTGGACGATCCATATCGGATACTGCCGGTACCACAAATCATGGCAATGTACAGTGAGGGCTGTGTTACCTGACCTCGCTGAGTGCGTTCCATATGAATTGGAAAGTGCCCCAGGTTTGCGCTCTATGTTGCGGGCGAAACCCAAAAAGAACGACGCGACCCTTGCCCACAGATACTTCAGCAAGCGCGATACGCCCTTTGAGCTTGTCTTCGCCGAGCAACCAACCTGAACGCAGCAGACGCTCTTTTGCGTAGCGAGCAATGACGCGTACGCTCGCGTCGGTGGCCTCAAAGGCCGAGCTGTTGATGAAATAGGCATCAGCTGAGCCCGCCATCGCTCGGGCCAGCGGCTGACGTGTATCCACTTCGAGGCCAAGAACCGAACCAGGACAATAGAACTCTGTGGATTTCAGATCCTCAAGCACATTTCTTAGCGGCAGGTTAAATTGCTTAATTGGCAGTTCGCAGGCGGCGTCGAAGCAAACCAGGGTGCCGCCCTCAGTGACAAATTGTTTCAGGTTCTTTGTTCCCGCAGAGGAGATTCCGCCGATGAATTCTGCAGGATAGGAACCGGGCGCATTCCCCTCGGTAATCTCGCGCGCGCGTTGCGAAGGCAGAACGATAACATCGTAATTGTCAGTGAGTCCCCCTTGCTTGATGTCGGCATCCATCAATGACTTGTAGGGTATGTTAAAGGTGTCAAAAACATAACGTGTCCACCCCTCATCCATATTGGCCGTCCACCCTTTGTAGATACCAATTCTGACGGAGCGGCCGAGCGGATCGGCCACCGGTGAAAGGCCACCCTGCCGCAAGGCCAGCGCTAGATCCTTGCGTACGTCATTTTCCTGTCGAATAAGCGTCATTCTGCGCGCGGCCGGCGGCTCTTGAATGGCTATCACTGCCGGAGCATCCACTCCCATCTGGAACGGCAACGTCCACCCTGTAACGTCATAGGGGCGCTCAGCTTGACCAAGTGCGTTTAGCCGGTTCGGATAAATCTGCGGTTCGAATAGTGCCAGGATGTTGTTGCGTTGCGGTTGGGCCAGAAAAACAATATAGCTCCCGGCGGGAACCTCGATCATCTTGTCGGTTGGAGCAACAATCATGCGGTAGTCGCCGAGTTTTTCACTGGCTGAGTTTGTTCGTTGCAGGAATTGGGGACCATACCTCGCGTGTAATTCGCGCTCAAGCCGAAACACTTCCACGCCCTGCCCGATCAGGGTGTCAATCATTTTGGCTACGGCTTCATCGCGGCCTTGACCGGCAGGGACCAAATACGCAATGGGTCCGTTTGGCTGCTGTTCCAGGGCGCGAACGCTCAACTCATAGAAATTGCGCAAATATGACAGGCGATAGTTCGCAGCCATGGAAAGAATTGAATGCGCGGCTCCCAGTTCGAGATTCATAATGTCGCGTGGCCGCCATACACCACCGCTCCAGGGATTGGGAAAATTTGTCGTCACCTCGAGAGCGTTGCGCAGACCGCGGGTAGACGATTTCGCCAGTTGTTCTCTGGTGACAAGGCTTGCGCTCATTAACCTCGCACTGGCAGCCTCAGTGAGTATTCCAATCGAATTATGAAAATAGGGTGCCGTCCGAAAGCCTCCATGCCACCAGGTGTCGTAAACAGCGTTGGTGAGTATGCCGGGGTGATTGGCAGCTTCAAGATCGGCGGCAATCTTGTGGCCCAATAAACCCACCTGCCGTAACAAAACCGGCGCAATATGAGGATTCGGTGGGTCGAAGAAAGGCGGGACAAAGAACCTCGAGCCGTTTGGACCCTGCTGGTGAACGTCATAGACGATCTCCGGAAACCACTCCTGCCATAGCAGCCTGGTGATTGCCTTCGTTTCTTTCAGGTTCAGCATGAACCAATCACGATTATCGTCGTGCCCGGCATAGTGGTGATAAAGCTCGGGGGGTTCCTTTCCTTCGAAGGGCGTTCCCTGCGTCCTGCGATACCAATTGGCGACAATGTCGACTCCGTCCGGATTGGCTGACGGGAGCATCAATATAATTGTATTTCGCAGGATCGCGCGGGTGTCAGCATCTGTAGCTGTTGCCAGTTCGTAAGCGAGCTCCATCGACATCTGCGAAGCTACAATCTCGGTCGAGTGAATTGAGCAGGAGATGGCGATTACAACTTTGCCATCCTGCAGCAAGCGGTCCCGTTCTTCATCTCCCGTGACCATCCGCGGATCTGCCAGGCGGCGCTGCATGTCTTTGTACTTTGCCAGCGCCATAATATTTTCGCGGGCGCTAATGACAGCTACGATAAGGGATCGCTTGAGCGTTGTTTCACCGATGGTTTGCACCAGGACCCTGTCGCTCGCCTTGTCCAAACGTTGAAAATAGTCTGTAATCTGACCCCAGTCCGCGATAGTGTGTTCGTCTCCAGGAGAGAATCCCAGAATGTAACGCGGCGCTGGGATGGGTGTTACTGGACCAGGACTGCGGCGTTGGGCGGAGACTGACTTCGCGTTAAAACAGAGAGCCAGAAGCAAGACCGCAAACCAGGCGATCAATGCAGAGCGATGACGACTCATTCAGTTAGCCCTTCAAAGGAAGTAGTGGAAGAAAGCGCAGCGACCCAGCGGCCGAGTGAAGGGCAGTCTAACACAACTCGTCGGACGTTCGGCGGAAGGTTGCTCTATTGGTGGTCGCTGTTTATGGCGGGAGTGCTGCTTGCCATCTTCGGTCCGCCAATCCTGATAGTCGCCTGGATAACAAAGCAGCACGATCTGGTTTATCCCTGGGCTCTATTTGGCGCGCGCAACTGGCTCCGTCTCAGCGGCATGCGGGTTAGGGTACGGGGATTGGAGTTGCTCGATCCCACCCAACCCTACGTCTTTATCTCCAATCACCGATCATATCTCGACACCGCAACCCTGTTTGCCTATCTTGATCGCCGTATCGGTCTAATTGCCAAGAAGGAATTACTCAAGGTGCCGATCCTGGGATACGGCATGGGCTTTGTGAATATCATGGCGATCGATCGAACTAACCGCGAACGCGCGCTGAAAACCATGCAGGCAGCAACCGACCGTCTCCGTGCAGGAGTTTCTTTTGGAGTTTTCGCTGAGGGAACCAGAGCTAAGCCTGGTGAGTTTCTTCCCTTCAAGAAAGGCGCCTTTTATATGGCTGCGCAGGCCGGAGTGCCAATCGTCCCGGTAGCAATGAGAAACACCGACACCCTAATGGGAAAAGGAACCGGGGTGGCGCGTACGGGCACAATCGAGATGGTTTTATTACCTCCGGTTGACACCGGTGGCGCTGCCAGCGATGTGGCCGTGCAAGGCCTCATTGAAAATGTTCAGCAAGCCATCGCTGAACAACTGGGAGTCAGCATGCCGACCAGGCCCTGACCTGCGTACTACGGTCATTGCACGAAAACATAGGTCAGGAAGCCGGCTACTTTTACCGGCTGGCCATCGATAAGTGTGGGAGAAAAACGGGCGTTGCGCGCTGCCTCAAGCGCCGCGCGCCTCAATTCTATACGACCATCTTCAATCTCTGCCGAGACGACCTTACCGCTTTCATCTACGACCACGCGGACTCTGACTTTGCCACCGACCTTCGTCGCCCCTTCCGCAAGTTTGGGTTCCGGCAGATAGATGGCTTTGCTGTTGAGAACTCCGCCCTCGATCGGTTGCTGTCGATCAATTGGCGGCCGCGGCGCCGGTTGAATTTGGGATGGTGACGGAGTCGCAGCCGGATTAGGTGTACTCGCCGGCGGCGGCAGGCTTTGGTCGTCAGCTTCCCTGATGGTCACACTTGCGCGAGCAGGGGCAAAATCGGAATAAGTAACTCGCATGCGCACGTGAAGCGGAGGGCCGTCATCGAAAATCAACTCCTCATCGGCGTATGAATAGGTGGGGAACCAGTAGCGCCCATTGATCTCCTCCCGATAAGTTTCGACGTAGGGGAACTTGTTTGTTTTCGTTTCCGGGACTCCCTTGCCCCGGGTCTTGACTATTTGCAGATCCTGGTCGTCAACCCAAACGCGACCGGTGAACAATCGTTCCTTAGTGCGCTTCGGATCGGGAATGACTTTTGGAGTCACATCAAAGACGTAGAGGTCCAGTTCATCGATTCGTTCCTTGCCCGCGTACTTAAAGTTGTACTGGTCAATCTTGGAGGGCTCGAGCGCAAAAGGATTGATGCCTCCCAGATCGTCAATGTCCTCTTGCGTGACGTTACCGAAGGTTGACATCGGGGCCAGCACAATCTTCTCGTATCGATTGGCTTTATCGTCGAACGTAAAATAGGAGACGCGATGAAACTCTCCCTCGATTTGTCCGCCCATGCCCACACTCTGCAGGACCGCATCGCGTTTAAACGAGTAATTATTCAAAGCCCGACGGAACTCCGTTTCTTTTGTCGTAAAGGCCTTAATTATTCGTGCGATCTCGGCTTCGCTGAGGCTACCCGAACTGTTGGTCGCCTGTTGGGCCTGCACTCGACCGGCGGATAGGAGTATCCCTGGCAGAACACTCAACAGCAAAATCAAAGTAGCGGGGGACTTAAGCCTGCAGAGCTTTTTGGTAAACCAGCGCGGCATGGATGGATCGTGCTCCTTAATGGGTTTTGTCTAATAATCCAGCAAAAATCCTTGGATGCTAACCCTTGCTGTTTAGGTTCTCGATTTTTTGTGCTGCAACTTTTTTCTTGCAAAAAACCTTGCAGATGGTGTAACGTCTTGCCCGTCCTCTTTGTTACAGAGTCTTTTCACTTCTTCTCAGAAATTTTCCGTCTGCGCAAGGGGTTCTCTGGAGTAGGAATAGACATCAGTTGTGACTTGAATTTTTTTGAGGCATCAGTCCTCACGTCGACTAAGGGCGGCGTTCTTGAACCGGTGAACCTGTAAAGCGCGAAAGTGCCGTCAAAACGGTGCCAAGCGCGTTTCTACAACCGACGGGGACGTCCACTCAAGCTCATGGGAGGGGCTTGAACAAAACGCCTTAGAGCCGACGATGTGCGCGGTGATCTTGCTGTTCCTTCTGGGCAGAACAGCATAACGAGATCACCGCGCGCACCCCAATCCTGCTTTACAAATCCTACTCATCGACGAACTCAACCTTGACCGGGTGCGGGATAATTCCGGCCGTCACACCATCAGCAAGTAGTCGTCGCACTGACTCACGCCCACGTTCGCCGTAATCCAGGGTGCGCTCATTGACCCACATGGCAACAAATCGATCTGCCAAACCGGGATCCATGTCTCTGGCAAATTGCATTGCGTACTCCAGGGCATCCTCGCGGTGGTCCAAAGAGTAGTTGATACTCTCGCGAAGATAATGCGAAACCTGGCTGGTTATCCTGGGGCCGAGATCGCGCCGAATTACGTTGCCACCCATGGGTAAGGGCAACCCTGTTTTCTCGTGCCACCACTCGCCGAGGTCGAGTATCTTATGTAGGCCTTTGGCTTCGTAGAAAAGCTGGCCTTCGTGAATCAACAACCCTGCATCACAACTGCCGTCTTCCACTGCTTCGATGATCTGATCAAAAGGCACGACTTCATAGCGAATAGCGGGGCAGCAGAGCCGCAGCGCCAGAAAAGCGCTGGTTAGGGTGCCCGGCACGGCTATTTTGAGATTTGGAATCTCTGTCGCGGCAGTTGCCTGTCGCGAAACAAGCACCGGACCATAATTATCACCAATGGATGCTCCATGGGGCAGCAACAAGTACTTATCCGATACATAGGCGTAGGCGTGGAAACTAATTGCGGTGACATCATAGGTACCGCGCATGGCTTCTTCGTTTAGTGTCTGAATATCCTGCAGCACATGCTCAAATCGAATTTGTTTCGTATCCAGTTTCTGTGTGGCCAACGCATAAAACATGAATGCGTCGTCAGAATCGGGCGAATGCGCGACGGTAATTGTCTTCTTTTCTGTTTTTGTCTTTGCGGATTGCATATTTAAAACCTGGTGGCCAGTCAAAGCCTCGGCAGCTCAAGCGAAACTAATGCTTGGTCGTTCCCGCCGGTTGTACAGAGTGTCGCGCTCGACCGCCGCGAAGCCGGCCTCTTCAATCAAAGCGACAATCTCGTTATTAGTCATCTTCACTTCGTTGTTGGTTTCAACCGAATAACTCTCCGTCAGCTCTCCCCCGTCGGTGATTGTGCCGTCGAGATCGTTGGCCCCGTAGTGCAGGGCAATCTGCGCCAGCCGTTTACCGAGCATTACCCAATACGCTTTAACATGATCAAAATTATCAAGCAGTAATCGGGACACGGCTATCGTCTTAAGCGAGTCAACGCCGGATGGACCGGGCAAATGGGAAAGCTGCGTATCGGGTGGATAAAACGCGAGCGGAATGAAGCACTGAAAGCCACCGGACAGGTCCTGTTGTTCCCGCAATCTAATCAGGTGATCCACCCGATCTTCAATCGATTCAATGTGACCGTAGAGCATGGTTGCATTCGTTTTAAGTCCGGCGGCGTGGACCTTACCGGACAAGCTCAGCCAGCGATCGGCGTCACACTTATGGGCACAGATCATGGATCGCGTCGGTTCCCGGAATATCTCGGCGCCACCTCCCGGGCATGAGTCGAGGCCCGCTTCGATCAATTGCTGGATCACTTCGTCGTCAGCCATTTTGTAGAAATGCGCGAAGTGGTCCAATTCAACCATCGTGAAGGCCTTTAGATGTAACTGCGGGTAGGTACTCTTCAGAGAGGACAACAGATCGGTGAAATAGCTAAACGGAAGCTTGGTATTCAAGCCACCCGTAATATGGAGTTCAGTGGCGCCTTCCGCAACCGCACGTCCGGCCAGCGTCATGCTTTCCTCAATATTGTGGGTGTAGGCTCCGGGCTGGCGGGGGGTTCGATAAAAGCCGCAAAACTTGCAGTCGGCGTAGCAGATATTGGTCGGATTCAAGTGCCGGTTGACATTAAAGTATGTGGTTCGGCCATGCTTTTGCCGCCTAACCAGGTCCGCGAGTTTGCCCAATGCAGGCAGATCATCGGTAGCGAACAAATCGAGCCCTTCGACAAACGACAGGCGCTGGCCTGCACTTACTTTCGCGGCGATCTCAACCAGCTTATGGTCGTGTGAAAACTGCATGTATGAACCTAATTTTGTCTCAAAGTAAATAGAACTGCCCCGCCAAAAGTGACCAACAAAATCACGCTTACAAAGGCGTTAGTGGTAAAGAAAGCCGCATTCAAGCGGCTCAAGTCATTGGCCCGAACCAACGTATGTTGGTAGATCAGCAATGCCCCGGTAGCCAGGACACCGGCGAGCGCGAGCCATCCAAGTTGCACGACATAGTATAGCGCAACCAATGCCGCGAATGCTCCCGCGTGCAGGAGGCGAGCGATCCACAGCGACACTGGGACGCCGAGCCGGGCCGGAATTGAACGTAGACCCTCACGGCGATCGAATTCGTAGTCCTGGCACGAGTAAAGGACATCAAACCCGGCGGTCCACAGCAGCACGACCAGCGACAGCAGCACTGGTATCGGACTGTCCAGACGGCCGCGCACCGCTATCCAGGCTCCCGCGGGCGCGATGGCCAGGCACCAGCCGAGCACAATATGCGAAAGCAAGGTCCAGCGTTTGGTGAACGAGTAAAGCCACACACTCGCCAATGCCAGCGGCGCCAGAACCAGGGTCAATCGATTGAGCATTGCCGCCGCCAACAAGAAAAGCGCCGCCGCCGCAAGCGTAAACACCCAGACAAAAGCGACTGATAACAGTCCCGCCGGCAGCGCACGGCTTTGCGTGCGTGGGTTGCGTCCATCGAAATCGCGATCGGCGATGCGGTTAAAGGCCATGGCTGTCGAGCGCGCGCCCACCATGGCCAGCGAAATCCAAACAACCTGTGAAATACTCGGCAGCCCCCGCGCCGCGAGCACCGCGCCCAGAAACGCAAATGGCAATGCAAACAGGGTATGCTCGATCTTGATCATGTCGAGCGTCACCCGAATATTGTGTAGAGTTGTTGTCACGTTCGACTTTTTTAATCGCCTTCGACTGGAATCAATTGCGGAATGCCCTTCCATCTGCTGCCGTCCGAGTGAGGTACGGACAGATGATCGAGAATACGAAAGACGAGGTGGTCCACCAGGGCCTCGATGGTCTCCGGTCGATGATAGAAACCAGGACTGGCCGGAATGATGTGCGCACCGGCGCGTGCCAGGCGCAACATGTTTTCAAGATGAATAGCATTGAGCGGCGTCTCTCGCGGCACCAAAACCAATCGCCGGCCTTCTTTTAAAGTCACATCCGCGGCGCGATGAATGAGGTTCGAGCTCAAGCCGGCGGCAATCGCTCCCAGCGTGCCCATCGAACACGGCACGACAACCATTCCGTCCTGACGATGAGATCCGGAAGATGGCCTGGCTGCGAGGTTATCCAGGCGTTGCAGTTGAATGAGATTGGAGTCGCGAGGCAGACCCAGCCATTCGTTGATTCTTGCAGTATCACAGCCGCGTAGATCGACTCCCAGTTCGACCCGCGCTACTGTCTCGGCTGATTCGGACAGGATCAGGTTGATCCGTTCCACTACGCCACTTGCTGCCAGATGAATCAGGGTGCGGTAAGCGTAAATCGAACCGGAAGCGCCAGTGATTGCTACAGTAAACTCCATATTGCTGAACTCCGGATCTTACTTGGCAGGCAGAGCAATCGCAAGTGATGCCTCGAGCAGGTTGGCGTAAATTCGAACCGTCGTGACATTACCCGTCGCGGCACGGCATACTAGGCCTGCATGGATTTAACTGAACTCGAGCGCCTGCTGAGGGCTTATAAACTTGGCGAGTTGGAAATCGGCGAAACCACGCGCCAGATTAAGAATTTAAACTATGAAGATATTGGTTACGCGCGCGTGGACCATTCGCGGGCTGTGCGCCAGGGATTCCCAGAGGTGGTATTCGGCGCCGGCAAGAGTCGCTCTCAATTAGTGGGGATCGTCGAGCGCCTGGTCGAGCGTTCGCCCAACGTTTTGGTGACCCGCACCGACGAAGGAACCTTTGGTGAAGTTCGCAATCTCGCTACCGATGCCGAGTGGCATGCCGCGGCGCGCCTGATCAGAATTCACCGGGACAAAACAGAACGCGGGATCGGTACGATTGCGGTTGTGACTGCCGGTACGAGCGACATTCCGATCGCTGAAGAGGCGGCTTTGACGGCCGAGGCGATGGGAAATCAGGTCCGGCGAATTTGGGACGTAGGCGTGGCCGGCATTCACCGCGTTCTGGCCGAACGTGACTTGCTGCAGGGTGCGCGTGTGATCATCGTCGCTGCCGGTATGGAAGGCGCTCTGCCTTCGGTAGTAGGCGGGCTGGTAAGCGTGCCGGTAGTCGCGGTGCCAACCAGCATTGGCTATGGTGCCTCTTTTGGAGGCGTAGCGGCCTTGCTGGGAATGCTCAATTCCTGTTCGTCGAATGTCACGGTTGTGAACATCGATAACGGTTTTGGCGCCGGATTTGTCGCCAGTTTGATTAATCGCAAGTGGGAACCGACGGCCCCTTAAATTTGTTACCGCGCGGAACAACGGCGGCCGCCAGGATGGATGTATTTGCTCGATCCAGCGTATTGAATCGGTGAGAGTTTTGCTAACTGACGCCCCTGTAAGAACCCGAGAACAAGTTACCTACCACGTCGGATGGGTGGCGCTGATACTCTGTTTCTCACTGTTTTCCGCCTGCATTGCTCCTAAACACACACCAAATCTTGAACGCATTTTCGTCTCAGCACGCGCCCGGACCGGCAAGCGTCCGGTAATCGTCATTCCCGGAGTACTCGGAACAGAGTTAAAAAATTCAAAAACGGGCGAGATAGTGTGGCCATCGGCATTGCGTTCTGAGGATCAAAGCTCCAATTTACCGATGACCCCGGATCTGGCCAACAACCGCGATGATGTCGTGCCGACCAGAATAGTTGAGACCGTTCGCCTGGCCCGGGTGCTGCCCGAGGTATATGTCTACCGCGATCTGTTGGAGTCCCTGAAAAGGTTCGGTGGCTACCGTGAAGGTGACTGGAATAATCCCGGTGAAGCCGGCGATCGGGATGTTTATTATGTTTTCGCCTACGACTTCCGGCGCGACAATGTCGAGAATGCACGCTTGTTAAGCAAGCGCCTGCGCCAACTCAAGGAGAAACTGCAGCGTCCGGACCTGCGCTTCAATATCCTGGCGCATTCGATGGGAGGCTTGATCGCTCGCTACACCGCGATGTATGGCGATGCGGATCTGCCAGACGATGACAGCGCGCCCAGGTTAACCTGGGCCGGCGCAGCCGACATCAACAAGATAGTTATGCTTGGTGTGCCAAATGAAGGTTCCGCCGATGCGTTCACCACCCTGATCGAAGGCTACTCAATAACGGAAGGACTCCGCCGGCGCATTCCCCTGCTCAATCGCCTGACGGCCGAGGAATCCATCACGGCTCCCGCCATATTTCAGCTGTTGCCCCACAGCAAAGTCGCCAAGTTCCTTGACGAGAATCTGCAGCCAATGCAGATTGATCTCTACGATGCAGAAACGTGGAAGCGATATGGCTGGTCGCCGATTAATGACCCGCAGTACCGGCGACGTTACGAAGGCGAAGCGGCAAAAAGTGAAAAGGCTCAAGGCCACCAGCGGTCCCTCGCAGAGCTCGATGGGTACCTGGTGGCTGTCCTGCGCAGAGCTAAAGCCTTTCATGCGGCCCTGGATGCGGCGCTAGGCGGCGAGGCGCCGGTTATGCTCCTGGCTATTGGCGGCGACTGTGAGGAGACTCTCAACGCGCCAATAGTCATGCGGGATGGGAAACGCAATCGTTGGTTAACTCTGACACGGCCGCGCGACTATCGCACTTCAACCGGGCAACGAGTTAGTAAACGTGCGGCCACCGAGGCTATGTATTTGCCCGGCGATGGGCGCGTCACGCGTCGTTCGCTGTTGGGCGAGGATTTAGCCGGCAGCCGCCTCAGCGGCGCGGCTTTCGACACGCCGCTGCCTCTAACCTACGCAGTCTTTGGCTGTGATCTTCACGGTGCCCTGCAGAAGAACAAGACCCTCGCCGACAACGCCCTGACGGCCCTGGTAAACGAAGCAATGAAGTAGCAGTGCAGATTTTTGGACTTCGGGCTCCTGGTCTTGTTTGTGCAAAGCCCAAAGGTCAAAAACCTTCTTTTCAGGGATTGATTAACTGGTCCAGCTTCTCCGCCCAGTCCTGATCGATATTCTGCAGGATGTTGTATTGTTCGATGGCCGCGTTACGATTTCCCATTGCGAGGAAGCATTTCCCCAGGTTGTAGTAGGCTCGTCCGGAATCAGGTTTGAGCCGAATGGCTTGCCGGAAAGCCTCAAGGGCCTCATTCAATTTGCCCAGCTCAAGGTAGGCCTCGCCCATATTGTTTGGCGCACTCGCATTGCCAGGCTTTAACAGCGAGAGCTGCTTGAAGATCTCGACCGCTTCCGAGTATTTCCTGGAGCGCAAATAGCGCGCGCCCAGCCGCTCGTAAGCGCTGGTATAGTCCGGCTTCAACTTAATGGCCTGCTTGTACGCCTGAATTTCTTCGTCGGGCTTCCCCCAGTCACGGTAAGTCAATCCCAATGCATAGTAGGCGTCGGCGGCATTGTATGGTTCAAGCTTGATTGCTGCACGGTAGGCATCGGCCGATTCCTTGTATTGCTTCAAATAAAAAGAGGCGAGACCGATGTTGAAATAGGATTCAGCTGACGGTCGTAATGCCACTGCCCGTTTCGAAGCATCTATAGCCTCTGCGTGGTGCCCCAATTTCTCATTACAAAAACCAGCCTGGGCCCACGCTTCGGCATAATTTCCGTCCGACTCCACCGCTTTCTCAAAGTATGGCAATGCTTTCTCGCAATCGTCCTTAGACAAAAAACTAAGACCATCGCGAAAGTATTGAACCGCGCGCGCGCGCTGGTTGCGCCCGCTGGCGGCGACCAGGTCGCCGAGCGAAATGAGGGTTCCCGTTTGCAACTGCGAAATTCTTTCGGCAGGTATCGCAAAATTGACGCTCTGGCCGCCAGTGATTTGTAACGTGGCCACTCCCAGCACCTGACCCTGCATGTTGACTACCGGGCTGCCGCTGGAACCAGGCGAGATAGGCGCCGTAATCTGGATAATCCGCCCAAAGGTGGGAATGTCGCGCACGGCAGAAACGATGCCGTTGGTGACACTTCCCTCCAAACCAAAGGGATTGCCGATGACTACCACACTTTCGCCCTCCTGCGGCGAGGTGCGTTCAAGTGAGAGGGGCCGGATAACACTCGCCGGCACATCGATCTTCAATAGCGCCAGGTCGCCTTCGGCATCGACGGCCAGGACGCCCTTGACGGGATAAACGATCCCCGTCGAGGAATGCACTTCAGCCCTAAATGCATTTTCAATCACGTGACGATTTGTAACTATGCGATCCTTGTCAATGAAGAAGCCGCTGCCTCGCGAGAGCGCTTCGCCACGACTGTCGAAGGTTTGAATTGCTACCGCTGAAGGTTTAATGCGCCGCACGAGGTCCGGCAGCGCGTCCTGTGAAATTGCGCTTAGCGAGTGCGGGCAAATGAGCGCGATCGTACAGCAAAGGAACACGATGAGAATACGATAGCGCTGCTGCGAAGCCTCAATGGTTGGGTACATACTTATAACTCGAGCTGTCGGGTTGATCTCAACGTCGAATGACCGCCAACCTTCAACCAGTCTTCTTAGCTGTACAGGAAACACATGTTTGACTCATCGAAGAGTTCCCTACTGGATCGATGTGAACTAAACACAAAGACCACTCCTTAAAGGCGGCATTCTGAGCACCTGTTACCGAAACCTCAACGTCCGGCCAATGCGAGTGCCTGCACACGCGCAACAACTTCGCTTAGTTTGACGTCTTCGTTTTGTTTGTCATGGCGATGGAACAATTCGACCAGGCCATCGGAAATCTTTTTACCTAACGTGATGCGATAAGGGATCCCAATCAGGTCGGCATCCTTAAACTTTACTCCGGCTCGCTCGTCGCGATCGTCGAGTAGTACATCAAGCCCGGCCCGCTGCAGTTCCTTGTAGAGTTTCTCGCCCGCCTGGCGCAAGTCTTCCTGCTTCATATTGGTGACAGTGACTATTACATCGAAAGGCGCAATCGCCCTCGGCCAGACGATGCCGTTGTAATCATGGTTTTGTTCTACGGCGGCTGACATGATGCGGTCGACGCCGATGCCGTAACTGCCCATGACGATCGGTACCGGCTTACCATCGGGAGTTAAAACGGTGGCGCCCATCGATTCGGAATACTTTGTGCCCAGTTTGAAGATGTGACCAATCTCCATCGCTTTATAGACTTCCAGCACGCCCGTGTCACAACGCGAACATGATTCGCCGGAATTGACACCGCGCAAATCAAGCCAGCGGTCTACCTGAATATCACGATCGATTGCGACCCCGCGGAGGTGGTGGTCGTCTTTGTTGGCTCCGGTAGTCATATTGCGGCGTCCACGCAATCCGACATCGGCCACGATTACCATTTCCTGTTTCGCCATCTGTGTCTTTTGCTTTACTCCGACGCCGCCCAGACTGCCGGCTGCGGCGCCCATCAGATCGCGAATTTCTTCCGGGTGAGCCGGTCTCACTGCAGTCGCTGCGAGCCCGTCGGCAAGCTTTGTTTCGTGTAGCTGATGATCGCCCCGCAGCAGGACCAGCACGGAAACCGGTTCACCTTGCAAGGTGGCGACGTAGACCAAAGACTTGATTTGCCTTTCGGCAACCGCGCCGCCGGGAAACGTAATAAGATCTTCAATCGTGCGCACACCGGGAGTGGGAAATTCCTCAGGAGCGTCAGGCCCGGCCTCGTCGGTAACCAGGGCTATTCGCGAGGTCGCCTTCTCCAGATTGGCCGCATACCCACAGTTGGAACAGGTGGCTATCAAATCTTCACCGGCCGGCGTCTGGGCTACGAACTCGTTGGATTCGGCGCCACCCATCGCGCCCGAGGACGCTTCGACAATTACATACTTCAGCCCACAACGAGCGAAGATGCGCTTATAGGCTTCACGTTGGTCGGCGAAGGAACGATCAAGACCGGCATTGTCGACATCGAAGGTGTACGCGTCTTTCATAATGAAAGTGCGCAGGCGCATAAGCCCGGACTTGGGCCGCGCTTCATCGCGGAACTTGACCTGAATCTGATACCAAACCTGCGGAAGTTGCTTGTAAGAGCGAAGTTCGTTACGAGCGATCGTGGTGAAGACTTCTTCATGGGTCATGCCGAGGCACATCTCGGCGCCCTTGCGGTCTTTGAGACGAAACATATCGTCGCCAATTGCGTCCCAGCGTCCTGACTCTTTCCACACTTCTGCCGGGTGCAGGGCCGGGAGGAAAAACTCCTGGCCACCGACTCGGTTCATCTCCTCGCGCAGGATCTGCATGATCTTGAGCGCGATGCGTTGGCCCAGTGGCAGGAAAGAATAGACACCGGCTGAAAGTTGGCGCACGACCCCGGCCCGCAGCAGCAGCTTGTGCGAGATGACCTCGGCGTCAGCCGGATCTTCTCTCAAAGTGGGAATGAAATATTGTGACCAGCGCATAAGTTGGTTGCCTTAATTTTCGATTGAAAGGATGCCAAACCATTCTGGCCTATCGATGCATCGCAACGCAAATACGCCCTACCTGATTCGCGGTCGCTTGATGTACCATCCACTTCTGCGAAAGCTTAAGGGCAAAAGGCTCTGAATATTGAAGCACAAAGGACTATTTTCATGACTGATCCTAGAAATGCGTCGCTGGCCGAAGTCGATCCCACCATTGCCGGTGCGGTGGATAAGGAAGCTGCGCGGCAGGCGAATGGCCTGGAACTAATCGCCTCGGAAAATTTTGTCAGTGAAGCCGTGCTGGAAGCCGCGGGTTCAGTATTTACCAACAAGTATGCCGAAGGCTATCCCGGCAAGCGCTACTACGGCGGCTGTGAATGGACCGACGTTGTGGAACAGGCGGCCATCGATCGCGCGAAAGCGTTGTTTGGCGCCGAACACGCTAACGTGCAGCCACACAGCGGCGCGCAGGCGAATATGACGGTGTACCTGGCGGCGATTCAATATGGCGAGCAGATTCTGGGAATGAGCCTTTCGCATGGCGGTCACTTGACTCACGGGCACCCCATGAATTTTTCGGGCATCAGTTACAAGGTGGCCGATTATGGAGTGTCGCGCGAAACAGAAATGATCGATTACGACGAATTGCAACGCATTGCTGAAGAGCACAAACCAAAATTGCTGGTCTGCGGCGCCTCCGCTTATCCACGCATCATCGATTTCAAGCGCATCGGTGAAATAGCCAGAAACGTGGGTGCGCGCATGTTTGCCGATATTGCGCACATTGCCGGACCAATCGCGGCTGGCTTGCATCCTTCTCCGGTGCCGGTTGCGGATTATGTGACCACGACGACGCATAAGACCCTGCGCGGGCCGCGCGGCGGGCTGATTCTTTGTAAGGAAGAGCATGCGAAAGAAATCGACCGCAAACTGTTTCCTGGCGTCCAGGGCGGTCCTTTGGTCCACATCATTGCCGCTAAGGCAGTGGCCTTCGGCGAAGCCCTGCGTGATGACTTTAAGCAATATCAGCGCCAGGTTCTGGCCAACGCGAAGGCCCTGGCCGCTGAACTTCAGGAACAGGGCTTGCGGCTTGTTTCCGGCGGTACCGACAACCATCTAATGCTGGTTGACGTTTGGATGGATGGTAAAGGAACTACCGGCAAGGCGGCGGAAAAAGCACTCGAAGGGGCGAACATCACGGTCAACAAAAACACGATTCCCTTCGATCAGAACAAGCCGTTTGTGGCCTCGGGCCTGCGCATCGGCACGCCTGCAGTAACTACGCGCGGGATGAAGGAACCCGAGATGCACGAGATTGGCAGGTTGATTGCTGAGGTAATCCACGCCCCGGAGTCCGAAGACGTGCGCCGTAAGGTTCAGCAAGGCGTTAGCGAACTGGCCGCGCGCTTTCCGCTCTATGCGAAGCGGTTGAAGACGCAGCAACCAGAAGCCGTGGGCGCGGATTAAGAACCGCGTACGTGATGGCGAAATTGTTGATGATTCAAATTCTGCCACTTGGCCTGCGGGTGTTTTTTTAATAATTACTCGCACTCTGGAAAGATCGCGCCTCGCGTAGTACCATGCGTCCCTCATGTTGAGCTTGGCCGCGTTCAGGCGGCTTTCCCGCCAGGGTTGCCAGTCGATTAATAGTTTGAAAGACAGTGAGAGGAACATGTCTCAACCAGAACTGGACTTGTCTCCGCCATTTTGACTAGTCACGAACAAATGCAGGAAGTTTTTGGACCAGACGGCTTGATCGCCGGCGCCCATGCAGATTACGAATATCGCCCCGGCCAGATACAAATGGCCGAGGCGGTAATGAGTGCGTTCCAGGATCAGCATCACCTGATTGTTGAAGCGGGAACCGGAACGGGCAAAACGCTGGCCTACCTCGTACCGGCGGTGGCCGCCGCGCTGGGCGGACGAGGTCGGGTGATTATTTCCACCGGCACTAAAAACCTGCAGGAGCAGCTGATGGAAAAGGACATTCCTTTTCTCCAAAGCGTCATGCCCAAGAAGTTCACTGCGGCTTACATGAAAGGGCGTAATAATTATCTTTGCCTGCAGCGCTTTCATCGTTCGGGTGACTCTCCGGTCCTCAGCGGCCTCGAGGAGATGGATTATTTTGACGAGGTTACGGATTGGGCAAAGCAAACTGAGACCGGCGATCGAGCTGAGCTCTCGAACCTGCCGGAGCACCTTTCCTTCTGGCGGCACATCGATGCCCGCTCCGAAACGTGCTCAGGGCAAAAGTGTCCGGACTTTGACCCCTGCTTCATCACGCGCATGCGCGACCGGGCTACACAGGCAGACATAGTCGTCGTCAACCACCATCTGTTTTTTGCTGACTTGGCCCTGCGAGATAGTGCCTACGGGCGGGTCCTGCCCGATTACACTGCCGTGATCCTGGACGAAGCCCACCTGATTGAAGACATAGCCTCAGAGTATTTTGGGACGCAGGTTTCAAATTACCAGATCGACGATCTGGTGCGTGACGTCAGTAACCTCAGGCTTGAAAACGCAGAGGTGGATCGCGAAGTGACTAAGACCGCGGCGCGTCTGGTTCAGTTTGCGGATCGCTTCTGGATGGGATTTCGCGAGGGGCGTGGCGAAGAATCAAGATTTCCTCTCGTGCCGGGCACTTTCGCGAAGAGAAATCACGAAGGCGAGCTACAGGCCACCGCGCTTGGAGATGCCTACGTCGCGCTGGAAGGATCGCTGGCCAGACTGGAGTCGACCCTCGATGCTTTGCAGGATAAGCCGGCCGAGCTGGACAGTTTGGTAAGGCGCGCGCGCCAGATACGATTCGATTTGCAGTTCGTGGTGACCGGAGCGGACAAGAAGTTTGTCTACTGGCTTGAGCGCCGTGGGCGCGGTGTCTTTCTACGTGCTTCGCCGATTGATGTTTCGGGTCTGCTGCAGGACAAGCTTTTCGATTCGGTTTCGACTGTCGTGCTGACCTCAGCGACCCTGTCGACCGGCGGCAGTTTCGCCTTTATCAAGGATCGCCTGGGCCTGCAGCAGGCAAAGGGGCTGATCGCCGAATCTACGTTTGACTACCAATCACAGGCGCTCCTGTACCTGCCTTCGGGTATGCCCGACCCGCGTTCCCCTCAATGGCAGGCGGCGGCAGCCGCGGAAGTAATCAGGATCGTGCGCGCTACAGAGGGCCGGGCTTTCGTCCTGTCAACCAGTGTGGCCGGCATGCAATCGCTGTACGACCAGGCCTGGACGCAGCTTGATTACCCCTGCCTGGTCCAGGGAAGTGCCTCCAAGAGCCAATTGCTCAAAACTTTCCGGGAAACGCCCAATGCTGTTCTGTTTGCCACCTCCAGTTTTTGGCAGGGCGTGGACGTGCGTGGCGAGCAGCTGTCCTGCGTAATTATTGACAAGCTGCCGTTTGCCGTGCCGACTGATCCGATCGTGGCCGCTCGCCAGCGCTACATTGAAGAGAATGAAGGATCGAGTTTTTTTGAATACAGCGTGCCGCAGGCAGTGATTGCCTTAAAACAGGGACTGGGCCGTTTGATTCGCAGCACGACTGACCGTGGGATCCTGGCCGTGCTGGATCCCCGCTTGCGGACGAAAAGTTATGGGCGCACGTTTTTGCAGAGTCTCCCCCAGTGTCGCGTGACCTCGAATATCGATGAGTTGTCGCTCATGTTCCAGGCCGGCGCGCTCTCCTGGTAAGGCCTGGCGTCACAAAGCCTCTTTGCCTTTCAGGGTGATTGAACTTTAGACTTAAGCTTATGCCCGGGACATTTGAAGTCATGATCGAACGCAACTTCTCGAGCGCGCATCAGCTGCGCGGCTACCAGGGGAAGTGTGAGAACCTCCACGGACACAATTACCGGATTGAAATTTATGCTCGCGGCGCCGAGCTGGACAATATTGGACTGTTGGTGGATTTTGTGGAGTTAAAGGCGGCCGCCGACGAGATTGTCATGTACCTCGATCACCGCAATATCAATGAGCTCCCGCCATTTGATGAACTACAACCTTCTGCGGAAAACCTTGCAAAGTACATTCTCGAACGCGTCGCCCAACGCGTGGATGATGAGCGGGTCAGGATTTACAAGGTGCGTTGCTTTGAAACTCCCAGCAGCGTAGCTACCTTTGCCGTGGATTAACGGCCGCTCGGGAAACAGATTGCAGTAGAGAATTCACACGGCATCGGGACCTCAGTCTTCCGCCTGTGCCACCAAACTTTGCCCAAAGAGCGGTTGCGGCGTCTCCAGACTTTCATGCCTGGCCCTCGTCAATTGTTTGGCGGGCTTGCTGATGAAGGGCCGTTCGCAGAACTGATAGAAGATCCACGCGAAGACGACCGTAGCCGGAGTGACAACCACCAAGGCACTGACCAATGGTGGCCAGCTAACGGGACTAATCCACCAGCTTTGCATGATTACCAGATTGTGGGTCAGGTATAACGAGTAAGACGACAAACCTATCCACGCAAACAGTTCGATCAGGGCTGGCTCACTAAGCCTGGCCCGCCATCGCTTCTCGGCTGCGAAAGCGCGATTCACGATGATAAAGAACCCCAGACCCCAGGCCGGGTGAAGCACCAGCCAGCAAAAACGATGAATGAACCCATCTTTATTTGTCACCGGAAAAACCTGTGAAATTGCCGCGGCCAGCAGCAGAAATCCACCGCCTAACCACAGGTTGCGGCACCAGCGCGGTAGTTTGATCAAGCCGAAGGCCGCTTCCACACTGACAGCTCCCAGGGCCCAGGTGAGCCAGTGTGAGGCAGCCGCCTCGGGAACCGGTAGGCCGATACCAAAGGCTGCCCAGACGCCATGGCTGACAAAAAACCAGCCGACTCGAGCTGCAGCGCAAACGATTAGAGTGACGGTCCAGCCCCAACGTTGGCGCAGGAACAACAAGAGAAAGTAAGCGAGATAAAGTTGCTCTTCAATCGCCAGGGTCCAGAACACACCGTTGATGCTGTAGGCCGTTGCTGGATCCAGGTTGTGCAGCATCAGAAGATGAAGAACGACGTCATAGACAAAGCTGCCGGTTACTCTAATCCCCACTGTCAATGCCGTCAGGGAGAGAAAAATCGCCAGAGCAATCAGGTAGGCCGGATAGAGTCTGAGGAAGCGCCGCTTCCAAAAAGCGCCAAAGCCAAGGGTATATGGTGTGCCCGCGGCCTGGGCTTTGGCCCAGCGCAGGTGAATACAAAAGCCAGAGATAACAAAGAAAAGAAAAACACCGACGTACCCAAAAGAACTAAGCGTCTGCAGCAGGACTACGGGCCAGCGCAGAAGATTTTGCGGCGCGGAGTTACCCGCTTGCCCGACGGCGTGATACACCACGACGGAGAGTGCGGCAATACCACGCAGGGCGTCGATACTGGCAAGACGCCCGCCACTCCACGGTTCAACTTTGCTGGAGTTCATTTAAAGTATTTGACCCGGGACCGCGCACAACCTGCGTGATGTCGCTGGACAGAGGGCTCCCAACTTCTCAGCTCGAATTTCGCGATGAGCACGCTTGGAAGCGCGCGGTCACAGGATTACGCCGAGACCAGCGTTCCAACATCGATCTTATATTTCTTGATTTTGCTGTAGAGGCGTGGGCGATAGATGCCCAGCAGATTTGCGGCAGCCTGCTTATTGCCACCGGTCCTTTGCAGCGTCCTCTCGATTACCAGCTTTTCGACGTCTTCCAGGGTCATGTTCGGTGGCACGTCCCAGGCTGCGGCGGCGGAGCCTTCCGGGAGTGCTCCACTGTCGAAGGGCAAGTCGAACGGCTCGATTTTTGTTCCCTTGGCTAGCAGCACTGCGCGCTCAAGCACGTTCTGTAGTTCGCGGACGTTACCGGGCCAGCCGTGGGCAAACAAACGTTGATAGGCGGCTTGTGTTACGCCCGTGATAGGCCGGTCGTACTTCTTAGCGTACATTTTTAGAAAGTGCTCAGTCAGTAATTGAATGTCCTCGCTGCGTTCCCGCAGCGGTGGGACGTGAATGGTGATGGTTGAGATGCGGTAGAAAAGATCGTCGCGCAAAAGTCCCTCGCGTATGGCATCCGCGGGCAGGCGATTGGTGGAACAGATCAAACGGAAGTCGACTGAGTAAGTTTTTTCCGAACCGATCTTGCGATAACTTCTCTCCTGAAGAACTCGCAGAAGTTTGGGCTGCAGCTCAACCGGCATCTCCGCAATTTCGTCCAGCAGCAGCGAGCCGCCGGCTGCGTGTTGCACGAGCCCTTCCTTATCAGCGTGGGCGCCGGTGAAAGCCCCCTTGGTATGTCCGAAGAGTTCTGACTCAATCAATTCTTTGGGTAACGCCGCACAGTTGACTTTGATAAACGTCTTCTTCGAGCGCAGGGAATTATAATGAATGGCATTGGCAATAAGCTCCTTGCCTGTTCCCGATTCGCCGACAATCAACACGTTCGCATCGGACTTCGCCACAGATTCGATCGTTTCATAAATGGTTTGCATCTGGCGCGAAGAGCCAATGATGTTGAAATACTCCGCACGCGTTGACAACTGCCGGCGCATGCTCACCGCTTCAGCAACCAGTTCCCGTCGTTCCAAGGCCTTATCTACCAAAGGCTGGAGTTCCTCGAAATCAAAAGGCTTCTCAACAAAATAAAAGGCGCCCGCCTTGGTCGCATCGACGGCCCTTTGTACCGAACCATAACCCGTGACTACGATAACTTCCGTATTGGGCCGGGTGTCCTTCATATGACGCATCACTTCCAATCCGTCCATGTCAGGGAGCTGCAGGTCGCAAATGGCGAGATGATGACCGCCCTGATCAAATCGCTCAATCCCTTCCGCTCCAGTGGCGGCTGTGTCTACCGAATAGCCTTCCGCAACCAGGTGCTGTCGTAATGAGTCCGCCATCATGGCCTCGTCATCGACGATCAAAATGCGCACATCCTTGTTCTCCACCTTTTTCTCCTCCGTTGAAACAACTGAACTTGTGCTTCTCATATCATTTTTCTTTTCGTACGTAAGTGTACAGATGAACACAATAACACTGGCAGGGAATCAGCGAAGCATCCCCCTCGCTCGCGCACTCTAGTGGGACGCTAATGGGAGACGCACTCGAAGAGTATGGTCTCGATATTCCGCTGAGCCCCCATGGGCTTCGACAATCTTGGCAGCCAGCGACATCCTAATCGCTTCGCTGCCATCGAAGGAATTGAACGGATCGCCGTTCGCAAAAATTACCGGACCCCAGTCAATGACGGCCTCCGGTCTGCCGTCAGCCGACTCGCCTTTTAAAGTGACCTTGAGGGCGACTGAGTTTTCCTTCCCCAGCGTTTTCCAGGCGCCCTCTGAAATCGATTTAAACGCGTCGGTCAGGGCAGTTGCATCAAATTCTCCCAGCAATGATCCCGGATCAGCGTCCAACTCCAGTTGGCAAACTGCATCGGCGGCGGCCGCTTCCTGGCAATTCGAGGAGACGCCGCGCATAAGCTTTTGCAGGTCAACACCACTGTACCTATTTAACGTTAGCGGGCGACCATACTGTACCAGCACGTTCAAATCGTTCGTCGATCGATCGAGCCCGGCAATCAATTTAGCCACAGTTTCCTGTAGTTCTGCCGCTTGTTCAGTTTGCTCCATCCGCTTGCGCAGGTATGTGGCATAAAGTTTGAGACCATTTAGTTGGTTCTTGATGTCGTGGATGATTTGCAGCGAGGCCCGTCCGAGATTTCTAAGCGTAAGACTATCGCGATCTTCAGTTATTAGAGGCTTCATTGACGCTTTGACCTTTCGGTTGTTCAATCTCGATTCAAGCAGTTCTGCGACACAATTTCTCTCGGGTGTACGAATAAGGCCCGGCTTGGACAATTTGTTGTGTCGCGTTTCGGTGCGAATCTTACCAAAAAAAAGCGGCGTATTCTAGTGATACACTGCTTAGAAACTCGGAGGTGGGAAGTTTGGCGTCAGCCTTCCAATTTCGCGGTCAGGGGTCAAGTGACATGATTAGGGAGTTAAAACGGCCAAAGATCCTTCTGGTCGAAGACTCAGAAGACAATCGAATAATGATGAAGCGGCTGTTGGAAATGAGCGGCTACGAGGTCACAGAGGCCGTCAACGGCGAGCAGGCAATTGAGGTTGCTCAATTCTTCCGACCCGACGTAATACTGATGGATTTGAGTCTTCCCAAGGTTGACGGTTTGGCCGCGTCCAGGCGTATTCGAAGAATGCCGGCGCTGAAAAAGGTGCCAATCGTAGTCGTCTCGGCTCACGACACTGCGGACTTTCACGCAGAAGCCCTGGCATCTGGTTGTAACGAGTATGTAACCAAGCCAATCGATTTTGGAGAACTCGAGCTTCTCCTTAAGCGTCTAATGCCACAAGCCTGAGGCCGAAGTACAGCAAACGGGAGTGATCCGAAGGCCCTCTACGTCCGAGGCAGCTTGCGAAAGTCTGGCGAGGATTGCAAATCTGGCAACCCGACCTTAAAATCCTTCTATTAATGGTCGCTTCTGAACACGACATTGCAGACGAGAATTCGCGGCGCAATCTGGTCATAGTTGTCGCGATCGTCGCGGCGATCGCTATCGCCGGACTGTTCTACTTACTCATGCGCGCAGGGCAAAGTGCAGGTGGCGGTGCCCCCACCAGACTGGCGGATGCAATTCGTCCTGGCGCTGCGGAATGGGAAAAAAACAGTAAATTAATAGCGCTTGACGCCCCCGAGGCTGATGAAGCAGGGCGGGCCCTGGGCGACATAGTCATGACTCTGCATACGACCGCGCGTAATTTTACTGGTCGTACAATCAGCGGACTCGAGATTCACGCCGCAGTGGTGGATCACCAGGGCAACGCGGTGCGCGAAAGGTATGTGGTCGTCGTGCCAGCCCGGGAACCTGAACTTGGTCCAAACAAGACCCTGGCGGTAAACATAGTGCTGGATGGCATGACAGAAACCACCGACCGCGCCAACATCAGAATGGAAGTCAGCGGGTTTAAGTTTAAGCAGTAAATACTG
This sequence comes from Pyrinomonadaceae bacterium, assembly GCA_036726305.1. Taxonomy (GTDB): domain Bacteria; phylum Acidobacteriota; class Blastocatellia; order Pyrinomonadales; family Pyrinomonadaceae; genus JAOAPY01. The sequence continues at coordinate 149,431 of DAIMCP010000001.1, read as the reverse complement.
GATCGCGCCCGCCCGAGCGCAGCGGTCAGTCTGTGCACTAATTACCACGCAATCTGAACCCGAAAAATCCGCGTAGTGTTTTTCCTGCAGGCACCACTAAGCATCATCCAGAAAGAGCTCTTCCAGTGACTGCCGCACTGGTTGCACTGACACCAATTTGCCTCCTGCTTTCCGCAACGCCGCAATTATCGAATCCACTTCGCTTTCATCCTGCGCCTGAATACGTAAACCGCTGGCCGTCGTCGTCAATACCAGGTGGTCGGTGTTTTGCATATGTCTATTGAAGGTTTCCAAATTGGTTCCGGTGGCATTTACTTCCACGGAATCGCGATCGCCTGCTCGTTGCCTCAGTTCGTCCAGATTGCCCACGTGCGCTAATTTACCGCGCTTCAAGATCGCTACGCGATCGCAGAGCACTTCAATGTCGGACAGGATGTGCGAGCACATGAAAACGGTCTTGCCTTCAAGTCTCAAAGAAGCTATCAGGTCGCGTACTTCACGGCGCCCGATTGGATCCAGACCACTCATCGGTTCATCCAAAAAGACGACCTCCGGATCGTTTACAATGGCCTGGGCCAAACCAACACGCTGCAGCATTCCTTTGGAGAATTTTCTCAGCTGCGTGTTCCATCTCATTTCGTCCAGGTGGACGCGCCGCAAGAGATCCTCGCTTCGTGTCCGGCGCTCGCGGCTTGGATGACCAAAGAGTTCGGAGCAATATTCAAGGAATTCACGGGCGGTTAGATAATCGTAGAAGTACGGATTTTCCGGCAAATACCCGATTTTCTGATGCATCGCGACGTCGCTGATGTCATGGCCGAGGACACGAGCTTTACCGGCCGTGGGGAATATCAGCCGCATCAACAACTTCAGGGTAGTTGTTTTGCCGGCGCCGTTTGCTCCCAGGAAGCCGAAAATCTCTCCCCGCTCGACGGCCAACGAAAGTCCATCGAGCGCGCGCACTCTGCGCTTACGCCAGAAGCCAACTTCGTAATCTTTGGTCAGGTTCTCGATTTCCACTATTGACATAATATGTCCGGACGACTTTAGCTGGCAGTCATTTAGGCTCGAACATTTGGCAGAATCTCGATATTACAAACTCTCAGTTTGTCGAACGCCTACTTGGCAGGCACCTCCGATTTCGGATCCAGAGCGACATCGCAACCGGCCTGCGCTAAACGGTAGGGTGTCCCTGCAGGATCCAGTGGAGACCCCGCTGAATCAATCTCAATTCGCAACAGTTGCAACGCCTTTAACGCCTGAAAGGTTGGGCCCAACTCGCTCCAGGCGGCGACACAGTGGCCGGTCCTGGCTTTGTAGGTCAACAGTAGTTTGCGCAATACATCTTGCTGTTCCAATGAATCGAGCTGCAGCAATCGGCGGCGCGCCATGTCTTTTACTTTCGGATCGTCCGCCCCTTCGTACATTCGCCCATAGATTTCGCGGGCTGTCGCCCGGCTACCGCCTTCAACGGTCATGCGCGCTTTCATTGCCTGCATCCATGCCGGCGCGCCCGGAGTCGCCGCACCTGCGCCATACATCTCGGCGGCCGTCATAAAATCGCCTCGCTGCCAGTAGATGTAGCCCAGATGATGGTACAGACGCCACTCGTTGGGGTTAGCCGCAATACCCTTCCGGGTGATGCGAATTGCCTCGTCGCTATTTACTGCCGGCAGTACCACCGCGGCGTATTCATAAGCCTCCAAAAATTGCGGGTCGAGAGTAGTTGAAACGTCAAGCAAAGGGGCCAGCAGTTTCAGATTCAGAGTCCCCAGATCATCAATCGGAACGTTGTCGGGGACACTCATAATCTTGCGACCAACGTACTGGAGCGAGCGCATCCAGTACCAGTCAGCCATCAGGCCATTGAATGCCAGGCTGGCCCGTTTGGCTGTCGTGCCGTTGAGGTAGAGTCTCTCTTCCTCCTGGCTCAGATCCGGAGATGGTCGTCGCGCGTCAATCGATCGCGAAAGTAAAAAGACAGCGGCCAGTCCTGCGGCCATTCCCATAGTCAGGGCCGCCTCGCGCCATTTCCCCTTTTGCTGAGAGTCAGAAACCATCGCTAACCTCTATTTGAAGTTCCGGCGTCCGAAGATGAGAGTCGCAGCAGCCAGAATGACACCCACGTAAATCGCAGCGTAGAGAATGGCCAGTGACACCGCTGCAGCGTCGGGGTGCTGCCCATGGGCGGCAGGCGTGATGTAACTGTAATTGCTCAGATTCGGGAGCAAGTAATAGAGAGCCGCAAACAACCAGCGCGCGCCCACGCTGCCCATTGATCCGGCCAGACCCTTAAGATCGGCGCTGAAGTGCCCGATGATGAAAACAAAGAACGTGAGTAATGCCGAGAGCGCTGGCGATGAGAAAGACGAGAACAGCAAAGCCACACTCGTGACTAGCATCAACTCAATATAGATCAGGATTATGGCAGGCCAGATATTCAGAACCAGCGGGTCCCAACCACGACTGACGTAAATCAGGGCCAGCGAAACACCAGCGCCCATTACCACTACATTGAATAACAGAGTAAGGCACAGACCCAGGTATTTTCCCATCAGAAACTCGCCGCGTCCGACGGGCTTGGAAAAAATAGCATAGATAGTACGACGCTCGATTTCCTTGTAGACCAGGCCCACCCCCACGAAGATGGCGATGAAGACGCCAAACAACAACATGGCGCTGAGACCGAGATCGACAATTATCTTTTTCTCCTGGCCACCCGAGAGTTCGCCCAGAAAAATTGCCGCCGTCGTCAACAACAACACGAACAGCACGAGGTTATAGAGCACACGATCTCGCACTGCCTCGCGAAAGGCATTTCGAGCAATCGCTGCCACACGCGAAAAGCTGCCAGCGCCGCCGACTGTATTTGCTGCGACCGTATTCACCTGAGTTTCATTACGCCTTCGAGGTTTCTTATGCGGGAAGCAAATGTACCTTAATATCTATTAATTCGGAAGAGGGTTGTGCCGGCGAGTCTGGAGCAGTCCCTGAATAGCGGTGAGGAGGATTAAGAACCACCCTGCAAGCGATACCAAGCGGAATTTATGAACGCGGGCGGGTTCCTGAAAATCGAGGGTCACGACTGTCTTCTCTGGAGGGACGGTGACTAATAATGCGCCATCATCAGCAGGCCTGGTGGTCAGTGCCTGTTGGCCGGCCGTTGCCGTCCATAGAGGGTAATAGAAAGTTTGCACTCGGACCTCACGCTCCGCGCCGGGTTGGAGGGTAAACACACGGTGCTCCGGCTCCCAGGTATCAAGCGCAACCGGACGGGAAGCGGAGTTGACTCGTTCGTTCCTGGAATACGGTTGCACATTATCGCCGGCCCAGCGAGGCATCCAGTCTTTGAAACTTGCCGCCCCGCGGATACTTGTCAGCAGACTTTCAAATTCGTGGCGGGGTAGATAGTCGGAATCCCAGACGATCTGCGTGGCGACAAAGCAGAGCGAGAGTATCAACCCCAGCAAGGGAATCAGGTGCAGCGGGCGCAAGCTGCGACGCCAGAGCTTCAGCCATTTCGGCAAGCTCGTGGCCAATAGAATCGATCCGCTGAGGGAAGTGATCGCCAGCCAACGCCAGGGAAACTGAACTTCACGCAGTTTGGGGATCACCAGCCACAGGGGCCGACTAAGGTCGGTCGCCATTAACAATGAAAAGACCGTCAAAGCGACTGCAGCTCTGGTAGTTCGATTCATTTTCTTCTTCGCGAGTATTGCCGCGGGCAGGATCATTCCCAGGACTGCCAGAGCCAGGACGTTGGCATACCAGGTATTTCTGTTTGTTAATGCTGACGGCGAGAACAAAAAATTCGCGCGATAGTCGTAATAGATGTTCTGGTGTGCAGAGTTGCCCTTGATCCATGGCAGCTCAGCCAGCATCGTGGTCCAGAAAAAGGCGCTGGCTGCCAAACCCAGGACTCCAGCAAAGGTTAAGCGCATCAATGTAGACAAAAGGTCCGGGCGACGCAGCAGAAAGATCGCGTAAACCAAAATCGCGAGTGAACCAATTACAGTTAAGGGCAGATTAGTCAATACCAGCAGGGCGTACGCCGCCGCCAGGCCGGCGATGTCAGAGGTTCGCTGACGACGACACACGCGTTCGACAAAAGCGAATACGAAAGGCAGCGCGCTGCAGGCGGCATACTCTGAAAGCAGAGAGGCCTGATAAATCTGGTTCAGATGGTAAGGAGCGATTGTATAAATGACGCCGGCCCACATTGCGACCTTCACGGGAAAGGATCCACGGGCCCAAGAGTACACTCCCAGTCCGCCGATCACTGTGAGCAGCATGAATGCAAAGACACTCGCCAGGTACCAACTCATGACCAGCTTAAACGCCGCCACCAGGTAATACAGTCCCGGCGGATAAAACCGGAAGCGGGCATCGCCCAACCCGTAATTCGACTCGGCAAGCCAACCCGGGTAAATATGGCCGCTGCGGATTGCCTCGTAGAAAGGCTGGGCGAATCGGTAGTGATTTGCCAGATCTCCACCCGAGGGAATGCCCCAGACCAGCAAAGGAACCAGGGCCAAAACTCCCACGAGCGCTACTGTGATCGGCGCAACTCGCTCGCCGCCAAACACCCGTGGGCGAAAGTAACCCAGCCTTAGGTTGCGCAAGACGTTGTGAAGTGCTTGTCCTTTTTCGCCGGAGAAAGGGTCCAGTAAGGAGGAAGCGGTAATGTTAGTTGTTGTTTTCACGTTGGCTGGATAGTCCGCATTGGGAGCGCCAATTACTGTGCGAATAGGTTGTTCCGCTCCGGAATTCATGCTTGGCGCGCCAAGAAAAAGGGGGCAGAGAATGACCTCCGCCCCGCGAACCCTCTAGTTTTTCGTGTAATGTTAGTTGCCGAGAGCTGCCATTGCGTCAATCTCGGCTCTATTGGCGGCGGAAGCAGAGAGGTCTGTGTCGCCGCGCAGGACGCCGTTTTCAGTCATTCCAAAACGACGCGTGCCCGTCTGCGACGCACCGCTGGTATCGGTGGGGAAGGCAGTCGCGCCATAAACTGCTGACGTTCCGGTTCCGCTCTGGTCGACGATTGCCAGAAGATAGCCACTCTTGGTGCCGGTGTTGATGACCGTATCAACCAAACGCTGGCCATAGAGGCCCGCCAGGTCAGCTGAGAAGGCGCCATTGCCCGCTGTGGCCTGGTAGGTGGCTTGGGCACTGTGGATCGTGCGCAAAGCCGACTGAGCTGATCCTTCGTTGGCGGCACGACGCGAGGCGAGAAGGTTGGGAATGGCGATGGCGGCGATGATGCCGATGATCGCAACAACGATGAGAAGCTCGATGAGCGAGAAGCCCTGTTGGCGATTCTTGGTGTTCATTTCTTCTTTGTACTCCTAATTGAGATTGGTTGATCAATATCGCGCCATCGGCCTTTGTCTCCCGCTGCAGAGCCGCGCAAAGCGCGAAGTTCGCACTGAGACCCCTACAAAGGTCGTGCCACGAAAAGGATTGGCAAGAATAGTTGACTAAACACAACAATCCCGACGTTTACGGTGTTGTCGTTTCAAACGAAAACACCGTGAGCTTCCGGCTGTGACATTTTCCGTCAGAAACAGTGCCGCTTTCTGTCAAGCGGGCGAGACGCGGCAAGGTAAGAAACGATTAGAGCAAAACCGCTTGCGCTGGAAATGGGGTCGGGAAAAAACGAAATCAGGGCGAGGAGACCAGGCGAGGTTAGCGACAGAAAGAACTTTAGAGAACCAGTGTGACCGGTTGGATTTCGATACCTGCCGCTTCAGTCTGTAACCAAAAAAAGGCGAGGGCGGACATATCCGCCCTCGCACGCTGAATAGTCATTTCTGACCGGGGGCTAGTTACCCAGGGCAGCCATGCCGTTGATCAAAGCGCGGGTCGATGGGTCGGTCGTAATCGTGGTGTCGCCGCGCAGCACACCGTCTTCCGTCAAACCAAAGCGGCGCGTGCCGGTCTGAGACGGACCGCTGGTAGTCGTGGGGAGGCACTTGACGCCAAAGACTGCCGTGGGGCCAGTGCCGGCCTGTTCGACAATCGCGAAGGCGTAACCGCTCTTGGTGCCGGTATTGAGAACCGTATCAACCAAACGCTGGCCATAGAGAGAAGCCAGGTCGGCTGCGAAAGCACCGTTGCCCGCCGTTGCCTGGTAGGTTGCCTGAGCACTGAAAATCGTGCGCAGCGCTGATTGGGCCGAGCCTTCGTTAGCGGCGCGGCGTGAAGCCAAAAGATTGGGAATCGCGATGGCTGCAATGATGCCGATGATCGCGACCACGATGAGCAACTCTATGAGTGAGAAGCCTTCTTGACGTTTGTGGTTTTTCATGTGTCGTTCCTACTCCTTAGAAATTTGGGTTGGTTTTGTCTCGCGCCACCGGCTTCTTGTTCCGTGTCGTGAGCCGCGCACGGGCGCATTCTTCTTCCTCCGACTTAACAAGAGCTGTGCCAAGGGGTCGGAGAAAGGTTTATGGCCAATTCTCTAGGAAATACGTCGAAGCTGTTCTTCGGTTAAGAGGAGGGACGTGGCGGGCTGACAAAAATCGTCAGGCGCGCGATGACGGTTTATGTCAAAGAGAAGAGCAAAAGGGCAAAGGGCAAATAGCAAAGGGCAAAGGGCAAGGAGCAAGGAGCAAAGCGCAAGAGCCCTTAGCTCTTGGCCCTTTGCTCTTAGCTCTTGGCTCTTGGCCCTTTAGCCCTCGCCGGCTCCGGCGACGAACTCCGACCTGTCCTCGTCGCGGCGACGGGGGTGCGGGTCGGTGGCGCGGCGCCGCGGCGGGGCGTCGGGGTCGCGTCGTTCGTCACGCATTTGTGCAGTCAGATTGCGGATGCCGTGCTTATCGAGCAAGTGGCGCAGCGAGCGCACAGAGAGCTTTAGCAACTCGGCGGCATTTGTCTGATTGCCGCCAGTGCGGCGCAAAGCCTCGAGCAGATAGGTCCGCTCAAGCTGATCGAGGTGAGCGGTTAGATTTACTCCCTCGTCAGGAAAATCAAAGGCAGCCGCGATGCGCTGGGCGTCATAGTTGGAAATCTTTTCCGGCAGTCGCTCGGGTTGAATTGAATCGGTAGACTCCAGCGCCACCGCGCGCTCGATGGTGTGCTCAAGCTCACGAACATTTCCTGGCCAGGAATAATTTTCCAACAATCGCAGAGCTTTCTCGCTGAGACTGAGCGTACGCCCGGTTTGCGCGCAGAATTTTTGCACAAAGTGTTCGGCCAGCTCGGGAATGTCTTCGACTCTTTCTCGCAGCGGCGGCAGCTCAATGGGGATGACCGAAATGCGATAGAACAAGTCTTCGCGAAAAGTGCCTTCCTTGACCATATTCGCGAGGTCACGATTGGTGGCGGCGATCACTCGAGTATCTACCACAGTTTCTTCAGTGGCGCCTACCGGTCGCAACTTCCGCTCTTGCAGTACGCGCAGCAACTTGACCTGCATAGCGGGCGACATTTCACCAATCTCATCCAAAAAAATCGTGCCGCGCTCGGCAGCTTCAAACAGACCTTTGCGATTGCTGTTGGCGCCGGTAAAAGATCCCTTAACGTACCCGAAGAGTTCCGACTCCAGGAGCGTCTCCGTAAAGGCGCCGCAATTAATCGAAACGAAGGGCTTCTCAGCGCGCGGGCCCAGGTCATGAATAGCACGCGCCACAAGTTCTTTGCCGGTGCCTGATTCGCCGGTCACCAGCACGGTCGAGGGAACCTGTGCCACCGTTTCAATCATGCGAAACAGGGCCTGCATCCCCTCGCAGTGGCCGATGATGTTATTGAGCTGGCCGCGCTTTCGCTGATCTTGTATGAGTGCCTTGTTTTCAATTAAAAGCGCTTCCTTTTCCTTCACCAGGGAAACTTTCGCCAGGGCGCGGGTGACCGTTTCCTTTAATAGATCGTTGTCGAAGGGTTTTTGAACAAAGTCGTATGCTCCCAGCAGAAACGCTTCGCGCGCAGTGTCGACACTGGCAAAAGCGGTCATCATGATCACTTCCACTTCGGGTAACAACTCGCGCGCGGCGCGCAGTAGTTCAATGCCGGTCATGTCGGGCATCTTAACGTCCGAAATGATCAGATCCGCTGCTTCCTGGCGCAACGCTTCCATGGCGCGCAGTCCGCTTTCAGCAACCCGCACCGTGTGCCCGTCGCGTTGGAACAGGTGCGTAAGGAACTGGCGCATTCCCAGTTCATCATCAACTATTAAGAGATTAGCCATAATAACAAAGGATCATTTTCGTGTGTCATGGACACCATCATTGGTCATTAACGCTGCAATCAGACCCGGTTTGGTCGCTCGCTAAGGCATTACTGTCGGCACTGGTAAGGATGGGCCGCGCCAAAACAAATGATAAGTCAGAACCAGCAATCGATAAACGGAAAATGTGTTTGGGCCGCTTAATCCGCCGACTATCAATTTCGGCGTACCTCGTTTCCGACCGGCAACTCGATCGTAATCGTCGTTCCCAGTCCTTCGCGACTACGCACGTTGATTGTACCACCATGATCGCGGATGATCTGATAAACAATAGAAAGTCCCAGTCCGGTGCCGCCGGTAGTGGAGGAGAAGGGCTCAAACAAATTTTCAACCTGTTCCGGCGACATCCCCCGTCCGTTATCTGTGAAATTAATTTGCAACCTCCCGCCATCCTTGCGTCTTAATTGGGCTTGGATGCTGCCGCCTGACGGCATCGCCTGCAGAGCGTTCCGGGCCAGATTCCAAAAGACCTGCCGCAACTGTTCGGCGTCGACAGGTGCCAGCAGAGGCTCGTCTGGAAGGTCCTCTTCCAGAATCTGCAAGGCCCCTATTTCAGGGCTATGGCGCATAAGCGTAAAAGTCTCGCGCAGCAGCTCAGCTACATCAACCTGAGATAGTACGATAGACCGTGGCCGCGCGTAGTTCAGAAAATCACTTATGATCCGGTTGAGACGATCTGATTCGCGCAGGATAATCTCCATCAACTCGGCCTGGGCCGGGTCGCCGATCATCTCAGCACGCAACATCTGGATCGAGCCACGCATCGCGGCCAATGGGTTTCGGATTTCGTGAGCGATCGACGCCGCCATGCGGCCAATCGCTGCTAATCGATCCTGGCGGCGCGAGGTTTCCTCGAGGGCACGAATCTGTGTTAAGTCCTGAAAAGTAATGACGATGCCGGTAGTTTCACCGGATTCAGAAAACAACGGGGAGATGCCGAAACCCAGACGCAAACGCAATCCTTCAGCGGTCAGGCAACTCGCTTCAAAGCGTGGACTGGCCGCGCCGGTTTCGGCTGCTCGCAGGGCCTGTCTTATATCCTCGCTGATATCACCAAAAAGGATCGATGCCTCCTGTCCAGAGACGTCCTTTTCTTCGTACCCGGTGATCTCCTCGGCGGCTGCGTTGAAAGTAAAAATGCGACCCTGCAAGTCCGTCGTCACTACGCCCGAGCGTATGGATTCAACGATCCGTTCATGCAATGCGCGCAGACTGGCAAGATTCTGCGTTGCCGCCATCAGGCGAACGTCTGAGCGGGACTGGCGCTCGGCCAATTTGGCAGATAACAGGCCGACCACTAGAAAGGCCACATCAAACAGGCCAACGGACTGAATAGTCTCCGACAGCAAGCCACCGGCAAATGTTTGAGTCCCACGCGGGCCCACACCAGTGAGGACCACAATCGCACAAGTGGTGAAAGCGACCGCGCAGATGACCGAAGTTATGATTGCATCACGAGGACCGAGAAAGACGCTGGCCACAGAAATGATGACGATATAAAGCGCCGTGTAGGGTGAGTGTGCGTCGTTGGTGAGCCATACCAGCCAGGTTACTAAAAAAATATCGATGAGAAACTGGATCCTGGTCTGCAGGACCAGTGATCGGGAAAACCGGCGCGCCAGTATATACCCGAGGCTAACGAGGGCGACGACTTCCATGATTGTGGTGGTGCTGCGCAGCATTCCCTGGCCGCGCATGTTTCCGCGCGTCCAAAGGGACGCGGCCCACAGCAACACAATCGCCCCCAGCAATCGACCGAGTATTAGCCACCATAGTTTTTTCTCGAGCGGCGGTGAGTCCTCGGTTTTATTTTCCACCAGTGCCATTCGCAAAAGCCTATCACATGGCAGGAGTCTTGAGCAGAGTTCTTAATTGCCTGGCATTTTTGACGGCCGCTCCCATCCCTTGCGAACCCGATAAAAGCACTGGGCCGGCGCAGGCTATCGATCAGTCCGCATCGCGCAAAAAGCAGACCATCCGCCTCTGACGCCTAAGGTTGCCGACAGCCGCTGCCTCGCAGGTTATGATAAAGTAACCGCAAGATTCCCTCGATATGGAGAGATGATTGATTATGTCCAATGTCAGTGCGGTTCGTTTTACGGCGACGTTTGGTGTCTTTCTGGCTTTACTTTTTCCGGTTTCGTTCCTTGGTCAAGGCAAAGAAAAGCTGTCCGCTAACGAGCAGGAGATTAAAAGGGAGATTCAGGAACTGCGACAGGGCCAGGAGGCTATTCAAAAGGAACTTCAGGAAATCAAGCGATTGCTCCTGGCCAGGGAACCAGGTCGGCCCGCGCGACCCGAAACTGTCGCCATTGGCGGCCGCCCTTTTCGCGGCAGCCAGAATGCGCGCGTGGTGCTGATCGAGTTTTCGGACTATCAATGTCCGTTCTGTGGCCGCTTTTATCGTGACACGCTGCCTCAGGTAGAAAAGGAATACATCGGCGCTGGGAAGATTAAGTACGTATTTAATAACTTGCCCCTTGAAGAGCTGCACTCGTCTGCCTTCAGAGCCGCCGAGGCCGTTGAATGCGCTTCGGATCAGGGGAAATTCTGGGAACTGCACGATCGTCTGTTTGCAAATCAAAATGCTTTGGCGCCCAGCGACCTGGCGCAGCAGGCAAAAACAGTTGGCCTGGATCTGGCTCAATTCAACCAGTGTCTGGAAAGTGGCAAAACCTCCGCAGTGGTAAGGGCAAGCATCGAGGTGGCAGCAACCTTAGGTATTCAAGCGACGCCAACTTTTGTAGTTGGCCTGGTCGACTCTAAGACCCCAGACCTGAACAACATCAAGATCCTCAGCATGATTGGCGGGGCTCATCCATACCCGGTTTTTAAGGCCGCAATCGAAAAGGCCCTGGCCACGCAGGCGCAGTAGGCACGATGCTCCCAAAGCAGACCGGGCAAGGGCTACACTGCCAATCAGCAAACCGATCATAAGGGCGGTGCTCATCTCGCGGGCCAGCTCGCGCCGGGTGTTTTGCCGGCGCAAGGGGCCTGGAAATAACTTAGTGACTTAAAGCTGGTGCCAGGTCGGCGAGAAGAGAAGCAGCAGGTTTGCGGTTCCCCTCGAAGGTATTTCCACCCAGGTCAGGTTGGCTATGGGTGCGGGCTTTTGCGTAGTGATTCCTCGAGGGCCTTTTTTTCGTCCGGGGAGAGTGACGTGGGTTGGCCCGAGGCGAATCCGTACTCTTTCTGGCGGTCACGAAACTGTTCCTCAGTCATCTGTGGAGCACGAAACTTGCGCGTATTGACCGAGGAGGCAGTAGTGCGTTGCGGCGGCCCTCCCGCGCCCGATTTGTTAACCCACCAGACCAGGGCAAAGATACCAATTACAATTACCAAGAGGAGGCCCTTGACGTAATTAGGACGATTCTCCTCTCCATTTTTGCCGAGGTAGTTACTCATGGTTCATCACACCTCTTTCCGGATCCGCTCGCAACGTGCGCTGTAACACGCGGGCGCGTGCCGCATGAAAGGCGGACTTTTAGTTGGTTGCTTGAGGACTTCTGCTGCAGGACTCGCCAGGAGGCGGGCCAAATTTAAAGTAGCAAGCCGCTGGTGGTCCCGTCAATGTATTTCGCAGACAGCTATTGCAGGAATCTGTCAGTTGCAGTATCTATCCTGATGCTGTGCCAGTTGAGCCTTGTAGGGGCGTGCAAGATGAAGCTCGTTTTTGTCCATGGAAAGCCGGCCGTCGGTAAACTGACTGTAGCGCGGGAACTTGCCGCTCTTAGTGGCTATCGCCTATTCCACAATCACCTGACAGTTGATTTGGTTGGAGCGGTATTCGCGTTTGGTAGTAAAGCGTTCATCCACCTTCGGGAAGAAATCTGGCTGGCGACCTTTCGTGAAGCTGCCCTGCATGACACCTCACTGATCTTCACCTTTGCTCCCGAGGCGACGGTGCCGGCGACGTTTGTGCCTAAAACGATCGCGTTGGTTGAGGCATTGGGAGGCCAGGTTGTCTTTGTTGAGTTGACGTGCGCCGAATCAGAACTTGAGAGGCGCTTAGTGGATCCCGCACGAAGGGCTTTTACAAAGCTGGATTCGGTTGAAGTCTTCCGCCAGTTGAAAAGTGGCGGTGCTTTCGATTTTCCGACAATACCCAGCGACCTGACTATCGAGAACACTGAAGTCCCCGCCAAGGTCGTCGCCGTGCAAATCCTTAACTACCTGGACGGACACTCGCGCCAATAGAGCAGCTGTTAGATTGCGGTGTGATGAGATCGGGTCCCATCGCACGCCAGCTAACAGCCGGTTCTATGGCACGCCTCTCAGAACGTAAACTTGATCGCCAACTGCAACTGACGCGGATCGCCCACGCCCTGACGCAGGAACCCGTCAAAGTTGAAGAGCGCCGCTCCCGAAAGGGGATTGATAAGGTTCTTGTTGTTGAATGTATTGAACATCTCGACCACTGGAATCAGGGCATAGCGTTCACCAAACTTGAACGGTCGCTGAATACGCCAGTCAAACGAGAAGTACTCGTTGTTCTTACGCAGCGTATTGCGGTTAGTGGCCGTGCGCACGGCTGGGGTTATGGGTTGCGCGCCACGAGCCTGCACCCGGAAGTTGCCCTCCAGCCCCCAGCCCAATTCAGCATAGGTGAAGAAGTTGAACTTGTGCCGGATATCGCGGTCCGACAGCGCATAGTCCAGACTGAGGTTAAGGGGATTGAATGAACGATCGGAAAAGGGGTCGCGCTCGTTTGAATCGTCATCCAGGTCTTTCGAGAGTACATAGTTCATTTCAAACTGATAACGCCTGCTGAAGCGTTTCCTCAATCCGGCGGTAAAACCTCGATAGAGGGACTTGCCTACGGCGCTGGTGACGAAAACGTCACCGAGGGTTGGGAACAGGCCAACACGATTCAGATTTATAAAGCGAGTCAGGTGAACTCCCTTGGAATGGGTGAAATCAAAGTACAAGGAAAAGTCCTGAGCGACCTCCTGCTCAAATTGGACGTTGGTCGTGTAGATGCGCGGATTGGCATAGTCTTTACTAAATACCCTGACTGATGCCCCGGCAGGAATGCCGCCACCTGGGGCTACGGGAACGATATTGGGCCAGGTTGGTCGACCCGCTCCGTTTGAGCAGCCAAAGCTCGACGCGCAGGCGATCCCATATTGCTGGGCGCCGTTGTCCGTGATCGATCCAACCTGCGACAACATGTTCTGGCGGCCGTAGAAAATGCCATAGCTGGCTCGCAGGACCGATTTTCCCTTCTTCGACAGATCCCAGGCAAGGCCCACTCTAGGCTGAAACTCCTTCTTCGGACTGTGGAGAGTTCCGTCTGAGGGGAACCTCGGATTGCTGAGCAACGAGGCATAGGCAGTTTGGGAAGGACTGATAATAGGCTTCGGGAAAATCTGGGCTTCCCAGCGCAAGCCATAGCTTAGCGTCAGGTTCGTCCGCGCCTGCCACTTATCCTGAATGAACAGTCCATAGTCTTCGTTGGTGATCGTTGAGGCGCCTGGTGGCGGCACGCCAGCAATGCCTGTCGAGATCCCGTTCTGCAAATAAAGTAAGAGCGGTCCACCGGTTGCAGTACTGCCCGCCGGACACGGGGTCGGAGCCGTTACATAGCTCCCGTTAGAGCAGCCGATTGTGTTGGGGCCGAAACCTCCAGCGGCCGCGGGTGAAGCATAGCGCAGGAAGCCAGTCGCTGAGTCGAACAAATATCGGCCAGTGAAGAAGCCGCGGAACACCTGATCATTCAGCGTATGGATCCACTCTCCACCAACCTTGACGGTGTGATTACCTGAGATGACGGAAAAATTGTTCTTCACATGTGTGCGCCAGAGCAGTTCGTCAACCGCAGGTTGCAGGAAGAACGGGTTGCCGAATCTGAAGCTCGGAGCGAAGCCCATGCCGGTGTCGGCCGGCACGTTTGAGGGCGTTGCGTTACGAGGTCTTAATTCACGCGAGTATGAAAAGTGGGCCTCATTCAGTTTGGTCGACGAGAGCGTAGTCAGGAGGTTGACGTTTAAGTTATTGATCTTTGACGGACCTTCGATGCCGTTGGCGGAGTTGCCATAGGTACTGACGTCGAAGGTTTGGTTTGTATTCTTTGAGTGGTCAAAGTTGTAAGAGATGGCCAACTGGTTTGACCCATTCAGGTTCCAATCGATCTTGCCGAGCAAGGCGTAATTTCTGATTGGACGCTTAACCGGCAAACCTTCGTCCTGGTTTCTCGTGGCTTTGATGAAATTTATCAGCGCCAATCTCTGGCAATCCGAATTCCCGTTTATCAGGGCTTCATTTGCCAGAATAGTTGGCGCCGTCACCGGACAGGGTGTGCCGATCGCCTCGCTTAGGTTGGCACGCGTCAAGGTCTCGTGAATGCCCTCAAAGGCGAAGAAGAAGAAAGCTTTGTTTTTCTGGAGCGGACCGCCAATGGTCGCGCCAAATTGCTCGCGACGAAAGTCTTTGAGCGGCTTCCCGTCGGAAGTGTGGGCTGACAGTGCTTCCAGACGCTGGAAGTGAAAGAGACTGCCGTGGACGTCGTTGGTACCCGATTTGCTGATGACATTGATGATCCCGCCGGCAGTCCGGCCAAACTCAGCGCTGGCTCCGGTTGCCACTACCTGGAATTCCTTCACCGCCTCCAGGGTGATATCAATCGCCGCCCGCTGGCCTCCAAGTTGTTCGCCGAAGAAGCCGTTGTTGTAATCTCCGCCGTCCAGACTGACATTATTGAAAACACCTCGTTGACCGGCAAACGTAATCTCATCGCCGTCTGGTCCCTGGACTACACTTACTCCAGGCGTCAGAGTCAACAGGTCTTCAAACTTTCGCCCCAGGATCGGTGTAGTGTTCACGGCTTTTTCATTTAAAGTCGTGCTCGACTCTGTCTTCAGGGTATCGACGGTCGGGGTAGCCGAAACCGTCACGCGCTCCGCCACGCCAGAGACTTTCATTGACAGGGGGAGGTTAATAGCCTGGCCCACCGTCAGGGGAAATTTTTCAACGACGGTGGTGGCAAAACCCTGCTTTAAAATTGTCACCTCATAGTTGCCGGGAGGTAGTGCAAGGGCCATAAAACGACCGCCTTCATCAGTAATCGCTGTCTTGGAAAAATTAGTGTCAAGATTTTTGATTTCAACTGTGGCGCCGGGCAGGCTGGCCCCATTGGCGTCGGTCACCGTGCCCTGAATCGTCCCTGAAGTAATCTGAGTTTGCGCGCTCGCTAGCTGGGCGCTGAGCACCAAAGTGAAAAGGGCAATACAAAGAACTCTGAACAGTGGAACAAAAGAGGGAACTTTTGCTTTATGCATTTTCTTCTCCTGTAGTTGGGCAGCCTGCTGGCTTTGGGTCTTTCCGACGGCTTCAAACAAAACCAAGATCAGTTTAGATTCAGGTGGATAGCGCACTTTGGCCCTACCCATGACAATTAAGCCCCAGACAAATATCCGTCAGGTTGTGCGGCATTCAGATTAAATCGTTTTCGCGCGTGCCGCATCTTATTGCGGACCCAAGATCAGTGTCAAACGTTTTGTAGAACCTCAAACACAAATCTTGTGATGAAAGGGCCTCACGCCTGACTTAACGCTCGCCGACGCGAGCCAGACATCGAGAGTGGTAGCCAAATTTTGAAAACGAATTGGTGAAGCCGGTTGAGGGAAAGACATGCAGCGGCTTTATTTACCCAATATCCTGCCTTGAACTGAAATTGGCGGGCGCTCACAGCGTTTTGCGATTGACTTGAGCATTCCGCGGTTAGCGCAAATACCGCTCTGCCTCCCCCAACATCTCTTCCAGTCTCATGATGTACCGGCCCACATGGAACCCGTCCAGCAACGCGTGATGAACTTCAACCGAGAAAGGCAGCAGCGTCCGCTCTCCCTCCTGCACGAACTTCCCAAACGAGAGCTTGGGCACCGAGTCTTCGCGCCTCCAGTTGCGCGCGTGCGAAAAACTGGTGAAAGCCACCCACGGAAGGACCGTACAGTGGATGAGGTTGTCGTCATCCTCTTTGTGGAAGCCACCGGCTGCCTTCACCTCCATCACTGCGCGCTCGGCCCCATCAATGAACTTCGCGAAGTCTGCAACATAGTCAAAATAGGCAAACGTGAAAGTCTCGTTTGGCAAGAGCACCGTGGTGGCCCCGTGAATAATTGGATGGACCAGCACTTTGCCGTCGCGCAAACGATAGCGAAACGGCTCAATGTCATTTGCCGCTCGCAGAGCGAAGTAATGATAGGCAAGCGACACACTGACCCTGGCGGGCCCAGCTTTATCCCGCTCTGAAGCGTGCTTATTTTCTTCTCTCAAGGTGGCCAGCAGTCGACTGACATCCAGCGTCGTACAGATATTGAAATATGGTTTATCAAAGTCCCGAAAGAACTCAAACGCCTCCCGTCGGGCCCATTTTTTGATATCCAGATATTCTGCCATGGGCGAATTGTACTTATTCCTCCGCGATCAGAAAACAAAGAAGCCGGCAAACTGACGGAAGATGGTCAGCTTGCAGGCTTCTATTACCTAAATGGCCTGGGGGGTTATTTCCTTGCGATCAGTGGCCGTTAGAGAGCTTGCCGATTAGCGTAAACAACGGCAAGTACATTGAAATGACAATGGAACCGATGGTCACGCCCAGAAAGCCAATCAACACCGGCTCAATCAGGGTCAGCAGGTTGGCGATGGCAGCGTCGACTTCCTGTTCGTAGAAATCCGCAATCTTGCCCAACATCGCGTCCAGCGCGCCGGTCTGTTCGCCGATGCCGATCATCTGGCCGACCATGTGCGGGAAAACTTCGGTGGCTTTCAAGGGCTCGACAAAACTCTGGCCGCGTTCGACGGCGAGTCGAATCTTCAGGATCGCGGATTCAATGATCACATTGCCGGACGTACGGGCTGTGATGTCCAGAGATTGCAGAATAGGCACACCTGAAGACAACAAGGTGGAAAGAGTGCGAGAGAATCTGGCCACGGCGATCTTGCGAAAGATGTCGCCGAGAATGGGCAGCTTCAAGATCAGACCGTCCATGAATTTTCGCCCGCCGGGCGTCTTGTAGTAAAAGCGAAGGCCTACCACCGAAGCGACGATGGAAACCAGAATGACTAAACCACCCCAGCCCGCCAGAAAATCGCTGATGCCAACGACGATGCGCGTGGGCAAAGGCAATTGTTCTCCCGGACCAAGCAAACCGAGGAAGATGTTCTGAAACTGCGGGATCACCACGATCATGATGACGGCAACGGCGACAATCGCCAGCAACACCACCGCCGCCGGGTAAATCATGGCCGAAACAATGTCGCGCTTTAACTTCACGATCTTTTCGATGAAGGTCGAAAGACGCTGCAGAATCAAGTCGAGAATACCTCCGGTCTCGCCGGCTTCGACCATGTTCGCGTACAGTTGATCAAAGACCTTTGTATGGCGTCCCATCGCCGCAGCCAGGGTTGAGCCTTCCTCAACGTCCTGTCTTACCTGTAACAGGATCCCTTGAAAATATTTGTTTTCCTGCTGCTGGGCCAGGATTTCCAGGCACTGTACCAGGGGGAGGCCGGCATCGATCATGACGGAAAACTGCCTGGTGAAGATCGAGAGATCCTTTGCCTTGACCTTTTTGCGGCCACCAAGTTTGGGTATACCAATTTCGCGACCTTTCTCCTTGACGGCGGTAATCGTAACCTGCTCCTTGCGCAGGATCTGTCGCAAAGCTTCGCGATTGTCTGCGACGCGCTCACCGACAACATTCTCGTTCAGTTTGTTGCGGCCTTTGAAAACATATGTAGGCATTTTCAGATCTCCGATTCCTGAGGTTAACGCACTGAAGGCCGGCTGCCGACGGGGCGAGCCTGAGCGTATGGGCTGGGATGGCTGGGCTTGGTGGTGGCGGTGTTCAGTCCGGAACCGCGCTCGATCAGCTCTTTCAACTCGTCGGTATTTGAGGAACGCTGCAATGCGCATTCCAGGCTGATCTGACGCCGGTGGTACAGGGTGGCCAGCGTTTGATTAAAGGTCTGCATACCGAACTTGTCTTGTCCGGTTTGCATCATGGAGTAGATCTGATGGACCTTGTCTTCGCGAATCAGGTTTCTGATAGCCGAGTTGGGGATCATCACTTCCAGGGCCATCACGCGTCCGCCGCCTTCGGCCTTGGGTAGCAACGCCTGGCAGAGAATGCCCTCCAGGACGAGTGAAAGCTGCGCGCGGATTTGTGATTGCTGATCCGAAGGAAAGACGTCAATGATACGGTTGATGGTCGAGATAGCTGAATTGGTATGCAGTGTGGCCAGAGTCAAGTGGCCGGTTTCCGCAATACGCAGGGCCGATTCGATTGTTTCCAGGTCTCGCATTTCACCAATTAGCACTACGTCAGGATCCTGCCGCAGCGCAGTGCGCAGGGCTTCGGCAAAACCACGGGTGTCGGAATTGACCTCGCGTTGATTGATCAGGCAGTTCTTGTGATTATGCAGAAACTCGATTGGGTCCTCGATAGTCAGAATGTGCTCGTGACGCTCGCGGTTGATCTTGTCAATCATAGCTGCGAGCGTTGTGGATTTGCCCGAACCAGTGGGTCCGGTGACCAAAATCAGCCCGCGCGGCTTGTTGCATAGCTCCTTGACTACCGCAGGCAGACCCAGATCCTCGAATGCTTTGATCTCATAGGGAATGGCGCGAAACACGGCGCCGACTGCGCCGCGCTGATTGAAGAGGTTGGCGCGAAAGCGAGACAATCCCTTGACGCCAAAGGAAAAGTCGAGTTCGAGGTTTTCTTCAAAGCGATGCTTCTGAGCATCGGTCAAGACTGAATAGGCAAGTTGCTTAGTGTCTGCTGAGCTTAGATTACGGTAACCCTCAAGAGGACGAAGGTGACCATGTACGCGCACCTGCGGCGGCGAGCCGGTGGTGACATGTAAGTCAGATCCACGCAGATCAGAGAGGCTGCGGAGCAACTCTGAAAGCGAGATCTGTGGCGGGGCTTCATTCGGTCCCATTTGCTTAAACTCTCCTCGAGGTTGAGTTTGCGATTGGCGTTGCGGAACCGGCTCTTTAATGAAGAGAGCCGATAAACCTTTCGGCTTCGCTGGCCATTCGCTGAGCTGATTGCACGTTGGCTTCCGTTGCCAGGCTATAGATACGACCGTTGACTTCGGTGAAATAGAAGTTCCAGGTCTTCTCGGGTGAACGGCCTTCGGCTGGTGTTTGCGCGGTTACCACGAATACGCGGCGGCCGGCTACCTCGCGCTCGTAATCGTTGTTGACCCAACCACCGGCCTTAATCATCTTGTCGATTACCGAACGCCGGAGTTCGGTGAACGAAACACCACTCAACATCTGGCGCTGCTCTTTGCTGGTCAAATAGGCGGGAGCTGGCCGGCTGAGAGCGACCACTGTTAGAGCTGCCTGATCGGTTGTGTTTTCTTTGGCGCGGAATCTCACCTCACCACTAGCGGCCGGGGGCATTGCGCTCCAACCTTTGGAGTCTACGACGGCGGCAACGGGCGCGGCAGGTGTGCTGGCATTACTAATAATTCGAGTATCGATTGGGGCAACCAGGACGGGCCGGGCTGACATGGCTCCCAGGCGATGCGCCAAAGCCGCCGCTTGTCGCCGGCGCAGTAACGCTCGATGACGACGCCACCAGCGGCGCGAATGGTGCCGATGATGCCGTCTATGCAAACCAACGCTGCGACCCAGGCCACGGGCGGCCGAGTCCGCAAAGGGCATAACGGCAACTAGGGAGAACATTACCAGCAATGACAATATAGCTTTTCGCAGCATTTTCGTAACTCCTCTCGCTTAGGCCACAGTCTCGCGCACCACCTCTTCCACGGTGGTAATTCCAGCGCGAATCTTGTGTAGTCCGGATTCTCGTAAAGTGATCATGCCATCTTCGATCGCCTTCTTTCGTAGTTCCAAAGCAGAAGCGCCGATTAGGATCAGTTCGCGAATCTCATCAGTTATTTCCATAACTTCGTAGAGTCCGACTCGTCCCTTATAACCGGTGTTGTTGCAGGTGGCGCACCCCTGCCCTTTGTAGGTTTTGAGGGTCGCTGTTTCTTCCGTCGAGAAGCCGATTTCAGCAAGCGCTTCAGCAGGCATCGGATTCTCGTGTTTGCAGTCTTTGCAGATCCGGCGAATCAGTCGCTGGGCTTGAATTAGATTGACGCTGGTCGCCACCAGAAAGGGCTCAATGCCCATGTTCATCAGACGCGAGATGGTTGAGGGAGCGTCATTAGTGTGCAGTGTCGACAATACCATATGGCCCGTGAGAGCCGCTTTGATGGCAATTTCTGCGGTTTCGAAGTCGCGAATTTCGCCTACCAGAATGATGTTTGGATCCTGCCGCAGGAAAGCTCGCAGGGCAGCCGCGAAATTCAAACCAATCTGCTCTTTCATCTGCACCTGGTTGATCCCGACCAGATTGAATTCGACCGGGTCTTCCGCTGTCATGATGTTGGTATCGACGGTGTTCAAGGCCTGCAGCGCAGAATATAGCGTGTTCGTCTTTCCGCTGCCGGTGGGACCAGTTACCAGCACCATACCGTAGGGCTTCGAGATATTGCGCTTGAATTTCACCAGTGACTCAGGCTCAAAGCCGAGCTTGGTCATGTCGAGCATCAGATTCTCTTTATCGAGGAGACGAAGCACTACCTTTTCGCCAAATAGAGTCGGCAAGGTGGAGACGCGGAAGTCAAGCTCGCGCGAACGGGCGTCAACCTTGACCTTGATCTTGATACGGCCATCCTGGGGCAGACGCTTTTCCGAGATGTCGAGCTTCGACATGATCTTTACACGAGAGATGAGTGCGTCGCGCAGCTTTAATGGGGGATGCATGACGTCGTACAGAACGCCGTCAATACGAAATCGAATTCGCAACTCCTTCTCGTAAGGTTCGACGTGAATGTCTGAAGCGCCGCGGCGCAACGCGTCCACCAGCAGCACATTGACCAGTCGCACTACCGGCGCATCGGCGGACATGCGCGAGAGCGTCGAAAGATCGATCTCTTCGTTATCCTCGACAACCTCAACTTCCTCGGAGCCATCGGCCGGCGCAAAATCGATGGTATCGAGGGAGACAAGGTCGGCATTGGTGATCGAGCCGTTGCCATGCGTGACCACAGAAACCTTTTCGAATACTGGCTCGTCAACCGTAATGCTGGCTAGATCAATCTCACGTGAACTGCTGTAGTACTTGGAGATTGCCTGTTGAATGCTGGCTTCGGCGACCACAACCGGTTCCACGTTCAGACCCGTCATGAACTTTATATCGTCCATGGCGAAGACGTTGGTGGGATCGACCATGGCCAGGGTGAGCGTGGCGCCGACCCTGGAAAGGGGAAGGACCGAATACTTTTGTGCTACTTCCTGTGGGATCAAGCGCAGTACCGTGGCATCGATTTGAAACAGCTCGAGGTTGACCGAAGGAATCCCGTACTGGCGAGAGAGAACTGCGGTGATCATGTCGTCAGACACGAGCCCCAGTTTGACAAGATTGTAGCCCAGGCGGCCCCCGTGCTCGCGCTGGTATTCCAGCGCCTCACGCAGGTGTTGTGGGCTGATCAGATTTTCACGGACAAGGATTTCGCCTAATTTGGCAGACATGCGTGGTAGGTTTCGAACGTTTAGTGGGCGGGTTCAGGGTCCGGAGCAATTGCCGCGAGACGTACCTGTGGTGTGCGTCCTGCGGCCGGTGTGCACAACACCGTTGCTCAGGCATAGTACAGGTTGAACATCGGCACTGTCAAGAATCAAGTTCAAGAAGGCAAAAAGGTGCAGCAGTGCCCGAATCTGGGGACTTTTTTGCTAAGAAGGGAAGCACGGCAGCGAGGGCATTGGGGGTCAAAGCAAAGGGGCGACACCTCCTGGCGTCGCCCCATTCCGCTGTCATGCCAATTTCGGGCTACTCAAGGTCGGCGCCTGCGAGTAGGTGTAGCTGGCTTTTCGGCCTGAACATTCTGCTGCTCCTTGAGATTCTGCAGAATAGCCTGCGCTTCGGACTTGAGTTCGGTGTTGGTTGTCTTCTCAATAAACTGCTGCAGGTAATTAGCCGCTTCCTGATAACTGGCTTTCGCTTCGTCTTTCTTTCCCTCTGACTCCTTCATGAAACCGAGGTTATACAGAGTCAATCCCATATTTTGCAGCGCTTCGCTGTCATCCGGGTTTTGGGACAGGATTTTTTGATAGGCCGGTTTAGCCTTATCGTAAGCATTGGCATCAAACAGCATCTTGGCCATGTCGCGTTCGGCTTTGGTTTTCTTGACCGCATCGGTTTCGACGGCCAGATACTCCTCGTAGGCAGTCACTCCTGCATCTACCTGAGTAGGATCGACCTTTGTGACCAGTTTATTCATCGCGTCAGTTCTGACCAGAAATCCAAAGTATCGGCTGCGATTATAGTTGGCGAGTTCATTAGGATCAGTTGGTTGTGGTTGGGCCTTAAATATGGTGACTGCTTTGGTGGCGACATCTGCTGCGTCTTTCCAGTCTTTTTTTGCCGGTTCAAGCAGTGTGGTCACGCCGGCCCCACCGGACTTGATTGCCGCCTTATACGCTTCGGAAGTAATCGCGGCGTTGTAACGCGCGATGGCTCGATCCATCAGCGCCTGCGATTTATTGGTCATCAGCGTCGGCGCGCCCGGATGTTCGGGGTCCGCAGCCAGGCCTTCGTCGTATTGCGCAATTGCGTCCGAAAACAACTTTTCTGCCTCGTCGTATTTGCCACCCTTGTTTGCGGTTTCGCCGGCCGCGAGTGAGGCGTTACCGAGCTTGAACTTTTCGCTGACTACGCGGTTGGAATCTTCAACCTTCTTGTTCTTCTCCATGATTTCGCGATTCTTAGCTTCCAGCTCTGCACGCTTGGCCTTGTCTGCGGCGCTATCTGAAGCTGGTGCCGTTGCGCCGGAGGCGCTGCCCTTGCGACTAAGCAGGGTCTTTATTTCATCGAACGTGAGTCGCTTGCCGTCGCCAGTTTCGAGCAGGATACTGTAATCAATATCGCGCCCCGCCTTAACATCGGCTTGAAAATTTGGCTGGGCTCCCGGCGCGCTCACCGAGATCACGTAAGTACCTACAAAGGGCAGGCCGGCCCAGCGGAATTCACCTCGCTTGTCGGTCTTGGCCTCATATTTGGCGCTCATGTCGACGCGAAACACGTCAACAGTAGCTCCGGCCAAAGGCACAATCGTGCCGTCCGCCTGCCTCAGTTTTACGTTTCCGCTCAGGGGGCCGACCTGCGCTGAAACGACGCTTGCAGATGACCAACCGCAGGCAAGTGCCAACAGAGTTAGTAGAAGATATTTGCGAAACATCATGTTCCTCCAACGGAAGTGGACAAGGCGATTTATGATAGCGGGAGAGCCGTAGGATGCGAGCACGCCATCCTCAGTTGTAATTTAGTTCTTAAACGCGGCCTAAAGTTAATAAGCAAATCGGCTGCTGTCAAGCACGTACGGCAGTGGGTCCTCAAGCCCCGCCTGTCGGAAAGAGCGCAGCCGCAAGGCGCACGAATCGCATGCGCCACAGGCCTTTTCCTCTTCCCGGTAGCAGGACCAGGTCAGTTCCAGTGGCGCACCAAGTTCCTTGCCTCGCAGTATGATTTCGGCTTTGCTAAGGCCGATTACGGGAGTCCGGAGGTGAATGTTGGTTTCGGGTTTTGTTCCCAGATTGATGGCCTGTTGAAAGGCAGCATAGAACTCGGGCCGGCAGTCAGGATAACCTGAAGAATCTTCGGCAACTGCGCCGATGTAAATTGCTTCGGCACCGGTTACTTCGGCCCAGCTCACCGCGATTGACAAAAAGTGCGTATTGCGGAACGGGACATAGCTGGAAGGTATTCCCAGCCCGCTGAGATTGGGATCAGCTATGGGGATAGCTTCATCGGTTAGTGATGAACCTCCGATTTGCGCCAGATAACTTATGTCCGCAATCAGACGTCTATCGATGCCATAGTAATCGGCAATTTCCAGGAAGGCTTGCCGTTCGCGCTGCTCAGTTCGTTGGCCATAAGACACGTGCAGGAACGCCAGTTCATCATTTTCTTCGCGAGCAATGGCGGCAGTAACACACGAGTCCATGCCCCCGGAGACGAGGCAGATCGCCAGGGATGAGGGAGGTCGGATCAAGGATGTAGCCACTTCGACCAACGGCTCATCGATTACTTCGTTACTGCCGCCCATAGGGTCTCCTTAAGGATGACGGATGAAGGATGAAGGATGAAGAAGGATGCGGAGACGCGGGGATGCGGAGACGAGGGGATGCGGAGACGCGGGGACGCGGGGACGCGGGGATTTATATTGAAGATTGATACCCACATGAAATTGAACACGAAACCGAGAAGTCTCCGCGTGTCTCCGCGTCGCCGCGTCGCCGTGTCCCCGCGTCACCTCTCCGCGTCGCCGCGTCGCCGTGTCTCAGCGTCACCTCTCTCCGCGTCCCCGCGTCCCCTTTCTCCGCGTCCCCGCGTCCTTCTTCTTCATCCTTCATCCTTCATCCTTCTAAACCCCTTTCACATCCGGTCCCCAAATGTATTTGTGCAGTTGCAGCTGCAGACGTACCGCCAGCCCGCTGTCAACGATCCAATCAGCGAGCTCCTTAAGCTCGATTTCACCCCAGACGGGTGAAATGAGCACGGCTTTTGTCCGCTTCTCCAGTTCATGTCGCTCAATTACCTGGACCGCAAATTCCCAGTCGCGCCGGTCTGCTACAACGAACTTAACTTCATCCCGGTCGGCACGGAGGAGATCGAGGTTGGGCCAATGATTACGATCCGCCTCGCCCGAAGCCGGACATTTTACATCAAGGATGATCGCAGCTCTTTTATCGACGGCTTCCGTCGAAAAGAAACCACCGGTTTCGATCAGGACTTCAAAGTCTTCGTCGCACAGGCGCTCGATGAGTTCATACACTTCCTTCTGAGCGAGCGGGTCTCCTCCGGTAATTTCCACCAGGCGGCATGCGAATGCGCGTACCTGGACCAGAAGGTCTTTGAGCGCAATCTGCTCGCCGCCGGAGAAGGTATATTCGCTATCGCACCAAACGCATCTCATCGGACAGCCTGTCAGGCGCACAAAGGTACAGGGTCGTCCGGCGTGGGTCGACTCACCCTGGATCGATCGGAATATTTCGGTGACGCGAAGCATCTCAGTGATAACCGTCGGGAATTAAACGTGTATGTTACGCATTTTGTCGGCGAATGCCAGTTTGGGAGCGGCGCTGCAGCTTGGACTCGGGCGGGCCATCGCGAGCGTGGCGGCCTGGCCACTCGTGATAGCATAGAGTCGCTCGTTAAGCGAACCTGAACATTCCTCTGTGAGCAAACAAAGCAAAGAAATTGAAAAGCTGATCTCCCAGGGCGCCCAGCGATTGCTGGCCCGGGCCGGTGAATGCTATTCCCTGACGGTTGACGCTTTAACCAGCCGAATTAATACTTCGCTCGAAAAATACCTGCTCAGAGATCGGCCGCAGGCAGACGTGGAATCGATCACGGAGTTCATTGACCAGCTGCAGGCTGGAGACCTGTGCCTGGCCGTTGCTTGCGAACGGGGGGACGCTAATGCCTGGAATGATCTTGTCGAGCGCTATTCGGCTACCGTACGTTCCGCCGCCCGTTCCGCCGCGGGCAGCGAGGACGCCGCGGAAGATCTGGCCCAGTCGATCTGGGCAGAGTTGCATGGCCTGCGGGTCAGAGAGGACGGCCGAGCGGCGAGCAAGCTCGCCTACTATTCAGGTCGAGGTTCATTTGCCGGCTGGCTGCGAGCCGTGGTGGCCCAGTTGGCAGTCGACCAACACCGCAAACAATCCCGCCTGGTTCAGACCGAAGACGACGCCGATTTTGATCGCCTGATTGTGGATGATGGAGGAGGCCAAAACACGGCGGGAATGGCGAGCGCCACTTTGAACCCTGAAGCTGCCCTGGCAAGCAAATTAGAACGAACTGAGATGGAGCGTGCTTTGGCTCGAGCAATCAAAGAGATGCCGGACGAGGATCGGTTGCTGGTTAAGCTCTATTATTTTGACAATCTGCGCCTGCGCGAAGCAGGAGCGGTGCTGGGAGTCCACGAGGCCACCGCCAGCCGCCGCTTAACCCGTGTGCATGGTGACTTACGAAAAAATGTCGAAAAAATTCTGACGCAGGAATGTGGCTGGTCGAAACAGGAAACGGCGCAGGCATTTTCCCAGCTTGCTGCGCACATGGAGGCGGATCTAGAGCCGCTCCTGGCCACGAAAGAGCTAACGTCTGAAGATTCCGGGTCGTAAATGAGACTTCAGCCGAAGGCCAGTCGCAAGTTACCTGGGATCAAACGTTCTTTAGTAGGAGTTCAATAAAGCAGCGAATGAAGCAGCCGGAAAACAACGAAATCGAAAGCTTGTTGCGAGGTCTGGCGAGGCATGGATCTGCGACGCCGGCTGACCTGGCCGGCAAACCTAAGGGTGCGCATTTGGACGCCGACGAGATGAATGCCTACGCGGAAGGGGCCTTACCAGCGTCCACCCGTGCCCGCTACACTGCGCATCTTGTCGATTGCGATAATTGCCGGAAAATTGTCGGGCAACTTTCACTTGCAGCGGAACCCCTGACCGGCCGAATCTCAACCTCACGGTCCTCGGCGCCGGCCGGCTGGCGCGAGGTGTTAGCGGCGATATTTGCACCTGCGAGTTTGCGGTACGCTTTGCCCGCCCTCGTGCTTATTGTGGTTGGGGTTGTTTTCATCAGCACACGAAGACCGCCAACTGATTCCATGGTGGCAGTAAATAGCCGACAAGCCGAATGGGCGGTACCCAGTCCTCAAGGTCTGCCGGCACAGGACAAGATCAATGAGGCGACGCCGCCTCCGCAGGGCGAAACGTCCAGGACCGTGGCATTAAAGCCCGGTGATGCGGCCGCCAGGACTGAAGCGAAAGCGGATAAACCTACTCAGACCGCCAAAGCGGAGCCACTAGCCAAAAGCACCGAGCAAGAAGCCCCAAAGAATGAAGTCGCCGGCCAAACCCAGGGCGTTTTTGCGCCGGAACCTGCGCCGCCACCTGCCAAACCAGCCGCTGTATCTGATGAGAGTAAGGATGCGGGTCGGGCGAGTGGAGTCATTGAGACGAGATCCGCGGCGGAGCGCAAGAAAGAAGTTGACAAGCAACGGGCAGAGAAACAAGACGAAGAGAGAAATCAGGCGAAGGCTGGCGCGCCCGCGTCTGATGCAGCTGCGGCCGGCAGGGATGATGACAGAAAGAAAGCAAAGATTGAGAACCGCGCCGCCGTGGCAGGCGGGGGCCGGGACGAACAGCGCGAAGAGACAAGCGAGACGCGCACGGTGGCTGGCCGTCGCTTTGAACGTCGGCATAGTGTCTGGGTCGATGTTGCCTATAACTCTTCGCTAACCACAATTTCCGTTTCGCGTGGTTCGGAACAATATCGCGCGCTCGTGGCTGATGAACCCGGCATCGACACGATTGTTCGGCAACTAACCGGCGAAATAATCCTCACCTGGAAGGGCCGTGCCTATCGCATCCGCTAGCCTCCTCAATCCTCAGGCCTCCTGCCTGCCGACACTGTCGTCACTTGTCCTATCGTCAAAAAGCAGGCCGGGCCTCAAACCATGCGCCGCGATGGAATTGTGCAAGAGAGAGAAACCCTGCCTCCGGCCGTGATAAAGTACTCTCCGAAAATTCATCAGGTTGGAGGTCTGAATGTACTGTCCATCATGCGGTGCCGAAACAACCTTCGGACTCAACTATTGCAGTCGTTGTGGCGCGAGCACAGCTCCCTCGACCGAGTTGGTGCCCATCAGTCTGACTAAGCCTGCCCTGGTCATCGGAACCATTGTCACCGCCCTCACCCTGGGGGGCTTTGCGATACTCATTGAGGGTGCGATCAGGCTGGCCAGCGTGTTCCACGTTCCCGATCCGATCATGGCCATCTTGGTGCTGGGAATAGCGACGATCCTTGCCTGCGACATTCTGCTCCTGCGCCTGCTGTCGCGCGTGGTCAGATCGTCGCTGGAAGCGGCGAAAGAAAAACCTGCTTCGCTCCCAAGAAAGCCGGGTAGCGGTTTGCCACGGCAAATAAACGCTCCGCTTGAGCCGGTAATGAGTGTCACGGAAAACACCACCAGGACATTCGCGCCAATCTTCAGCGAGCCTCCGGACCGCGGCACTAAATAACTATTCCCGAAGGAGGCAAAACTAATGAGGATGGGCAATTGGCGGGCTGGCGCGATAACCGTGTCGTTAGCTCTCATGACCGTTGGTTTTCTCCTTGCCCTGCGTTTGGATTGCTCAGCGCAAGGAGCGGCGGCGCGGCATGGTCAACCAGGTTCAGTAACAGTTGCCGGCAAACGCAATCCCGCTATTGCTCTACTGGTTCGCCAAATCGATGCCCGGAACATTGAACGCACCATTCGCAAGCTGGTTTCCTTCGGGACGCGTAACACTCTTTCGGAACAGAACGATCCTCAGCGCGGCATTGGGGCCGCGCGGGATTGGTTATTTGCTGAATTCCAGAAGGTGGCGGCAAGTTCAGGTGGCCGCATGACTGTCGAGAAGCAGACCTTCGAGCAGCCAAAGGCCGCGCGCGTGCCGCAACCCACTGTGCTCACAAACATCATCGCGACCTTGCAGGGCACGCAGCCTGCATCAGAAAAGCGAACTTATGTTGTCAGTGGTCACTATGATTCGATGTGCACTAGTCCCACCGACGCCAAATGTGACGCACCCGGCGCCAATGACGACGCCTCTGGCACAGCTGCGGTGCTGGAGCTGGCGCGCGTCATGGCGAGCTTCAAATTTGACGCCACCATCGTCTTCATGACCGTGGCCGGCGAGGAGCAGGGGCTGTTAGGCTCAACTTACTACGCGGAGCAGGCCAGAAAGAATGGTTTGGATATTGAGGCCATGTTCACCAACGATATCATCGGCAGCTCGCGCGGTGGAAATGGCCTTTATGATCCGCACACGGTGCGCGTCTTTTCAGAGGGTGTGAGATCGAACGAAACCGATGCCGAGGCGACCGTGCGACGCAGTGTGGGCGGCGAGAACGACTCCCCTTCACGGCAACTGGCGCGGTTCATCAAAGAAGTGGGCGAGCGCGAGGTACCTGGAATGAAAGTATGGATGATCTATCGCCGCGATCGCTATGGACGGGGTGGCGATCACCAGCCATTCCTTGAGCGCGGGTATGCCGCAGTACGCTTTACTGAACCTAGCGAAAACTATAACCATCAACACCAGAATGTGCGGCGGGAAAACGGCATTCAGTATGGCGATCTGCCGGAGTTCGATGACTTCGCCTATATCGCTAACGTAGCGCGCGTCAATGCCGCAGCGCTGGCGGCATTGGCGCTGGCGCCGGCGCGACCGAAGAATGTTTTGCTGGGCAACGGTCTCAGCGACCATACGGAATTGAAATGGGATATGAATACTGAGCCAGACCTGGCCGGTTATGAAATTGTCTGGAGGGACACCAGTGCCGCGGTCTGGACCAATTCGCGCTGGATAGGAAAGGCGCACAGTTACACGATGAAAGGCATGTCGAAAGACAATTACTTTTTCGGCGTGCGGGCGGTTGATAAGGACGGGAACCGCAGCCTGGCAAGCTATCCCCGGCCCGCACCTCGTCGTTAGCGAGTGCGGCTCCACTTGGCGCCTGACAAATTGCAGTTGGAGGGCAGGATGAATCAAGGCGATATCAAGTTCCTATTTGAGTATACAGAATGGGCTAACGGACTCGTGCTGAAGGCGGCCGCTGAACTTTCGCACGAGAGCCTGGCCAGAGATGTTGGTATCAGCCACGGCTCGATTTTCGGCACGCTGTTGCATATGGCCGGTGCCGAGTGGATTTGGCTCGAGCGATGGCGTGGGCGATCTCCGGCAGGCAAGGAAGCTTGGGCGCTTTGGACGACGGAGTCCTGTGCTGAGCTCGCAACTTTGAAAGAACGCTGGCGCGTCGTCGGTGAACAACGAGCCCACTTCATTTCGGGTCTCGACGAAGGACGTCTACAAGCAGATATGCCATTTAAGCTACTCAGCGGCGACGCAAGTTCCATGGTGCTAATTAACCAGATGCAGCACGTAGCCAATCATGCGACGTTGCACCGGGGGCAGGTGGTCGGGATGATTCGCCAGCTCGGCATCGTGCCGCCGTCCACGGATTTGATCTTCTATATACGGCGCGATATCCCTGCTTGATTACCAACGAACTCGGCGCGGGTAATTATTTAGAGACAACTCCAAGTTCCGGCCCGGCAACAGAGGAAGGCCGGCGCCAAATGCTTTTCGGCCTTCCGAACCGGGTACGCGTCTAAGTACATGCAACCCGGCCTCTGGATAGGGTTGGCTTGTTTCAGGTAGCAGCCGTATTTCCTGATTGAGATTAGAACGATAGGTGAACTAATGAGTAATCGTCCTTCCTGCATTTCCGCCCTGCGCCAGGCGCTAGCGCTCTCGATTTCCCTGGCCATGATGTCCGGCACAATTGCTTTCATGATCAGCGCCCAGAGCGTGGAGGCCACGAAGGCGGTCGCGCAGAAGACCCGTGCAGCACAATTAAGCGAAGAGCAGCGCATCCTTCATGTGCTGAACCGCCTTGGTTTCGGCGCGCGGCCCGGAGACGTGGAACGGGTCAAGGCGATGGGCCTCGCCAACTACATCAATCAGCAATTGAAGCCGAGCGAAATTGCAGATGCGACCATTGAGGCAAAACTTAAAGATAAGAACCTGCCCACGCTAGCTATGACTACGGCGGAGCTTTATGAGAAGTATCCGCAACCGGGACAACTACTGCGCCAGCTGGATCGCAAGGGTAATTTACCCGAAGGCCTGGCCGTTGCACGCGACAATCGCCTGAAGAGTGCTGGGGAGGCTGCGCCTGGCGCGAACAAGACGGATCCGCCGCCGCCGCAAAAACCGGAGGCGTTGCCACCAGTCGAAATGCGCAGCGCACCCCTGCCGGCAGCGCCGGCAAATCGAAGTGGCAGCCCGGCAGATCCCAATCCGCAGAACAATGACGCCTATCGCAAAGCCATCCGCGATTATTACCTGCAAAATGGGCTGCAACCTCCCCAACGTATCACTGGTGAGTTACAGGCATCGCGCATCCTCCGGGCTGTCTACAGCGAGCGCCAACTGCAGGAAGTGATGGTTGATTTCTGGACCAATCACTTCAACGTGTTTGCCGGTAAAGGCGCTGATCGCTGGCTACTGACTTCCTACGACCGCGACACCATTCGTCCCAATGCGATGGGCAAGTTTGAAACTCTCCTGAAAGCGACCGCGGAAAGCCCAGCCATGCTCTTCTATTTGGACAATTTTCAGAGCGTCAGTCCCAGTGCACCATTGGGAAATGGAGGCCTGCGCCGGTTGCCACCGGGTGGGCCCCAGGCCGAGCGCGATCCAATTCTGGCAATGCTGCGAGACGGTCAGCGTAGAGCGCAACAGGGTGGCCGCAGCCCCAACAACGCTGAGCCGGGACCCAATCAACCTCGGCCGCAGGCTAACGCAAACCGGCAAAAACGCGGCATCAATGAAAACTATGCGCGCGAACTGATGGAGTTGCACACGCTCGGAGTGGATGGCGGTTACACTCAGAAAGACGTGCAGGAAGTTGCGCGCTGCTTTACCGGCTGGACTATCTTTGCGCCGCGCGCGGCGGGCGCCGCGGCGGCCGCACTCATGGGAGATCGAGCCCGTGAAAATGCCGGCAAGTTTTATTTTGCGCCACGCATGCATGACGACGGCGAGAAGACTGTGCTGGGCCATAAAATTCCCGCGGGGGGCGGAATCAACGACGGGTTGATGGTGCTGGACATACTCGCTCACCAGCCGGCCACGGCCCGGTTCATTGCTGCCAAGTTGGCGCGGCACTTTGTAGCGGACAATCCGCCGGCCGCCCTGATTGACCGCGCCGCGGCGGCTTTTACAAAAAGCGACGGAGATATCAGCGAAACCCTGCGTGCGATTTTCTTTTCCCCTGAATTTAATTCTCCTGAGGCTTATCGCGCGAAGATAAAGCGACCATTCGAGCTAGCCATCAGCGCCGTTCGCACCCTGGGCGCCGAAACGAATGGTGGCCCACAGTTGCATCAATGGATAGCTCGGATGGGTGAACCGCTCTATGGTTTCCAAACACCCAATGGCTATTCTGACCTGGCTGAAAACTGGGTCAATACGGGCGCACTGCTCGAGCGCTTGAACTTCGGTTTGGCGCTGGCCAGCAATCGGATTCCGGGCACGAGAGTTAATTTGCGCCAATTTGTCGCGGACGTCCCGAGAGAAGCGAACCAGGCAAAGGTCATCGATCGTTTTTTGAATGTACTGGTAGCGGGCGAGGTTTCTGCGCAAACAAAAGAGACCCTACTAAAACAATTGAATGAAGAAATTATTCTGGCGCCTCCACAGAGAGTATCCGATCAAGCCGTCGCGGAGATGACGGGCTCACCGGATGGACCACGCCAGAAATTGCAACGACCCGGTGCGCAGGCGATGATTACCGACCCAGTGACGAAGATTGTTGGTTTAATACTGGGGACGCCGGAATTTCAAAGACAATGATGGAAGATGGCCTTGGGACTTTGGTCTTTGGGCTTTGGAAGGCCACAGACCACAGACCACCGACCATAGACCAGAGGCCAAAGAACAGAGACCAAAGACCAAAGACCAAAAACCAAATACAAAAACGAGAGATGTAGTAATGAATCGAAGATTTTTTATTAAGTCAGGCGGGATCGCCCTCGCCAGCATCGGAGTCGCGCTGTCGGCGCCTTCTTTCCTCGAACGAGCTGTGCTGGCCGCGGGTTCTGAGCGCCTGACCGGGGGCCGGCGCAAGACCTTAATCGGGATCTTTCAACGCGGTGCTGTTGATGGCTTGAACATGGTGGTGCCGCACGGCGAGCGTTCGTACTACGATCTGCGACCCACCATCGCTGTTCCCAGGCCAGAGGCCGGCAACGTCGAAGCCGCCATCGATCTCGACGGCTTCTTTGGCTTGCATCCAGCCATGGCGTCGCTGAAACCGTTGTGGGATTCGAAGCGCCTCGCGATCATCGAAGCTGCCGGTTCGCCAGACAGCACTCGTTCGCATTTTGATGCACAGGACTACATGGAGTCGGCCACACCAGGAGTCAAGTCCACGCCGGATGGCTGGCTCAATCGTTTGCTGCAGAGTCAGGCCGACCCGGGAAATTCCCTTTTCCGAGCCGTCTCCACGACGTCGAATATGCCGCGCGTGCTGCAGGGGAAAGCGCCTGCCCTCGCAATTTCAAGTCTGGCTGACTTCAATATTCGCGCCGGCAGTAATTCAGGTGCGGTGCAGGGTGGGTTTGAAGAATTATACGGGCAGCAATCCAAGGATGTCCTCGGAGATACCGGAAAAGAAACCTTCGAAGCGATTAATTATTTAAAGAAGGTTAATCCGGCCCAGTACAAAGTCGAGAATGGAGCGCAGTATCCACGCACACCCCTTGGCAACGGTTTGCTGCAGACAGCACAATTAATTAAGGCCGGCGTGGGGCTGGAAGTCGCCTTCACTGACATAGGTGGCTGGGATACGCACGTAAACGAAGGCAGCTCGCGCGGTCAGCTGAGTAATCTGCTTCAACAATTCAGTTCCGGTATTGCGGCTCTCTATCTGGATCTCGGCCAGCGAATGGACGATGTCATTATCATGACAATGTCCGAGTTCGGCCGCACAGTACGTGAGAATGGCAACCGCGGCACTGACCATGGGCATGCAAACGCGATGTTCGTGTTGGGGAACGGTGTTCGCGGCGGCAAAGTGTACGGACAATGGCCTGGGTTAAAAACAGATCAATTATATGAAGGGCGAGATTTGAACCTGACCACGGATTTTCGTGACGTCTTTGGTGAAGTCGCCCAACGCCACCTGGGAGCTTCGAATTTGAAAACAATCTTTCCCGGTTACGAGGCCAACCCCAAAAGATTCCGTGGACTACTCGCCTAATCCGACCGTCCCTGGGACCGCACGCATCCTTGCGTGCCCTTGTTCGCCACTAGAGCCCTTGTTATCAGCCGGGCTAATGAACAGGATTCCGCGGACTACTCGGCTGTCTTTCCCTGCATAACTGCCAGACCAACCGTGGCTGATCCGCGTCTAAAGCTATGTGACGCAGACTAATTGACCCTTGAGGAATTGACCTATGACTCGCAAGATGACCATCGCTTTTTTCGCATTTCTCTTCATTTTTGCCATCAGTCCGGCAAACTCATATCCGCAGACGAGTACGGCTCCGCAGAATCCGAAGGCTGAGGGGCTCCGGGAGCGGGACGGCCTGAATTTGACGGAGGACCAAAAGACCGAGCTCAAATCGATTCACCAAAGCGCACGTGCCCGCCTGCTGGCCCTGCGCAGTGACAATTCACTTTCACCGGATCAGAAGCAGGCAAACGCACGCTCGATCCGGGAAGCCACTCGCGAACAAGTGCTGCGCGTCCTGACGCCCCAGCAACAGGAAATCATGAAGACCAGGCAGGAGGCGGGGCTCGGCCACGGACGAGCGCGCGGCTCTGGTGGCGGCGAAGGCAGGGGTGTTGGCCTTGACCTGACCGAAGATCAGAAGGCCCAGCTCAGGTCGCTTCGCGAAAACACACGCCATCAAATAAACAGCGTGCACTCTGATTCAAACCTTTCTCAGGAACAGAAGATCGAAAGAATCAGAGCGATTCACCAAGACACGCGGCAGCAGATGTCGAGCATCCTGACTCCTGAGCAGCTTGATAAATTGCGCGCCCACCGGCGTCATCGCGGAGTGCGAGGGCTCTTCATGCGGCACACGGGACCGTTGGCGTGCCCTGGTGAAAAGCTATAACCGTGGATCCTGGAACCGCACGCGTCTGTGTGCTCTCTATTTGCCACAGGCCACCATCAGTTAAATGTGATGGTGGCCCTTGTCTTTTCAGCAGCGCCTGACTTCTGAAGGGTCTCGCACTTTAAAAGCAGGAGAGCAAGCACGGTGCCGATTAGCACGCCGCAGAGATCGAACTGAAGATCGGTTGCCGTATCTCGAGCGCTCCAGATGCGATGCCCTCCAAAATAAACTTCGTCCCAGAGTTCGATGATCTCGTAAAAGCCCGACAGGCCGAAGATCGTAACCCCGGCAAAAAACGTGGTCAGGCCCAGCGCTAGTCTTTGGCCAAATCGTTCGAGTCCTTCACGCAATAACCAGACAATTAGTGGGGTCACCAGTATCTGAATGGTCAGGTGCGCAAACTCGTCATACTGCACCGGCCCAAATTGACTGCCATACATGCGAAAGTAGTTGCCCACGGCATCGATTTCTACTGCAGTCAGTACAAGCCCAAGCAATGCCGGCGGCACTATCAGCTCGTAGCGAGCGCGGACAAATAAAAAGAAGGCCGTAAGATAGACGACACCAAAGGCGGTGTTGAAGACCAGTGATAGGTAACACATCTTCAAGAGAAAGGCCGCACCGGTGAAAAACATCAACAATGCTATTGCCCACTGCCAGCGCCTGACGTAGTCCTTCATACAAACTTTTTCAGCAAGCGCTGTTCCCCTGGGACCGCACGCATCCTGCGTGCAGACTTTGCGTTAATGGCCTTTCTAATTGGACGAAAACGTCAGCCAAACATCAGCACGCATCCTGCGTGCAGACTTTGCGTTAATGGCCTTTTTAATTGGACGAAAACGTCAGCCAAACATCAGCACGCATCCTGCGTGCAGACTTTGCGTTAATGGCCTTTTTAATTGGACGAAAACGTCAGCCAAACATCAGCACGCA
>DAIMCP010000001.1:0-113408 GCA_036726305.1 Pyrinomonadaceae bacterium | reverse complement strand
AGCCAAACATCAGCACGCAGGATGCGTGCAGACTTTGCGTTAATGGCCTTTTTAATCGCAGGAAGCCTTTAGCCAAACATCAGCACGCAGGATGCGTGCAGACTTTGCGTTAATGGCCTTTTTAATCGCAGGAAGCCTTTAGCCAAACATCAGCACGCAGGATGCGTGCGGTCCCAGGGGGGCAAGATTAATGAGCCTGGTCAATATTGCTGGTGAATGAATTTCCCTGCGGCTACAATCAGGCCGCCCTGCAAGTCGCGAGCACGCCACCCACTGAGGAACCATTCATGATTGATTTCAGTATTCCGCCGGAACTCGAAGATATCCGAGAACGCGTCAACGCGTTTATGGAAGCTTACGTTTACCCCAACGAAAAGAAAGTGATCGAGCACGAAGGACTGCCGGCGGAGCTCGAGCGCGACCTGCAACAAAAAGTTAAGGACCAGGGACTGTGGGCGCCGAACCTGCCAGTTGAATGGGGCGGCATGGGGATCGGCTATATCGGTCAGGCGCTGGTCAACGAGATCATCGGCCGTTCCGTAATTGCGCCGCGTATTTTCGGCGCAGCGGCGCCTGATGCGGGCAACGCCGAAATTCTGATTGTGGCAGCTAACTCTGCGCAAAAGGAGCAGTTTCTGCGGCCACTGGCTGCGGGGGAGATTCGTTCCTGTTTCGCCATGACCGAGCCGGAGGTTGCCGGCTCGGATCCGACCACCCTGCAGGCCACGGCCGAACTTATGGGCGGGGAATGGGTCATCAACGGTCACAAATGGTTTATCTCGGGTGCAATTGGATCGGCCTTCGCAATCGTGATGGCTGTTACGGATCCGCAGGCCGCGCCCCGTGGACGAACCAGTATGATCATCGTGCCCACGGAAACGCCGGGCTTCGAAATTATCCGCGCCGTCGGGGTGATGGGTTCGGGCGGTGTCGGTGGTCACTGTGAGATCCGTTTTGAGAACTGCCGCGTGCCCGCAGAGAATCTGCTGGGCGAATTGGGGGCCGGATTCAAATTGGCCCAGGCGCGGCTGGGGCCTGGGAGGATTCAACATTGCATGCGCTGGCTGGGAACGGCCCAGCGCAGCTTTGAAATGATGTGTCGCTATGCGCTCAAACGAGAGGCGTTCGGCGGACCGCTGGCCAGCCAGGGAACAGTGCAGAACTGGATTGCCGACTCAGCGGCAGAGATCAACGCCGCCCGATTGATGACCCTGCAAGCGGCCTGGAAAATGGATCGCGGCGATGACGCTCGCGTTGAAATTTCGCTTATCAAGTTCTACGGAGCTCGCGTCCTGAACGATGTGATCGACCGGGCGATTCAGGTGCACGGCGCACTCGGTTTTTCCAAAGACACGCCATTGGAAATGTTTTACCGCGATGCCCGCTCGGCCCGTATTTATGATGGACCAGATGAAGTGCACCGTATGGTCGTAGCGCGCCGGATACTGAAAACCTTCAAAAGCGAGGCTGAAATTGACGCGCAGTGACACGGCACCCGTGCGAGCCGGTGAGGAACTGGATTCAAGTTCACTGGGGGCGTACCTGCGCTTGCAGTTCTGCGGTGCCGCCGCACCGGACAGCGCAACGAAGATCGAGGTTGAACAGTTCACAGGCGGACACTCGAACCTGACCTATCTAATCCGCTTTGGGGCAGACCAATTTGTTTTGCGTCGTCCGCCGCTTGGTCCGGTGGCGCCTACTGCTCATGACATGCCGCGTGAGTTTCACCTGCTGCAGGCGCTTCATCCTCACTTTGAGCTGGCGCCCCAACCGATTTTATTGTGCGAAGATGTTACGGTGATCGGCGCGCCTTTTTATTTGATGGAGCGTCGCCAGGGACTGGTCGTTCACGATCGACTGCCGGCGGAAATCGGCGCTGATAACAACCTCCGGCGGTGCGTTAGTGAGTCTGTAGTTGACACGCTCGTCGCGCTTCACGCGGTCGATGTTTATGCGACCGGCCTGGTCCGCATTGGTAAGCCCCTGGGCTTTGTCGAACGACAAGTGCGGGGCTGGTCAGAGCGCTGGGCGCGCGCCATGACCAGTGACGTACCTGAAATGAATGAAGTGGCCCGCTGGCTCGCGGAGAATCAGCCGGCGCGATCAGAGACTGGAGCGACAATTGTCCATAACGATTTCAAGTTGGATAACATCATGCTTGACCCCAGAAATCCCGGGCGGGTGGTTGCCGTGCTTGACTGGGAAATGTGTTCGGTGGGCGACCCTTTAATCGATCTGGGCCTGCTGCTGTGTTACTGGACCTTGCAGAGTAATGTTGAAAGGCAAAGTCTGCGCGCGGTTACCAGTGGCCCCGGCTGGCTGACGCGAGCAGAGATTATCGAAAGATACGCGAGGCAGACGGGACGGGACCTTTCGCGGATCCTGTTTTATGAAACATTTGCCAGGTTCAAGGTCGCAGTGATCATTCAGCAGATCTACTTTAGATTTGCACGCGGACAGACAAGTGACGAACGCTTTCGTAATTTCGATCGTTTGGTTCTGGAACTGGCGAGAGCTGCGGTCTTTGGTCTTAGGTCTTAAGGTCCTGGGTCTTTGGCCTTAGGTCTCTGGCTGTGATTTTAGCTTCGCCGCAGTCGAATGGGCGCAATAATAATTTAAGAGCCAAGAGAAATTCTAAGAGAGTTCGAAAACCAAAGACCAAGGCCAAAAACCAAAGACCAAAGACCCCAGTCTCCATGCCCCTGCATCCGCGGATCCTGCACTATGACTCCCTGCCTTCGACGAATACCGAGGCGGCTCGCCACGCGCGGTTGGGTGCACCTGAGGGTTTAGCGGTTGTCGCCAGGGAGCAGACCGCCGGCCGCGGTCGATTGCAGCGGCATTGGGTCTCGCCTGTGGACTCCGGCCTCTACTTCAGCATCTTATTACGACCGAAGTTGGACGTGTCGCGCTGGTCCTTGCTTCCTTTAATGGCGGCCCTGGCCGTGCGCGACGCACTTGTTGCCTCATGTGCGCTGGAAACGGACATCAAATGGCCCAACGACATTCTGTTTGCCGGGCGGAAGCTTTGCGGCATCCTTGCCGAAACAATTGAAACCCCGGCTGGACGTGCCGTGATCCTTGGTATCGGCATCAACCTGAGTTCAAATGCGTTTCCGGAAGAGTTGCGCGTCATTGCGATTTCAATAGCAGACGCCACCGGACAAGCCGTCGACCGAGAGCCTATTTTGCAATCTTTGGCGCAGGCGCTGGCCGAACGCTATGAGATATTCCAGGCAGCCGGCGGGACCGAAGTAATACTCAAAGACTGGTCGAACAACTCCACCTACGCGAACGGGAAACGAGTTTCGGTAACGAGTGGTGACGAATCGTTCATCGGGGTTACCCGCGGCCTTGAAAGCGACGGCGCATTGCGTGTAGAAACGAATGCGGGCGAAATCAAGGTTCTGCGCGCCGGTGACGTGACGGGCGTGCGAGCGGGCGAAGAGTCAGATTAGAAGGATGAACTTGCCCGAAGGTGACTAGTCGGAAGCATTCGACGAACCTGCGGAGCAGATGTCAACATAGAGCCGGGGGCACCCTACGCTTCTTTATCCGCTGCGCGGACTAAGTTATGAAAAAGGGCAATCGCATCATTCTGACCACCTTCGGATCGTATGGCGACATTCATCCGTACATGGCGCTGGCCCTTGAGCTTCAGGCCCGTGGGCATCATCCGATCATCGCTACCAGCGAGTTGTATCGAGAAAAGATGCAACTGGCCGGTTTTGATTTTGTAGCGCTGCGACCTGATATTCCGCCGCCTCAGGAGCAGGACGCGGAGACGATAGCCAAGGTAATGAACCCCAAGTCAGGCACTGGGTTTCTGCTTAACGAAATGCTGTTTCCCTTTGTGCGCGTCGGTTACGAGGATTTGCTGCAGGCAGTCGCCGGCTCCGATCTGCTGGTTACGCATCCAATCACTTTTGCGGGTCCGCTGGTGGCCCAGAAGACCGGCATTCCCTGGATCTCGAGCGTACTCGCGCCAGTATCATTTTTTTCCGCTTACGATCCTCCGGTGCCACCCTTCTGGCCATGGCTGCGACATATTGAACTGTTTGGACCGCGAGTTGTGGCCGCCTTTTTTGACCAGGTAAAAAAGGTCTACCGGAACGAATCCTATAACGAGTTTCGGAGGGAACTTGGACTGCCGGATCGCGGCAGTCCAGTTTTTGAGGGCCAGCACTCGCCAACGCTGGTGCTGGCGATGTTTTCAAAACTGTTTGCGCAGCCACAGCCGGATTGGCCTAAACAGACACGCCAAACCGGTTTTGCGTTTTACGACGGTCGAAATGAACTGGGAATGCCGGCTGAGTTATCGCAGTTCCTCGACTCGGGCCCGGCGCCTGTTGTATTCACGCTCGGCTCGTCCGCGGTGTGGGTAGCTCGGGACTTTTATCGTGAGAGCATCGCTGCCGTGAAGCAGCTTGGTCGACGCGCCGTACTCTTGATTGGCGATGACCGCAATTTGCCGGCTGAATCGTTACCGGCAGACATCATTGCGGTCAACTATGCTCCCTTCGAGGCTTTGCTGCCGCGGGCTTGTGCCATGGTCCATCATGGGGGAGTGGGAACGACTTCCCAGGGATTGCGCGCGGGAGTACCTACCCTGATTGTGCCTTTCGCATTTGACCAGCCCGACAATGCGGCACACGCCGCGCGCCTGGGTACGAGTCGAACGCTGGCGCGCCCCCGGTACCAGGCCGGGCGCGTGGTTAGGGAATTGAAAGCGTTGCTGGGTGACGCGCTTTACCGGCAAAAAGCAGATGTGGTGGGCCGGCAAATAAAGGCTGAGGATGGTGCAGCCCACGCTTGTGATTTAATTGAAGCCGTTTTGCATGGTGATCGCCTGAGTAAGGGAACGCGCGAGGAGTTGCAGTATGCTGCTGGTGATTGA
Source organism: Pyrinomonadaceae bacterium (assembly GCA_036726305.1). Classification (GTDB taxonomy): domain Bacteria; phylum Acidobacteriota; class Blastocatellia; order Pyrinomonadales; family Pyrinomonadaceae; genus JAOAPY01. The sequence goes on along the minus strand of DAIMCP010000001.1, from coordinate 108,511 downwards.
CGTTGGTAATACAAATACTTCGTTAGGCGTCTACGAAGAGTCTGCGTTGATTGCGCACTGGCGGTTGACGACGGCGCGCAATCGCACCGTCGATGAATACGGTGTCCATGCGCGCAATTTGTTCGAGCTGGCAGGGCTTGATTTCAAGGCCATCGACGCCATCGCGATTGCTTCCGTTGTGCCACCGCTTAACTACACACTCAAACAGATGGCCGAGGTCTATTTCCATTTGACGCCATTGTTCGTGGACCACACGACCGAGATTGGGCTGCGCGTACTCTATGAGCCGCCCTCGGATGTTGGCGCCGATCGCCTGGTCGACGCAGTAGCGGCAATAGAGAAATACGGCGCGCCGTGTATCATCGTTGATTTCGGAACGGCCACTACTTTCAATGCCATTAACAAAGCTGGCGAGTACCTGGGCGGAGTGATCACGCCCGGCATCATGATCTCCGCGGACGCATTGTTTGAACGAACCGCCAAACTCCCCAGAGTGGATATCAAGCGGCCCACAACCGTGATTGGATCCTCCACGGTGGCTGCGATGCAGTCAGGACTCTATTACGGATATGTGGGATTGGTAGATGGTGTGCTGCGCAAGATGGTGACTGAGTTGGGCGGCTCGCCGCGGGTGATTGCCACGGGGGGACTCGCGTCTTTGATTGCCACGGGCTCGGAGCTGATCGAATTGGTTGACGACACGCTGACTCTTGAAGGCCTGCGGTTGGTTTTTGAACGTTCCAGGTAGTCGATGTCCTGGGACCGGGCATAAGCTGGGCCGAACTCGGCATGGGCAGGAGGCTATTACCGCGACTCCGGCACGCTGGAAGCGTGCGGTCCCAGGGATCCTGAAATCTGAAACCCACTCTTGAACTACTTTAATTACTTTACCGAAGTCGAAGACACTTTTGTTCGCCGGCGCGCAAAGCATCTCCTGCTAAGTTCGATCGATTGGGCCCTGATCGAAAGCTGGAAGGAAATGGGCATCCCCCTTCATATCGTGCTACGGGGAATCGAAAAGGCCTTTGACTCGTGGGAAGCAAAGCCGCGCAAGCGCACGGTCAAAACACTTCTCTACTGCCAGGAAGAAGTCGAAGCCCAGTATGCTGAATGGCTGGAAGCACGGGTTGGAGCGGAACTCACCGATGAAGCAGGCGGTGCCGCTGACGCTACCGGAGGCAGGGCGGATCTCAGCGTCGCGCCTCCTTCCCGCGCCAGCCTGCCCTTTCCGTGCGAAGACATCCTGGCCCATCTGCGCAACGCACGGGAAATGATAACCGCGACAGTCAAACAACGAAATGGCCTGGATGATATTTCCGAGGCCATGACTCGCGCTGCGGCGTTGCTCGAAGATTTGGAAAAGGATTTTGCAGAGACGTCACAGCCGGACGCGCAAAAACTCGAGATATCTCTGACAGGTATCGAACGCATGTTGAGCGAGGTTTTGAATTCCAAGGCGCCAGCGGCCGATCTCGAAGAAATTTCTCGTGAGGTCAAAAAACAACTGCGACCATATCGCGTCCATATGGAAGCGGCTGTTTACGAGCAAACTTTCAATAACTTGCTGCTGAAGCGTTTGCGTGAACAGTATGGAGTGCCGCGTCTGAGTCTTTTTTATCTTTAAGACTGTTCTGTCCCGGGGGCGCCGAGCGGCTGTAGATTATGCGTATAAGTTCCCAGCGCCGGGGCAGTCTGCATAATCCGCGGACCATTTTTATGCAACCACCAACCTTCGCCACGGTCACTATCGAACGCATATTGCCTGGTGGTCTGGGCCTGGCGCACATCGAAGGCTTTACTCTGTTTGTAGGACTGGCCGCCCCTGGTGATGTAGTTAGGGTGCGCATAAACCGCATTCGCGGGAAGGTGCTCTGGGCGTCGATCGAAGAAATCATCCAGCCTGGACCGGAACGGGTTGAAGCACCGTGCCCGTATTTCGGTGTTTGTGGGGGCTGTGACTTTCAGCAACTGAGTTACCGGGCGCAACTAAAGGCGAAGACTGAAATAATTCGCGATTGTCTGCGACGCATAGCGCAGATCGAGAGCCCGCCCGAGATTGCGATGCATCCCGCGCTGCAAGAGTGGCAGTATCGAGCGCGCGCAAACTGGCAGCTCGATCCGGTGACGCAACGCCTCGGCTATTTTGAGAGCGGTTCACGCCGTGTTTGCGACGTCGACGTTTGCGCCGTACTCGCACCGCGGCTGCAGGCAGTCCTCGGCAGGGTGCGCGCTGAGCTCCAGGCAGGTTCGGTGGATGATTTGCCAAGAGATATTCGCGCGGTAGTCGGAGACGATGACTTGTCAGTGGCGCCACCCCTGGCTGAATTTCAGCTCAGCGATATCAGTCTGGCCATCGGTGGCGAGACTTACTATTTCAACGCCGAGTCTTTTTTTCAGGCGACTCCCGGACTGCTCGAAGGTCTTATCGCTGAGGCCATCAGGGACGTCAGGGGAGAATTGGCCATTGATTTATATAGTGGCGCGGGACTCTTTACTCTTCCTCTTGCCCGTCGCTTTACCAGGGTCTTCGGTGTTGAAGTAAATACACGTGCAGCCACATACGCCGTCCGCAATTTACAACACGCGCGCCTGGAAAACGCCGAAATCGTCACGGGCGACGTAGGTCAGTGGTTGCGAGGACAGGCGGGGTCATTTTCGCAAGTGGATTTTCTCCTGCTGGATCCACCTCGCGCTGGTGCCGAAAACATCGTCATTAAGGGAATTCTCGAGCTCAATCCGCACCATATTTCCTATGTGTCTTGTGATCCCGCAACCCTCGCTCGCGATCTGAAGAAACTGCTGGCGGCCGGCTACGCCCTGAGCGGGATCGCTGCGTTCGATATGTTCCCCCAAACACATCACGTGGAAACTGTGGCGCACCTCGAAAGAATCTAAGTTGCGCACCCGTATCTGCCGGCCCGCAACCGGTTGTCCTTTTGAAATCACGAGGACGTATGTTATTGCTTGGTGCTGCCGTAGATGCCGCGGACAAAGTAAAAATGAATCTATTCGAAGAGTTCCAATGGCGCGGGATGGTTCACGATACTACTCCCGAACTCCCCAACGTGCTGGCGACCGAGCAGGTGACGGGCTACGTAGGCTTTGATCCGACTGCGGCGAGCCTGCACGTTGGCTCGCTTTTGCCGGTAATGTGCCTGGCACGCCTGCAGCGTTTTGGCCACACACCCATCGCGATTGCAGGGGGTGGTACGGGGTTGATTGGCGATCCGAGCGGCAAAACACAGGAGCGCCAATTGCTGACGGCCGCGCAGGTGGAAGAAAACCTGGAAGGCATCAAGAGTCAACTGAGCCGTTTTCTTGATTTCGAGGCCCGGCCGAACCCGGCCCTGATAATTAACAACGCCGACTGGTTGGGGCCGATTTCCATGATGGAGTTCCTGCGTGACGTGGGAAAATATTTCACCGTCAACTACCTGCTGGCCAAAGAGTCGGTCAAGCGACGACTGGAAACCGAAGACGGAATGTCTTTCACCGAATTTAGTTATTCGCTGCTACAGGCTTATGACTACCTTGTGCTTAATGAGCGCTACGGGTGCGTTCTGCAACTTGGCGGCAGCGACCAGTGGGGAAATATCCTGGCGGGCATCGATCTGATTCGCCGCCTGCGGGGCATAAGAGTTCATGGACTCGTATTTCCCCTGGTTACGACTTCGGCCGGGGTCAAGTTTGGGAAGACTGAGGCCGGCGCGGTCTGGTTGGACGCAAAGCTCACCTCGCCCTACCGCTTTTATCAATTCTGGATCAACACGGACGACAGTGATGTCGCCACCTACCTAAAGTTCTTTACCTGGCTTTCGCAGGAACAGATTCATGCTCTGGAGGAGTCAGTCCGGCTGGAGCCCCATACGCGCACGGCGCAAAGGGAACTGGCGCGACAAGTCACCGAAATGGTCCACGGTGAGACTGAGCTGGCTAAAGCGGTGCGAGCTTCGGAAGTTCTCTTCGGCAGGGAAATCACCGGCATGAGCGCAGTTGATCTGCTGGATATTTTTGCGGACGTACCTTCGACCGAGTTGGACGACTCGCGCTTTGCAGGGGACGGTTTGCTTCTCAACGATCTGCTGGTGACTTGTGGTGTTGCGCCGTCCAAAGCCGAAGGCAGGCGCCTGCTTCAATCCGGGGCCATCAATGTAAACAATCGACGCGTCGCCGACCCGCGTGCTGTAATTCGTTTGCAAGACTTCGTGGACGGAAAGATCCTTGTACTGAGGAAGGGAAGCAGGCATTATCACGCAGTCAAAGTGGTGTCCGCGTAGATCTATTGTGACCTCCAGCGTCCAGATTTTGACGGTCGAAAAATGCCGGGGAAACGAGTGGTCTAGCTGTTTCGGAGACCGGCTATGACGAAGAACGGAGTGCGGAAGCACCAGCCACCTACCATTCAGTGACGATTGACGAGGGCTGTCGAACTCACCTGCGACCGGCTCCTCTCCGCGCTTAAGAAGTGCTCAGCTCGCGAACAACAGTGCACGATCGGAAGCTTGCATGCGATCAGTCTCGCGCGAGCCCTCATTCCTGGCCCATCCTCTCGCTCTGCTGCTGGCCGCTCTGGCATCCGGTATCCTAATCGAGCACTTCCTTTCCTTACCCCTGGTCCTGCTACTGGGACTCGGAGCGAGTAGCCTCCTTTCCGCCCTGTTGTTTCTGCGAAACGAAAACAAAACCTGGTCCACACGCTGTGTTCTGCTGGCTGCGTTGCTGACCGGAATCAGCCTGGAGTCGCTTGAGCAGAGGCCTGAGCCCGCCAACAGGATCAAGAGCTTGCTGGAAAGCGGCGTAATCGCCGCGGGGCACCCGTTGGAACTTACCGGTGTGCTTGAGAATCCGCCGGAATACACGCCAGATAGTTTCTATCTGACGATACGAGCCGAGCGGTTGCGTCTGGGTGACCTTGAGCGCGAAGTTTCAGGGAGCGTGCAATTGCTGGCGCCGTTGCGTGATGACTCGGTGCGGGCGCGGTACGACGCGCTCGAGCTTCGCTATGGTGCGCGGGTGCGACTTATTACCGTGCTGGAACGTCCGGAAAAATATCGTAACCCGGGAGTTTCTTCCTTTACGGAATTTCTCGATCGCAAAAGGCAGGACGCGACCGGAAGGTTGAAGAGTCCGCTGTTGGTGGAACGGCTCGATGACCGGCGGGTCTTCCTCCCTTTGCTGTGGTTATACCAGTGGCGGGCGGTGCTGGAGCATGAGATTGAAAAACATTTTTCGGCGGACACCGCAGGAGTACTCGCCGCCGCACTCTTGGGCAATCGCTATTTCCTCACGCGGCAATCAGCAGAGCGATTCCGCGAAGGGGGGACTTTCCATGTGCTGGTAATAAGTGGTCTGCACATTACCTTCATTGGAGGTGTTGTACTCACAGGCGCGCGGCGGATCACAAGGAAAAAATGGATCCAGTTCCTGAGCTCACTCGCGGTCTTGTGGTCATACACTGTGGCGGTCGGCGCCGACCCGTCAGTGGTCCGTTCAGCGTTGATGTTCACCCTCGTAGCGCTGGCGCCGTTGCTGGCGCGGCGGGCCAACTCGTTGAATGCCCTGGGAGGCGCCGGATTGTTGTTGCTTGTTTGGGATCCACGCAATCTGTTCGACCCCTCATTTCAACTTACTTTTCTCTCAGTGCTGGCCATAGTGGTCGTGGCAGCGCCGCTGTTGCGCAGGCTCTCGCAAATTGGCGCGTGGCAGCCTGCGCTTGCCACGCCCTATCCGCCTGCATGCTCTAACTGGCTTCGTCAGGGTTGTGAAGCGCTGTACTGGAGCGAAGCCAGGTGGCGTCGCGAAATGGCGAGCGCGAGCTACAGCTACCGACTCTTCAAGTGCCCACTAGCTGCGCGCCTGGAGCGTTACCACCTGCAGGCGCCGTTGCGATTTGCAGCGGGAACGCTGATTGTTTCGCTTAGTGTCCAGGCCGGGTTGCTCCCGTTACTGATTCTTTATTTCCATCGCTTGTCGCTTTCGTCGCTAATCCTGAATATCTTCGTCAGTTTGATGATGGCGCTTCTGGGACTAGCAGCGCTGGCCGCTCTGTTGCTGGCGCAGTTCAGTGCGTTGCTCGCCGCACCCTTGATCGCCCTCACAAACACAATTAACTGGTTGATGGTCCACAGCGTCGATCTATTTACGTGGCTGGGTACAGAATCGCTTCGCCTGCCGGAATACACCGGCTGGCCCGCAGCACTTTACGCCTTTTACTATCTTCCCCTCGCGATCCTGATTCATGCGCTCGCCCGTTGGCGACCATTGGAAGGGCTTTGGGCGCCGCGGAAGTGGCGGCGCCGGCTCTGGACGAGGATGGCCGCGATGTTTCAGCTGGCTCTGATAATTTTGTTGATCGCGCACCCGCAAAGCGCCGGCCGGCCGGATGGAAGGCTGAGAGTTGATTTTCTCGACGTGGGCCAGGGTGACGCAGCGTTGGTGACGATGCCGGATGGAACTACGCTATTAATCGATGGGGGCGGTCGTCCGAGTTTTGGCGGAGCAAAGAGTGGTTCAAGTGAGGTTGGTCCGATTTCTGACGGGGCCCCGTTCGAGCGCGATACGCGCACCATCGGTGAAGCCGTAGTTTCCGAATATCTCTGGTGGCGCGGGTTGGACCGGATAGACTTCATTCTGGCAACGCATGCAGACGCGGATCATATCGACGGCCTGAATGATGTTGCGCGCAATTTCCAGGTAGGTCACGCTTTCGTTGCGCGCGTTCCTGGCAATGATCCTGAATACGTCAAATTCGCCGGCAGCTTAAGCCGGCGGCAAATATCGCAAGGCGTCCTGGCAGCCGGCGATGTGCTGCATTTTGGTGGTGTGACATTAACCGTTCTTTGGCCACCCCTGGCCGGCATCAATGCTCCTTCCGGAAATAATGATTCAATAGTGTTGCAACTAAACTACGGCCGGCGAACCATCCTCATGACTGGTGATATTGAGCAAGCGGCAGAGACGACCATCTTAAACTCTCATCCCGGCATTGCTTGCGATATTGTGAAGGTGCCGCACCATGGCAGCCGGACTTCGTCAACTGAGGCCTTTGTGGGCGCAACACATCCGCGCCTGGCGGTAGTCTCCGTTGGCCTGACGTCGATGTTTGGGCACCCCGCCACGGAAGTCATCGAACGTTGGCGCGCGGGCGGCGCCGAGGTAATGACAACCGGTCAGCGGGGAACGATAACGGTCTCTACCGATGGCGCAGACTTGCGCGTGGCGACATTCCTTAAATGAGGCGTTGGTAGACGTCACCAGCTTTCCAACAGAATGAGAGGGCGAGGCGCACCGCCAATACCAGTAACGACCTGCGTCTTTCAACCAGGCGATGCCTAATCGGTGGGAGTGTAGAGTTCAATGTCCGCACTGCCGGGCTTGTAGGTGTGCAGAACACCGAGGGGTGGGGAATAGATGTGGATCGTGATTAGATCCTGTTCACTGACATCGGGATTTCCCAGCTGGTGAATATCTGGTACGTCGACGCCGGTCACTGCCCCGACTTGTTGTTCGCCAACTGAGCAATAGCGTAAGCCTTTATGTTCGTCGAAGGAAAAGGTCGTTTCCCACAGCACCCCCTGCTGCACTAGTACCGCACCAACCGATCCATTGTGATCGTGAATTACGGTGCGCTGACCAGGTTTCCAGCAGAGCACGAGCATTTCCACTGCTTCATTTCGACAAACCAAATGCCGCCAGTAGGTGCGTTCCTTAAAACCGATGTAAGGCTGCAGTTCGTCCGCAGAGATAGTTGTGTTTTCGAGCCAGTTGTAAAGCTGTTTCAGTGAAGGAGGAACTGCTTGAGCAGTGAGGGTTTCCACCAGAGTCGAAAATGAAAGCGCCTCATTGTTGCTACAGACGCCCGTGGCGGAATTATCCGAAGGCTCAATTTGAGATGACAAGCTTAAACTCCCTGTTACTTATGCGAAGGTATGCGGGAACTACGGGATCTTTGGGTCCTGCGAACCAGATCCTTATAGACTCCACCTGACCTGTTAGTCAAGAAGAGTCCGGCGCACCAACTGGGTATTCGGCGGTAATGTAGTCACGAAGGCACGAAACCTCGTATCGCATGGCACGAGGCGACGATTTCGTCAGACACAAAGCCGCAGTGCGCACAAAACAGCGGCGCAGTTCCACCTGATTAACCGTCACCGCGTTTAGCTAAACTTGATCTCCCAAAGCCGAGCGGGAAACTTTGTTTCATACATGCAAACAAATGTTTGTGAAGACTTTAAGGGCGCGCCGCTCCAGTGTGCATTTTGCTAGAAGTCCAAACGCAACAATAGCTTCCAGTTAAAATTTTGAAATTGTTCACAGACTTTTCCACAGGGTGTGTGGAAAGTTGTGCGGTAAGTGTTGCAAGTGACGTAGCCTTCCGTCGCCAGGAAAGGAGAAGCTGAAAATCCAGGTTGAATTAAGACCGCCAAAGGGCTGATCCCTACATGCATGCGCAAAGACCAAACATCTCTGCTACTCCAGGTCGCCTTGTTCATCCCATTCGGCAATCATCTCATAGGCCCTGCCCAGCACTGGTCGCGGTCGTGAGCCATCAGCCTGGCCAATCAGTCCGTCACGCTCCATCATATCCAGAATCGCAGCGGCGCGGCCGTAGCCAATCCGCAGACGCCTTTGCAGGACGGACGTCGATGCTCTTTTCATCTCCACACAAATCCGCAGGGCCTCTTCGAACATCTCATCGCGGTCGCCATCCATGTCGCTGAGACCGAGCGCCTCTTCTTCTGACTGGGTGATGGTCGTGTCATAGGCCGGCGCGCCCTGGGCTTTGACATTACTGACGATCTTGTTGATTTCGCCTTCATCGAGGTAAGCGCCGTGCACGCGCACCAGGCGCGAAGTGCCTGGGGGCAAAAACAGCATGTCACCACGTCCCAGTAGTTGCTCAGCGCCGTTGGTATCGACAATGGTGCGGGAATCAACCTTTGAAGACACGCGGAAGGAAATGCGCGAAGGGAAGTTGGCCTTGATTAAACCGGTGATTACATCAACTGAGGGTCGCTGGGTTGCCAGCACCAGATGAATGCCAACGGCGCGGGCCATCTGGGCCAGGCGCGTGATCGATTCCTCGACCTCGCGTCCCGAGGTCATCATCAGGTCTGCCAATTCGTCAATGATGATGACGATGTAGGGCAAGGGCTTCCAGGGTTCGCCCGTGTCGTCGTACTCCTGCACCAGGTTGCGGCGCATGATTTCGTTATTGTAACCATCGATATTGCGAACACCCCAGCCGGCCAGTTCGCGATAGCGTCGTTCCATCTCTGAAACCGCCCACTTCAGCGAGCGCGAAGCGGCCTTGGGATCGGTGATGATGGGCGTTATCAGGTGCGGGATGTCCTCATAGAGGCCGAGTTCGAGCCGCTTGGGATCGATCAGGATGAACTTAACTTCATCCGGCCGAGCGCGGTAAAGAATTGACACGATCAACGCATTGACGCCAACTGATTTACCTGCCCCCGTAGTTCCGGCAATCAGGAGATGCGGCATTTTGGTCAGATCGGCGACGTAGTTCAGACCGTCGATTGTCTTGCCCAGCGCCACTGTCAATTTCGATGCGGACTCGCGAAAGGGACGCGACTCAATAACTTCACGCAGAAAAATTGTCTCGCGTCGTGGATTGGGCACCTCAATGCCCACGTGCGGCTTACCCGGCATCCGATCGATGCGGATCGATTCCGCTTTTAGGGCCAGGCAGAGGTCTTCCGAGAGGCCGGTGATGCGCGAGTATTTCACCCCCGGATCGGGCTTGAATTCATAAGTGGTTACGACCGGACCGGGACAGATGTGTTTGATCTGGCCAGTAACGTTGAACTCCTTGCACTTTTCGGCTAAACGCGTGGCAATGGCCAGCAACTCGGCGTCCGCCTGTTCGCTGTGGGGCGGTGCTTCGTTGAGAAATTCGATTGGAGGCAGGGTGTAATCTGAATAGGAGGGGCGACGCGCCCGATCTGCATCAAAGGGCAGTTTACCGTTGGGGGGTGCCTCTGCCTTTTTGCGCAGCACCGAGACGCCCTTGACCATCTCTTCTACGTCGTCGTCTTCGACGGCATTTTTGCGCCCGGTGCTTCCATTCGTTGGTCTTCGGGGTGCTTCAATCGTGCTGGTTTGCTGAGCTCCCGCAGCCGCTCCCAGGGCCATCGGGGCGGCGGCCTCGATCACCTCTGCTTCACCTCTAATTACGGTGGTGTCACGAGCAGTGGCCTGGCTACTTGCGTTCATGAACTCGGCCACACGCTCGCTGGGCGAGAGACCGGCCGGCTGTTTCAAAGCCTGGCGGGCCGCTTCCAATTCCGCCCTGGCAGCTTGTTTCGCTTCCTTTCGCTGGAGGGCCAGCTCGCGTCTGCTGACACGCCAGGCCCGCAGCTTCTCAGGCAGCAACTTGAGAAACGCCAGCCGAGTGCCCAATGATTCGAGGACGCGATAATAGAAATCTATGAACGAGAAGTTGGTGGTCAGGAGCAAGCCGGTCGCGGCGACTGCCAGCAGCAGCACGGTCGCACCCACCGTATTCAAGCCACTTGCCAGGACTCGCGAGACCAGAGCGCCGGCCAGCCCGCCGGGAGGGACGCTCTCGTCGAACAGCGGATGCAGGTTCGAAATTGAGAGCAATGCCGACGCCGCCAGCACGAGCATGAGCAAGCCAATAACCCGCAACAGGGGAGCGCGGATACTGCGCGTCCTGAACTGGCGCCAGGCAGCGGCAAAAAACAAAATCGGTAGCAGATAAGCGGCCAGACCTATGAATTGGAACAAGAGCGCGGCCACGTTGGCGCCAATCGGCCCAGTAAGGTTGTGTGTCTCGCTTTGGCCTGCAGAATTCCAGGAAGGATCGTTGGGATAGAAAGCGGCTGAGACCAGGCAAAGCGCCAGTAACAATCCCAGGGCCGAAAGAAGGATCGCGACAATTTCGTTAAGGCGAGAGTTCCTTGGCGTCAGGACTCTGGGTTTGTCTTCCATTTGTGTCGTGGCCATCAAAGACTCCAGCTCAATGCGAGCGCTGTCCTAGGCTGCCTTCTTCAATAAAAGGAAGGCCTTGATAAAGTCGTCGATGTCGCCCCCCAGCACGGCGTCGACGTTTCCCCGCTCGAGTTTTGTGCGCGCATCCTTTACCAGCTGATAAGGGGCAAGCACATAATTGCGGATCTGCGAACCAAAGGAAATGTCAGCTTTGTTGGCCTCCAGCTCGGCCGTTTCCTGTCGTCGTTTTTCGACTTCCAATTCATAAAGTTTCGAACGCAATACCTGCATAGCTACCGCGCGATTCTGATGCTGTGACCTTTGATTCTGACATTGAACGACGGTCCCGGTGGGAAGATGGGTAATGCGCACGGCCGAATCGGTAGTGTTGATGTGTTGTCCGCCGGCTCCTGTTGCGCGATAGGTATCAACGCGCAAATCCTTATCGAATATTTCGACTTCGATATTTTCATCAATCTCAGGCGAAACAAAAAGTGAAGCAAAAGAAGTGTGGCGCCGCGCAGCCTGGTCAAAGGGAGAGATGCGAACCAGACGATGCACGCCGGCTTCGGCGGCCAAAAGGCCATACGCGTATTCACCCTCAACTCTGAAAGTCACGCTTTTCAATCCGGCTTCCTCACCCGGCTGATAATCGATGACCTCGGTCTTGAAGCCCCGCTGCTCGGCCCACTTCAAATACATCCGCAGGAGCATCTCAGCCCAATCCTGAGATTCAGTGCCACCGGCGCCAGGGTGCACCGTGCAAATCGCATTCAGCTGATCATTCTCTCCCGACAGCAGCATCGCGGTTTCTGCCAGACTTACGTCGTGATCGAGTCTCCCCAGCAAGGCCCTCAACTCGCCGAGCGAATCTTCATCTTCGGCGGCGAATTCAAATAACACGCCAGCATCCGCAATCTGAGATTCAAACTGACCCTGCCGCTGAATTTTTGCTTCTAACCGGCTCCGTTCCTGCAATAGTTTTTGTGCCTGTTCCTGATCGTTCCAAAAGTCCGGCGCCGAAGCCCGGCTTTCAATGGACTTTAATTCCTCACTGCGGGCTGGAACATCAAAGAAACCTCCCGAGTTGTTCGACACGCTGGCTCAACTCTTCATATGATGATCTTAATTCCTGGATGGATAATGGTTCAGTCATTAGTAATTCAACTCCTGCAAACTCGTTCAGTGCCGCGCTCTGAGCGTCAAACCAAGCAACAACACGCTAATCAAACTGCATAGGCCAACAAACACGTCACCGTGCCTGGTATAGAATGTCCGGCTGTGTCCTCTTTCTGAGACGGTCCAGTTTCTAACGGCTTCCTGAAAACCACCGGTTGTGTCCCTGAGGTTGCCGTCTGCATCTATATACGCACTGATGCCCGTGTTCGTGACCCGCAGCACAGGACGGCCATTCTCGACGGCGCGAAGAATTGTATTCGCCAGGTGCTGGTGCATCACCGGCGTTGGTCCCAGATACCCGTCATTCGAAATATTGATCAGCACGTCCGCGCCTTCATTTGCCAACGTCCGGGGAATCCAGGGATACGCCGATTCGATACAGATAAAAACCCCTGCGTGCATGTTGCCAACTGGCATAAGGGTGAAGCGCTTGCCCGGAGAAAATCCTCCCACAATCGCTGTGACACGGTCCGCGCCCGGCAGCCACCGTGGCAAGGGAACGTATTCGCCGAACGGCATCAGACGAATCTTATCATACTGTGCCGTGAGGCGACCTTCTTCATTAATCAGGAGGGCGGAGTTGTAGGGACTATCGTTGACGGCTTGTTCCTGAGAGTTAAGCAGCAGTGAAACGTGATTCTGCGTGGTAAACCTGGCCAGGCGTTGGCGCAGTTCCTGATCATTGCCATAGGTGAAATACATCGGCGATTCGGGCCAGATCACAAGGCGAGGCCCGTTGCTCTGCACCCTGTTCAAGCCCGCTTCGCTTTGACTTAGGTGGCGATTAAGTAGTCCGTCCAGCTCCTGCTGAGTTTTATTGAACTCCATTGGCACATTTGGCTGGAGCGCCACGATCTCCAGAGGCGCCTGATCGCTGCCGCCAGCTGCCTGGAAATTTTTAGGGAAGGTCACTCCTCCGGCCAATGCTGCTGTTCCCGTAATCACAAGCAGCGCCTGTTTGATTGCTGGGGCTGTTCGTCGCGTGAGCGCAAATGCCACCGCTGCGTTGACGACGAGAATCAAGAAACCAATCGCGTATACCCCACCGATGCTTGCTGTCTGAATCAGTAAGGGATGAAACGCCTGTGAGTATCCGATCGCATTCCACAACTGACCGGTCACGGTGAGTCGCAGCCATTCCAGGGAGACCCATAAGAACGGAGCAGCGAAGAGCAGGGCAACGCCGCGTGTTTGAACCAGACGTGCCAGGGCCATTGCGAATATTCCGGGAAACAAACCCAGTAGGGCCGCTCCCGGGACGAGCAGGGCAAACGCGAGCGCTGCAGGTATTCCTGCGTAGCGGATCATTGAGTAGGTCAACCAGTAACAGGTTGCATAGAAGAAGCCGCTGCCTGTCACCCAGCCGAGCAGGAACGCACGTCTTGCGCTGGGGCGTTGCCCAATTGCGAGCAGCAGCGGAACCAATCCGATCCAGGCCAAAGGCCAGAGATGAAAGTTTGGAAAGGCGAGTACCAGCAGCAGGAGAGAAAGCAGCGCCAATCCCCAATTCCGCCAATTGCTCAAACGCGTGCTTGCCGCCATCGGGGTGAGTTTACCAGAGCATCAGGGAATCAACATGTGAGTGCGCTGCTCTGGGACCAAGAAATGGCCCGGGATCGGGCTACTGAGGGAAAAAGAGATCTGCAACTGACCTCAAGTGATTCCTGGAATGACAGCCTAAACTTCCAGGATCTGCAGCAGCAAAATAAATCTTGCTTTGCGTCATTCGCGCAGTCAGTCTGACGCAAAAGGTTTGGTCAAGTCGGTCTAAACGACAGAAAACGTCACCGCCAAGTGACAAATTTCGTCGCGTTGACGCGTACGGTTGACGAATCTTGACCTCGATTATCGCCACCCAGCTAGTGATATTCAGTGAACTCCCGGGGTCGGAAGAAAATAGAGTGCGACAAAATAGTGCAGCAAAATGCAGGAGAACCCAGTCATTTCTGACTGGGTTCGCAGTTTGGAGTGAATACTGTAGGGCTGCTCGGCGGGCGGCTGGCGCAGCGGCAGGCGGCGCTCAGAGAAAAGAAGGCGGCGGGGGCACTTTCAACTGTTTCAAGTCTTCCGTGCGTGCCGACATGTTCTTTAGCATATGGTGTGCCACAACAGATTTTGTGGAACTATCAGGGTATTGAGCGTCTACGGTCGTGCTGTTCACGCGCTGCGATGGTAGGCCATCGCCATTTAAAGCAGGAGAGCCCAATCATTTCTGACTGGGCTCGCATATCGGTGTGATTTCTATAGGGATGCTCGGCGGGCGGCTGGCGCAGCGGCAGGCGGCGCTCAGAGGGGAGGAGGCGGCGGGGGCACGTGCAACTATCTTTCAAGCTTTCCGTGCGTGCCGATGTATCCCTCAGCACGTTTTGTGCCACCGAAAACTTTTTTCTGGAATTGCAAGGTCATTGAGTATTAGAGGTTTTGAACATTCAGGTCGCGCTCTGAGATTGATTCGTCTCCCAAACGCGGGAGAACCCAGCCATTGCTGGCCGGGTTCACATTTCGGAAGGAGCACTGAAGGGTTGCTCGGAGGGCAGATGGCGCAGCGGCAGGCGGCGCTCATAGGATAGGTGGCGGCGGGGCACGGTCGATCGCTTTCATCTTCCGTGCGTGCCGGCTTACCCCTCAGCACATCGCATGCCACGAAAAAGTTTTTCTGGAATCTGGGTTCGATTAGGCGTTAGGAAAGTGGCTCCGACAAACTCGACAAAACAGCGAACAGTTTGCTGGACAGGTCGACAAGCTAAAGCTTTTCGGACAAGGGCGCTACGAGTAGCAGATGTCCATGAAGGCCTATGACTCGCACCCTGGCAGGGGCCGGCAAGACTCCAGCTTCAATCCTCGCACGCCACAGTTCACCGTTGATGATTACTGATCCTTCTGGTGCGAGTGTGGAATCCACCTGACCTGTTGCACCGATGACTTTCAAAGCACCCGGCGCTGATTTCTTGTGGCGCGAAAGTGCAGCGATGAACAGGACGACGAGCAGCGACGTCAACGCTACCAACGAAAGGGGAACAATCATATCCTGCATCGCGGCCCTTGAGGCCGCCATTGATGAAAGCGACCGGGCCAAAACCGAGCCTTCAATTACCGCCCATTGTGACCTGGCGCTTAAGAGCAATCGCTTCCTGGTTATTGGGATCGATCCCAATCGCGCTGGTCGCAAACTTGGTAGCTTCACCGCGATCACCGCGTTCAAGAAAAATTTTCCCCAGCAGAATGTGAGCGTCAATCAATTTGGGATCCCAGAAGATTGCTGTCTTTAATGCGGCAATGGCCGCTTCCTGATCTCCGCGACGCAGGTTGATCCGACCGCTCATCAAGTATGCTTCGGCATTCGTTGGTTCGATCATGACCACGCGATGAAGCTCAGGCAACGCCTCGTCGTCGCGACCGGCCTGGTAAAGCTCGCGCGCTTTAGCTAACAAGTCCTGATTCGCCGTTGCGGCATCAGCCGTCGCCGAGGTCTTCCGCGCCAAGTCGGTAATGTCATCCAGGTTGAGAACGTCACGCATACGCAACGTGAGTTTCGAAGTCGTCTGAGATTTTTGCCATTCATCCTGCCACTTCGCGTAGGTTTGCAGGTAGCGTCGGGCCTGATTATCTGCAGCCTCTGCGCCTTCGGTTTTGCCGAGCTTCTCCAGGGCCTTGGCAAAGATGAAGTAGGCCTGCCCATCGCGCGGATCCGAAGTGATCACAGGCCGAAGTTGATCGGCAGCTTCAATAAACCTATTGGAGAGAAACAAGGCATAGGCATAGTTGAAACGGACCATTGAATCGTCGGGTGAGGACTCAGCGGCACGCTGGAGAAAGGTGAGCCCCTGGGCGAGCAGTCTTTGGCGTTCCTGTTCCTTGTCTTTTTTCTGCTCTCGCGCTGCGTACACAGATACCGCTCCGGCATTGTTATAGACCCCAATCAAAGGCGATTCGTTGGCCAGAGGCACCAGCGCCGCCATTGCTCGTCCCCAATCGCCCAGTTTCGAATACGCCAGGCCGGCATAGAACGCAGCCTCGGTATAGTGTGGCTCTTTCTTCTGCAGCTTGGTGAAATACTCGGTGGCATCTTTCCATTTGCCATCAAGCAGGTAGAAGCGACCCAGCTCAAACGCGGCCTGCGAATAGACGGCGCCGCCATTGGAGTCGGCATAAAGCCGCAGCGCGTTCTTCAAATAATTAACGCGCTTCTCATCGCGTTCATCGATCTGCACGGCTTTTACGTAAGCTTCAAAAGCCTGGGGCGGTATCTTGGTTGCTTCCTGGACCAACTGGTTCTGCGAGTACGGCAGGGCGCGGTCGCGTTGATAAAGAATCTGGTAGGCCAAACGGCCCTGAATGTTTTGCAACGTCGTCAGCGCACCGCCGAAATCGAATTGGCGCGTGGCCCAGCTTCCGTCGAGGACCTCGCCCAGGGTCCGGCCTTCGTTGACTTTGATCACACGCGCTGTGACCTGTACATAGGCCTCAGCCGAAGACTTGTCCTTCTCCTTTGCTTTAGCGGACTTTGGTTCCAGTTCCTGTGGCGGTGTGACTGTATACGTTCCCAGCACGATCATTGTGGCTTTCGCTTCGCGGGCCAGCTTGATCGAGGTTGCTCGTGAGGGGATCATGGTTTCCGGCAAACCCACCCGCTGATAGGCGAGGGCTCGTTCATCACCTGAGACCACCATCAATCCGGGTTTATGCAGTAGCTCGGTGAGCGAATCGGCGAAACTTTCACCAACCCAGTTGTACTCGGGGCGATTTGAGGTGTTTTCAAAAGAAAGCACCATCACGACGTCGCCCGCAGGCGTTTGGGCACTCACAGTGGCCAGGGGAAACCACTGGCCAGACAAAATCGTGAGGCTCAAAAAAGCGATGCGTAAAAGAAAACGTTGCATAAAGCAAAAACCCTTCAAAAAATCACAGCAGTCCAGCAAAACACCGGTTTACGATGCGGTTATGATACCAGTCGTTGGTTCTGCACGCATTGTTAGCGAAAAGCCGGCAAACCGTCGCTTTGACTGGGCGCAAATAACGCGGAATCTTTCGCGCTCAGTATTGTCTCAAGCTCGTTTTTCTAGTATACAGGCAGCTGCCGGAACACCCTCAATTGCGGCGACTGGACTTCGCAACCAGCGACATGGCGGAACAGTCCTCCCGCATTCGAGTTCTTAGTCGAGCAGGGTCAAGTCCTCCCGGAAGAACAAGGAAAGCGGGGAATTACCATCCTTACCTTTTTCACTACCGACTCCCTCCCGCTCAGCTGTTTGTCCAGACGAATGAACCGCGCCTTCCTGCGCAATCCACTTTTTAGCTGCGCTGGCAAATTCCAACTCGCCAAAGGAGTTTCAGTGTCTTAACCAAATAGAGATCTTAAGAGCTCTGCTTTGAGAGAGCGCCTGGAAAGGAACGATATGAATTCTCACCCACACGCTGCCTCTAAGGGTTGCGCTGCTTTGTCGGCAATTACGTTGGCCATTGTGCTGATGGCCTCCGTACTGCTTGATTCTACGGGCGGGGGCTGGCTGGCCGAAGGGGCGCGCGCCGCGCGCTCATTGCCACACTCAGCGGGAAGCGCCGCGAAAAACAAGAAGGCTCCTGACGTTGACCGCGACGCCTACGCCAAATTGCCTATGAGCTTCGTGGCGAATCAGGGCCAGGCTGATCCCGGCGTTAGTTTCGTTGCGCACGGTCCGGGTTACGGATTGTTTCTCACGAGGCAAGGCGCTGTTTTTTCCCTGCACAGGACCGCGGCAGGAACCAGTCAGAGCCAGCGAACCGCACAGTCCGAACCTCCACTGCGAGATTCATGTGCAGTTTCGATGCGCCTAAAAAATGCTGGCCCCGGCTCTCACATCGTAGGAGTGGAAGAATTGCCGGGCAAAGTAAATTACCTGCACGGAAGGAATGTGGCAGAGTGGCAGACCAATGTGCCTACCTTCTCCAGGGTGCGCCAGGACAATGTCTACCCTGGTGTGGACCTCTTGTATTACGGCAATCAACGACAACTGGAGTACGACTTTGAAATTGCGCCTGGGGCAGATCCAGGAATCATCCGTCTGGATTTTTCGGGAGCTAAGCTCCGGCTCGATGCTCGTGGAGATTTGAAAGTGATAACTCCGATCGGGACCGTCAGCTTTCTCAAGCCTCAGAGCTATCAGCAGGTGGGAGGCAAACGGCAAAGTGTCGCCAGCCGCTATGTATTGACTGCGGGAAACGAGCTCGCCTTTCGCGTTGGGCGATACGATAAAGGGTTGCCGCTGGTGATTGATCCGGTCCTTGCTTACTCCACTTATCTGGGCGGCACAGACGATGAATTCGGCTTTGCTATAGCGGTCGATTCGGCTGGCAATGCTTATGTCACGGGGCAAACGTTTTCAACGGATTTTCCCAATCTGGGCTCGACGCAGCATGGAGATTTGGATGCGTATGTCACTAAGATCAATCCGTCCGGCTCGGCGGTAGTTTATTCGACCTTCCTGGGCGGCAGTGGCTCAGACACAGCTTATGGCATTGCCGTAGACTCAACCGGCAACGCTTTTGTCACCGGCAAAACCAATTCGAACGACTTCCCATTATTGAACCCCTTGGACTCAACCCTGGGAGGCAGTCTCGAAGTATTTGTGAGCAGGCTAAGCAGCTCCGGCTCGGCACTGGTCTATTCCACCTACCTCGGAGGCTCCGCGTACGATGCCGGCTACAGCATAGCGCTGGATCAGAATGATAACGCTTATGTCACGGGCGAAACCGGTTCAAGAGACTTTCCGGTTGCAAATCCGATTCAGAGCACCAAGTCCGGCAACGCTCTTTTCAAGAGTTCGGACGGGGCCGCACATTGGAACACCAGTGATGCGGGCCTGATCGGCGTAACCGTAAACGGGATTGCCTTCGATCCCACAAACTCAGCAATTCTTTATGCAGGCACTGATACCGGCGTGTTCAAGAGCACCAATGGCGGAGCTGGCTGGAGTGTTATCGGTCTCCCTCAGAGTTCCGGCGCGGTCAGCAAGGTGGCTGTCGACCCTACCAACCGAATGATTATTTACGCTGCGACAAATGGAGGTATATACAAGAGTTTGGATGGCGGCGACCATTTTGTCTCCAGCAGCACCGGCATAACGCCAATGTTCACGAGCAGCGTTGTCATAAGTCCGTCCAATACCAGCAACCTCTATGCGTGTGGGGCAGGAAGCAGAGTTTTTCGATCAACAGATGCTGCGGGTAGCTGGACCAGCAGCAACCTGACCAGCGCCAGCCTGGCTATTACTCTGGCGGTTGACCCTGCGAATGCGAGCGTTGTGTACGCTGGCAGCAACAGAGGTGTTTACAAGAGCACCGACGCCGGCGTGACCTGGCTTGCGCCAAATACCAGCCTTAGAAACACTATTCGAAGTCTCGCCGTCGATCGGCTTAACCCTGCAGTAGTCTATGCCGGTGGTACTGGCGGTATCTTCAAGAGCACAGACGGCGGTATTAATTGGTCGAATATTTCGCCGAGTGGAAACATTGCGACCGTTAATGCACTGGCCATAGATCCGATCGATTCAGCAACGGTTTATTACGGCACGTCCACAAGCATCTACAAATCCAGCAACGGTGGCACAAGCTGGAGCCTGACCAGCAGTGGGTATGCCGCGACCATTGTGAACGCATTACTGATCGACCCGGCGAATCCCGCTAGTCTTTACGCGGGGACAAATGGCGGTCCAGACGTCTTTATCTCCATGATTAATCCAGCCGGCACAGCCCAAATTTATGCAACGTTTTTTGGGGGGACCCGCATCGATGTGGCTAACGGCATTGCGGTTGACAGCAGCGGCAATGCCTATATCGCCGGTTATACCACCTCGCTGAATTTGCCAACCACAAATCCTTTGCAATCGAATAGCGCTTCGGGTGATGAGGCTTTTGTGGCGAAAGTCAATAGCACGGGATCGGCGTTTATCTATTCCACCTATCTGGGAGGAGACGGTCCTGACAGGGCTTGGGGCATTGCGGTAGATGCACAGGAGAACGCTTACGTTGTCGGTGAAACCAGTTCTACCAATTTCCCCACAATGAACCCGTTGCCATCAGCTGGCGCGCCGTTCAATTCGCAAGATGCCTTCATAACAAAGCTGAACAGCGCCGGCTCCTCTTTGGTCTATTCAACTTACTTGGGGGGCCGTTTCAACGACCAGGGTTTTGCTGTCGCCGTAAATGCGCAGGGAAGTGCGTTCGTCACCGGCGTCACCTCCTCCAGCGATTTCCCGCAGGTAAATCAGTTAGCCAACGGGGCCGGAACCACTGACGATGCCTTTGTCGCCAAGTTGCATCCGACTGGTTCTTCGTTGCTTTACTCAACCCGACTCGGTGGTGGCAATTTTGATCAGGGGCTTGGCATTGCGCTGGACTCCGCGGGCAGTGCCTACCTCACAGGCGACACAACCTCGTCTGATTTTCCGTTAGCGGCGCCTTATCAATCTACAAGCCATGGCGGTGAAGAAGTTTTCGTTGCCAGGATAAGTCCGTCTTCCAACCAGATTCACTTCACCAATAGTTCCTATAACGCTTCTGAAGGTGCCGGGAGCGTTCAGATTAGTGTGACGCGAGCGGGAGATCTTTCCGGGACTGCGACTGTCGAATTCTCGACCTTCGATGGCACTGCCAATCAGAAGCGTGACTATAGCCTTGCTGCTGGAACGTTGAATTTCGCGGTCGGGGAAGCCAGTAAGACTTTTCGCGTGCTAATTATCGACAATGCCTATCTTGACGGCAACAGAACCGTAAACCTGTCACTGGCAAATTCGATCGGGGCCGAGACCGCCGAGCCCGCTGTCGCATCTTTGGTCATCGAAGACAACGACATGTCGGTGCCGACCGCTAACCCGATTGATGACGCCGTGTTTTTTGTGCGCCAGCACTATTACGATTTTCTCAGTCGCGTACCCGATCAGCCAGGGTTGGATTATTGGAGCGGCCAGATCGCGCAATGCGGCACAGATCAAGCTTGCCTGCGCACTAAACGCGTTGACGTGTCAAACGCCTTTTTCTACGAGCAGGAGTATCAACAGACGGGCGCGTATGTCTATCGACTGTACCGGGCTGCTTTTGGGAACAATCAACCGTTTCCGAATCCTTTTCCCAACGCCCAATATCCAGGCGAAGAAAAGAAGATACCAAGCTACCTCGTCTTTGCTTTGGATCGAGCGCGCGTTAAGGGCGGTTCTAATCTGGCGCAAACGCAGTTGGATCTGGCGACTGCATTTGTGCAGCGGCCGGCTTTCGTGGCGAAGTATTCTGCCAGCCTGAGTGGGGCGGAATTCGTGGATGCCGTCCTGCTGACTCTTTCGGGGGAGGTCGGCGCCGATTTAATGTCACAACGTCAAGCGCTAATCGATCTCTTCAATCAGGGCGGACGCGCAGCGGTTATCTACAGGATTGCCGACGACAACCAGCAAACCAATCCCATCAACAACCGGACATTTATCGATTCCGAGTATAACCGCGCGTTTGTGGCGACGCAGTACTTCGGCTACCTGCGGCGTAATCCGGACATTCCCGGCTTCCTTTTCTGGCTGGGCCAGGTCAACGGCGCACCCTTAAGAGACGTTCCCAGACAGCACGCAATGGTCTGCTCGTTCATCACCTCGACTGAATACCAACAGCGCTTCAGTTCGGTGGTGACTCACAGCAACGTCGAATGCCAGTAGGCAGAGAATAGCCGCGGATTACGGGAATAAGAGCTACCTGAATTTGTCATTCAGATCAGTCTTTTTCCCGCCATCCGCGGCTAAGCTTATGGTCGTGAGATTAGCGCGGCCGGTGACGACGATGACGCTTACGTAGCTTGTAGGTGTAAATCGCTCCACCTCCGGCGCCCGCACCCGCGCCGATCAGCGCTCCCTTTTTGCCCCCCGCGATACCCCCGACGGCCGCTCCTGCGGCGGTAGTGCCCACAACTGTGATCTTATCCCGGTGCTTGCGCCAGAATGATCGCCGTCGATGCCGACGCGTTTGCGCCGAAAGATCCGGCACGCATAACGCAAACGTAGCCAGAATCAATAAAACAACCAAAAACTTTTTCATGCAATAGCCTCCCCGGCCAACCTTGCCGGCCTGCTCAAATCTAATTTAGTCTAACAGGGGGTTGTGAGCATTCTAGTCTTTCCCAGCCTGTTATCCAAACGACGGGTTCGCCGGTCCCGGCTGACAGCGTGATTCGTCGATGGAGTGAATGCGCGGGGTTGTGATAAGGCCTGACGCTGCGAATAAGGAAATCCGAATGCCCTGGGCAAAGGTCTTTGATAGTCACTGATTCAACTAATTTGCCGGCGGAGGAACTCCTGGCTTTTTCAACACCAAAGGATCTCGTCAAGTTTCTGAAGCCGTATGATCCGGCGATTCGGAAACTTGCCCTCGGTCTGCGCCAACTAATACTCGAAGAGCTGGCGCCCTGCCACGAAAATATCTATGACGCCTACAGCGCGGTAGCGATTGGCTATGGCCCAACCGCGCGACTGAGCGATGGCATTTGCCACCTCGCTGTCTATTCAAAGCACGTAAATCTCGGTTTCAATTCTGGCGCCAGCCTGCCGGATCCGAAGGGCATGCTCGAGGGCTCTGGTAATCAGATTCGTCACATAGCGATCCGAAGGTACGCTGATCTCTCTCGTCCGGAACTGCGTTCTTATCTCCGCCGGGCAGCGAGGATTGCGCTCGCAGAGGCGCGCAAACTGGGCGACCCGCCACCGCAAACGCCTAAACGTGTCATTTCAGTTGTGAAGGCGATCTCTGCCAGGAAGCGCCGGCCGACACCCAAGGCTCGCAAGAAAGAAAATAGATGAGGCCGGGGAGTAAGGGCTTTGACCCTTCCGTGCGCCGTGCCGATTCCGTTCTCAACGCGGACTAGGCGCATGGGATAAGAGCGTATCAATTGAGGGTACCTGAGCCGTGACCAATCTCGTGTTGTACCTGGCGATGTAGGCACGGCGGGCAGCGGTCAGGGGGTACTTTTCAGGGGCCGTATAGGGATACCTGGTCATGCCATGGAAAGGCAATGGCGACACTTGATCCGGACTGGCGGAGTTGATGTCCATCTCCTTGCTGAATCCGTCAGCATACAGCATGAATGTACGGCTCCAGCCGGTCCGTAACGTTGGCAAGGCAGCAACATCGAACGACAGGCTGATCTCATCTCCCGGTCGAGCTATAACAAACATGTCGTCAGACTTGAGGAGTAGATCGCGCACGCCGCCTGTGCGTGTATAGCGACCCGGCATCACTTTCCAGGGTGAAGTGAACGAGACTTTTTCGTAGTTGTAGCCGAAGGGTTCGCGGCCATCGGGCGTTGTTTCTTCTGAGAAGCCACGCCAGCGCAGGTTCGCGCTGACAGGATCGAGACGTGTCAGCCGTAGCGGAGTTTGCGTGTCCGACGTGTCCACCAGAATCTGGTCCCAGAGAATCCGCATGTTAGTGACTATGCGGACCTCGCGACTCGGACTGAGAAACTTGCCCGTCAGATCGACGGTCACGGTTTGCGGCCGTCCCACGGGAATGCCAATGTCGGTGATGACGGTGCGCCATTGTCCCAAGTGATCTTTCACCTGCAGCGCGGGCAACGTCAGGCTCTTGCCGCTTTGGGCGGCCGCGACGTTGTCGCTGGACCAGGCGTAATCGGTCCAACCCGTCAGCAGCAGGATCATGCGCTGGGTGGACGAAGCGGAACCGGCTGGCTCATCGTTCCCGAGCTTCATCGTCAGGGTGTGATCAGCGGCGTAGCCGCGGATGCGATCCCGCAGAAAGTCGTCAGGATACTGCCGGTCCATGACGGCGATGCGCGGGAGAACGTCATGGCCATGATCGTCAACAGCCGCCAGCGGCGCATGTGGTGCGTGCGTTGCGAAAAGCCTGAAAGGCCGAGGCGGATCTGTCATTCCCTCGTTTGGATAGACCTCAGCCCCGCGGGGATGGTCCACGACAACCAACTGGAACTGGTCGGCAAAGAGTGCTTCCTCCAACTCGTTGGTCACACGCAACTCGTATCGCCCCTGACGAGGCTGCAACTGCCCGGTGGGCAGTCTTACATATTCGGTTGGGTCGGGCGTGTTGTGGCGACCGGGTTCTTCCAGATAGCCCATCTCTCCGCCGCCCATGAAGTCTGTGACGAACTCGAACCGTTTTCCGTTCCAGACGTAAAGATAAGGACATGAGGACGGCTTGCGATCGAGTTCAGTGATGTTGACAGTCAAGGAATTAAATCTATTGGCAGGCGGCGGGGCGGAAGTCATGCGGCCAATCTCAGTCTCAGCCTGAACGATGCCGGCCGGCCAGATAACACGCACCGCATCGGCGCTCGTTCGTTGGCCGAGTCCGAAAAGAAGATCAGCCGGCGCCGGTGCCGGACTCGCTGCGCTCGTTTCAAGCTTTTGCAAAAGGCTGCCAGCGCGGATTTCTATCTTCGCGCCGACACTGCTGCGATTGCTGACCTTCCCGGTCAGATTCACACGCAGTGAATGGTTCTTATTTCCTCCGTTGTTTAGTCCCAGCCGCAAAGACCCCTGGTCTGAAAGGACGAGGATGTCTGTGTCTCCATCGTTGTCAATATCTCCCGATCCGAGCAGGCGTCCGGTTCCCTTTCCTCCCGCTGCCAGGGCAGGAGACACAGACTGCGGGCTTGTATCCATCCACCCGTCGCCAAGGTTCCGCCAGACGCGGACTCCCTCTTTCGTAAGCATGACACAGTCCAGCAACCCATCATTGTCATAGTCGAAGAACTGTGCGGCGCGCGCCGCTTCCGATCCCTGCGCCAGCGAGTGCGTCAAAAACCTTTCCTTGCCGTTGCTGGTCAACAGCAGCGCCGGTCCGTCTGCCCGACCCAGTAAGAAGTCGGTAAATCCGTCCTTGTTAACGTCTCCAGCAGCGGCGCAGGTCCAGTGGCCTTCCATATCCAGACCAACATCCTTCGCGACATCGCGAAAACTCCCGTCCCTCTGATTGCTGTAGAGCAGGGGGGCTTTGTCGTAGTTGACGACCAGCAGATCGAGATCGCGCCGGTTATTGAAGTCGGTGGGGATGATGGCGACGGCATGTCCAACCGTATTCAAATTAGCCGCGGCAGTAACATCGGTAAATTTTCCGTTGCCGTCGTTTCGTAACAGAAGATTGGGAGCCCCAGGGAAAGCATCTGGGAAAAGACCAGAAGATCCCGCCTCTGGTCCACGCGAGAGATCGGCGAGGCCCGCGATGAAAACGTCGAGGTCGCCATCATGATCCAGGTCTGCAAAAGCCACTGACGACGGCAGAAAGGGGTAGGCCGGAATGTTCGCTGCACCGCTTACGTCTGAGAACTTGCCGGCGCCATCATTATGATAAAGGGACAACCCACCATCGCGGATGACGAACAAATCGGGCTTGGTGTCATTATCAAAATCACCTGCCACGGCGCCCACCGGCGTGCCGCTGAATTTTGCGGCTAGAGCCCCGGATTGGACGGTGACGTCAACGAATCCATTCGCCGAGCCCCGGAACAAGCGCTGGCGACCGGGACCCACCCAACACAGATCGAGATAACCATCGCTGTTCATGTCGAAAAAAGTTACGTTGCCGCCCAGGGCCTCCGCCACCTCCTGCCGAGTTGAGCTTTTCCAACTGCCGGGTTGGAAACTGCGTCCCCAAATTGGAGCGGCTGAGGTCGCCATTGTTCCGCTGAGCGCATTTGTAGGTAGCAGGGACGTGGTCGCATCGGTAAAAGAGACAGCTGGGATATTGCGGTCAACGAGCTCGGGTTCTGCACCGGAAGATGCAAGGGCTTCGGCGTAACGACCCTGCTCGAGATAATTCTGTCCCATAGTGGTGGCGCTGCCACTTTCACGCAAAAGTCTGAACCGGTCCGTGACCTTTTGGCCTTCGGCAGGCTGGCCGGAGCGCATCAGGGCCTGGCCGAGGTTGTAAAGTGCCGTCGCGTTGTACGGCTCGGCCGCGAGCGCCAGACGAAAGGCCGCGATCGCTTCCGGAAACTTGCGTTGTTGAGAGAAGAGCTGGCCGAGGTTGACGTTCGTTCCGACATCATTGGGATCGATGCTGAGCACTTTTTGAAAAGCTCTAAAGGCGTCGTCGTTGTTATTCTGCAGTTTGGCGATCAGGCCCAGCATGTAATAAGGCTGTGGCGCTTGAGGCTCCAGCGTTGCCGCTTTTTCGGCTTCTCGCTGTGCAGCAGGCAGGTCGGGCAGGTTGAAGAGCGCGATAGCGAGATTTATCTGCGCCAGGTTCAGCCGCGGCTCAATCTTGAGAGCGCTCCTGAAAGCCGCCACCGCTTCTTTATGTTTGAATTGTTCGAGCAGGGCCACCCCGATATTATTTTCCCGGTAAGCACCTTCACGAGATGCCGGACTCGACTGTGGCGCTCGCTGCCGGCCGGCCAGAGATTTTGTGATCGGAAAAAGAGTTGACAGGAGGATAGCAATCAGGAGAAAGGGGAATATGTAGTGACGAAAGTTATTCATGAATAATTGGTTGGTTGCGCTCAAAACCTGCCCAGGCAAAAGTCAATCGAGATCCTCAATATAGTCGCACGACACGTGCTCGGAAGCGAGTGCCTGGGTGGGACCACGGCTTCACCTCCTTATTCAACTCCAGACCCTGACGTTGGCAGCATTGTCCTGCGCCGAAATTGCCGGACCGGGGCGGATTCGATGTGCTATCTTGATGGTATCAACGCGTTTCCAGCTGGCTCTTAAACAGTGAAAACCAGAGTCTCGTACAATCGTAGCGTGGCAGTTGCCTTACTCATGGGCCTACTGCTTACTTCGTGTAAGCAACCAGCAGTAAGTCCGACAAATGGCCCGGATGCTTCTGCCAGTCAAACGCCATTACCCGCGGCAGGGCCTCGAGTCACACGGCCATCGGGTTCCATCGAGTTTACGGATGTGTCAGCCCAGGCGGGCATACATTTCAAGCACAACAGTGGTGCCTTTGGAAAAAAGTACCTGCCGGAAACACTCGGCTCCGGCTGCGCTTTTCTGGATTTTGATAATGACGGTTGGCAGGACATCCTGCTCGTTAATTCCACTGCCTGGCCTGAAAGAAGAACCCCAAAGACTTTCATGGCACTCTATCATAACAATCAGGACGGCACGTTCGCGGACGTTACGCGGCAGGCCGGACTCGCGGTCGAGATGTACGGCATCGGGGTCACCGTGGCTGACTACGACAATGATGGGAACGAAGATATCTATATCACCTGCGTAGGTCCAAATCACCTATTTCGCAATCTGGGAAGCGGAAAATTTGCTGACGTTACGACCCGCGCCGGCGTCGGCGATCCCGGGTTCTCAACCAGCGCCGTCTGGTTTGATTATGACAATGACGGCAAACTCGATCTTTTTGTAGCTAACTATGTTGAATGGTCGGTGGCGCAGGATCAGCTCTGCTCTCTCGATGGCAAGAACAAGACTTACTGTACCCCGCAGTCATATCAAGGGCAGAGCCCCACGCTCTACCACAACCTGGGTAACGGTCGTTTTGAGAACGTCACCCGGCGTGCCGGACTCGAAGATCCAACCTCCAAAGCGCTGGGCGTGGCGCTACTGGATTACAACAGCGATGGCTGGATGGATCTCTTCGTCGCTAACGATACTGAACCAAACAAACTGTACAAGAACAACGGCAACGGAACCTTTACCGACGAAGCCGTCACCGCCGGAGTGGCTTTCAGCGAAGCGGGTACCGCGCGTGCCGGGATGGGAGTGGATGTGGGCGACTATGACGGGTCTGGTCGCCAGGGTATCGTCGTCGGTAACTTCACCAATGAAAGTATGGCCCTCTACCGCAATGAAGGAAACGGTCTTTTTTCCGACGAGGCCGCCACCTCCGGGATCGGCAAGATGTCAGCGCAATCGCTGACCTTCGCGGTCTTCTTCTTCGATTACGATCTCGACGGCCTGCTGGACGTGTTTGCGGCGAATGGTCACGTTTCTGATGACATCAGTGTGGTCCAGCCCAACATCAAGTATGCGCAGCCCCCGCATCTGTTCCATAACCTGGGCAAGAAGAAATTTGAAGAAATGACCGGCAAACTGGGACGGGCCCTGCAGCGAGCCATTGTCGGCCGAGGTGCGGCCTATGGCGACTTTGATAACGATGGCGATCTTGACCTGTTAATCACTTCCAACAATGGACCAGCGCGATTGTTGCGAAATGAGAATGCCAATCAAAATGATCTCCTGCGCGTTAAGACCGTCGGCACCCGAGCGAACCGGGACGGGATCGGTGCTCAGCTCATCGTCAAGAGCGACCGCGGCAGGCTGCTTAATATGGTGAAGACCGGCTCGAGCTATTGTTCCCAAAGTGAATTGCCGATCGTGTTTGGATTGGGTCCCCCTGAAGAGAGCAGGGTTGTGAGTCTGGAAATCAATTGGCCCGGGGGCCAAAAGGATATTATTACCAACGTGCAGCAGAACCAGTCGATTACAGTTCAGGAGGGAAAGGGCATTATTGCCGCCACTCCAATAGTCTTTGGCAAAACTGCCCCCCTGCCCACTCCGACCGCCCCGCTACCTTAGAATCCGGAGATTCCGCGCCTCGCTTTTGCGCACGTCACTTCCGTCATAGTCCAGTTTATTAAGCGTTGGTTGTATTTATAAGGAGGTTGGTCCCGAGCTGGTTAAATAACTTGGCAAATCAGAGCTGCTAGGCTTTGGCAACAAGAAGGAGGGATGCCCTGATGTGCCCCAACTCGGGACCACTAACTTTGTGCAACGCGCGGAAGTTACCATTCGCGCGGAGGTCTGTCACGAGACTGTTGATTGATCTTTATGTCCACCTTTAGTTGGACACCTTAAGACAGGTGGACCAGTCCACGTTGCAGAGCGGTCGTCGCCGCCTGAGTTCGATCGGTTACACCCAGTTTGCTCAGCAGATTGTTGATGTGACTCTTGACGGTTGCTTCACTGATGCCCAGGCTCATGGCAATCTCCTTGTTGCTCTGGCCGCGAACGATCAGTTCCAGCACTTCCATTTCTCTGCCAGTCAGTTCCGAACCCGTCATGCGTTCGGCCAGCCTTCCGGCTATGGCTGCCGGTATGCAGCGCGATCCGGCATGGACGGTCCTGATCGCGGTCTCCAGTTCTTCGAAGAACACGTCCTTCAATAAGTAACCCTTGGCGCCGGCTTGCAGCGATCGATAGATATCTTCATCGCCATCGTAAGTTGTGAGGACGATCAAACGCGCATCCGGGAATTCGCGCCGAATGCTTGTAATCGCTTCCACGCCGCCGAGCACCGGCATTCTTAGGTCGATGAGTGTGACGTCTGGTTTCCTTTCTCGAAATAAATCGATGGCTTGCTGCCCGTTGATTCCTTCAGCAATTACCTCCATGTCGGCCACCGTGTTAATTAAGGCGACAAACCCCTGCCTGACTACCGCCTGGTCGTCGATTACCATCACACTGATCTTTTTGCTGCTCACTATTACGCGCTCCCGGTTTTGCGGACTAATTGAGAATGCTCACCCTGGGCTATGGTGGAAGAAACTTTCAAGCACTAATCGGTACTTCAATACTCACGGTGGTTCCGGATTCCTTCTCGCTGTGAATCGACAATGTTCCAGATATTTGTTCCGCCCGCTCGCGCATGCCAACCAAACCGAAATGGAGGTCGCTTGAATCGGCGACGTCCTGACTATCAAAGCCGCAGCCGTCATCAGATATTTTTAGCAGCACGCGCCGGGCCGCAAAAGCCAGTTCGACACAGAGGTGGCGGGCGCGGGCGTGCTTAACTGCATTATTGATCGCTTCCTGGGCGATGCGAAGCAGATTGTCTTCGACCACCGGGGGCAGGGGCCGAAAAGTGCCGCTGACTTTTACCTGGGCTTCGACCGGGCTGGTTTCGGTCAAGCGCCGCGCTGTTTCGCTCAGCGCCGCCGGCAAGCTCTTGTTTTCCAGCGCCGGGGACCGCAGTTCCCAAACATAGCGTCGAGCTTCGGCAATCCCATGACGCACCAACTGTCGCGCTCGATCCAGATGAGTCTTGGCAGCTTCGGCCCCAGCCGGCATCATGCGCGAGACCACTTCCAGTTGTACGGATACTCCGGCCATTTCCTGGGCGAGGTTGTCATGAATCTCGCGGGCAATACGCGTTCTTTCATTGAGTACGGCGCCAAATCGCGCTTCCAGCCCGCGTACGCGCAGGCGAAACAGGAACCATGCGAATACAGCAAGCAGGAGTAAACAAACAGCATAGAACCAATAGGTCTGATAAAAATAAGGCTTCAGGTAAAGATTGAATGAGGCGCCCGTTTGATTCCAAACCCCGTCATTGTTGCCGGCGATTACGCGGAAGGTATAGGACCCGGGACGCAGATTAGTGTAGTAAGCGACGCGACGAGTGCCACTGTCTATCCAGTCCTGGTCAAAGCCTTCCAACTTATATTTAAACCTTACTTTCTCGGGGGCGATGAAGCTCGGCGCGGTGTAATAAAAGTCAAAGCGAGTGGTGCCCCGAGGCAATTGGATTCCATTGACCGGCGCAAGTGATTGATCGTCGATTACCATTTGTTCAATTACTACCGGGGGCGATTGAGCGTTAGTGATTATCCTTTGCGGGTCGATCATCGCCACGCCTTTAATTGTCGGAAACCAGAGCTGCCCCTCCTTGTCCTGCCAACCGGCCGGATCGCCACCGCCGCTGCATTCGCGCGTCATCATGCCGTCGGCGGTACCATAGGCGACGGGCGCGATGGTGGCGATCTTTCCCGCGGCGCAGTCGTTGAGTTCCGTCTTGCTGATATGAAAAATGCCTTTGCGGCAACTCAGCCACAAATTGTTTTGGTGGTCTTCGAGGACTCGATAGACCACGTCATCAAGCAATCCGCTGCGGGTCGTGAAGGCGGTCAGGCGCCCATCTTTCAGGCGATTTAAACCACCCCCGTTGGTGCCAATCCAAAGGGTTTGATCCGAGTCCTCGTAGATTGAGAGGACGGCGTTGCTCGAGAGACCATCGCTGGTCGTCAGAGTAGTAAACTCTTCATTCTCGAAGCGACTCAAACCACCCAGTGTACCAATCCATAAAGTTCCCCTGTCATCCTCATAAATTGTCGCGATTAGGTCGTTGGGAAGGCCATCAACCTCGGTGAAAGTCCTGAACGTTCCGTCCTTCATGCGTGTCAATCCACCGCGGGTGCCAATCCATAAATTGCCGCGTCGATCCGCATGGATCGATCTCACATCGTTGTTGGCCAGCCCGTCTGCTGAGGTAAAGGTTCTGAATTTGCCCTGACTCAGACGGTTTAATCCGGCCGGAGTGCCAGCCCAGAGATTTCCGGCGTGGTCGCCGGCAAGCGCCTGGACGAGATTGCTGGCCAGCCCCTCGCGGGTGCTGTATGTCGTCAGCTTGGCGTTATGGAGCAGGCTTAGCCCGCCACCATCAGTCCCGATCCAAATATCACCCTGTGAATCCTGGTAGATTGCCTTCACCAGATCCGAGGCCAGTCCCTCTCGCACTGTGTAGGTAGTGAATTTGGAGTCCTTGAGCAGCTTGATTCCTCCCGACTCGGTACCAACCCAGAGGCTTCCTTCGAGGTCTTCATGTAAGGAGAGGATAGTGCTGGTCGAGAGTTCGTCCCCCGGCGAGAAGCCGCTGAAGCGCCCCGCGGCAAAGCGGCAAAGACCGTCCGCGGTCCCAATCAAGAGCCCTCCTTCGCGTGCTGACAACAAGGAGATTATTCGGTCATTGGGGAGGCCATCTTTCGTTGTATAGGTTGTGAAGCGACCCTCGCTGAAGGAAGTCAGGCCACCCAGAGAGCCGAACCATAAGCGACCCTCGCGGTCTTCCTGGATTGCCCGCACGGCATTGCTGCCAAGTCCGTCCCGAACGGTATAGTTGGTAAACTTGCCGTCCTTGACGCGTCCGACGCCATAGGGAGTCGCAATCCAAAGGGCGCCCTGGGTGTCTTCGAATAATGCCTGAATGCTGCCGCCAATGAGCTTCTCTCGGCTGGAGAAGGTGGTTAGCCCGCCACTCTTGAACAGGCCCAAACCATTGGCAGTGCCGACCCAGAGGTTGCCTTCTCGATCCTCAATGACTGCCTGAATCGTGTTGCTTGGGAGTCCTTCGTTACTGGTAAACAACGTGAACTTGCCATTCAAGAGACGTACCAGGCCCTCAGCAGTGCCGATCCACAGTGCGCCCCGCCGGTCGGCTGCCAGGGTGCGAATGTAATTGCTCCTGAGCTCTGGAGTGTTCCCTTTGTCGAAGATGTTAAATCTGACCCCGTCAAAACGCGCCAGACCTTCTTCGGTTCCGATCCACACGTATCCATCTCTTGTTTGGGCAATGGAGTGGACTGTGTTCTGCGGCAAGCCGTTCTCAGTGAGCCACTCCTGACGACTGAACTGAGAAAGTTCGCGGCGCGCATCCAGAGCGAAAGCGATGCTGCAGCCTGCCATCAGGATCAGGACCAGGAGAAGCTTGAGAAGGTGCAGAGAACAGGAACGTCGCATTGATTTGCTGGCATTGTCCGGTGAACGGCGGGAAGATGCAATCTCCTATCGTTCCAGCCGATCCTCACGCCGTAATCCGATTGTGGGATCCGTCAAGCGTCTATCAGGAATCCGTTGACTTAGACATCGCTTTATAATATTAATCATCGCTCACTCCAAAGTAATCGGAAAACCCTCGGGCCAGCGAGGCGCAAAAGATAACCGGATAGAGGTCACGCCAGTGCGACGAATCGATCTGAGGAAAGTTCAGACGGCCAATCCTCACACTATACGCGATATCAATCGTCAAATAGTGCTGAACTATGTTCGTGAACGAGAGCCGATCTCCAGAGCTACAATCGCTAGAGAGACTGCCCTGCAGCGCTCGACGATCTCAGAGATTATCGAAGCTCTAAGCGGTGAGGGTCTGGTAGAAGAAGTCGGTGAAGGCGCTTCCACTGGTGGCCGGCGCCCGACGATGTTGCGCTTGCGCACGGGGGGTGCCATCGCTATTGGCGTGAATATCACTCCCACGTCCACGACCATCGCTAGTAGTGATCTGGCGGGAACGGTTGTGCAACAGGAAGAGTTTCCAACGGATCCGAAGCCCGAGGGCACGCTTGATCGGACTGTTGAAATCATTCGCAGGCTATCAAGAGACAGCTCTATTGAAGGCGTGGGGGTCAGTATCCCAGGACTGGTCACACCGGCCAACGGCAATGTGATCTTCGTTCCCTATTTCAAATGGCGTGACCTGCCTTTCGCCGAAATCATCTCCAACGCCACCGGGCTGCCGGTTACCATCGACAATGACGCTAATGCCGTCGCGCTGGCCGAATTGTGGTTCGGACGACCCGAAATAAGAGAGGCGCGCGATTTTATCTTCGTGCTGGTCGCTGACGGCATCGGAACAGGAATCATCTTCGATGGTCAGGTCTATCGCGGAGAGCGCGGAGCGGCAGGCGAGTTTGGCCACATGATTGTAGGCAGCGGCGCTCCGGTGTCTTGCTCTTGCGGCAATGATGATTGCTGGGAGGCTTTTGCTTCCGAGCGCGCCGCCACCGCCCGCTATCGGAGCCTGTCAGGAGAAAGCACGGCCCCGGATTTCGGGACCGTGATCGAGCGAGCCCTGGCGGGAGAGGAGCACGCTAAAACTGCCCTCACAGAAACGGCCCGTTACCTCGGCATCGGTATCTCTAATCTTGTCGTCGGCTTTAGCCCGGAAGCGGTGATAGTGGGTGGCGCGATCACTCGAGCCTGGTCTTTGATTGAGAACGCGCTTACCGAAAAGATAGAGCGCAGTGTTCGACGCGGCGTGCCCTCGGCGCGAATTCTCCGATCAACCCTGAACGGAGATCCCACTTTAATGGGAGCCCTGAGTCTGGTACTGGCGAGCAAATTTGCCGGAGCGGTTGCCGCCTGAATCCCATCTAAGCGCAGATCGCGATCCTTTCCAAAGCGCTTCCTGACACTCGTCTAACTCCTTCTGTTTTCGTCAACTGCTCGAGGGCACCGCGGGTATAGCAACCGCGTGACCAACTGTTGTCAAAAAAAAACACCTCCGGATCCGTTTCGTGACCTATTTGTGACCACCCCTAACTTTTTTATTGCGGTATCCGAGTGAAAAGAGTTGACTGCGCGTGACACTTGTACTACTTAATAGCACCTTCCGACAAAAGTGCTGGCAACCGCTTAATTGAAATGGCAGTTGGGGAGACTGGGTGCGCCGAATAGATCTCAAGAAAGTTAGCGCCGCGCGTTCAAATACAATCCGCGATATCAATCGGCAGATAGTGCTGAATTATGTTCGCGAATTGGGACCCATATCGCGAGCGGAGATTGCCCGCGAGACCGCACTCCAGCGCTCCACTATTTCCCTAATCGTTGATGAGTTGTTAACCGACGGTTTGATCGAGGAAGTGAGCGGGGAATCGACCGGAGGCCGTCCGCCTAATCTGCTCTCGCTACGGGCTGCCCACGCGGTGGCTATCGGAGTCGATCTGGGCACAGTAAAGACAGTGATGGCCAGCAGCGACCTCGCTGGGCGAGTTCTGGAACAGCAGGAGTTTGCCACTGACGAAGATGTTCACAAGACCCTGGAGAAGATCGTGTCAGAGGCAAAGAGACTCATCAGCAATGGCAATGGAACCATTGAAGGCATAGGCATCAGCCTGCCGGGTGTAGTAGATCCCGAATCGGGAAACTCCTACGTGCCCCATTTCAGTTGGCGCAATGCGCCGATTGCCGAAACGTTGACGGAAGCAACTTTGCTCCCCGTTACGATTGACAACGATGCCAATGCCGCAGCGCTTGCGGAACTCTGGTTTGGGCGGCCGGAGATTCGCGAAGTTCGTGATTTTATTTTAGTCCTGGTAGAAGAAGGGGTTGGTACCGGCATCGTCTTCGATGGTCAGGTTTATCGCGGCGAAGGCGGTACTGCCGGTGAGTTTGGCCACATGACTATCGGCAGCGGGGCTCCAGTGTCGTGTGCGGTGGGCAGCAGGGAATGCTGGGAGGCCTTTGCTTCTGAGCGAGCAGCCCTCGCGCGCTACAAGAAGTTATCACGCTCTAACGGGAACGAAGACGTTAACTTTGCAAGGCTAACAGATCTGGCCCTACGAGGTGAACGGAATGCACGGGCTGCATTAAAGGAGACGGCGCGTTACCTTGGGATTGGAATAGCTAACTTGATTCAAGGCCTGGCTCCTGAAGTAGTAATAGTGGGCGGTCCGATCGCCCGTGCGTGGCCGGTGATTAGCGAGGAACTGAAGGCGTCAGTCGACACCAGTATCTGCCGGGGTTTTCCTTCAACTCCGATCATGGAGTCGACGCTCGGCGATCAGCCTACTTTGATGGGCGCCATCAGCCTGGTCCTGGCAAGTAAGTTTGCCGCTTCGGGCGGTTAAGCGAACTTCGTTTTGTTTCCCAACAAAGAAGTGGAGGAAACCTTGCTCTTTTTATCGATATGATTGCCCCTTTTTGACTGATTTACCACAGTTTTCAAAAAGTCCTTGACAAACTTTGCCGAGTAGGAGTAAATCCTTTTGCTTGGCAGTGCAACAAAGTCCAAAGAACGAATAATTCATAGTCTCGGGGTCCTGACACTGGGGATTGAAACGAAGTTCTAGTTCGTGGTCAATTCTCGTCAACTACCCCTCGCCAATCACAGAAGGGCAGTAGTCCGCGGCTTCTTTTGATTGAGCGTCCTTGCAGTTGGTTCTTATTGAACCCAAAGTTCCTTATAGAGACAACGACTGAGCGCCGGAGTCTTTCGCCGGTTCGTGGCATAGCTTAGTCTTGCGTCTCTGATTTTCATTATAGTTGGCTCGCACTCGTGAGACCTTGGAAACGTGAAGCACAATCCCCGGAGGTTCGTATGCTGAAAAAGCTTGGCTTACAAATAGGCGTGATGATGATCAGCGCGCTGTTTTTTAGTGTCTATGCGCAGACCACAACGGTAGGAACTATCAGCGGCACCGTTCGAGATGAGAAGGGTGCTGTCGTCCCGCGCGCCGAAGTGTCAATCCAGGGTGAGGGCACGGGAATATCGCGTACGGTAACTTCCGATGACAACGGCTTTTACCTGGCGACCAGTATGCCGGCCGGGCTCTACACCGTCAGCACTGCGCCCTCGGGCTTCAAGAAAACGTTAGCTGCAGCAGTTGATCTGCATGTGGGCGAGAACAAAGTCGTCAACCTGGATCTGCAAGTAGGTCAGGTCAGTGAGGTCGTGACGGTCACGGCCGACGCCGCACCAGTGGAAACGCGGAGCGGCGGAGTGGGCAGCCTTGTCTCAGAGAAGCAGGTGACAGAGTTGCCGCTGAACGGGCGCAACTACGCACAGCTGGCGCTGCTGGTCCCGGGCGTTTCGCCAGTCACCCAGGCCGGCGCCGGAGGGGCTTTTGGCACTGGGGGCACCGGACTTGATTCTCACGTTGACATGTCGGTCAATGGTAACCAATCAAACGCCAATATGTGGACCGTTGACGGCGTCAACAATATGGACGTGGGTTCCAACGCGACGTTGCTGATCTTCCCTTCGGTAGATTCGATCCAGGAGTTCCGTGTGGAGCGCAACAGCTTTAGCGCAGAGTACGGTCAGGCGCAGGGAGCTGTCGTCAATCTGATCACCAAGGGCGGCACTAATCAGTTTCACGGCACTGGCTTTGAGTTCCTGCGCTCCGACAGGCTCAATGCCACAGATTTCTTCCTCAAACGAGCCGGTCAACCGAAAGCAAAGTTGAAATACAACAACTATGGTTTCAACTTCAGCGGCCCAATCAAGAAGAACAAGATCTTCTTTTTCTGGAGCGAGGAATGGCGCGACGAGAAGCGCGGCGCCCCGCTTTCGTCGAAGGTTCCGACCGCCGCTGAAAGAGTTGGAGATTTCAGTGGAGCACTGACAAGTGGGCTGCCACACGATCCTTTCACCGGTTTGGCTTTCCCCGGCAACAAGATACCCGCGAACAAACTTAGCCCGGCTGGTCTGGCAATACTTAAGGTGTTTCCGGATCCCAATACGACTGGCCCGACAAACTGGGTTACGACTTTGTTAGAGCCGGTCAAAACTCGTCAGGACAGCATTCGCGGCGACATCAACATCACCAGCAAGATGAATTTGCTGATCAAATATACTCATGAGAATTGGACTCACGGAAATGCTGCGGGCAACTTCTGGGGCGACTCTCCTTTCCCAACCTTGACCTCAGACTGGTCCCAACCCAGCCGCAGTTTCGCGGTCAAGCTGGCCAGCACCCTGAGTTCGTCGTCGGTTAATGAGTTTCAATTCTCGCGCGCGGGAAACGATATTGTGATCACGACCAGCAAGGCGGGTGAGGCGCTGAACAACGAGATCGCCTCGAAGTTCCCCACTGTTTTCCCGAAATCACCAGGTGTGGGATTGCCTACCTTCTGGGGCGCTGACGGGTATCCCGCTCTCTGGCATCAGGCGCCGTGGCAGAATCATGAGGACCTCTTCATTTGGAAAGACGACTTCTCCAAGGTAGTCGGTTCTCACGATCTGAAATTCGGCGTCCTGTTCAGCCATAACATAAAGAACGAACTGAGTAACGGAGCCGGCGGCATTGCACAGTTCTGCGGCACAAATACTCGCACCGGCAATGCCATTGCCGAAATACTATACAAGGACCTGCCACTTGGTTGTTACACTGAGATCGACCACAACGAGCAGGCCCTGGGCCGTTGGCATGACTTTGAGTTTTATGGCAACGACACCTATAAATTGAGTCCCGGAGTTACGCTCACGCTGGGTATGCGTTGGTCGAGATATTCTCCGGCTTACTCAAACAACGACCGTATCAGCAACTACATCCCGCGATTGTATAACGGTACAAATCCGCTCAGTGGCCTGGTGCAGCCTGGCCAGAACGGGTTGGGCCGCTCGCTGGTCAAGCCTTACAACAAGGGCTTCCAGCCACGTGTGGGTCTCGCCTGGGACGTCAAGGGAGATGGGAAGATGGCAGTGCGTATGGGGTTTGGGCGTTTTATGAGCCGTTCAAACGTCATTGAAGATGTGCTGCGCATGGCCGGCAATCCACCCTGGACGAAGTCAGTTTCCTCGAACTGGGGAGGCGGTACCGCAAATCTCGCCGATGATCCGACCTTTCGGAGTCTCGATACCATTAATCCGGGACTAATAAATGCAGTTGCTGGTGTCGGCACCAATACACCCTTCAATGCGGTGAGCGAGAACTTCCGCCCACCAGAGAGCTGGCAGTGGAACCTGACGGTCTCTCGTGAAATTTTGAAGAACACTGTCGCTGAAGTCTCATATATCGGAAACCATGGTCTGCACATCTGGCGGCGAGGTGTGAACTTCAACGATGTTCTTCCAGGTAAGAGAGCTACCGTTGCGCAGGCTTTCATCAGCAACAATCCGGATCTGAACACCATCGTCAGTAATAGTCGCCGGTTTCCCAATCTGGGCCCCATTACGATGAGTGAATCCTCGGGCGACTCGAACTATAAGGCCCTACAAGTATGGGTCAACCGCCGGTTTACGGACCGGCTGTCTTATCAGGTTTCCTACACCTGGTCGCACGCCGTTTCCAACGTTCCCTTAACGTCGTTCACCAGCGCCACCAGCGATCCCTTCAACTACGAGCTGGATCGGGGAGACGCGGACCTTGATCGCAGGCATATCTTTGTTTCCAATGCTGTCTATTCGCTGCCCACTTTCAAAAACCGGGGCTCGTTAATGAGTAACGTTTTTGGAAGCTGGCAACTCAATGGCATCATCAGTTTGCTGAGCGGTACGCCACTCGACGTCTTTACCGGCGTGAACCCGAATTATTTTGGTCTTGCCGGTGCCCCCTCCAACGGCGGCTACCGACCGGATTTGGTTCCTGGGGTACCAATTTATCTGCATGGAGCCGACAAAACCGTATATCTTAATTCGGCGGCCTTTAAGTTGCCCGCCGTGGGGAAGTTCGGCAATCTGAAGCGCGGCCTCGTTCGACAACCGGGCCTTAAGAGCGTTGATTTTTCAGTAGCCAAGAACTGGAAGGTGCGCGAGCGCTACGGTATCCAGTTCCGGGCGGAAATGTTCAATATCTTCAACCACGCGAACTTTAACGGCTTCGATGCCGGGCTGGGCATCGATCCCTTCACCGGTGCAAGAACTAATGGGAACTTTGGCCGGCTCACTTCGGATAGAGGACCGCGCGAGATTCAGTTCGGCATTAAGTTCAACTTCTGATATAGTTCAGCCAGAAGAAAACAAAGACGGAGGGCTTGATCTACCACAGCCCTCCGTCTGATTTTTATTAAGCGCAGAGAAGTTTACGTGAGTTTTTTGCCTTCCACTTTTTTCCCCTTCCTGCTGTTGCTCTTCGTTTTCCAGTCCTCCCAGGATTCGCTTCAACAACACTCTGAGATAGCGGAAGCGCAGAGGCGTGCCGGCAATCTGGTCGCGGCAGAAAAGGAGTACACAGCTGTTCTGGCCGAAGGATACGGTAAGCTCGGAAAGATCTATTCAGCAGAAAAAAAGTATCAGCAGGCCATCACCGTTCTGGAATTCGCCACCCGCTACCGGCCCGGTTCGTCCGAGGCCTTGATAGATTTGGCCATTGCTCACTTCGATGCAGAGCAGTATGAAAAAGCCATTGAGTCGTTGCGGCAGGGCTTAGCCGTCGCTCCCCGCAGCGCTGGTGCGCACCACATGCTGGGCAAGAGCTATTTCATGCTGGGCAACTTCGACAAAGCCGCAGCTGAGCTGCAAACAGCGCTGGAAATAACCCCGAACGATAACGACGTTGCTTATACACTGGGCCTCGCCTATCTCAAGCAGCAGCAGTTCGCTCCCGCTAAGCAAATTTACGAGCGGATGCTCAAAGAATTTGGCGACCGGCCGCAGCTGCGGATCATTTTTGGCCGCGCTTATCGAGAGACGGGCTTTTTGGGAGAAGCGATTCAGGAGTTCAAGAAGGCCATCGCTCTCGATCCCCATTTTCCCAGAGCTCATTATTATCTTGGCCTCACCTATCTGCTTAAAGACGGCGCGGCCAGGTTGCCGGATGCAGAGCAGGAATTCAAAGTGGAGTTGGATTCACACCCGGACGAGTTCTTCGCCAACTATTATCTCGGCATAGTTTATTTAATGGGTAGAGAGTGGGACCGGGCTATTAGCTTATTGCAGAAGGCAGTTCTGATCCAGCCGTCGAACTCTGATCCTTATTTTCATTTGGGCCAGGCGTACCAGGCAAAGGAAAGGTATGCGGAAGCGGTTGAAGTACTCCGGAAATCCATCGCTCTCAATCCATCGGCGAACCACAATGATTACCAGGTGGCCACCGCTCATTATCGTCTGGGTCAGTCGCTGCTGAAAATCGGCCAGCCGGAAGCGGCTCAAAAAGAGTTACAGCTCGCCGCGGAGCTAAAGTCTAAATCCCTGAAGAGCGACAAGGAAAAAAGCGAGCTTTACGTGAACGCGGCAAACCTCCGCGAGCAAAGCGGCAAATTCCCGGAGATGGCCTCGTTCGAGGGTGTGATCGCGGAATCGGCCACGCCCGGCGCCACTGTCGCGCAGGAACTTAAGAGCGGCGAGGCATATTACTCAAAGGTGGTCGCCGCGGCCCACAATCAGATTGGGCTGCTGCGCGCCGACCAGAAAGATTTTAAGGGGGCGCAGGAGCAGTTCGCGCTCGCGGCCCAGTGGAATGCGGAACTGGAAGGCCTCAACTTCAACTGGGGATTGGCTGCCTTCAAGGCTGAGCTCTACAAAGAAGCGACAACACCGCTTGAACGCGAGTTAAATGCTCATCCGGCAAATGTCCAGGCTAAGCAGTTGCTGGGGCTGAGTTACTTCATGCTGGAGAAGTACCCGGAAACTTCACGACTGCTGTCAGAAGTAATCGCCGCCAATCCTTCCAATGTCGGCCTCTACTACACGTTGGCCATCTCTCTGATCAAAGAGGGCAAGCAGGAGCGGGCTGATCAGGTAATTCAGCAGATGGTCGTCCTCGGCGGGGATACTCCCCAACTCCACATTTTGCTGGGCCAGGCCTATGACGAGCAGGGCGAAACGAAGAAGGCTCTGGAGGAATTACAGCTCGCTTTGTCGCTCGATCCGAAGACGCCGCTGGTCCGTTACTATTCCGGGCTGGTTTACATAAAGGCGGGAAAGTTCGATGAAGCAGCGCAGGCATTTACCGACGAACTGGGGTTGA
This sequence comes from Pyrinomonadaceae bacterium, assembly GCA_036726305.1. Classification (GTDB taxonomy): domain Bacteria; phylum Acidobacteriota; class Blastocatellia; order Pyrinomonadales; family Pyrinomonadaceae; genus JAOAPY01. Next base: position 67,236 of record DAIMCP010000001.1, on the reverse strand, counting down.
ATCCTGGCGACGTGCAAGCCAAATATCATCTGGGCTTCGTGCTCCTCGCCCAGCAAAAAACTGCTGCCGGCGTGAAATTGTTGCGCGAAGTAATTCAGCTCAAGCCAGATTTCGCCGACGCCCACTACGAGCTGGGCAAGGCGCTGCTGCAACAGGGCGAAGTCAACGAAGCAGTTGCAGAACTGGAGGTGTCGGCAAAGCTGGCGCCCGACAAACCATACGTTCATTACCAACTCGGCAGGGCCTATATTGCCGCCGGACGAAAAACGGAGGGCGAGAACCATTTGGAGACCTCACGCCAATTGAAAGAGAATGAACGGCGACAAACAAAACCATGATCGATAAGGGTGCTAACTCTTGCCCATTAGAATCATTCCGGCGCTGATTACGCTATTGCTGATCCCTTTCCTGACGTTGCCCGCCCTGATTGTCAGAGGCCAGGCGATTGACGTGCGCTTCACTGATGTCACCGATAAGGCCGGCATCAAGTTTAAGCACGTCTCCTCGCCCGAGAAGAAGTACATCGTGGAGTCAATGAGTGGTGGCGTGGCGCTCTTTGATTACGACAACGATGGTTATCTGGACCTTTACCTCGTTAACTCACTGACGGTCGAGATGGTGAAATCAAAGCAGAAGACCAGGAGCGTTCTCTACCACAACAACGGCGCGGGAACGTTTACCGAGGTGACGGACAAAGCCGGAGTCGGTGATATCGGCTGGGGCATGGGTGTGACGATTGGTGATTACAATAACGACGGTTTCCGCGATATCTATGTTACCTGTCTGGGACCAAACCATCTGCTGAAAAATAACGGCAACGGCACCTTCACGGATGTTACCAAAAAGGCGGGTGTGAGTGATCCGCGTTGGTCCACCGGCGCGGCATTCGTGGACTATGATAACGATAGCAAGCTGGATCTTTTTGTCTCCAACTATGTAGATTTCGATGTGGACAATCTACCGGAGTTCGGCAAAGGCCGGACCTGCCAATTCAAAGGGATACCGGTGCAATGCGGACCGAGAGGACTGAAGGGCGCAGGCGATGCGCTCTATCATAACAACGGCGATGGCACGTTCACCGAGGTTGCAAAAAAAGCCGGCGTCTCTGATTCCGATGGCTACTATGGGCTCGGCGTGATGGCCAGTGATTTTGACGAGGACGGGTTGGTGGACATCTTTGTTGCGAACGACTCGACGCCCAACTTCCTCTACCACAACAACGGCGACGGCACTTTCAAGGATATCGGATTTGCCTCGGGAACCGCGGTCAATGAAAACGGCAGCGAGCAGGGCAGCATGGGCGTGACCCTTGGCGACTACGATCACGATGGCCGGCTCGATTTGTTCATCACTAACTTCGACGATGACTACAACACTCTCTACCACAACGACGGCAAAGGTTCTTTCACGGATGTTTCTTACGCTGCTAAAGTAGCGGCCGTAAGTCTGCCCTATGTGGGCTGGGGTACCTGGTTTTTTGATTATGACGACGACGGCTGGGTTGACCTGCTGGTTGTCAACGGTCACGTTTACCCGCAGCTACCGACTTACCGGCAGCGCAATTTTGTGCACCACAATAAACGTGACGGCACATTCGAGGAGGTCGGGGCACAACTCGGGGCGCCATTCGCTGAACTGCGGACCGGGCGAGGCGCCGCCTGCGGCGATATCGATAACGATGGTGACAGCGATCTGGTCATCAATAATCTGGACGGCCCGCCGCAGTTATTGCGAAATGACGGGGGCAACGCGAACAATTCCGTTTTGATTCAGACCATCGGTGTGAAAAGTAATCGTGACGGCATTGGCGCGCGAGTCAAGGTCGTGGCCGGCGATCTAACACAGGTTGGCGAGGTTCACAGCGGCGGCAGTTACATTTCGCAGAACGATCTGCGTTTACTTTTTGGACTCGAGCAGAGAACCAGGATAGATCTCATTGAGGTTCACTGGCCAAGTGGCGCTGTCGACAAGGTTGCCGGCGCCGCCGTAAACAAAATCCTCACTATCAAAGAGGGGCAAGGTGTCGTCGAGCAGAAGGACTTCAAAAAAGTGGCGCAACGTTAAGCCGGATATTCCCGTCTGTTTGTTGCGGAGGCTGGAGCACAAGTCAAGCGCCAGCAATCTACTGGCGGCGCGACGGAGCCGAACGCCCTGGGTGCACTGGATCCTGGTTTCGCTGCTGTTGTTGTTAACCGGGCCATTTGCTGCGGCCCAGTCAATTGATAAGCAGGCGCGACTTGATCGAGCAGCCACACTGATTCGCGAAAGCCGGCTTGCCGAAGCCGAGCAGCAACTGAACAGCATTTTGAGACAGGCGCCGAATGAAGCCGCGGCGCTCAATTTGCTCGGTACGATTCGTGCCCAACAGGGAAAGCTGCATGAAGCTGAAATCCTGTTTCAGCGAGCTGCGAAGATTGATCCCGGGTTCGTGGCCGTGCACATGAACCTTGCCTTCCTCTATCTCCTCAAACATGCGCCCGACAAAGCCGTTTCGGAATTGGAAGAAGTAATTCGGCTCGACCCGAACAACCTCGAGGCCAACTATAAGCTGGCGCGCATGCAGCTTTCCCGGGGACAGTTGGACGCGTCTATTGGCGTCATTGAAAGGGTGAAAGGGATACAGCCAACCTCCGTAGCGTTTCTGACATTGCTTGGCGATGCCTACTCCGCAAAAGGCAATACGGACAAGGCAGAAGAGAATTACGTTCAGGCGCTCCAGACTGAGCCGGGCAATATCGACGCCATCCTGGGTCTGGCCAAAGTCTCCCATAGCAGGGGAGATACACAAACCCAATTGTCGTATCTGTCACAAGCGCGAGAGCTGGCTGGTAACTCCGCGGAACTTCTTTACAAAGTCGGAGTGGCAGCCTTGGGGCTCAGAGTTTTTGACGCGGCCCAGTCGTCCTTGGATCAGGCCGTGAAAATGAAACCGGACGAGCCCAATTACTTGATTGCGCTGGGCGCGGCGTGGCTTAAGAAGGCGGATGTGTTCGCGGCCGAACAACTCTTTCGCAAAGCTCTCACGCTGCAACCCGATAATGCACAGGGCCAGCTGTATCTCGGTTATGTCCTGTACAAACAGAAGAAATTCAGCGAGGCGAGGAGTTACCTCGAGAAGACCAGCCAGGCCGACCCCAGCGTGCCCGAACCATTTTACTATCTGGGATTGATCGTCCAGGAAGCGAACCAGGACGAGCGGGCTATAGCGCTGCTCGAAAAGGCGGTCGAGGTGTCACCCTCATTTGCACACGCGCACGTTGCTCTGGGCGCGAGCTATCTGAAGCTGAAGGACTACGCGCGGGCCCAGAAGGAACTTGAGCTGGCAGTCAGACTGAATCCGGACGATTCAAAAGCACACTATCAATTGGCAGTGCTTTACGCCCGGCTCAAAGATCAAAAGCGGGCGCAGGCCGAAATGCAAACCGTGGAAAGACTTAAAGCCCAGGACCAGGCACAGCAGAGGGAAGGCGATACTTTTGTTATTTCACCCCCAACACCCAAGCCATAATACCAATCGCATTCTCTGGGGCGGCAAGACGCCCAGTGCGGCGGGAAAGCCGGTAAGCTTGCTTAAACGTTTGCTCTTGCGGCGATCTGCCAGGAGCTGCGGTCAGTGTGTTGGATCACGCTGGCCCGCAGATTCGAGGATCGTCCTGCTTCTAATGGCGGTTGTTACTTTACCTTTCAGCGTTGCCGCGCAAAAACCGGGAGCGGCCAGGCCGGCGGTTACTTTCGCAGAAGTGATGCCGAAAACGAGTGGCATAACCTGGATTCATAACAACGCTCGTTCGACTGATCGCTATCTGCCCGAGAGCGTGGGACCGGGTGGAGCACTCTTTGATTACGACAACGATGGCTGGATGGACATCTACCTGGTCAACAGTGGCCCGTCAGATTTCTATTCCCCGCCGGCTCCATTAAAGAACGCGCTTTACCGAAACAATCACGACGGGTCGTTTACCGACATCACCGACAAGGCCGGAGTAGCCGGCGGGACTTTTGGCATGGGTGTCGCCGCGGCCGACTATGATGGTGATGGTTGGGTTGACCTTTATGTCACGAGTTACGGGAGAAATATTCTCTACCACAATGAAGGGAATGGAACATTCACCGATGTTGCTGAGAAAGCGGGAGTGGCGGCACCTGGCTGGTCCACCAGTGCAGTGTGGTTTGACTACGACAACGATGGCCGGCTGGACCTGTTCGTTTCCAGCTTTGTTGTTTATGAAAAGTCGATCAACATTTTGTGCACGGATGAGACTTTGAGCCGGCGTTACTATTGCGTTCCCCGCCTGTTCAAGCCTCGACCCAGCCATCTCTTCCATAACGATGGTGGAGGCAAGTTCACTGAACGGAGCAGGGAGTCGGGGATTGCCGATTCACCTGGCAAGTCCTTCGGCGCGGTCGCGACGGATGTTAACAACGATGGCTGGCTGGATCTGTTTGTCGCCAACGATACGATGCCCAATTTTCTTTTCATCAATGATGGCGCTGGAAAATTTGAGGAAGTGGGATTGGCAGCGGGAGTCGCCTATAGCGTAGCCGGAAGGCCACGCTCGGGAATGGGGGTGGACGCGGCGGACTATGACGAAGATGGCTGGCAGGACCTCTTTGTAGCCAACATCGACCAGGAATTCTTTAGTTTGTATCACAACCAAAAAGATCTGACTTTTACGGACGAACCCGGGGAAATTGGAACTGCGACGCAGTTGTTAAGCGGCTGGGGACTAAAATTTTTTGATTATGATAATGATGGCGACGCGGACTTATTCCTGGCGAATGGACATCCAGACGATTTTATCGAGATGCGTGTCGCGCGCGTGAAGTACAAGGAGCCGCTGCTGCTGTTTGAGAATACCGGGCACGTTTTCAGGAACGTAAGTTTGCAGTCCGGCGCTGTTTTCACGAGGGATTATTCCGCACGCGGTCTGGCTGTTGGCGACATTGATAACGATGGCGACCTCGACGTGCTGTTGTCAAACAACGGGGAACCGCCGTTGCTGCTGCGCAATGAAGGGGGCAATCGAAACAATTGGCTCGGTCTGCAGCTCGTAGCCACCAGGAGCAATCCCGCCGCCGTTGGGACTGTAATCACCTGGCTGGCGGGAGGTGTGAAACGAAGCCGTTTGAAGACTGCGGGCGGCAGCTATCTGGCCTCACACGATCCCCGCGAGATCCTGGGTCTCGGCTCCACTGCAAAGATCGACTATGTGGAGATTCGCTGGCCCAGCGGCAGGATCGACAGGCTCACGAACCCTGGCCTCAATCGTTACGTCAAGGTTGTTGAGGGTTCGGGCAGCGGCACTCCGAAAATAACCGGGGCAAGCAAGCGACGCAGTTAGGTGAGCTGTTACGTGGGCATGAGGAGCTCGCCGAAATCCTGGGTTGAGCAGGTTAAGAAGCGGGGATTGTTCAGGGTCTGCGATGAAGCACAGCGCGGCCACTGCGGCTTGCCGCCCGCGGATTTTGCTTCCTGGAGGCTTCCCTGATGGTGAGGTATTGATCGGCGCGAATGTTTCTCAGGAGGGTGACCTGGCCGCTTGGCCAATTCACTTCTAATCGATCAATCGTCATCGCTGATCCCAATCCAAACAATAAACGCGGGTCGGAAGCGGAACAGTAACTGGTGCCGCCCAGGCGTTCTTTACCGCGGCGCTTTCCACGCGTCGTCACAGTGACTTTAGCTCCAACTCCATCTCGATTACTCAGGCTGCCAATCAGGCTGAGCCCGAGCCAGTGTTTCTGGTTGCCTCCATCGTTGCGCAACAGCACGGGTGGTTCTCCTACATGCAGCAGTAACAGATCCGAATCACCGTCATTGTCAAAATCACCCACGGCAAGACCGCGCCCGGCATAGAGTCTCCTGAGTGGAGCGCCAAGCTTGGGGGCTACGTCGCGAAACCCTTTGCCCGTATTCTCAAACAGAAAGGGTGGCTCAGCGTACGTGATGTTTGGAAATATCTTGTTGATGGGTTCAAAAGGATGGCCGTTAAGAACGAAGAGATCCACCAGGCCATCGTTATTATAATCAAAAAATCGTGAGCCAAAACCGCTCATCTGAATACTGATTGCGCCCAGGCCCATTTGGTTGGTAATTTCCGTAAACAACCCGTGGTGGTCATTGTGAAACAGGGCGTTTGTCTGATCGGAAAAATTCGCCACGAAAATCTCCAAATAGCCATCGCCGTCAAGATCCGCCGCGTCCACACCCATGCCACCACGCGCATTGCCGTCCGGATCAAGAGCCACACTTGCTTCAAGTGCCACGTCGGAAAATGTGCCGTTGCCGTTGTTGTGATAAAGGAAATTGGCCGCGGCATCATTCGCTTGAAAAATGTCCATCCGTCCGTCGTTGTCATAATCCAGCGCGACGACGCCCAGGCCCTTACCAGCCGGCTTCGCGATACCCGCCCGTTCACTGAGATCGGTAAACGTCCCGTCTCCATTGTTGTGAAACAGCCTTGCTGCTGATCCTTTGAACCGGGCGATCGAGCAGTACGGCTGGTTGTCATAGAGAGTGCACGGTAGGTCCTTCTCGTCGTAAATGAGATAGTTACACACATAAAGATCGAGCAGGCCATCGTTGTCATAATCAAAGAAGGCCGCGCTGGTTCCCCATAAACTATTGTTGACTCCGGCCCGAGCGGTCACATCACTGAATTTTCCATTTCCGTTATTGCGGTAGAGTATGCTTGCGCCATATCCGGTTATGTAAAGGTCGGGCCAGCCATCGTTATCATAGTCCCCTGCGGCCATACCCATGCCTCTCATGCTATTGGAGATGCCGGCACTCACCGTCACGTCGGTGAAGGTGCCGTTGCCGTTATTGCGGTACAGAGCGTCTCGTAGCTCTGCCCCTCGAGCGGGCTGCGACATCTGCGAGTAGCAGACCAGATAGATGTCCAAGAGACCATCGCCGTTATAATCGATGAAGCCACCGCCACCTCCCATCGTTTCGATAAGATAAGCTGGCCCCGGCGTCAGCGCTTTCAGGCCCCATTTGATTCCCGCCGAGGTAGTGACATCTACAAATTCGAGCGGAATTGAATCAGGCGGATTCGCTAAGACCTTAGTCGTATTGAAGCAGGCGAAATAGCCGGTCGCCAGAACGGCGGCAAGACACAGTTTCCTGATGGAGGGAATATATGCGGAGAATACCAAGTGCGTTTGCTGTCGGCCTGCCTTTGGTTGCGAAGGTCGAGAGTTGTTCGACCGGGTCATTCGCTTTATGTGTTGCTCGCAAAGCGGCACCGCGAATGAACGAGCTGGCGCTCACGCCGCGATATCGATAATCAATGCCGGCTGCTTAATGAGTGACTCACTTCTTTGGTTCCGACAAGTTGGCTCTCGTTCGCGGCGGTTCCGCCGCGGCGTTTACCAACTTTCGCACGCTCGTGATGATCGCGAATTCCAGGGCAGCTTTTGGTTTAGCCGCTTCGTCGAGTTTGGCCAGTTGGGCGTCACGCCACTGCATGGTGGCCGGGTTACCTGTCGAGAGATACGACAGCGCTTCCAGTCCTGCTGCGGCGATAGCCGATAAATCGTTTGCCAGAGGTCTTGCCTCCAGTAGCGCCGGCGACTGGTCGATCATCGGTCCGAGAGCGCGGCCGGCAGTTTGCCAGTCGCGCAGTATAACGTCGAGGTTCGGTTGATAGAGCGCTAAGCGCGGAGCATCGGATAAAAAGCCGTCTACATAGGAGGCGAACTGCCGAGCGGCTTCGCTGTCCGGCCGAGCAGCGTCAATCAACCCGGTCAATGGACTAAGCATAGTCTGCGGGCGCATTTGATAGCGGCGGTATTCCTTAACCGGCTCAATGACCGAAGCCAGCGTGCGGAGCGGGGCGATATCCTGGCCATTCGCGAGACGTCTGAGCATCATGTTGTAGTTCTTCTCGTGAGTCAGACCTAATTCCTCCAATTGCCGACTAATCACCGACAATCGGCGGTACATGTCATCGATGTCGCTGACCTGTCGCGGTGACCAGAGTCGCTCGGCGATCGCGGCCGTGCGCGGCCAGATGCGCGAATCAATCGTCTCCGGGCTTACCCACTCGCTCCACATGGTTGCTTCACCGCCGAGAACATGGCTCGCTTCTGCGGCTGTCAGAGTGGTGTTTTGCGGAATTGGATCCGCCAGGTAGTGTTGCGACGCGGGGAAAATTAAATCGATGTAGTAGCCAGCCGACAAAATTCCGTTGTAACCCTTGCGGGCAGCCTCTGCGAGCGACGCCGCTCCGCGCCAGGATTGAATAACGGCGTCTTTGGGGAGATTTGGGTGCAGAATCTCTTCCCAGCCAATCATCTTCTTGTGGTGCTTCTGTAAGATTTTCAAGACCCGTTGATTAAAGTAAGCCTGCAAGGCGTGATTGTCCTTGATGTCTTTCTCTTTCATGAAGGCTTGAATTTGTGGATTGCGATCCCACTGCTTCCCTTCATTTTCATCGCCGCCGATGTGCATGTAGGCATCGGGAAAAAGCGCGGCCATTTCGCCAAAAAAAGTGTCAAGAAATTTGTATGTGTCTTCGCGAGTGGGATCGAGCGCGGGCTCAAAGATACCTGCGCCACGCTCAATTTTGTAAGGGCCGGGAGCACTGCCGAGTTCCGGATGACCCACCAGCCAACTGGTGGCATGGCCGGGAATATCAAATTCAGGCATCACTCGAATGCCGCGGTCTGCCGCGTAGGCAATGATGTCGCGCACCTGGTCCTGCGAGTAAAACTGTCCGTCCGATCCCAGCGAATGGAGCTTTGGATATTTTTTGCTCTCGACGCGGAACCCCTGGTCCTCGGTCAGGTGCCAGTGCAGCACATTGAGCTTGACGGCAGCCATCGCGTCAAGATTGCGCTTGAGGACCTCTGGCGGCTGATAGTGACGGGCAACGTCGATCAGTAACCCGCGCCAGGGAAAACGTGGCTGATCCTGGATCCTGACCGCCGGAAAGTAGAAGCCCGTCCGGTCACCCTCGAGTAATTGCAGGAATGTCTCCAGGCCGCGCAGGGCTCCCACGACTGTGGCCGCCTTGAGGCGTGCTTGCTTGTCAGTGATCTCCAAACTGTAACTTTCATCTTCACTGAGTAGCGGTATCGCGCTTCCGGCCCCAGCACATTCGATGAGGAGCGTGGCTGTGCCCTCGTCGCTCGCGGGCTCAAACTGCAAAGTCATTACCGTTTGTCCCGCCAGCCGTCCGATCATGCGCGTAATGCTCCGTCGCAGTCGATCATCGGCAAATCCTTTGGTCGTCACGTTGAAGCTGCTGTTGATGTTCAGGCGACCGGGCTGCCTTTGCACCACAGCCGGCATTGGCATGAGGTGCAGCTGAACAGGAGCCAGTGCGCCCGGATTGGATTCCTGGGCCGTGGCAGAGGATACAATGCTCAAAACCAGAGTTATCATCAGCGCGAGCTGAGTATAGTTAGTAATCGTCATTTTGCACTCGACTTTTATTTGGAGATTTCCTGAGGAGCCGCACGTTTCCAGGGTTCTAATTCACCGAATTTAATGACATAATTTGCCGCCCACGTTTTGTGCACACATTGTAGCTGATCCGGGTGCGATCCGGTTGGCAACTTATCTTCACAGGGACGATTTTTTCCGATGGCCGGCAGCGCAGGCAACAGAAAGAAATTAAGCAACAAGAGATCGCGGAGGCGAACTCTTGTTTCGTTGTTTTCCGTTGCCGTGCTGGCGTCAATCCTGTTCTCCTGTCCATCGTACTGCAGCAGCGGCGGCGCCAGTAATCCAACGATATGGAGGTTGGCGTGGAGTGACGAATTTGACGGGCCCAACGGCTCGCCGGTCGATTCGACCAAGTGGTCCTTTGACATCGGCGGCAACGGGTGGGGCAACAACGAGCTGGAGACTTACACCAACCGCACGGCCAATGCAGAGCTGCAGGGCGGGTCGCTGATAATCAGGGCACTCAAGGAAAGTTTCACGGGTCCCGACAAGATTACGCGGAATTATACGTCTGCGAGGCTTCTCACTCGCAACAAGTTTACCCAAACCTACGGGCGCTTCGAGGCGCGCATCAAAATTCCCTACGGGCAGGGAATTTGGCCGGCATTTTGGATGTTGGGAAATGACCTGGATACCGCCGGCTGGCCCAGCTGCGGCGAGATTGACATCATGGAGAACATTGGCCGCGAGCCCTCCATTGTTCACGGAACACTCCATGGGCCAGGTTACTCGGGAGCCAACGGGATAACCGCAGCCTACACCTTAACTGCGCCCCAGCGATTCGCTGATAATTTTCATACTTATGCTGTCGAGTGGGAGCCGAACGTCATACGGTTTTATGTTGATGGGCTCTTGTACAAGACGCGCACACCGGCGGACCTCCCTGGCGGCACCTCCTGGGTGTTCAGTCATCCCTTCTTCATTATTCTGAATGTGGCTGTCGGCGGCGACTTTCCGGGAAATCCCGATGCGACGACGGTTTTTCCGCAGCAGATGCAGGTGGATTACGTTCGCGTCTACCAACGCTCCATGCCCTCCAACGTGCCCGTGCTGTTTACTGATGAGGGAGCTAACCGGGCGCTGGCGCTCGACTCGGTATTATTCAAGCGCGATCCGTTTTCAGTCAGGAACTCTTATAACTTCAGCGCTGACCAGACAACACGGTTGCTGCTGTTGTCGGCCAACCTGGACCTGCAACCAGGCGATGGTCCCTCGCTGGTGACAGCGCGAGCAGACGATGGTCGAGGCCATATTATCCCGCTCATTGTCGAATGGGTAGGCAGACTGCCGGCCCTTGATTGGATAACCGTGCTGGTTTCCAAAGTGCCGGACGAATTGCTGGGCGCAGACCAGGCGCTGATAAGTGTGACTGTTAACAACCAATCCAGTAACCAGGTCTCGGTTTCCATTTCCCCTTGAGCATACAGGCAGCTCGCAGTTGGGAGGCAGGAGGAGGTTGACATGAACCACCAGGGTGTTAGTCTGAAGAACCTTGCGCTATTTCTGAGTTGGGGAGTTTTCTCGCTTCTCCCGGCGGCCCCCGCCCTGGCCCAGGGGAAACCCGTCGGCGCCGGGCCGCCGCCGAACATCAATCCGAACGTTGAGGATCGTGCTCGCCAGATCAATGAAAGCAGACTGCGTCGAGCGGAAATGACAAGTAGCGCCGAGGACGAGAATCAAAAACGCCTGCAAGCAGCGATCTCCAACATGAAGGAGGATTTTAGCCGCATTCAGATTGTACGCAATGCCATTGCGCGAAATCTGGTAGCGAGGAAACCGCTGGACTTCAAGCTAATTTCAGAACAGACAGCGGAAATAAACAAGCGGGCCAGCCGGTTGAATGGTTATATGCGTGCCCGTGCCCCGGAGGGCGAGAAGGAAAACAATCCAGCGGAATTAAAAAGCGAGGAGATAGTCGATTCCCTGGTCAGGCTATGCAAACTGATTGATAGTTTTACCGAGAATCCCTCTCTGAAGAACGCGGCCACGATCGATTTGAAAGAAATTGGCAAAGCCAAGGCAGAAAAAGCCAACGCTGATCGAGACCTGCTCGCGATTATCAAGCTGAGTGCGAACATTCAAAAGACTTCCGGAAACTTGAGAGTCCCATAGGGAAATTGTCTCCCAGCGTCAAGCCCCGCTTCCCTGGCAGGCCAGCGACTCTTCCCGAATATGGCCCTCACGGCACGATTACGAACCAGGCTTCCTGCTTTACGACCCGCTGTTGAACGATGTCCCGGCTCTCAATGACGGCCGAATACTTACCTGGCGGCAAACCAGTGAGTTTGATGTATTTCGCAAACGTCAAATGAGGCACAGGTTCGGCTGCCGGTTCTGTTAGTTGGTAGTCGAGCGGCCTCATCGCCGGCTTCCCATCCCTCATCAGAGTAACTGTAACTCTCACCAAAGGTTTTTTGGTCTCCGGTGCCGGCGCCCAGTTATAGAGTTTGAAAAAGAAGATTAGGTTATCGGTCGCGTGAAATTCGCGACTTGGCGAAGGGCGAATCTGCGCGTTGTCGTCGCTCAGCACATCAACCGTCCCCGACTTTTGCTTCAGTGGCTCGACATGGCGGCTTAAGACAGCGGCGGTGGCCCAGAAGTCCGAGTGGCTATCAGGCAGGACAAGCTTCTCTCGCCGGGCGGCAGACTTACCTGAAAATCGGTCCCTGACAATCAAATCCACGGTGTAGTTGCCAGCTTCCAGCTGCATATCCTGCCGGTAAAAAATCTTATCATTCGCAATTGATTCATACTGCTGGGCCGTCAGGGCAACGTCAAAGTTCCCTCCCAGGCGCGACAAAATCTTTTCCTCACCCTCAGCTCGTACCACGCCGAGCACCTCAAGTTGCAGACGCTGCTTACCGCTCTTGCGATCCAATTGCACGACGGCCGAAGGTATTTCGAAAGAAAGTGGAACAATGTAATAGCCCTCGCCGGAAACAAAAGAGTTCAACTCCATTGACAAAAGCAGTGTCGGATGGGCTTCCAGGTTGGCAAAGTTCGCCAGCAATTTCCTGTCATCCGGCGAAAAGGGGACGATCTGACTGGGTGGTATCGCGTAGTACCCCGGGCGAGTCACGACGCTGGTGCCGGGCCTGCGGACTTCGATCTTTACTTTGCGAAAACTGCCGTCGAAATTCGGATCGGTGCTGCGATAGGCCAGCGTGTAACGAGAACGGATCTCAGCATCGATCCGCTCGAGTCCTCCGGCAAGGTCATTGGTGTTTTTTATGAAGCGGCCGCCGGTGTCTTCTGAAATCCGATACAACAAGTCCTGTTGCCGATTCAAACCTTCCTGTCGCGTGATATCGAAGACGCTCTCGCCGGCTGCGGCCCGGCGCCGTTGTTCGATATCAACGGCTGCGGAGATTCCGGCCAGCGGCGATGACGCCACCAGCGCACCGGACTTGGGGGTTCCGCCGGTCAGACCACTCGAGTCGATAATATAAATAGCTACATTCGCGCGATTGGCGATGTCGATCGTACTTTGAACCTGCCAGTCCAATGTTTCGGGGGCGATAAATCCTTGCGAAAACAATACCAGTGTCTTCTTGCCGGGTATCGGACGCAGGCCTTCAGAGATCGCCGCCAACGCTGCCAGCACCGGTCGTGTTTGTTGGACGCTTAGCGCGGACCGCAGCTGCAGGTATTGTTCAAGCACGCGCTGTGCGATCATTGTTTGTGCCGCTGCTGAGCCCGCCGGCCCTGCGCTGGGCGTAGCTGCAATGGGCCCAGTAACACCCCCCGCTATCTGTTCCCGAAGTGAGTTGATATTTTGCGAAATCTCGCGGGCCTCTGAACTCTTCGAAACAGTCGAGCTGTCATAGGCACTTTCAACCGCGGCAATCAGTTTTGCCTTGTCCTGGGTGAAAGGCTGCAGCAATTGCAAACCGCCCGAGATCGAGAAGAGTGCAACCGAGTCACTCTCCGATAGGCGTTCGCGAACATACTTCATAATGCCCTCGCGAACATGTGTCAGGTTGGCCAGTTCCGTACTTTGCCCGTCGAGCACCAGGGCCACGATGTTGCGCGGCAACAGGGCCAGAGCTCGAGATCCGGAATTAGAAACGGTCGCGCCTGCGTACCAACCAGTTGCGTCGCCGCTGCTGAGGGTCGAGTCGAAAAATTCAATGTTCTGCGGTACGCCATTTTCAGTGACAGTAAAGTCTTCCCGTTTGAGATCAGTAATCGCCTTTCCCTTCCGGTCCTTTACTATCACGTCCAGGTTGACAAGATTTGAAGAGACCTTAACGATATCTTCTTCAGTGCTGCCGCTCCTCGGTTGCTTCTTGTCCTGCGCCAGGATCGCCATCATGGAAACACATATGATGGAACTCGCCAGCAAAGCTCGAAGGACCGGAAATCGTGGCCTTAGTCCGAAAATATGGTCAGGCATCATCACCTCGCTTTTGTATCCCAGGTACCGCCTCTGGAACGCTCGCTTCACAGCCGCGGCCGGCCATGGCCTCTAGCGCAACCTCAGTTCGAACTTATCCTTCAATCCGCCCACCATGACCTCGAACTCACCGGGTTCAACGACGGCCTTGTTATCGATGCCAATGAATGAAAGATCATCATGATGCAGCTTGAAAGTCAGGGTCCGACTCTGGCCCGGCTCAAGATAGACTTTTGCGAAGCGTTTGAGTCTCTTGCCGGCTGGTGCAAGAGAAGCCACCAGATCGCTGACATAGAGCTGAACTACTTCCTGGCCGGCGCGGCGTCCACTATTTCTCACCGTCACACTGACCGGGATATCAAGGTTACCGGTAAAGGTCTTTTGTCCAAGGCGCAATTCGCTGTAAGCAAAAGTCGTGTAGCTCAATCCGGCGCCAAATTCGAATTGCGGACTAAATCCCATATTGCCGAAGGCCGTGTCTTCAGTTTCGAATGCCTTGTGATCATAGGTGATCAGGCCATTGGGCGTGCGTGGATAGGTGAAGGGAAGCTTACCCGAAGGATTGAAGTCGCCGAACAACACGTCGGCAATCGCCTGGCCTCCTTCGTTGCCCGGGTTGTAGGCCAGCAGCACAGCCTTCGTCTTGTCTGTAATGCGGCTAACTATTCTGGGACGGCCCTCGACTAATACCAGCACCAGCGGTTTTCCGGTGGCTGCCAGGGCTTCAGCAAGTTTCAATTGCGGCTCGCCGAGAGTGAGATCCGTGATGTTGCCAGGTGTCTCGGTATAAGAACCCTCGCCGAGACACAAGACGACAACATCAGCGGCGGCGGCGGCGCGCACGGCTGCGGGAATATCGACTTCGGATTCCATGTTTGTTGGCGTGCTGTTCGCAGGAGATCCGGGAGCGCGTGTAATGCTCGTGCCCGGAACATACGCAAAGTTAGCAGCCCCAACTTTCGCTTCGATAGCTCGTCTAATGGTAGGGCGGTCCTTTGGGTAGAGTTCTTCTTCCGATCCCTGCCAGACATATGACCACCCATTGTTGAGCGAGAGCATGGAATCGGCGGTTGGGCCGGTAACAAGCACTTTTTGGTTTTTTGCGAGTGGCAGCAGACTATCAGCGTTCTTGAGCAAGGTCATCGATTCGCGAGCTGCCTGCAGGCTGGCTCGTCGCGACTCAGCCAATCCAATTCTGGCCTTCAGGGCTGGATTTGGCATCGGATTCTCAAACAGTCCCAATTCAAACTTCACTCTTAGAATTCTACGAACAGCTTCGTCTATGCGGGTTTGCGGGACGGCACCTTCCTTTACGAGCGCGATCAGGTGGTCGGCAAAGCTGTAATCAAGCGGCACCATGCTCATGTCGATGCCCGCCATGACGGCCATCCGGGTGGCTTCTTTCTCAGTTGCAGCTACGTGCCAGATAGTCACCAGTTTCTTTATGTCCTCCCAGTCGGAAACGACGAACCCCTTGAACCCCAGCTCGCCATGTAGGATGTCGGTCAACAGATGATGGTTGATGTGCCCGGGAACGCCATTGATCTCTGCCGAGTTGACCATGATCGTGCGCGCCCCTGCTTTGACGGCAGCAGCAAAGGTCGGCAAAAAGTACTCGCGCAACTGATTCTCGGGAATCCATGCCGGCGTACGATCGCGACCGGTCAAGGGAAAGCTGTAGCCGATATAGTGCTTTAAGCTGGAAGCGACGTGGTCCTGCGAGCCAACGTCTGAGCCTTCCAATCCGCGCACGAAGGCCGTACCCATGACTGTGGCCAGGTAGGGATCTTCGCCAAAGGTTTCATAGAAACGCGGCCACAATGGCTGGCGGCCGATATCGAGCACGGGCGAGAAGCTCCAGGGGATACCGGCGGCGCGCGTTTCCATGGCAGCGATCTCCGCGCCCTTTTTCATCAGCTCGGGATTCCAGGTGGCGGCCATCCCGATCTCCTGGGGAAACAAAGTTGCTCCCAGGACATAATTGGCGCCGTGGATCGAATCGATGCCGTAAATGACCGGAATGCCCAGTCTCGTTTTCTTTATGGCGGCATCCTGAATTTTCCTGATAGTGTCGTGCCATTTGTCAGCTGTCAGCGCCTGGTCGGCCACGTTTAGAATTGATCCAACTCCATAGCGCACAATCGCCTTATCCAGTTTCTCCGGATCGATTTGAATGTCTTGATTCTGCCCTTTGGAAACCATATTAATGGCCAGTTGGGTCATCTGCCCTACTTTCTCTTCCAGAGTCATGCGCTTGAGCAGGGCCTCGATCCTGCGCGAGTCGTCCCGTTGAGCCCCGGCGGTGCGCAGAGCGTTTTGAAAGAAGAGATCGCTGTCGTCGAGGTCAACCGTTACTGGTCCTCTCTCGTTGACCTGGGCTGGATCAGTGTTGATGATATTTGCTCTTTGGACGGGAACGCCGAGACAGAGTGAAAGCGCAAGAGCCGCCAGCACGAGGGCCACTTTTCTCATGATTGGTCTGTTTCCTTTTTTAGGAAGGGATCGAAGAATCTGCGCAGTTATTTTCGTCTATTGCCAGGGGATATTCAAGCACTGGAAGGGTTATCTTCGTACGCGAAAATATTATCAGGAGACCCTGAGTTTTTCGGCTCAGTGAGCAAAATCGCAGGTAAGGAGGGCGGCCCTGTTTCCACCTGAAACTATGCAACCATGGGAGTGTGGAGTAGCCACTCCTTCGCGAAGCAGAAGGGCGCCGCGTTTGATGAGATTCTCACGGCTCTAGCCGGGCCAAAGGCCCTTCCTGGCTGGCCAGTTATCCGGCACGGCAAAGAAAGGCTCGTGAACCAAGGCGAAACTTGTCTCTATTTCGGAGCGACAATTAACTTGCCGCGCAGATTGATCTGCGCGGACGATGGGCCCACCAGTACTTCGAAAGTACCTGGTTCTGCACGCCACTGCTTCGCTTCCACAGCGTAATAGGAGAGTGCTCGTTGGTCCAGCATCACCTTGACTCGTCTCTTCTCGCCGGGCTTTAGTTCAATTTTTGTAAATCCGCGTAGTTCTTTGGCCGGCCGTGGCACTTTCGAGTGGCTGTCACCCACATAAACTTGAGCTACCTCGGCTCCGGCCCGCTTGCCAGTGTTGGTGACATCGAAAGAAACTTCAGCCCACCAGACTTCCTGGTTTCCACCCTTGGTGATGCCCTGTTGAAGCGAAAGATTGCTGTAGCTGAAATTTGTATAGGAGAGTCCATAGCCGAAAGGGAACTGTGGCTTCGTGCCGGCTTTTTCATAGCCGCGATATCCCACGAAAATGCCTTCCTTGTACGTGACCTTGTTGGTGCCGGCGGCCGGGTAGTAGTTGTCGCTCGCGGGGTTATCCTCCCAGCGTCGCTCAAAAGTAACCGGCAAACGCCCCGACGGATTCACCTCCCCAAAAAGCACCTCAGCCAGCGCGGTGCCGCCCTCCTGCCCCGGATACCACGCTTCGATAAGTGCAGGGACGCGGTCCAGCCAGCTATTCATGTCCACGTTTCCGCCAGATGTGATTACCACGACCGTGTTTTTGTTTGCGGCGCTCATTGCCTCAATCAATTCATCCTGTCCGGGAGGCAGCATGAAGGTACGGTCCGCCCCTTCACTTTCAGTTTCCGGATCAAAGCCGGCGGCGACGATTACTACATCGGCTCGGGCCGCGATCTTCTTTGCTTCCTCGGTGACAACACTGCCGTGACGCGCGATTCCGAACTGCAGGCGCGAGCCAAGCCATGCCGATCTACCGTGCTGTTCCAACATCACCTTATGCGGTCCTGCCGAGAGTGACGCTCTGGTCTGGCCCACCGCCGCCTTGGAGGTCGTCCAATTATCGAAGACCAGCTTGTCATCCAGATATAAGCGAAAAAAGCCGCCGTCTTCTCCAGTCGAGGCCACGAAGATGTCATAGGGGCCCGGCTCTTTTGAAATGTAATAGCCGGTCCAGCGCGTCGCAGTTGTTTGCGGCGGGAAATCTGCGCTCGTTCCGGCGCGAAAGTTGACGTGCTGCTCAGTACGCTTTAGCACGGGAGTTCCCTGCAAATCATTGTTGTTGAAATATTCAGCGTTCAGGCCTGGGGCCTGGTTACTCGCGGTGAGCGAGAAAGTTGTCATTTCGGCCATTTCACCCAGCGAAGGAACTCCACGTGCGTAATGGACCGGGATTGATTGGCCCAGATAATTGCTCAATCCCTGCAGGTAGCTGGTTGCGAAAAAAGGTTCCACACGAGCGCTGCCGCCACCGACCGGCACTGCCGGGTAGGCATCAGGACCGATGATGGCCACGGACTTGATCTTAGTTTTGTCGAGGGGGAGGAGACCTCCGTCATTTTTGAGAAGTACCTGACTCTCGCGCGCGGCTGCCAGTGACACAGCGCGCCCCTGTTGGTTGTAACGCGGAATGGAAAGGTCTGTCTGCTCGCGATCGAGCCAGCCGAAGGTAATCGCTGTGCGCAGGATGCGGCGCACCTTGTCATCAATAGTGGCAACAGTGACTTTGCCCTGCTGAATCGCCGGGAGGAGAGTTTGCCGGTTCATGAATGCGCCCGAGGGCATCTCGAGATCCAGGCCGCCATTGGCTGCTGCGACCCCGTCATAAGTCGAAAACCAATCCGACATCATAATTCCCGCAAAGCCCCACTCTTTCTTGGCGACCTCGGTGTTCAAGTATCCGTGTTGGCTGAGATGAATACCGTTGGTGAGATTATAGGAATCCATGATGGCGCCGACGTGAGCCTCTTTGACCGCCGCCTCGAACACGGGCAGGTAGATTTCGCGCATGGTTCGCTCGTCGATAATCGAATCGGTATTGTGCCGGTCAAATTCGGAGTTGTTACCCATGAAGTGTTTGACGGTGGCACTGACTCCCTGGCTTTGTACTCCCTTGATATAGCCAACGGCGATACGAGACGCGAGGAAAGGATCTTCGCCGAAGTACTCAAAATTTCGACCGTTCATCGGCGCGCGATAAATGTTTACCCCTGGCCCCAGGAGGAAGTGCACGCCCTTGGCCCGGGCATCCCTCCCGAGTTCGGTTCCCATGAGTTCGGCCAGCGCTGGATTCCACGTTGCCGCCAGCGCAATACCCCCAGGCATCGAAGTCGCAGGTCCAAAGTTACGGACGCCGACTGGACCATCAGCCATTTTCAATCGCGGCAGGCCAAGCCTCTGGATGTCGCGAACAAAGAAACCATCGACGCCTCCCAGCAGGTCAATTTTTTCCTCGAGCGTGAGTTGCTTTAGGAGAGACTCGACGCGGCGTTCAATTGTGGCCGAGCCAGGCGAGTTGCCTTGGGCCTGTGCCGGCGCAGCAATGAGATTCAGGCACAGAAGCGCCAGAAGGGGCAGGACAGAGGATGATATTCGCATGGTATTTTTTGAGCACAGTCTGACTTCGGAGCTTCACTCCGGTTCGCCAGCTGCGCAGATTAGCTCCTTATCGTATGCTCTTAGGGAACTCTTGCGGGTCA
The DNA here is from genome assembly GCA_036726305.1 of Pyrinomonadaceae bacterium. GTDB lineage: Bacteria > Acidobacteriota > Blastocatellia > Pyrinomonadales > Pyrinomonadaceae > JAOAPY01. Next base: position 47,922 of record DAIMCP010000001.1, on the reverse strand, counting down.
GAAAATTGTATGATGGGCCCTAAGAACTGGTCAACCTGGGCCACCCGCTTTTCAGCTGGCAAATTCTTGACGGGCGGTGAGACTTCGGAAAGAATCCAGGACGTTCGGCGCGTAGGTAATACAAGTAAGCGGGACCAACGTGCAGTTGATCTATGGCTACAGGCGACGCAAGAGATGTGGTACTGAATCTGAATCCCGGAGGAGCGTTGATGAAAGAAAAGGCTTTTATTCGGTTTGGCATTTTAGCGGCCCTAATTCTGTTGGTTGGCTCAGCTCCTGGGCAGGATGCCTCGAAGCCTGCCGACTCCGACTCTGCGAAATTTGTCTATGCTGACTTTCAGACCCTGCAAAACGGCCGGCCGGTGAGCAAGCACGGTGGGATGACACGGTTGAATCGATATTCGCAGAATGCAGCGAACCCCCCGCAATTTCGGGGCCTGGAAAATGCAGATCCGCCCGCCCCGGCGCTGGCGCGGGTGACGGCAGAAGATACCGCTGCCGCTTTCGATTACGATTTCCGCATCCCGAACGAGTGGGAAGGAGTCCAGCTGGAAGTGTTCGGGGAACCCGAGAAGGACGGCAAACTCGTGCCCGACGATGTGAGCGGCTACAAGTACATCACCTTTCGGGCCTTTGCCAAGAGCGCCCAGTACCTCCGGCTGGAATTAATTACGCGCGGTCATGGGGCAAATTTCGAGTCGGGGTATCCCCTGGCGAGTATTCGCTTGTCTCCGGGTTTTAATACCTACAAGCTCAAACTCGACTCTTTTAGCCAGCCCGATTGGGCGGTGCCTCTTGATCTCAAGGGAGAAGTCCTCAAGAAGTTAACCTCCGTCACCATCGGAGTGCACTGCGAGAAAAAATGCACTCTGGAGAAAGGGACTGTAGTGGTCGATAACATCGCTTTCGAGAAATAGTAGCCACTCGATCACCTCGAGCTGGCTGACTCGTCCCATTGTCTGACCCAAATTTCAAAGTGCGGAAAACCAAACCCATTCACCCAGACGCGCCCGCAAGACGCGACTTCCTGGAACTTGCAGGTCTGGCGGCGCTGGGACTAATGATGCCCGGGCTTTCTTTGGCTTCCATGCGGTCTGCACCGAGGTCCCGGGACTTGCTGGTTTACGTGGGCACCTATACCACAAATAACAGCAAGGGAATTTATCTGTATCGGTTGCACTGGTCTTCCGGCGAGTTAGAGCTGATTACATCGACAAGCGGTGTGACCAATCCTTCGTTTCTGGCCATCGCCCCCGGGCGGCGTCATCTGTATGCGGTTAATGAGGTCGAGGAGTTTGCCGGTCAGCAGAGCGGCGCCGTCAGTGCCTTCGCTATAGATCAACGAACCGGCGAGCTGCGGCTGTTGAATCAACAGGCATCGCGCGGCGGCGCGCCCTGTTATCTGGTGGTCGATCGGACCGGCAAATTTGTCTTGGTAGCCAATTACTCCGGGGGCAACGTTGCAGTCTTACCAATACGAGTCGATGGAGGTTTGGGCGCAGCGTCGGACGTTAAGCAGGATATCGGCTCGAGCGTCAATCCCGCGCGTCAGACAGGCCCGCATGCTCATTGTATTGTGCTGGATCCGCAGAACCGCTTCGCTTACGTCTGCGATTTGGGAACTGACAAGATCATGGTTTATGGATTTGATCGCCGCAGGGGAAAGTTGAACCAAGGCGCAATCCCCTGGGTAAAGGCCAATCCGGGCGCCGGTCCCCGCCATCTGACTTTTCATCCTGGTGGGAGGTACGCCTATGTCATAAACGAACTGAACGAAACCGTCACAGTTTTTTTACAAGACCAGTCCCAGGGCTACCTGCGGGAAATTCAGACCGTGGCAACTCTGTCTGGAGAAGTTACGAGTGCAGATACCGGGGCTGACATCCATGCCTCGCCCGACGGAAGATTTCTCTACTGTTCCAACCGGGGCCACGACAGCATTACGGCGTTCATGATTCATCCTCAACGTGGCACGCTGACGTTAATCGATCACGTGTCAACTGGTGGCAAGACCCCGCGAAATTTTGCGATTGACCCGACCGGAACATTCCTGCTCGTTGGCAATCAGAATTCAAACAACATCCTCACGTTTCGCCTCGATCCGAAAACAGGCCTTCCTCGTGCTACTGGCGGGGTCGTGGAGTTGCCGTCACCCGTATGCATCAAGTTTTAGATGTTTCCGGGCGACGGATTACGCTTGTTGAAGCAAGAACCCCGACCAATCTTTAAGACGGGTCGGGGTTCACGATTTGACTTGCTTATGCCTGACTAGTTAGGCCACGGAATCCTCCTCAACCAGTCATTATTACGGTTACGATTTCGCTCATAGTCGTCGTGCTGGCGATAGTCATCGTCGCTGCGGCGCCGGTTCCGGTTCCTTTCACCGTGGTTTGCACCTTGAATTCCATACGCCTCAGAGATCAGGTTCAGCTCGCGGCTGATCTGTGACCATTGCGACGCCAGGCGGTCATTATGGAAGTGATGACTCGATTCGTCTTCCAGGTGGCTGGCAGCATCCAGGAGTCTATGCGCCTCATCCGTGCTGCTGTCGAGATTGCGTTCGTTAAACGCATTTTTCAGGTCGACGACGGCGCGGCGAAATTCTTTCGCATCCGCATTCAAGTGGTCTTCATGACGAGTTCCATCTTCGCGGCTATGATCCAACTCGCGATCCAGATCGCGGTCAAAGCTGCGACTCAGACGATCAAGCCGGCGAATTGAATCACGAAGGTAGCGGCTGTCATAACGGCCGTAGTCATCGTTGTAGCCGCGGTCGCGGTCCTGGCGATAGTCTCGGTCTCGTTGATAATCACGGTCACGGCCCCAGGGATCATATCGGCCCTGAGCCACTGCGAGTAGCGGCAGGCAGAGCGCCAGCGTCGCAGCCGCCAAAATTGAAAAACTAAATCTATGTCGCCTCGTCATCATAACCTCCTCAAGACTCTTGTTGCGATACGCTTCCAATTTGGTTTTTTCAAAATTGCGGCTTGCCTTTTTTGGTGTCACCGCGATCTCTCTGCGGTGCGTCGCAACCACCGTGCCGGGATGCCCTTCTGGAATATTTCCAAAACACCTGGCAAAGTTTTCGGGATTTTCGCGCGGGAGTGAATTATTTCGGGCAGCGTCGTAGTCCGAAATCGTGCGCGATGCACGGAAATGGTGAGGACTATGTGCTGTTAATAGACAGCCGAGTTCAGGGACGCCCGCGGACTCGAGAGACCTGCGCGTGATCGATCATGCTTCAATGAATGCCAGCCAGCATCTCCACCAAAGCCTCAGGGGCAGACCATTGTGCGTTGTGATCCGCGGTCAGTTGCAGCACCGGCCAGCCACGTGCTCGTGCGCGCTGTGACGCGGCCCAAAAGTCATCGTCCTTCGCGTCTTTTCCCGACTCCACGGTGAGGATGTAAGTGGCCGGGAGTTTGAGCGCGGCCTGGTTCTTAAGTGCGAGTGGTTCCGTAAATGTTCGGAGAGGTTGTGGTACGTCTTTTGGTGGTTGCTGATCCGGCTTGACCCAAACAGGCACAATGTAGTCGCCTTTAGTCATCGTCTTCAGCCAGTCACCGCGCTGGCCCGTGATGCTCAGCACGCTTTCGCCGTCGTTCGGCAGGAAAGCGTCGAGATATACGACTCTTCGAATGCGCTCCGGGATTCGATCCACTACGCCCGTGATGACCATTCCTCCATAACTGTGGCCCACCAGAATGATGTCATGGAGATCTTCGAAAAGTATCGTATTGACTACGTCATCGATGTGGGTGCTCAACCCGATATCAGGTCGGGTCAGATGCACACGCTCTCCCAACCCGGTCAGTTGCGGGCGATAAACGTTGAAACCCTTTTCACGCAACAAAGCGTCTACTCTGCGAAAGGCCCAGCTCCCGCCCCAGGCACCATGGACGATTACTATGGTGGTTCTGCCGGCCGGGACGGTCTTTGCTGTCTGAGCATGGACGCTGTCTGTTATTGTTACTGCTACGCAAATCAGGAAAACTAAAGTAAGACGACGTCGCAGATTCATGATGAACTCCGGGGGTGATGTATTAGCGAGATTCATTGTTGTGGCTTTGAAGCGCCATGAGCAAATCTGTCGCGGTTCGCCTGGTAAGTTGTATTATCTCCGCGAACTCCAGGGTCAGGACCCAGGCTCGAACTGGGAGCACGAATCCTAACACAACTCTATCCAGTGAAGCGTCACTTTCCTATCAGCTTCTTTCTTATTAACGTGGAGCCTATGCACCATGCCATCGTTTAGCAAAGCGTGGGTAATTAGCGGGATTATTATTCTGGCCACTGTCACAGCGAGCGCCGGTCAGACTCCATCTCGGTTTGTTTCGAGCCGAGGTCAACAGCTGGTCTCCGGGCAGGGAAGTCCGTTGCTGCTCAAAGGCATCAATCTCGGTAACTGGCTGGTGCCTGAAGGCTACATGTTCAAGTTCAAGAACACTAACTCTCCGCGTCTGATCAGCACGATGCTCAATCAACTGGTCGGAGAAGAAGAGGCCAGCCGATTCTGGAAAACGTATCGCGCGAATTACATCACGCGAGAAGATATCAGCTTCATAAAACAAGCTGGATTTAACTCTGTTCGCGTTCCCTTCAGTTACCGATTATTGGTGACCGAAGGAGGCTCCCCCAGGTTTGCAGGTGAAGGCTATCAACTTCTCGACAATGTCGTCGCCTGGTGCCGTTCGGAACAACTGTATGTAATTCTCGACATGCACGCGGCGCCCGGTGGACAGACGGGCGACAACATCGACGACGGCTGGGGTTATCCGTATTTATTCGAAAGCCCTGAGGCCCAGGCCTTAACTGTCAATCTTTGGCGCCGGCTGGCCGCGCGTTACCGCAATGAGCCTACAGTCATCGGGTACGATTTGCTCAACGAGCCAATTGCGCATTACTTCGACATTGCGAGCCTGAACCCCAGGCTTGAGGCGCTCTATCGCAGGATCGTCGCAGGCATACGGACGGTGGACCGCAATCACCTTATCTTTCTCGGAGGGGCGCAATGGGACACGAACTTCAAGGTCTTTGGTCCACCTTTTGATTCCCGAGTTGTCTACACTTTTCACAAGTACTGGATGGAGGTCAATCAGGCGGCCATCCAGGATTACGTTGATTTCCGAAATGAGCATGGGGTACCAGTTTGGATGGGCGAATCGGGGGAGAACACGGACGCGTGGATTCGTTCTTTCAGGATGCTGCTGGAACAAAACAATATCGGCTGGTGTTTTTGGCCCTACAAGAAATTGGACGCGACATCTTCTGTCGTTTCGATAAATCCACCGGCAGACTGGAATACGATTGTAGGTTTTGCAGAGGGCCCGCGCTCGACTTTTGAGGAGGTGCGCACGCACCGGCCGTCACCGGCTCAGGCGAGAAAAATCCTGAATGACTATCTGGCCAGGATCAGATTCGCCAACTGCAGAATCAATGACAAATACCTGGCGGCCCTGGGATTAAGGGAAAAGCGAGCGCCGGGCCGCAAAGGGAAGTGAACGATGAATAGCGCAGGAATTTTGACCGGGGCGCTGGCAATAATTGCATTGCTCAGCGGCGGCGCCCAGGCCCAAAAAAATTCGCAGCCAACGGGAATCTCAAGGATGACAATGCCGTTGCAGAGTGGCTGGCAATTTCGCGAAGCCGGCAAGGAAGACTGGTACCCGGCGATCGTACCGGGCTGTGTTCACACGGATCTGCTCAACAACAAACTGATTGCGGATCCTTTCTATCGTGACAACGAGCATGAGCAGCAGTGGATCGGTAAGCGGGACTGGGAATATCAGGTCACTTTTACGGTCACTCCTCAGACTCTCGCACGCGAGCACATCGAACTGGTATTCGAGGGCCTCGACACCTACGCGAAGGTCTTTCTCAATGATGCCCCAAGCCTCGATGTCGATAACATGTTTCGCACCTGGCGAGTGGACTGCAAGCGACTTCTGAAGCTGGGTCGCAACACCCTGCGCATTTACTTTCGCTCGCCGATTAACGAGGTCCTGCCACTGATGGCGAAGCTAAATTACCAGTTGCCCGCCGCCAATGATCAGGGAGAAAAGACCAGTCCCTTTACTCGCAAAGCGCCTTATCAGTTCGGCTGGGACTGGGGCCCACGCTTCGTGACCAGCGGTGTCTGGCGCCCGGTCAACCTTGAAGCATGGGACAATGCGCGCCTCGCAGATTTGCACATCCTGCCAAAACAGGTTACCGCAGCTTCTGCCAGCCTGAGCATGGAAGTTGAAGTCGTCGCCAGCCAGGAGCTGGCCGCCACCGTGGTCGTCGAGAACCTGACCGACAGCAACATGGCCGCACGGCGCGAAGTAAATTTGCTGCCCGGCTCCAATCGCGTAGTCTTAGACTTCGCAATTGCCAGGCCCGCGCTCTGGTGGCCCAACGGACTGGGGGCCCATCCGCTCTACACGTTCAGGGCACGGGTGTTTGCCAATAGCTACCTGGTAGACGAAAGAACCACACGCACGGGCCTGCGATCGTTGGAATTAAGGCAAGAGCGTGATGAGTCCGGCAAGAGCTTTACCTTTGTCGTCAACGGTCTTCCTGTTTTCGCCAAGGGCGGCAACTGGATTCCTGCCGACAGTTTTCCCACCCGCATCACAAGAGACAAGTACCGGAAACTACTGGCAGCAGTGCGCGATACCAACATGAACATGTTGCGCGTTTGGGGCGGCGGCATTTACGAACGCGACGATTTTTATGAACTATGCGACGAGATGGGAATTCTCGTTTGGCAGGATTTCATGTTCGGTTGCAGCCTTTATCCGGGCGATCAGGCGTTTCTCGATAACGTCCGGCAGGAAGCTGTCGATAACGTCAGGCGTTTGCGCAATCACCCCAGCATCGTAATCTGGGTCGGCAACAATGAAATTGAGTCCGGTTGGTTTCACTGGGGTTGGAAGGACCAGTTGCCGGCCAAACTCTGGGACGATTACCTGAAACTATTCTATGGCGTGCTGCCGGAAGTGTGCGCTGCGCTTGATCCCTCGCGTCCCTATTGGCCCAGCTCTCCCAGTTCAAAGCTTGAAGACGATCCGGAATCACAGAAGCTGGGCGATCTTCACTACTGGCAGGTGTGGCATGCGGCTTTGCCCTTCAGCGCATATGAGAAACAGTTTCCCCGCTTTATGAGCGAATATGGTTTTCAATCTTTCCCGCAGCTGGAGACGGTGAACACCTATACGGTACCAGCGGACCACAATATCCAGTCGCCCGTAATGTTGGCCCACCAGCGACATCCGCGTGGCAACCAGTTGATCAGGGAATACATGCTGCGCGAATATCCGGAGCCCAAAGATTTCGCCTCATTTCTGTATGTCAGCCAGGTCCTGCAAGCTGAAGGAATCAAAATTGGCGCCGAACACCTGCGGCGTATCATGCCCCACAACATGGGTTCACTCTTCTGGCAAATTGACGATTGCTGGCCTGTCGCATCATGGTCCAGCATAGATTACACCGGTCGCTGGAAGGCTCTGCAGTACTATGCGCGCAGATTCTACAGCGAGTTGCTGCTCACCGCGCATGAAGAGAACGGCAGTCTTAACTTGTTTGTCGTGTCTGACCGGCCTGATCCCGTACCCGCGCGATTGAGCTTGATCCTGCTCGACTTTGATGGTCATTCGTTGTGGCAGCAGCAACAGGACATAGTAGTGGCGGCACTCAACAGCAAGTCATACGTGAGCGTGCCCACTGCCGGCTTGCTTGCCGGCAGGGATACAAAGCGCGTCTTCCTTTTGCTGGAGTTGACCGTGGACGGCAAGTTGGTTTCGCGCAATGAGTATTTCTTTCAGCCGTTCAAAAATCTGGCGCTACCGCAGGCGCAAGTTACAACCGAGGTGATGCCGATACGCGGGGGCTATAAAGTCACTTTGTTCGCCGACAAGCTCGCGCGGGCGGTATACCTCTCGACCTCTGATTACCCCGGGAGTTTTGTGGATAATTTTCTCGATGTGATACCGGGCCGGCCGGTCGAGGTCCAGTTTCGCACGGATGCCAGGATTGCGCTGAGTGAGTTTCGTTCCCGGCTGAAGATTCGCTCTTTAGCCGATGCTTTTTAGAGAATGAATGAGGCCACGTGAAAAGCCTTTTGCCTTCCTCCGCTGCCCACATGGTCCGTGAACTACCCGGCGCGGGGAGTGAATCTCGGATCTCGGGCAGAACTTGTTCCGAAGGCGCTTTGACCTTATCAACGGCTGGGGATATCTGTTAGACTCCGCCCACACAAACCCGGCCATTTTTACCTACCCTGGAGGTCTTATGAAACTCGCATATGCTGCCGTTCTCGGTTTGCTGGTTCTGCTTGTAGTCCTCGGCGCTTCGGTGCAAATTGACATCAGTAAGGTGGTGGATGTCAGCAACGACCTGACTTCGCAAAATGAAACGCCCGTGGCGGTGAATCCGCAAAACAGCAACAACATCATCACCGGCGCGAACGATTGGAACTACAACGACGGCTGTGCTGTAAATGCCACTTTCGATGGCGGCAGAAACTGGACCCCTACGTTGCCCAATGGATTCCTGCCGGGCGTAACCAAATACACCAACGACCCCAACGTGCCCGGTACCGGCTTGTATGACGCAGGAGGCGATCCGGGTGTGGCGTTTGGACCGGATGGTACAGCTTATTATGTTTGCCAGGCTTTCAATTTTACCCCGCCTTACGAGATTGCCATGCTGGTCAGTCGCTCTACCGATGGCGGCATGACCTGGCTCGATGGCCGAAACCAAAAGCTCACGCAAGTCTCAACCTGGAATGGCAACGGCAAGAGCAAAGGCTCGAACGGCCAGTTTCCCGACCACGAGTCAATCTATGTGGATAAGAGCTCCGCGAGCCCCTATTACGGTTCAGTGTACGTGACCTGGGTGCAGTTCAGTGGCCAGACTCATTCGCCGGTGAACGTGGCTTACTCGCGGGATGGCGCCCGCACCTTTTCAACTCCAGTCCAGGTTACATCCGGCACTGTGCGTAATAATCAGGACGCAAGAATCGTTTCCGCTCCTGACGGCAGGCTGTTCCTGACCTTTGATAATGGCGTCCAGGGTGGCAAGGGCACCGTGATGTATGTGAGTAAATCCGCAGACGGTGGTCAGACATGGAGCACCCCGGTGCAGTTTGCAGCTTTCAATAATCCGGTCTGCACCTTCCCGCCGTTTTGCTTCAACATCTCAGGTTCACCCTTCCGGGCCGGCGGCAGCTATCCGGCGCCGGGATTCGATCCAGTGCGCAACCGTCTCTACGTTGTCTATCCCGATATTGTGGGCCAGTATGCTCAAATCTATTTCACTTCCGCCCCGGCCGGTAACCTGACGCAGTGGACGACGCCGGTGGCGGTAGCTCCGGCGGCGGGTGATAGATTTGAAAGCGAACTGAGCGTCGCCACCAATGGGCGCATTGATCTCTCTTTCTACGATCGCAGCTACACGGACAATGCCCTGGTCGATCTCACTTACGCGACCAGCAATGATGGAGGCAGCATCTGGGTAACGAAGCGCGTGACCAGCGCGGGATTTGATCCGGCGCAGTGGGGTGTGCCGAGTAGTTCGGGTTTCCGCCCCTTCATTGGCGACTACAACGGGATCGCTTCGACCGCGAGCGGCGCCGTCATGACCTGGACCGGCGTAGCTCAACCACAACCCCTTAACCTGGAGATAGATTTCGCCAAAGCAACCGTGAAGTAGGGTTGTCAAGCATTTGCACGGGGCACATTCTTGACCCTTCCAGCTCGCCGGCGCAGGAGAAACCATGAGAAACAAAACTTCTTTATCGGCGTTGGCGCTATTAGTGTGCGGTCTGTCACTGCCTATTGGCGCCCAATGGAAAGATAATATGGGTGGCAATTGGAACAATCCGACGAGTGCCTCCATCGGTAACATCATCAACGATCAGCTTTGGAACAGAATGCGAGCAAAAGCGAGGGCGCGCGACAGACGCGGCAGGTCCACTGTCGCCAGCCCCGGCCGGACTGTAGCTCCGCCCGCGGAAACTGAAGTCTCGAGGAAAACGCCGGAGCAGATAGACGCCGCGGTTCGCTTCCGCTCGACGGGAACGCAGCTCAAGACGCAACTGTATGCAGAGGAACTGAGCGCCGGCGGCACGCCCGAAACAAAGAAACAAATGGTGGCGATCATCAGTGCCCTCTTGACGGAGTATGAAAAGGCCGCCAGGGCACAAGGGAAACCAAATGATCTGGCACTGGCAACGACCGCCGCCCTGGTTTACAACAGCAGCATCTATAATGGCACCCCAGAGCCGCCAGACGCGCGCATCATGGAAATACGTGACGCGTTGGCAGAGTTAATGACTGAAGATGGTACTTTTGTCTCGATGCCAGATCGGCAAAAGCAAGAGCTTTATGAGAATTTGGTCATTTCCACCATGCTTGCCAAAGCCGGCTATGAAGAGGCCAGTAAGAATAGCGATACAGCTACGATGGCCATCTATCGCAATCTGGCCGGGCAAACGCTCCAGCTCGTGAGCGGTCTGCCTCCCGAAAAGATCAATCTCAGCACTGAACCTCCCGAAGCCGGCACAAGCGCCGTACCCGTAGATGAGACGGTGCCGGTTGAACATTGGGTGTTGCTGCGGGCGTTTGGCGACAATTCGGCTGCGGCGGCCCAGCAATACAACGGGAAACGTGTAACGATCACCGGCCCGGTCGACTTCGTTCGCGTCGAAAAGGGGAGCCAGGTGGCACGTCTGAGCGTACCGATGTGGTCGGGCCTGCAAATGTTTTGCATATTTCCTGCCTCGCAAAATCCCACCGTTGAAAAACTCGTCGTCAATCAAAGGATAGTCATAACCTGTACAGTCCTGGGAGAAGCAGGTGGTTATAACCGCGTTGGCAACGTTGATCTGGGATCCAGCGTGGGGCGCCTCACTTTAGATAACTGTATTCTGAGGTGACTTATGCCTGGACTGGCCGCTGGTAGTTCCCGGTTAGGAGGTCACCAAATAAACTCCATACTTGCCTCACAGATCGTCGATGTGATATCTAGTTAATCCTTCCCCCTTTAGTAAATCCGTTGTCGAGACCTCGATCTGCTGCATGCTCGCGCCGAACCGGGAGCTGAAGGCGGTTGCCATTCTCCCTGCCAGGCGAGGTGATGTTCCTTTGCCGTGTGCGGTTCTTCACGACTTCGGTGCCGCGAAGCCGGCGCCGCAAATAAAGGAGCTTATATGGAACAGGCCAGGGACAGTGCTCAGCCAGATGAAAAAATTGCAGCGGTTTCGCCGGGAAACTCCGTGAGCGAGCAACCGATACGGTTTGCCGGCTCGACGCTGGGGGCGTATCGCCACGTAATAACAGTGGCAACAGTAGCTGACGCCCTGGCGGCGCTGGAGCGGCTGAAGGTTGACATATTGATTAGCGACATCGAAATGCCGGTTGAGGACGGCTATTCTTTTATCCGCAAAGTGAGAGCGAAAGAAGGCGCCAGCGGCGGAAGAATTTCGGCTGCTGCCTTAACCGCTCACGCAGGGGTTGTCGACCGGATGCGGGCCCTGTCTGCGGGTTTTGATATCCATGTGCCGAAACCGGTTGACCCAGCCGAACTGTTAGCAGTGATAGCGAGTTTGGCCAGTCGCATCGGGCCCATCAGAGGGCAAGACCCCGCGGCGAGAATGGTGCAGCAGCCGGATGAGCAGCGAACTCCAACCGACTAGTATTTTTGACTGACGCTTTCCATTAAATTCTCTGATTTCCGGACCGCGTGGCTGCAAATTGCAATTGCTGGTCCTTAACTCTGACGCAAGGGATTCCCTTCGTCTGATTGAAATCCTCCGAGTGTAATTTTTCTTCCGGGTGGCCGGCGTTTCATGATATAAAATTCGGCGTACTTGGAATTGTTGCTTCACTCCAGCCTTTGGGTTGGTCGCTGGCTGGACCAACCCACTACGAAGATATGCGAATTATTCACGAGACCGGACGGCTCTTGATCTCAATCTGAGCCGCTCGGAGTAATTAGAAGACAGATATGCGAACCAGTATCTTCTGATACGGAGCAATTCGCATGTCGAGTGCTTTTACATCAAGCGTTTTTTAACACCTCCCGTTGCCACGAGCCCGTGTGGGGCGCAAAGCCCTTAAGGTGAAAAAAAATGAGAATTCCGAAGATCAGGTCCGGCTCCTGGACGCGACAGTTTGCTCTCTCTCTGGGCGTCCTTACAGCCGCCGCAGTCTTGTTAGTATGGTCCACAGCTGGAAAGACCGCACCGCAGGCAAGCGCTTGCACAACGTGCAAGCCTCTCAAACCCGCTGACGAGCAGCGTTGCGCCCAGTTGGAGGAACGGCTGAGCCGGCCGGCTCGATTTGTGGCGCGGGGGCAGGCCCAACTCGATAAGTACGAGCCGCTGATGCAGGAGTTTATGGAGAAGTTGTGCTATCGCGCCTGGAAGCACGATACGACCGCACGCGATACGGGACCTTACACTGCCACCCTCGTTGATGGTCAGCTCAAAGCGCAGGCCTACAATCAGCATGCAGTCTCGCGCGTTTGGTACTCGACGCTAATGTTTGAGTGGATGGAGCGCTACCGCCCAACTGACGAAAGTAAGGCGCCCAGCAATCAACCGGCTCCGCCGAATGGGGCCATGATGGTCAAGGAGATGTGGACGCCTCCGCTGGCGCGCTGGGCGGGCACCTGCTTTGACTGTGTCAGGCCCGATGGCACCGGAGCGGTCTTTTGGACCCGCGACGACATTACTTTCAGCACCGGCTGGTTCGGGAGTTGGTACGGTCCGGGCTGGGCGCCCGACTGGCCGGCCGGCGCGAGCAACCCGCTGACGGGCAGCGGTCAAGGCAGCTCACAATTCTGTGTCAACTGCCACGCGGCCACCATCTCCGGCAACACTTTCAGCTCCATGAGAAATTACCTGGGCCATGACGTCCATCGTTTCCTGACTCAGTTCGTTCCCGATCTCCCGGCCGCCACGCCACACCATCTGCTGGTGGCGCTGCCCCCGAATCGGGTGGCTCGTCTGGGAGAGGCGCTTTACGACTATGACGCCTCTTTCGCAGAAGCGTTTAAAGGAAAAATTGCGGCGCCGGACTGGTCTTCGGTCGATCGCATGCCCTCGCAGACTTACGACGACGTGATTGTCGGCGGCAAACAGAAAGTAATCCTGGGGAATAAGGAGCCCGTCTATTTCCAGACATCCACGCAGTGCCTGGGCTGTCACACGGCCAACGCGACCGGCCTGCAGTTTGACATGGTGGCCCCGGTACCGCCAGCCGCCCAATCAAGGCTGGGCGGCGCGCTCTACGACATCTCGCCTTATGCGCTCTGGGCGTCTTCTCCGATGGGTCTTGCCGGCCGCGATCCAATTTTCTTCGCGCAGCTCGAAAGCGAACAGAAATTTCACCCGCGGCAGGCGGCCCTGGTGCAGGATACTTGCTTGCAATGCCATGGCATCATGGGCCAGCGGCAATATGCCCTCGACGTTGACGACTGCGGACAGTTTCAACGCAGTCTCGCCAACGCCGTTCCCTATCCGAGCGGCAACCCGACCGCCGTGAATGCGAGCTATGGCGCACTGGCCCGTGATGGTATTTCGTGCACGACCTGCCACCACGCAGTTCTCGGGGAAGACGCTGAGAAGAACCGCAAATTGCCCGCCAACCGTTGCGTCGAGCAGAAACAGAAAATGTTCAATCCGCCCGCCACCCACACTGGCTTTGCACTTAACTTCACGGGTAACTTTTTGCTCGGGCCGGAGACAGATATTTACGGACCCTTTGCCAGCCCGTTGACCAAGCTGATGGAAAACTCGCTGGGTGTCAAACCAATTCACAACACCAATACCCTGATGAGTTCAGAGATGTGCGGTGCTTGCCACACGGTCCACCTTCCGGTGCTCGATGATCCCGAGGGTGCCGCCGGCGTGTCGGGCAGGGAAAGCGATCCACTCAAGCGGTACCCGAAGGTTTATGAACAGACTACCTATCCGGAGTGGGCTTTTAGCGCGTACCGCACCGGCCAGAGCGATGGCAAGGAGCTTCCACTGGGAGCGGGCGACCGCGCCAAATCCTGTCAGGGATGTCACTTGCCTGACCATGATGGTCAGGGCAAGCCCTACTCGAGCAAAATCGCTTCGATCGAGGAGTTCAATAACTATCCCGAAACCGATTACCGCCTGCCTGCTGCCGATATCGATCTGCAGTCGCGGCAACCTTATGGCCGCCACACCCTTGTCGGGCTGAATGTTTTCTTTCTGAAGATGGCGCAGCAGTTTCCCGACGTACTGGGGATTCGCATTAACGACCCCAGTGGCCTGAAGGGGGCGGTCGCACCTCTGGTAACCAGCGAGCAGGCGATGCTGGATCAGGCGAAAAACGATACGGCAACTATCAAGGTCACGCCGAGTTGGGATGCCGCGAAAAAGACACTGACGGCTCAGGTACAGATCGACAACAAGGTTGGGCACAAGTTTCCGTCCGGTGTGAGTTTTCGCCGTGCGTTCGTCAATTTGGAGATGCTCGACAAGGATGGCAAGACGATCTGGGCATCGGGTCGGACCAACGATGTCGGGGTGATTGTCGACGAGACAGGCCGGCCCATCGCCGGTGAGTATTGGTGGCAGCAGGACTGCTCAGCACGCATTCCGCTTGCCGAGCAGAAATGGCAGCGCCATTACACAGTGATCACACAGCAGGACCAGGCCCAAATCTATCAGGAACTCGCAACCGATAAGCAGGGATACCTGACAACCAGCTTCCTGAGCATCGACGACGAGGTTAAGGACAATCGCCTGTTGCCCCACGGCTTTCTTCCAGAAGCCGATCGCTTAAAGATAGCCAGGGCGCTCGGCGACACCACGCCCCTCGATTCCGTCATAGACGAAAATGTAGGCAGCGACAATTCGGTGGGCGCAAAAGGCGTCAACGGCGATGAAGATTACAAGCGGGGCGGCGGCGATCGTCTGTCGTACGTAGTCGGCAATCTTGCAGCACCGCCCGTGACAATCCGTGCGACTCTCTACTACCAAAGCCTTGCTCCCTACTTTTTGCAGGACCGCTTTTGCGTGGCCCCGGACGGTCCCGACACCAAGCGCCTTTACTTTCTGGCGGGTCACTTGAATCTGGATGGAACTGAAGTGGAGGGCTGGAAGCTGCCGATAGCGCAGAGTTCCGTGATGTGTTCCAACACGGGGGGATTATTCAGCTGCCCGTAACGCCCGGTCAGATGCTAAGTCTGCGGATCGCAGCGATGGCGACTACAAGTCCTATCGCTGCAATTAGACCGGCAAGCATCAGGAGCAATCGCGACTGACTGCCGCCAGAGTGCGTTCCCAGTACTTGATTAAGCGGTGCGGCACTTTGCTGGTAAGCCTGTGCGTCGGCAGTGCGGATGGCAGCCTCCAAACGCTCGCGGCTGGTGGCCACCAGTTTGAGTTGGGCCAGCACGCCCTCTTTTTCAATAGTGAGCTGGCGCCGGCGCAGTTCCCGCAACTCTTCCGGACGTGTTGAGCCAATGCCCGCCAGGGAACGGGCGATGTTTTCCGGTTTCATATCTTCGTCCAACTGTAGCGCTCGCGCCTGCAACTCAGTCTCTTTGGCCTTGACGTCAAGTAACTGCGCGCGCAGCTCGTCGGCGGCTGAGGCGGCGCTGGAGGCGCTTTGGGCAGTCACCCCCTTTGAAAACGCCGGCAACATAACCACCATCAGTATCAAACTCATTCCAAGCTTCATGATTTTGCCTCACTATTGAGCGTCCTGCCGAACCCGTAATTTACTCCTTTTTCACGCAGCCTCCAAGGCCCTTTGCTGGACCTGACAACTTGAATGCCCGCCCCGCTAGTCTTCATCTGCTAACGCGCAATACGTGGCGGAAAAGGGCCAGGCCGTCGCACGCCGTGGCGACAGGGCAAACCCTGCGGCATTAGTTATTTCTGCCAGCGCTGTTTGAATTCGCCAAAAGAAATGAAATATTAAGGATCAGGATAGCTTTCCGTGGCGGCGGAACTTGCAAGAAGGAAATCCCAGAATCCGGGGTCGAAGGTTGAAGCTGTCTACCTTTTCTCTCTCTAGGGTCAGGGCATCCGATTTGAATCTTTGTTAGAATACCTGCCACTTCTGGTGGCGAATATTTTTGTTCTCTTTTCCGGTTGCTCGCATACACCATGATCAACTGCGCGAAGTCAACGCGAGTGCCAAGCGAGTAAGAGACGGCATTAAGGTATGGTCCCCAGCCGTCAGTTGTCAGTTGAAAATTTCCGGTAGTCCCATAGTCCAGCTTCTCGGCGGAAGCCTCTGTGTGTATATCTAAGAAATATACCCGTCAAGGGAATAATGCTTTGCTTGCCTCCCTATGTTTTTTGTTGATACAGTAATCATATGAAAAAAGCAAAACGGGGTCGCCCACCCAAAGAGGCGGATCGCTTGCGGAGCGAATCCCTATTAGTTCGGCTTGAAGGTACCGAGAAAGAGGCATTCAAGAATGCGGCAGATTTGGCGGGAGTCTCACTCTCAACCTGGGTCCGCGAAGGACTCAGACAAATGGCGATTAGAGAACTCGGGAAAGCCGCACGGCCCGTCGCCTTTCTAAACCATGCTCCATAAATTCTCGCCATATGCGCTAAGTGCTGACGCCACAAGAGTTAGCACAACTCGTTTGTTTGGCGCATTTAGATTTGACGTTTTCGCTGATTTTCGCTATGCTCTGCGAGTCTCCAGTTAATCGAAAGCGCAGGTTTCCATGGCTTTACTATTTAGTGACCAGCCCTATGTTGAGGTGGTAGCGGGCCTCGGCGATATCGGCTATAAGGGTTCGCTGCTGGAAGAGGACTACGCCTTTGTTGACTGGTTCAGGCCTGGAATGGAGGAGAGGCAAATAGCGGCGGCCGCATTTGGTCAAACTCCTGTCTCCTATGACTCCGCCTTAATTGGCGTCGTTTGTTCGAATGGTCTTAGCGGTCAGAGCCTAATAAATCAATATCGGGCGCTCGGTGCGCCTGTAATTCTGGAGATAGATAAGTACGAGGTTCGTCAGTGGGCCGTTTCAGGCAAGGAAAACGGTCACGCGTTAGTTGAGTCTTATCCAATCGAGCACATTAGAGAAATTTTTGTCAGCCATGCCTCGCAATGGCAACCTGAATCACTTCTTAGAGCGAAGAACATTGGTGCGTTTCATTGGACCGAGCAACTCGGTCTTTTTGCTGGATTGCTTCCCGAGTTAGAGGAGCAGATTCAGGCAAAGCTTGAACCACTACTCCTAGAGACGCTTTTCAGCACTAAGACTGCCTATCTGGACGCTACTGGTCGAAACCCAAATTCGACACAACTGTTTACTCTCATTTTCTGGCTTTTGACGGCTAAGGTATTTCATGATCGCCGTGTTAATGGCTTTATTTCCCTTGGTCCCGATCCCGACGAACTATTGGCCGCAATCGCCCGGCGGTACAACTCAGACGTGCCGTCACTTCTGACCCGCCAGGCGCGCGAGGTGGCGGCAAGTCTCATATGGACTACCCTGGACTTTCGAAACCTCTCCGTGGAGGTTCTGTCACAACTATGGGCCGATCTTTTGATAGATGACGACCTTAAGCAGCAACTCGGCCTTGTCAGAACATCGCGCACAATAGTTCGCTACATAGTCGAGCGAATTATCCCGTCCACTGGGCCAGAGATATTACGTTCTGGTGATGACCGGCGAATAATCTTTGAACCGTGTGCTGGAAGCGCTGTCTTTCTGATCGGCGCGATGAATGCCTTGCGCCACAAACTGTTTGGAATGTCCGCAGATGACAGACACCGATACTTTGTAAAACACTTGGTAGCAATGGAAACAGATCCAGCAGGCGTTGCCATTAGCCGCCTGGCGTTGACGCTGGCAGATTTTCCCAATCCGAATAACTGGAACATCATACCTGGAGATGTTTTCGAACCGGGTACGATGACTTCGCATCTCCAAAGCGCCGGCGCTGTATTCTGTAACCCACCTTTTGGCGAGTTCAGCCCAACAGAAAGAGCGCATTATCAGATCACCTCACCATACAAACCGGTTGAGTTGCTTCGGCGAGTCCTTGACGACTTGCATGACAACGGAGTTCTCGGATTCGTATTGCCGCGAGTTGTGATTGACGGCCAGAGCTACAGGGAAATCCGAAAACGTTTGGCTGAGCGGTTTGCGAATGTGGAGTTTACGGTTTTGCCAGACAGGGCCTTTGACAGAGCTGATACGGAAGCGGCTTTGCTTGTCGCAACCGACCCCATTCTGCACACGGTATGCCGTGTCGTTCATCGAAGGGTCAATGACAATGCGGAAGCTTGGAAGCGATTTGAACTCCTACACGAAATTTCTGCCGAGCATGTTGCCGATTTTGACATCAATCAGGCCGTGGACGGCCTCGCCATTCCCGCTCTGCCGGAGATATGGGACCACCTTGTCAGTTATCCCAAACTCTCCGAGCTTGCGGACCTGCATCGCGGCGTAGAGTGGAATTTACCGCTAGTAAAAGCCGGAGTTGAGACAGGGAACCGAGCCCGATTTGTCCGACTCGAACCCACGGAAGGCTATATGCGTGGAGTTGCCCCGCAAACAAACCTGAATGTGTTTGAGACACCCCGGACCTTTTATCTCAGCGTCCGCCCTCAAGATCAGAGAAGGAATGCTTACGAGCACGCTTGGGAGAAGCCAAAAGCAATTCTATATAAGTTTGCAAGGTCCCGAGGCCCTTGGCGAATGGCTGCCTTCCCAGACAGTGAAGGTATCGTCTGTTCAGGGGCGTATATCGGCGTATGGCCCAAATCGGTCAACTCGGACGAATGGATGCTATCAGCTATCCTCAATTCTCCTATCGCGAATTCATTCGTGGCCACCCGAGAGGGGAAGTTTCATGTAACACTAGAAACACTAAAACGTATCCCTATGCCTTACTTCACAGAATCACAACGCCAAAGACTGCGATCTCTGATCCAACGCTATCGAAAAGCTATTGCTTCACCGATGATCCTAGGTTCTGGTGATCCGGAACGCTTCTTAATGGAAATAGATGCGCTTGTTTTGGACGGGTACCGCTTACCGCCTAGATTGGAAACTGAATTACTCAATTTCTTCCGTGGATTCAACCAGGATCGGCCAACACCACACGACTTTGGTGACTACCTGCCCGCCGACTGCGAAGTTTACTTCTCTCTGTCTGACCACCTCTCCCCCAAATTCAAGAATTCCACGGTGGGAGAATTGCTCAAGCGCATGAGAGTCAGCTAGGAGACCAACCGTTGCGAGGCTTTCTTCTAGATACCAACCACCTAGGCGCGTACTTTCGAAAAGAACCCGCCTTTATGCAGAAGCTCGGCTCATACCCGTTAGACTGGCAAGTCAGAGTTTGCACTATAACAATAGGAGAAACCGAAGCGGGCCACATAATAAACCGAACAACAGATCAGCAACGGAGAAATGATTTCAACAAATTCCTACGCGAAAAATTCTTGGATCTTGAGCTGTGCGTCTCCTTACAGACTGCGCCTTACTACGCCAAAATAGTCGCGGGTATCTTGCAGGCACTACGACAACCCAGCCCTGGAACACGAACCGAACGCCATCTAGTCCTAAACGGGGTTGATATCAACGATGTGTGGATAACCGCAGCCGCATGGGAACACAATCTTACGCTCGTAACTCAAGACAATATGCGGTGCATAAAAGATGCCGTTGGCCCCGATAGCGCGCGGGCACTCTCGGGAGACGATTACGTTAGATTTGACTGTTGGCTCGAGCAACATTCCTAACGGAGCACTATCCGGGATCTGAATTCGTTGACGGAGCAACGAGGGCGCACTAGAATCGTTCCCATTAATCAGGATCTGTCATCCAAAGTCACGCGAGGTCAGAACATGAAAATAAAAGTGATTCTTCTCACCCTGGCATTGTTTTTTTCCGGAGTGGTGGTGTTTGCAGCAGACGACCCGAACATGGGCACCTGGAAGTTGAACGAAGCAAGGTCCAAATTTGGCAAGGGAGCGGGCAAGAACCACACCGTTGTCTATGAGCCTGCTGGAGACATGGTGAAGGTGATTGTTGACGGCACCGACAGCGAGGGCAATGCGACGCACAATGAGTGGACCGGAAAGTTTGACGGCAAATACTATGCGGTGACGGGCGACGCAACGTCAGATATGCGCTCATACCGGCGGCTCAACAACCGCACGTTGGCGCTAAAGGCCAAGAAGGGCGGCAAGCTGGTTTTGACCGGCATCATTGCTGTTTCGAAGGACGGCAAGACTCGTACGGTTAACACGAATGGAACTGACGCCAAGGGTAAGAGAGTTCACGTCATGGCGGTTTACGACAAGCAGTAAGGCGGGGCAGCGCAGTAGTCAGAAGAATCGCCGGGCATCGCGCTAAAGCTCGATTGCCCGGAAGTACAACGTCCTTCGATGACGGCGTCATCGGCCTGCGGTTAAGGTTAAAGAATTAAAGTGTATTTATCAGGCGCGACGATCAGTGTGGCTTTCAATTTGGATAAGGAGAATTTCATGCTCACCAGTCCCTACCGTTTGGTTTCCTTCCGGCCGTTATCCAGGTTGGCCCTGGCCTTGGCTGCCCTGTGCCTGCTCGCGGCTTCGCTTAACGCCGCTCCGAAACCGGGATATAAGGCCTATATTGTCGGTAATGCAGCCGATGCTCCTCAATCTACAAATCTAAGCCCGGGGTTGGTCCTGATGGGCGGAGGCACCGATGTCGATGCAGCCTTCCAATGGATGTGCCAGCGTGCGGGCGGGGGTGACTTTGTAGTGATACGCACCTCCGGCACAGACGCTTATAATCCGTACATCCAGCAACTGTGTCCGCAGATGGACTCGGTCGAGACGATTATCATTACTACTGTGGCCGGCGCAAACTCCTCTTATGTGAGTTCACACATACAGAACGCAGAGGCCCTTTGGATCGCCGGCGGCGACCAATCTACCTACGTCAACCTTTGGCGTGGAACTGCCGTGCAGTCCGGCGTAAACTCTCTGCTCAATTCCAAGGGTGCGCCAGTTGGCGGAACCAGCGCCGGCCTGGCGGTACTCAGCCAATTCATCTATACCGGCGCGGTTGGCTCGGTGACTTCCAGTCAAGCGCTGGCCGATCCCTTCCATCGCTATGTGACGCTCGATCGGGACCTCTTCCAATCTGCACTCGGGAACAACAAGATCTACGACTCCCATTTCGTGACCCGCGATCGCATGGGACGGTCACTGGTTTTCCTGGCGCGTATCATAAACAACGGTTGGGCGACACTACCGCGCGGCATCGGTGTTGACGAAAGCACTGCCATCCTGGTGACGCCGGATGGAGCGGGCACGATGGTGGGCTCAGGAGCGGCCTACTTTCTGCAGGCGCCCGGGCCCGCACAGGTACTCGCTGCCGGAACTCCGCTGACTTACTTCAACATCGGCGTCTACAAGGTTCCACAGGGCGGCACCTTCAACCTCTCAACCTGGAGCGGGACCGGAGGAGTGTCCTACACGCTGAACGTAAACGCCGGATCCCTGACTTCGACGCAGGCGGGCGGCAATATTTACTGAGCATCTCAATGAGCACACTGGCGTAGCCTACAGTCTGGTGGCTCGAGGGCTTGCCAGCGTAACCGCTGACGTTCAGTTCTTCATTTTCCAGATAGGTTCACTGATGCCGCGCCGAGGATGTGCCGGCTGGCATGCTCCTGCACAAAAACGACAACCCGCAGGTTATCTCTCCTCCAGCCGCTGGTTAGCGTCACCGGGGGTTCGGCTTTAAAACTGCCGGCGTCGGAATTGATCCGACCGAGAAGGGTAAGCCGGCGCGTGACCGCTGTATGCTTCAGAGAGCGGCCGGCATTCTCACCGCGCGGCACCGCCGAGCTCAGGTTGTTTTCGGTGACCGCCAGCAATATATCAGCGGCATCGCCAGCGGTGCGGCGAGGGAGATCCTGCACCTGCACCGACAGGTTGAATTCCTTTTCATTCGAACCCGCTGAGGCAAGAAGCTGGATGTTTGCCTTGGGAGACTGCGCTGCTTTCGCGATCGCTTCGCGAGCCTTGCCCATGTTGCCGC
This sequence comes from Pyrinomonadaceae bacterium, assembly GCA_036726305.1. Taxonomy (GTDB): domain Bacteria; phylum Acidobacteriota; class Blastocatellia; order Pyrinomonadales; family Pyrinomonadaceae; genus JAOAPY01. Next base: position 25,887 of record DAIMCP010000001.1, on the reverse strand, counting down.
CGGCGAATTCATCTTGCCCATCCACAATCATCTGGGGCGTGTACACGCCGTTATTCCCGAAGGCATCGGCATACTCGCTCTGTCGCCGGCTGAATTCGGCTGAGGAAAAGGGATCGATCCAGCCCAGCCGGTTCCAATAATCAACGTGCTCAGAGAGGGCGATGATTGTGGCGCCCGGGACGGCCTGGGTCTGGTCGAGTTTGGCCAGGACTTCGTCCGCCGGCGGACAGCTTGAACAACCCTCGGACGTAAACAACTCAACAATGACTGGCGCCGAACCCGAGTTGCCGGCAGTCGCGGCGGGCGCGTCGTCACTCGCAAACATGGCAGTTACCGGACGGCGCTGACTATTCGTCGTCGTCAGGAAAATTAATCCGGATCCGATCAATAGTATTACAAGCCACAATTTCATCTTTTTGACCTCCCAACCTTACTGCCGACGCCGAAATCGCGAAAGCGAGTAGCTCGGCATTCCTGCCTGGAAACGGCTGGCCCATCAGCAATGCCGAGCAACTCATCCTTACATCTTCTTGTTTCTCTGCATCGTGTCCATTTTTTTGACCCTCTTATGCATCCGATGGCGTCGGTGATGCTTGCGTCGCTTGCGCGACATCATGTGGCCGGCCATTTTGTCGCTGGTCATCTTGTCCTGCTTCATTTTGTCTTCTTGCGCCGCGCTGGAATTCGGCGACGATCCGTCCGCAAGAGCAGGCACCGCGGCACCGGTTAGCAGGATGGACGCGGCGATAGCGCCGTTCAGTATTCGTTTCAGCATTCTGACGTCTCCTTCAGGTTTGATAACAGGCGGCGACACCCTCGCCGCAGGGACTTCCTTGAGCCGATTCGCTTCTCGCTCGGCTGACTCAGGAATACCGAAAGCGGCTCGATCTATTCCCGAACCCCTCCTGGCGCCTGTCATGGAGGGGTTTTGGCGCCTTCTCTTAATTTAGCGATGCGAGCGCCGCACGAATGTCCTCGTTTGACGGTCGGATCTTATAGTCGGACTCAATCCTGGCCCAGGCAACACGGCCGCTCTTGTCAATCACGAAAACTGCAGGATGCGGGATCCCTGCAAACCGCTGGCCGTCGTAAGCGGGGTCGTGGAGGCCATAAGTATCGATGACCCTGTGATCAGGATCGGATAGTAGGGAATAGGTCAACGGACCCTTTCCATCCGCGGCGATCTTCTCAGCCAGTTGCTTTAATTTTTCCTGGTCGTCAACACTCACCGCAATTAAGCTCACCTGCTCATGGGCCCTCAACAGGGATCGCAACTCGGCCAACTGCCGAGCGCAGTAGGGTCACCAGTACCCGCGAAAAAAAACAAGCACAGTCGGCGTCTTCCCGCGTGCCGATGACAGGGTGATCTGTTTACCTTGCTGGTCTCGTAGCGTGAAGTCCGGAGCTTTGTCTCCCACGCCTACTGGCGCAGCACGTTTCGCCTCATTCTCCTGGTTGCTCCGCAACCCGCGCGAGACACCGGATCCCGCTAAGGTACCGACCAGCAGGAACAGGGCCACGATATTCATTAATTTGGTAGTCTTCATCATGCCCTCAAGATACACTTCTTAAGACAAAGGCAGAAACCTAACCTTTGTTTCAGTAATACCCACTGACTCAGTTTTATTCCCCGCAAACAAAGGAATATTTGCGTCGCAAACGGCACTGGTTCGCAGGAAGATGGGCCCGGCAAGGCAAGGCTTTACCCTGGGGGGAATAAACGGCTTTGCTTCCGGTATCATTCTTTGTCAGACCAGGCGACAGCGTAAGAGCGATAGGAACATATACTTTCGATGTTCGGACGAAAGCGGAGAGAACAGAGCACGGCGCGTTGGGCGGCGTTCGAAGGCGAGGCGTTACCCCACATGGGCGATTTGTTTCGGGTGGCGTTCTGGCTGGTTGGCGACCGGGCCACAGCGGAAGACTTAATGCAGGAAACTTACGTGCAGGCCCTGCAATCGTTCCACCGTTTTGAGCCCGGGACGAATTGTCGCGCCTGGCTCATCACCATCATGTATCACCTGAACAGCAAACGCCGCCGTGCCCTGGCCAAACTCCGACTTCTTAGCGATAGCGAAGAGCGCATCGCTGAAACCGTCGCTTTCACGCCGCCAACGCCACAGGGGATAACGGAGGAGGAAGTGCTGCACGCGCTTCGCAGTCTGCCGGCCCAGTTTCAGGAGGTCATCATGCTGGCCGACGTCGAGGACATGGCTTACAAAGAGATCGCCGAGGCTTTATCGGTTCCTGTCGGCACAGTGATGTCCCGGCTGTCACGCGGCCGTAAACTCTTGCGTGCCACACTCGCGTCATATGCCAGGGCCTACGGCATTGGCCAGAAAGATGAGCGGGCGGCTCCCTCGATCGCGATGAAACAAGGAGGGGAATCAGATGCAGTGTAATGATTTCCGTGAAGTCGCCGATTCATATATGTGCGACGAACTATTGATCGAAACCAATCATCAGGTGATCGCACACCTTGAAGCGTGTGCTGATTGCCGGCGCGAGTTGGGGGCGCGACGCGAGTTGCGAGCAAAACTGCGCGCGGCATTTCTCGGCGCGCCCGAGGGTCAGATGACGCCGGACTTCGCCGGCCGCCTCAGGACCCAGTTGCGTGATTACGAGACGCAGAGGAGCACGCGTTCAGCCCTGCGGGGCGAATGGCGCTCGGCGACAACGCTTCGCCGAGCCTCCTGGTTTGCCCTGGCTGCCTGTTGCCTGGTCGCTGCCGGGTTTGGGTTGGTCCGCGTCCGCGACCGAATCTTCCAGCGCCAGCTGGAGACGTCTCGGCCAGAGACGCAAAAGAATTCGCAAGTTGCCACAGAGTCGCCGGCATATTCCCCAGCCGAGATGAATCCTGGACTACATGCGGAGGTCGTCAAGACATCAATGGCGAGGAGTGCGGCCGGCGATCACCGCAATTGCGCCATCAACTTTCGACTACCAGAGAAACCTATCGATCTGGAGGAAGCAGGGCGCATATATGATCCTGTTTACCTCAACCTGACTAAAGCCGTGTTAACGCCAGCGGACGGTGAGCTTGCTCGTGCTCAGCTTGTCGAAGCCCATTCGTGCATCTTCGAGGGACGACGCTTTGCTCACATTGTCCTCAGGTATCGTGGGCGGCTGGTTTCGTTCCTGGTAACCGAGTCAGATCGCGCTAACGAAACACAGGCAACGGCTACGCAAACGCATACCGATCCAACCACTCAAGTGATCGCTTGTTCAGAGTTCGAAGGCTACCAGGTCTCTTGTTTTGCGACCGGACGCCACGCAGTCTTCGTTGTGTCGGATTTGCCAGAGGCGGAAAATCTGGCTTTCGCGCGGAGCATCGCACCGCGGGTCTCTGCGCACATCACGCGTGTCGAGAACGCGGCATGAAGGCAGGGTTCCAGGTTTCCGAGGGGTCTAAAGCGCGATACGTGCACGTTGAATATCAGGGTCGATTTGCCCTTGCACCTGCCGTGACCGGACGCCCGTTCCGCGTAACAGAAAGGGGCGTCAGGTGCTGGTCCTGTCTAACTGTAAACCGACGCTGGAAAAGCACTCGAAACGTACCCTGTGAAGTCCCTATTGCCAAGAAGCGCCGGACGGAATACTCTCTATCGCACCCATAGTTCGGCATTTTCTTTCAGAACAAACAACCCCGGGAAATTCCCAAACAGTGAAACAGGAGGAGGCGTAAATGACACGTTATTTCCTAATGATTGTTTTGCTTGCCATGGCGGTGTTCGTAACCGTGCAGATTGCGCCGGCGCAATTGCCCAAGATTCCCAGGATCCCGAAGGTAAAACCGCAGCCGACGCCAGCCGAAACCACCCAGCCAGCACCGACGACTGAGTCGGAATCCGCGCAGCCGGCACCCGCAACTCGACCTGCGTCAAGTGGCGCAGCGCCACAGGCTGGCGGCCCCTATGTGGTCAAACCAGAGCCGCCCATGACAACGCCTCAGTTTCTGCCGGAGACGCTTGAAATTCAGGTCGAGCATTGGGATTACTACTGGAAAATACCAAACGACAATCACAACACGAGTTGGGCGCCGCGTATGAAGTTCGACGTAGTCTACGGCGGCTCGACTAAACTGCGCCTCAAAGCCGACTACTTCATGCCTGACGGTTCCCTCTGGTTCAGCGAGCCACTGGAGCAGCGCGGCTGGGCGGATGAACGGAATTCAAGACTCGGCGTTTTCAGTCAGGACGATTCAAACCGGGATAAGAAGGCGATTGTGACCGGAGGTTTGTTTGGTTTTAAGATTACAAATATCCGAGACAACACCACCGTCTTTCAAGGCAAGTTCAAAATCGTCAGATACAAGCCTAAGTATTCCGATGCGCGTTACAAGAACGAAGTGGATTACTACGTCGATTACGATTGGAAGCTTCCCATAGGCTTCGCCGATCTGGAATGGGAAAGGGACGTCGCCTCACCTACGATACGGTTGTGGTTCAAAGGCGACCTCAAAACCGACAGCTTCGAAGCACGCCTTTTTCATAACGGGCAACAGATCGCTACCACAGACGATGGTGGAGGGGTGAATACGGGCGAGCGTTACTATGCGGATAAACGAGGCGACGATGAGTCGCTGTTTTGGCGCGAGTTCACATTCAATTGGCCCCGCCACGCCGAATTCATTGTCACTGAAGATCTGCGCAATTTCACCGCATACAAGAACACCTTGTTCATCAACCAAATGCCGGGCGACTACGTCGTGAAGATTTACTACAACGGGGACCAGGTACGCGAGACAAAATTCTCCATTGGCAACAACGGCACCTACGCTGACAATGGCATTGCCCGACAGAACAACCTGACGACGAATAAGATCATCCTGCCGGTAAAAATCATGGGAACTCTGGACAAGTGGAACCCTGCAAACGCCAAAGCGCTGGGCTTCTACGGCAATCCGGTGAATGGATTAACGCCCTAACCCTGGTGTCGAACAATGCGGGTCTGAGGGCAGAAGCGAAATCCCAATCGTCCAGGAGCACACCGCCAGGTTGGTGTCATCTCGCGGACGTAGTGAGACCACGAACAGGCAGTGGTCGCAATCTCAAGCACTTCCGCTTGTTAATGGCGCTATTTGCCTTGCGGACGAGAGTCGAACCCGCGTCGACGCCATGAAAGAGAAGCGACCTTTTGTAATTCAATCTAACTTGGCGGCATGGATAGCACTTTACCGCACTTGAAGGATTCACGGGATCGCTTATTTGACCTTTAATGGACGCGCGTACTCTTTGGCTGTGGATTTTCTTGAGCGTTAGTTGTGTGCCGAGTAATAAGCCTTCAAGCATTACTCTTCTGTGCATGCCTTCCTATGCTTGGGTAAACTGGAGGTCAGCCCACTTCATCTTCTCGACAATGGTTCTAAGCCGAGGGCCATCTACCACTTGTACGTGAATGCAAGGCCCGCCTGGTGCGAATTGAACTTTTTGTCCGGGTCATTCGAATCGCGCGTCTCGTATTTGTAGAGCACGGCCATCGTTAGGTCGCGCCGCAAGGGTCGCTCAAAGAGGGCGCCAAAAGCCCAGCGCTGATCCCGGCGGGGCACACGCTCGCCGTTTACCTTCACTGTTCGCGCATAGAGTCGTGGCTTATAGGTCAAGTCAAAAGTCAGATGGTTGCGACGGTTGAAAACCGGCGTCTCAAACTCTGCGCCATAGGTCCAGCGGATGTAGCGATTGCGCGGATCCCAGGATCTGTTCTTGTCGTAACGGTAACTCAGCTCCCAGCGCTTATGACCAGCCAGCTTCTGCACAAACTTAGCGCCCATATAAGGATCGATAGCGTTATTACCACTATCGAGCGGGTCCCGCTTTAGACGGTAGGCCGCGAAAAGTTGCACCCGGTTATTCGAGTTCAAACGGTATTCAAACTGCTGGCCCAGAACATACTGATTATTTAGTTCGCGATCTTCCGAAGAACCCTTCAGGCTCACTTCGCCCTCGGTGCGGCTGTACCAACGCCCAAAGAGATGATGTTTGTAAGAGGCCTGCAGATTATGGCTGGTGCGATTCCACTTGTCGGTATTCCTGTACCGATGAAGTCCAACCTCATACTCGATTTCAAACGTAGGTTTTTCCAGACTATTTTGAAAATGTATACCCATGCTGGGAACCACGCCGGCGGAGTTCAAACTTTCCTGGTCGCGGTTGATGTTGGTGTCGAAGCTGGTTTCCAACTTCGCCGAGAACCAAAGGCGACGGGTCCGGCTATCGATTTCGGTCGCCGGCTGCCGGCTCTTCCTGGCGGGCTTCTTTGCGGCTTTGGCGGTCTTGGACGCGCGCGTTGATCCGCGATTCGTGGCAACTTTGCTGACCTGGGCGACAACTCCAACTGAGCTTAAAAGAAGCTGACCAACTATGATCAGCAACAAAGATATTCCCTTCATGATGACTCCTAAAAAGAGCACGCCTCCGGTGCAAATACATCAGCCGCCAGGCGAGCGGCAATTTCATCCATCAGAAACGAGCGAGCTTGCTGATGCGACTTGATTAGCGCGAGTAACCCACCGAGGGCCAGACGCTCATCAGCGTCCATCAACTGATGGTGCAGCATGACTCCGATTGCCCCCGCCTGCCTTACAGTACCGGCTAACTCGTTGCCAATACGTTCACGACTTAGCCTCGCGCCTTTTTTTTTCCCAAACCAATCGATCGAAATTGGCAATTCGCGCAAGCCGGGAATTCCAAGCGGCGGCGCCGTCAGGTCGCGTGACAGCACTGAGAAGCCGAGCTGGACCAGGCAGTCGCCCGTGCTTTCCGAGCAGCGATTCCAGGGCGGTGTAAAAATCGGGCTCACTACCGGTCCCAGTAGTGTCGCCAGCTTCAACTTGCCAAACCTGATATCCGCATACTGCTGCTCCGTCGAGCGTGCACTTCCGAACTCGCATTTTCGTCCTGCCAGTTCATGGTTCAGGTGAGCGAAGCCGTGTTGATGAATTGCGATTCGCTCTGGAGCTGCGTCGATGCGCGCGCGCAGCTCAGCGGCGAGTTCGGAAGTAAGCGCCTCAGGAATGACGGCGAGATCAATCGGTGCAGCATACTGTTCAAAACAGTCGAGCAATTTACGCAGACGGTCGTCGCTCCAGCCGGCGTCATCGTCGCGGAAGAAAAAATCAGCCGGCGCCGCCGACTCGTCGAGCGCGCGCCCAACCGGATCGAGCCAACCGCTCATAGTTGACACTCCAATCGTTCATTTGTTCGCTGCGACGTCTCGCTCAGCCGCCGCCGGTTGAGCTGATCGGTCAAAATCTCAGCGGAGCGGCGGGCGCCTGCGAAATTCAGCGCCACCTTGCCAGGGTGATAATTCAGCAGACCCTTAATCTCATGGGCCATTCTTGCGGCGCTCATCTCTTTTTGGTCGAGTAGACGAATTGCTCCCAGTCTCTCCAGCCGCCGGGCGCGAGTCATCTGTTCGTCTTCGCCTCCGTCCGCGAAAGGCACGACCAGCGCCGGCACGCCGGCTTGCAGGACTTCCAGCGCCGTGTTGTAACCACACTGGCTGATTGAAGCGCGAGCGTTGCGCAACTCCTCGTAGAGATCCGGCACGGCCCTAACTAGTGTGAGATTGTCCCGGTCGCTGACAGCGGCGCAAAGTGCGTCCCACTCGTCGTCAGGAAGAAAAGGACCGGCAATTAGCTTGATGGCGACGTTGACAGATTGCGATAACCAGGCATGTGCGTTGATGACCGTGCTGAGCAGTTGATAACCGTAGAGGCCCCCGCCGGCGGAGACTACTATCGGCCCGGTTTTCAACCTGGCTGGTTGTTGCGCTGGTCTCTCGCTGACAACAAAGCCGGTGTGATGGACTGAGGGCATAAGGAGCGTGTGAGAGTTACGCGACTCCTCGAAGCGTGCGAAGCCGGGATCAGAATGGACCAGGATGAGATCTACATAGCGGTTGGCGATTGCGAGCGCGTGTTCCTCATGCCTTTCTTGATCTCTTCGTGTGCTAACCAGGATGTCGCGCAGGCTGCAAGCAACGAGGGGGCGGGCTACGCCACGACCGTGGGCCTCGTCCAGCAGCGGCAGCAATTCAAACTCAAACTTCTTGCGGCCGAACGGAAAAAGCTCCATGAGCAGAACGTCTGGCTGAGCAGTCTTGAATGCGCGGAGAATGATTTGAGTGCGGGCTTGCCTGGCCTGCTCAACTGTGTAGCGAGGGTCGCGGGTAACGAGCTGGCCATGATCAAGTCCCAGCGGCGGCAGATTAATGATTTCGATCCGTTTCGGCAGCCTGACTTCTCGAGGCATCTCGCCGCCGTTGAGCAGCACCACTTGAAAAGAATCCGAGAGCGTCTCGGCGAGCGCCAATGAACGCACGAGGTGGCCCATGCCCATCGCATGCTGGCAATAAAAGAGCAGGGACGGACGGGAAGTCATCGCTCGACAGCCTCCCCTCTTAAGATTTCTCGAGCATCTGCCAGCAATTGTTCCAGGTGAAACAGACCTTCCGGCCGGATTCGATTTACGGATCTCAGAGCGCGTTCTGCCAGCAGTGCGGCGGCGGTGTGCCAGCGAATGGAGTTGGCGGCAGGCAGCTGTCGGGACTGGCCGTACGAGGTCACAAACGCTTCCCCTAATTCTTGCGCTCTGGCTTTGCGGGTATAGCCGACGCGCCAGTTGTAGTGCAGGAGCGCGAGCATGCTCCCGACATCGGCAGCCGCCGGACCGGCTGCAGCCTGATCGAGATCGATGAGTGTGATCCTTCCCTCACTGGCGATGCCATTTTTCGGATGTACGTCCCCGTGCAGGAAAACAAAAGGCCCTGTTGGTTCTGGCGATGTGGCATAGAGTTCATCCGCAAGGGTGTTAACTAATCGCGCAAGATCGGGACGAGCCTGGCTGATGATCCTGGCACAGTGGCGCAGACGATCTCGGTCGAGCCGTCGGAAACGAGGGAGAAGACTTTCGGGAATCGGAGTGTTGTGCAAGCAAGCAAGCGTTTTCCCAAGACTGCCAAAGCCGTTGAACAGATCGCCGCCCGTCAGATCGGCGATACGCGCGCCGGGAACGTCCTCGAGTAAGAGCAACTGGTAAACGTCTGAGTATGCGAGGGCCTTCGCGACGGGCAAACCAGAAGCGGCGAGTTGCCGATAAGTCTGGTAGATCTGCTGGCCTGCATCACCAGCATACATTTTGGCGTAGCCAGCTACCTGCCCGTTGCCTGCGAGGCACCGTGCGGTCACGCATTTCTCCGGGGCATAAGCAACGACCTCGCTGCGCGTCCATCGTGAGCCCATTGCATCCGCCAGCGCTGACGGCATCTCGCTGAGTAGATCCAGGCTTCTTATCTTTCGGTCATTTGGGTAAGTCCAGAACAGTGTATTTAGTGCCCCGTCGTAGACTGGTTGCGACGGCGGACGGGCAGCCGCTTGATTTGGAGTTGCCGCGTGAACGGCCCGGCGCTTGATTCCTTGAGGTAATGCCCTCGCGGCGATCAAGTGGCAGTCGCCATTCACGCCAACACGGTAGAGCACTCGGAGACTCTGACCGACTCGATACTTGATGCGTTGCTTTTCACAGCTTCCAATTGCGACCGCCCCACCTTTATGCACCAGCAACGAGAGACGCGAGGCCATCTGCTCGGCATCCAAAAGCAGATCGCGTTGCGGCAGCGCCGGATCGGGGGCGAGGGAAGTTGCTCTTGATGGCTGGCTCGAGGCGAGAGCGTTCATAGTTTGCCCCCCGGGTCGCGCGTGTAGCCGTTCCGAGCGTCCCACATTGCCCAGTGAAGCGGGCGCGCGTCCGCAAGCAACTCCGTCTCGCGGCTTGAGCGTGCCTCTAGCGTTTCCGCCTCGCAGGCACGCAGGCAGGAGTCACTCTCCTGAGCGGGCGCGCGCAGCCATGCGGTGCGAGCGCTGCCTCTGAACAGACCAAGCGCAAATGGCTCAGCCACAGCGCTCCACACCACACGATCGGTTTCCGATCGATCGCGACCGACGCCTTTGACTTCGAAACTGAAACGCTCTGTCTCGTCATTGAGCACCAGGAAAGTTGGTGGCGAGTCGTTTAGTTTGAGCGGGGACACCAACGTGAAGAAGCTGGTGCTTGTGACACCATCTGCACGAATGCTCAGCACGGGCGCTGGCATCTTTTCTCCGTACTGCGGGGCGAACCAACCGGGTTCGAGCTGTGGTTTCGCAACTGCTTCCAAGATCAAAGCCACGCCGGGTGCGATGATTACACTGTTACCGTCGTGGCTCTTGATGACGGTGTGATTCATCGCCTCGGGCGCGAGATGAAAGCGCAGATCATAATTGTGAGGTCGCTCGCCGCGAAGTTGATCGACTATGACCCAATACTCATCGGCAATAAAAAGTATGAAACGCGTGTGGATGACATCGTAGGAAGGACTTTCGACGCGGCCGCAAATGAGATCAAAGTTCGGGGCGCTCAGGCGTTCGATGAACTGCGCTTCGGCAACCGGACCTTTTGGCTTGCCGCAACGATACGGAGTCTGGTCTAGGCCGTCGATGCATACCGTATTGTGGGCGGCGGTGCCTTTGAACCATTCTCGCCAATTCGGCTGGCCTTCGTGGTAAGTATAGCGTCCGGGATCGACGATGAGCGGCCGGCCGCCGGCGGCTATCTCGACCGAGAGCGCGTCATAGTGTCCGTGCCCGCCATCACCCAGCGGGCCGCAATCAAAGATGAGAAATCGCTCGTCTTGGAAATCGGTCGTGCCCTCACCCCAGCCGCTACGCTGGATGAAGTAGCCGCTGTCGCCAAAGCTGGGGCACTTGCGTTCCGGAGGCAGGCCTTCCTTGCCCTTCGTTGCCACCCAGAGGAAGTCAGCGCGTTTGAAAATTACAGCCGCGAGTTCGAGCACATCCAGGTAACAGCCGGTGTCACTGTCCGAAAGCGCCGGTATCGCGCCATCGGGCCGGTGGCAATGCAGTGCGAATTCGCAAGCTCGTTCCAATCGCTCGTCATACTCTTTTGGAAAAGTCAGTCCGCCTCGCCTGGCATTTATTCGAGCCGCGATAAACGAGCGCAAGGCGATCATGTGATAGTGAGTTGAATGCTCGCGATGCACTCCGTCCGGGAGAATGTCAGCCAGCAGATTGGCGTAAAGCTCGTTGAGCGAAAAACGAAGCAGCCGCGCAGTATCGTCAGTGTCGGGCAGAGTAAGAGCGGCGACGAAAAGCGCATACAGCTCGAGCGTTCGGTGGTTGCGTTCGGCGGAAAGATTTTGGCGCAGATGCTCGGCCTGCTCTCGAATGCTACTGACAATCCGTTTGTCGAGCCCGTCACTGAGTCCCGGAAAACTCTCGGCGGACTCGAAGATATTCCAGGCATAAATCCAGTTCTGAATGCGGCGTCCAGTTACGTCGCTCGCATCAAGCTCGATTGGTACCTGCTCGATCCACGACTCGACGAGATGTTCCCACGCGCGGAGGAATCGTAAGTCGCCGGTTTCGCAAAACGCAGCGGCGAGATCCAGACCGTAGTAGAACTTGCTCCACTCAATGCGCCACTCCTCGTCGCGGGGAAATGAAGCCGTTAGCCAACCCGGCCTGACACCTAACTCCAGCGTGATGCCTGCATGAGTGAAACAGCCGGCGCTGACAGCCTCAGCCACCGCGCGATCGCCATGCTCATGCTCGATAACGCAGAAGACCGGCCTCGGTTTTGTTTGCACCGCCGCTATCATCAAGCCATCCTCCTCAGCTTCCGATGGACCGAATGATCTATTTCGTCACGGCGAATATGGCCGGCTTCGAGGTGATAGACGTCGTCCGCATATTGCAAGAGTGAAGACTGATGCGTGATTGCCAGGCAGGTCCTTTTCGCGCGCAAGTGCTCGAGTGCGTTGAGGATGACGGCTGCGGAAGCTGCGTCCACATTCGCCAAGGGCTCGTCAAGCAACAGGATGGGCCGGTCTAACAGAAACGCGCGCGCCAGCGAAAGCCTCTGCCGCTGTCCGCCGGAAAGGTTCAAGCCGTCTTCTCCGAGCGACGTGTCCAACTCAAGCGGCAGTGAATGCACGAATTCATCAAGGGCGACCAGGGATAGCGCTTCCCACAGGCGCTCTTCGCTGAGTTCAATGCCATGCGGCATCAGCGCCTCACGCAACGAACCCGAAAACAAATGCATCTCCTGCGTCATTATGGCTATCTGGTCGCGCAGCGATTTGATCTTCAGCCTGGTGAGTGGGACGCCATCCAGAAGGATCTCGCCACTAGTTGGATCAAACAGGCGCACGATCAGACTTAAGATGGTGCTTTTGCCGGCGCCGCTTTCGCCGACCAGCACGGCCAGCCGGCCCGGATCGAGTCGTAGATTGACCCCGCGCAACACGACTGAGCGACGGCCGTCGGCGTCCGGATACTTAAACGACACTTCGCGAAATTCCAATAGACCCTGCGCGCGCCCGAGGGTGACAGCGTCTGCGGCGTCGGTTACCAACGCTCGTTGTGCGAGTAGCGCCAGCAGACGTTCGCCCCCGGCAAAGCCGCGCCCGGAGGTCTCGGCCAGGTCGTTCAGTTTCTCGACCGGCTTCAGCAGTTGGGCGATGTAGGCAGCGAAAATTGTCAGATCGCCGATCGTGATCTGATGACGCAGCACCAGCAATGCACCGCCGCCGGTGGCCAGCGCCAGCGCGATCCCCTGAATGATCTGCAGCGTCCGTTCCATGCGCACGGCGACGCGCGTCTCCTCGATGCCGGCCTTCAGGCGCTTGACGTTGGTCTTGCCAAATTTCTTGCGCGCGTGGTGTTCGCCGCCGAGCGCCTGGATCACCGGCAGGCCGCGAACAATTTCCTGGGCCAGTCCCGAAACTTTGCCTTCGTGCTTGCGCTTCTTGCGGGAGGCGGCCCACAGCCTCTTGCTGTAATACCGGCCGACCAGCGCCAGCACCGGAAGCAGCAGCGCCGCGAGCAATCCAAGCCGCACGTTGATCCAGAACATCAAAAGCAGCGTTAACACCAGCGTCGCAAAATGTTGGAACAAGAGCGGCAGGGTTTTAGTCAGAATGCGAATAAACAGATCGGAATCGTCAACCAGGCGCAGTACAAGCTCGCCACTGCGGTTATCGTTACGAAAAGTTGGGGACAGAGTTTGCAGATGAGCCAGCATGCGGTCGCGCAATTGCCAGGTTAGGCGCTCGCGAATCCGGGCGCTGATGTTTTTCTCCCGGGCATTGGTAAGCGCGCCGACAATGGCGACCAGGAGAAACAGGATGGTCATCAGCAACACAAGCTGCTCGGGCGTCAGCGCCGGCGCGCTTCGCTCGAGCAGGTGCGGCAAAGATCGCGCAGCGATCACGTGGTCAATGATCACCTTCAGCGGCCACGGCGCAAACAGAGCGGCGCCAATCGCAACCAGACGAAACAAGTACGAGGCGGCGAGCGATCGCCGGTGGGCCCACAGGTCAGGACCGAAGGCGGCCACCAGCTGTCGCAAAACGCTTTGGTTAGGGAGATCTCTGGTCATTGCATTGCCTCGGTAAACAGACGCGCCAGTTGGTTGGCGAACGTTTCTCCATTGAAATTTTCAGTTACGGTTCTGCTTGCTTCCCGCGACAACCGCTGCCCCAGCAGTGGATCGCGTTTTATCTGCAGCAAAGCCTCGGCGAGGGAAACTGAATCGTCAGGAGGCACCAGCAGGCCATTCACGCCGTGGCTGACGATCTCTGGAATTCCGGAAACTGTCGTGCTGACGATCGGCAGCCCACAGGCCATCGCTTCCATCAGCACATTCGGGATGCCGTCGCGGTCTCCGTTTTCCAGGACGCGACAGGGCAGGCAGAACACACTTGAACGGCGATATTCGGCGAACAGTTCCCGCTGCGTAACCGGGCCAAGGAGTTGGACGTAACCATCGAGCTGGTGTCGCGTGATTCGCTGTCTGATCTCACTTTCATGTTCGCCTTGCTCGCCGACAATAATTGTTTTGAAAGGGACTGCCTGCTCTCGCAGCGTTACACAAGCGTCGACCAAAATGTCAAAGCCCTTCTTGGGGACGAGACGCCCCACCGACAGCACGCGCAAGTGTCCATTGCGTTTTGGTGCTTCGGTCTGCTCCGTGAGTAGCCGGCGGAAATCAGCATTCAGTCCGTGATAGAGGCAGTGGACTTTCGTGTTGCTGATTTGCTGTAGGTATTGCTGGTTCGCCTCCGTGCAAGTTACGACGAATGTCGCCGCTTCCATTTTTCGCTTCAGGAGACCCGCCGGGTTCAGCATCCCGCAATAGATGTCTTTGGCGTGTGCGGTGAACGAAAAAGGCAGGCCGGTGATCTTCGACGCCAGCCAGGTGACTGTGGCGGCGCCGTGACCGAAGTGCGCGTGCAGATGACGCACCTCTTTGGCCCGGAGCAGACGATCCGCCAGCGCGGTCGCCTGCAGAAATTCTTTCAAATAGACCTTGCGCGGCGGCGACCAAAAAGAATGGCGGGCGCGGATTGCCTGGGCCAACGCAGACAGCATTGCCCTTGTCGTACCAATGGGACGGCGCAGAAAAACGCGCGTCAAACCCGGCAGAAATCGAGAGAGATTTTGCTTCAACCAGCTCAGCAGCGACACCGCCGACACCGACGATGCGGGAGGCAGATACTCTGGCTTCGCCTTGATGCGATCAACGACTTCGTGATGCTTCTCCTCATCGACCGGCTTGATCACGTAGAGCCTCAAAGGCAATCCCGCCTGTTCGAGGCGGTAGATCTCGCTGGCGATGAACATCTCTGACAGGCGCGGAAAGCCCTTGAGCACATAGGCCACCGCGCTCGTTTTTTGATCGCTGAATCCGGGCAGCACGACGTTAGACATATGCCTGCTCCAGCAATTGACAGAAGCGTTCAGTGCATCGCGTCAGTTCGTAATCACGCTCCACCCGTTGACGAGCACCGTGACCCAGCGTCTCTTGCAGTTGGGCATCGTGGGCGAGCGCGGTGAGCGCCGACCCGAGGGCTGTTGGATTTTTTTGCGCGACCAGTAAACCGGTCTGCCGGTGCGCGACGCCGCTGCGGATGGCGCCGGCGTCGCTGGCCACGACCGGCCGGCCACTGGCCATGGCCTCGAGCACCACGTTGGGCAAGCCGTCCCGATCACCCGTGTGGTCCATGATCGAAGGAACTACGACGACGTGAGCGTTGGCATATTCCCGCGGCAGTTCGTCGTGAGTTTTCGGACCCGCAAACGTGACCTGGTTGCTAAGCCCGTGACGAGAAATCAACTTTGCCAATCGCTCTTGCTCGGGCCCGTCGCCGAGGATGCGCAACGCGAAAGAAAACTTGAACTGTGAAGCCGCTTCGATTAGATAACGAAATCCCTTTTTCTCTACCAGGCGGCCAACCGCCAGAATGCGGAAGGGGCGGTCGGGGGGTGGCGGCGCCACTCGGAACCGGCTGAGATCGACGCCGTGGGGAATTAGGTGCGCGTTGGCGCGGGCCTGCTGCACGGTGGCGGCGACGTCGGTGTTGCAAGCGACGACGCACGTTGCCTTCTGGGCACGCATGGTTAGCTCGCGGGCAGTCAACTTCCGCGCATCACGCGCGTGTACGCTGAAACCAAACGGCACGCGCAACCGCTCAGCCGCATGCATCGCTACTTCGGCCGGCGTGTGCGCGAAGTAACCGTGTACCGCATCGACTCTTTGGTCGTACAAGAAAGCGGCAACGTTGGCGCCCTGCTCAACCGGAGTTCCGTTCGGCAGAACTCTAAGGAGCGGCAACAAACGTTCATGTCCCGGTTGCAGACTCGATCCGTCGCCGGGTTTGGTGGCGAAGATGACGGCAAGCGCGCCACGTTCTTCCAGCGCCAGCAATTCGTTGATCGCAAACGTTTCGGACCGTCGCGGAAAACCGCTGACGACTAAGGCAATACGCTTTTGCATCATGCAGCCTCCGGTGCTTCTGGGTTGAGCAATTGCGCGACGCGTCGTCGCACACCGGGCAGACCATCAAGATCGAGAGACGGGACCGCCATTAGCGTTGGTTTCATCGCGTTCAGCACTTTGGTGATCAGGTTGCTGGGTGTCAGCTCCTGGGGCTCTAACATCTCAAAATAACCACGCGCCGTCAGCAACCGGGCGCGAATTAACTGTTCGCTCACCGGCTCAGCTCGCGGTACGAGGATCGCGCGCCGCGCAAACGACAATAGTTCGCAGACGGTGTTGTAGCCGGCGAGCGAAACGACTACTTCTGAATCGGCATAGCGCTTCGTAAGCTCAGGCTCGAAGTCGAGAAAAGTCACATCCGCCAGATACCCGAATCGCTCCAGCAACTCGCGGCGGTTTGTCTCCGGCATTTGGGGGCCAAACACCACCGTGGTTTGGAGCGCTGTGCTGCGGGGAAGACTGGCTAGCCCTTCAAGATAGGCTTCGGTCATCGGTCCGCCGTCGCCGCCGCCTCCGGCGGTTACCAGCACGCGAGGCGCACCATCAGGCCGCGAAGCGGATTCGGTTGGTCGCTTAAGGTAACCGCAAAAGTGCGTAATCGCGGCCACCGCCCGCGGGAATTCGTACTCTTTGACCGTATCGAAGATTGCTTTTGAGCCGTAGACCCACACTTCGTCATAAAAGCACTCGATGATTTCGAAGCTGTGGTTCTCTCGCAATGTCCTGCGCGTGCGGGCCGCATCGTCAAGAATGTCCCGCAGGCCCAGCACGATTTTTGTTTTCGCACCGCGCGCGCGCAGAGCCTGCAAAGTGGGCAGCAGCTCTCCGTCTACACCACCGGCGCGTTTGTCGACAATCATCAGATCGGGATCAAAGCCGAGCACGGCGTTCTGCAAAATTGCGTTGCGCGTTTGTCTGATTTCGTCGGCGCAGGTACCGAGAAAGCGGGGCTGGTAACATTCGGCATCTGTGCGGTCCAGGCAGGGGAGCTTGACGTAATCGACGCCGTCGGGAATGCGAAACGCGTGAATCATTGGAGAGCCCGTCACGATCAAGATGGCTGCCCCGGAATATTGCTCTCTGAGTTCTTGTGCGAGCAGCAGGGTCCGACGAATATTGCCCAGCCCGAAGGTGTCATGGGAGTAGAGGAGAACTTTTGGCGTAAGTGGCTGTTGCTTTGGCGCTCGACGCGGCCGGAGGGACTTCGATGGTCCAGCCTCTATCCCAAACCTCGCTGCCGAGGTCAGATGGGGTAAAGCGGTGGTTTGCGACCCGTTCAACAGATCGATTGCACGCGGGACCTTCAAGGTGGCACTCATCTTGGGTAGACATCTCCTTGCTCACTCCTGCACAGGTTCAAGGCGCAGGATGAGACCACAATCTCGGTATCTTCTGCCGGGGGCGTCGGGTAGCGTCGCTGTAACAGTGTGGGTAGCTCACGTAGAAATACATGCGTTTGCGGAAATGTCCGCAGAAACCGTGAAGGCATCATGGGTTCAACAAGTCCCTGACGGGGCCGATGAACTAACCGGAGTACAAATGGGTTTCTGACTTGAGACCGCAGATACGCACTGGAGCTTCGACGTTTACGATGGCGGACAAGGTCAAGTGATCGTCACTGGTTCACGCAGAAAGTCGGCCGGGCTTGTGGAAACAGCACCGCCGCTTACACGTCCGCTGGGACCACTTCCTCGGGAGCCTGGGCCTGGCCGCGTGCGGCAGACGCTCGCCGGCGTGAAAGAGAAGATTTCTCTCCTCAGCTCGCACAACCTCATGTTATCGCGTGCTATTTGTAAGCGCTGACACTTGCCGTCGCGATGCGTACGTGCGAGGGTTTGCCGAATTCCGTCCAGGCGAAATACACTTCGTCGCCGAGCCGGACCATCCGCGGGAAACCGCTGGAACGTGATATGTCAGTCCTGGCGATAACGGCGGGCGCGCCCAATGACCCGTCGGTCAGCACCCGTCGCACCTTTATCGCCCCACCTTCAGCGGTACCGGCGAGCCAGCAGACGAGAGCAGATCCGTCGGGCAACAGCAGCGTGTCGACACGGCCCAGAGTCTCACCGTCGTCGACCTCGATTGGTCTGGCGAAGGTAGCGCCGGAGTCGTTCGAGAATGCTACTTTCACTCGCGGCGAGTCACCCGCTCCGGTATACCATGCTACCGCCACGCGTTCACCGGCGGCAGCGACTGAAGGACCATTTACCGGACACCCGTTGATTTCCCAGTTGTCCGCATAGACAGCGCGCGGCGCGCTCCAGCTTCCACGTTGCTGGGTCACAAAGTCGATGTCGCGCACTTCCTTTTCGGAGCGATCACGATAGACCGCGATGATGCCGGCGGCAGTGATTGCAGCCGAGGTTTGGCAGCACTCGCAGACGCGTTCGTCCAGTTGCGTCTCATCTGAGAGTCGGCCATTGGAGTCAATGGCAGCGTACCGCAAAGTCATACTTACGGGCAGCGGAGTATGTTCATCGCCTTCATCCTTGACGTCTTTTAGATTACGACCATCAAGCCAGACGACTCCAACTTTGCCGCCAGGCAGCGGTATGAGGGAGACGAAACCGTGCTCAGTCTTCGTCCCGTCCCGGTGCGGAACGATTGGCTTGCCCCAGGTCTTACCACCGTTTTGCGATCGGGCAATGTTAACGTCGTAGGCATACGTGCCAGTTCCGCTTTTGACGAGCCAGTGGGCCGCGAGTGAGCCATCAGAAAGCTCTATGACGGACGGGAAGTCGGCCCAGTTGACAAACCAGTTGTTACCTTCGGCGACAGTGCCGGCCTTGGACCAGCCACTCGCCTCGCGAGTAGCGAAACGTAAGGCGTAACGCTTATCTCCCACCTTCTCGACCCAGCTTAATAGGATCCGGCCGTCGGCTGTGGCGCTGAGTTCGGGCTCACGGCTGTCCACACCGGCAGGGCAATCACTCGCCTGGATAGCGAGCGCCGGACCGGCGCCATTAGCGCTGATGGTCTTTCGAGACGGCGCCGAATCGAGCCCGCTTCGATTACAACCAAAAGCGAGCAGCGCCAACAGCAAGAGCAGGAACGCAAGTGACGAGTAGAAAAGTTTCATATAGCCGCACACTCTCCTTCGTGTGGAAGACCATTTTTGCCATCAAGTCGTTGACGATATTACAGCGTCACAGCTTGCCTCGCGAGTAAGGTTACCGGCCCCGAGAAATGATCGCGGTTGCCACTTGTAACTTGTTGCTGATGTTTGGCGCCCCGCACGGGGGGTCCAACCTGGGTCAGCGCCCGTGAGAAAGAAGAGAATCACTGTATCAATGGAACCTGGCTGCATGGGACAGCACTCTACCGCACGTCAAGGACTCACGAGAACGTTATTGGACTCTGAATGGACGCGCGTTCCCATGGTGCTGGATTTTGCTCGGAGAAGTGTGAGTTGTCGCGTTAAGTGCCTTCTGCGAGGTTCGCTGGAACGAGACAATGGGCAAAACCTCGCAGCCTTGCGCCAGCATTGGGTGATTTCGCAGCCGTTGGACATTCAGTGCACAAACACCCCGCCTTAGTCCTTCGACTTTGCTTATAATGTTGCGCTGATATATCGAGTTAGACTCCAGCTAACCAATCACCTGCTGCTTGGCACAGTTGTTGCAATTTCAGGCACTCGCATTAGCTCTTGTTTTCTAAACTCTTCCCGCAAGGGATTGCAAAGCTTTCGAGTGAGTCTTCATAATTGGAACCCATTTGAAAAACTTTAGTCTTCAAACCTCTTCAAATCATCAGCTTAGATCTATGAAACAATTATTCTTTGTGGTTATCTGCTTTTTGTCTTTTTCCATTAATTCTTTAGCTCAAACCTCGAGAACCTTTGATATTGCAACGTTCCAGTCGCCAGATGGTTGGAAGACGCAAATCAAAGAAGGGGTGATTATTTTTAACACCTCCAACTCTCAAAAGGGGAGTTATGCGATGATCACCTTGTACCGGAGTGGTGAGAGTTCCGGCAACGCCAAAACTGATTTCGAAGGCGATTGGCAGCAATTCATAGTCAGGCAGTTCGGCGTAAAGGGAAAGCCGGAGTTCGAACCCCCGACGACTATGGAAGGTTGGGAAACTATTACCGGCGGTACCACTTTTGAAAATGAGTTGGGAAAGTCTGTCGTGCTCCTGAAAACGTATTCCGGTTACGGTAAAGCGTTCAGTTTTGCCGTGCTTTTCAATAGTCAGGATAATCTGACTGCAATCCAGACCTTCATTTCATCGATCAAGCTCAGAAAACCTGAAACCAGTTCTCAACCCGCAACTGACAATAGCGAGCGCAGTGCCTCAATCCTTGGTACCTGGGCCAAGAGTGCAAGTGCAAGTATCAGATATGCAGACCCTGTATCGGCAAGCATGGCAGGGTACAGCAAGGATCAATACACATTTAACGCGAACGGCACCTACAGCTTTGTTTCCAAGACTTTCAGGATGTCATTCGATAAGCTGCTTTTAGTTAAGGAGAACGGCAGCTATCAAATAAGCGGCAACACTGTCACCATCAATCCACAGAGAAGTGTAATTGAAGCGTGGAGCAAAAGAGATGGCGCTGATAAGTGGGGCCGGCTTTTGACTACACAGAACCGTGCCCTTGAAAGAGTAACCTACCGCTTCACCAAACATTATTTTTCAGGCTTGCAACTATGGAATCTGGTGTTGCAAGCTGAGAAGCCTACCGAGAGGGATGGTCCATTCAGCGGCAATACCCTGTTTAGTAATGCCTGGTACTACGCTCCAATCTCCGCCAACAATCCGTTAATCGAACTGCCGAGATAAATTTCTTCCCGCCCGCGACGAGCAGGACCGAACTGCCGAGAGTTGAGATAGAATTTGGCTGCGCGGCGGCAGAGAGGCGCGCGTAGATCCAATAAACAAGACGAGGTGTTCTGCGCGCGCCATCCAGACCGCGAGAGACAATCTCTACGCTAATGATGGCAATGTCATCTACAAGATAATTGTTAGTGCGAACAACAAAGTTGCCTTAACGGTGTTTGCCGGACAACCGTACTCCTATCGCTTGGAGGATGGCCCAATAATCAGTGCAGGATTCAATAGGACGGTCTAATGACGGTTGATAAACACGACAATATTTATTTGACCGACAGCTACGATAAGATTTCGGCTGCAATTGGAACTAACTTCATTACCGACAGCTATTACAAGAACGACCCAGCAAAGAAATATCAGAAGTATGCGGCCCATCACTGTGTCGTCAGGAAAATCAGTACCAACGGAATGGTTGAACTGCACCTGAACTGAACCCCTTAACTGACACAAAAAGTTAAGGACAGACGCCTGCGGTAATGAAGCTTGAGGCTGACTCTTATTGGGCATCGGCAACTGGAGAAATGCAGGGATAATGGTAGAATCCAAATCACACACGGGGGTTAAGCAATTCGAATCTTCTGACGGCCGCCATTTCTGAATCCAAGTCACTAGTTGAACTTCTGTCCCAGCAGTCGTTGGCAGCTTCCCAAGAACCAAAGTAAATGATTGCTGAATCCATAGCGCACTATCGCATTATCAAGAAGTTAGGCGCAGGCGGGATGGGTGAAGTCTACCTGGCGCTGGATACGAAACTCGATCGCAAAGTCGCCATCAAAGTCCTGGGCCCGGACTGGGTTGCCGAAGAGAACCTCAGGAAACGACTGCTCAGAGAAGCTCAAGCCGCCGCCAAGCTGGATCATCCCAACATCTGTGCCGTCTACGACGTCAACGAAGCGGATTCCCTCACTTATATCGTGATGCAGTACATCGAAGGTGAAACGCTCGCCGACAAGATGGATCGCAATTCGCTGCCACTCAGCACTGTGTTAGCTATCGCTGAGCAGGCTGCAGAAGCATTGGCTGAGGCTCACTCGCACGGGCTTGTTCATCGCGACATCAAACCCGAGAACATGATGATAACTCCGCGGGGGCAGCTGAAAATCCTGGATTTCGGCCTGGCCAAGCAAATGCGCTCGAGCAGCCCGGTGGACATTGACGCGCCGACAGCTACCCTCTTGAGTAAGCCCGGTCTGGTCATCGGGACGGTGCCCTACATGTCCCCTGAACAGCTGAAGGGCGAACCAGTCGATGCTTGCAGCGATATCTTTAGTCTTGGCGTGACCTTCTATGAAATGCTGGCCGGAAAGCATCCTTTCAAAGATAAGAGCGCTGCCGTAACCATCTCCCGGATAATGCTCGGCGACCCAATACCGACCGAGCATTTTCAAACGCAGGCTTCCCCTGAATTACAAGCTGTTCTCGGCAAGATGCTCTGCAAAGACAAGGCGGCGCGGTATCAAAGTGCCCAGGACCTGCTGGCGGACCTAAGACAACTCCCCGCCAAACTTTCAGCGACCCACGCACAGGCGGACGCCACAGCTACCAAAGAGTTTTCAGCAATCACGCCGCAGGAGGGCCTGGCCGGCCGCATTCTGAGCAAAGTCCGGCGCCATAAATGGGCAGTGCTGGTGTCAGCCCTGGCGCTGATTCTGTTAGGGGCCGCAATTAGCCGCTGGGGATCAACTGAGCACCTGGACTCGTTAGCGGTCTTGCCGTTCAGTTATGTTTCCAGCGACGCGCAACTCATGGCGAACCCCGATCGCGAGTATCTCAGCGATGGCTTGACTGAGAGCATCATTAACAACCTATCACAATTGGCAAACTTAAAAGTCATCGCGCGTAGTTCGGTCTTTCGTTACAGAGGCAGGGAACGCGATGTTCAGGCGATCGGGCGTGCGCTTAACGTGCGCGCAGTGCTGGTGGGAGATATTACGCAAACTGGCGATGAATTAAAGATCACTGTTGAGCTGATGGACGTGCAACAGAACAGTTCGATTTGGGGCGACACGTATCGGCGCAAAACCGGCGATATCCATACTGTCCAGCAAGAGATCGCCAGGAACGTCTCTGAAAAACTGCGCTTGAAATTGACCAGAGCAGATCAGGCCCAACTGGCTAAGAGCTACACCGAAAGTGGCGAGGCGTACGAAGCCTACCTGAAGGGACGCTATCATTGGAACCAGCGCACCGAAGAAGGCTTCAAACAGGCGACTAATTTTTTTCAGGAAGCGATTGTTAAAGATCCAACCTATGCGTTGGCCTATACCGGCCTGGCGGATTGCTACACGCTACGAAGCGATTACGGATTCCTCGCGCCCAAAGAAGGTTACGCCCTGGCGAAGGGAGCCGTAACGCTGGCACTAAAATACGACGATAGTCTTGCGGAGGCTCATACTTCGCTGGCCTCTATCAAGGCCGTTACCGATTGGGATTGGCAGGGGGCGGAGAATGAGTATCGCCGGGCGATAGAGTTGAATCCCAGGTATCCTACTGCCCACCATTGGTATGCAGCCCAGTTATTATTGCAGGGCAGGCTGGATGAGGCGCTTCAGGAAATCAAGAAAGCCCAACAGCTGGATCCTTTTTCACTTGCCATAAACAAAGATTTCGCAGTCATACTCCTGTACGCGCGCGATTACGATAAAGCGCTGGAACAGTGCCGGAAGACGCTGGAGATTGAGCCAACCTTTGGCGGAATGTCCGTTTACATCGCCCAGATCTATCAACTCCAACAGAAATACCAGGAGGCGACTGCCGAACTCGAAAAGGCCCGTGCGGCAGCCCCCAAAGATAGTGAGATCGCTTACGCGCTCGGACAGGCTTATGCGCTTTTGGGGAGGAAAGATGAGGCTCTGAAGATATCAAATGAGTTAAAGCAGGATATGTCGGTGCCAAAAGAAGCAGCTTACCTGTATGAACTGCTCGGTGAACGAGAGCAGGCGGTTGCGATCTTACAAAAGGCTAAAGAGAATCACTATCTCTCCGTCGCGGAAGTCAAGATGGACCCGCGCTTAACGGAGTTGCGCAAAGACTCGCGCGTGGTTCAACTCCTGCAGGAGATCGGATTGTCTCTGT
The DNA here is from genome assembly GCA_036726305.1 of Pyrinomonadaceae bacterium. Taxonomy (GTDB): domain Bacteria; phylum Acidobacteriota; class Blastocatellia; order Pyrinomonadales; family Pyrinomonadaceae; genus JAOAPY01. The sequence goes on along the minus strand of DAIMCP010000001.1, from coordinate 2,140 downwards.
GAGCATGACCGCAGACTCGCGGCGACCCTGGGCAAAACTTAAAACCGCGAAAAGTGAACAGTTGAACTGATCACCTTCGCGGTCTTAAGTAGAGGAAGCTCCAGGGCTTCGGGTTCCGCTATTACTTTTTGGTAGCCGTCTTCTTAGCGGTTTTCTTGGCAGCAGGTTTCTTTTTGGGCGTCTTCTTGGGCTCACCACCTTTAATTCTACCGTTTGTCATTCTTTGGTTTTCCTTTCTGTTGGAATTTAGTCTGGTCCAAATCTGCAAGACCATCTTCAAACCAGTCTTGAAGTGCGACTATCGTATATAAGTTTTGTTTCAAGCTGTCAATAACTTATACAGTAACGGTTCTGCTCGGCGGAGCCAGTTCATTAACTGCGGAATCAAATGCAAACCAGCTTGCCACATTTCGCGACGACCTGGACTTGCCAATGACTAAAGCGCCAAACCAGATCGCCGGCAGTGCGACCTCGATTAAGCGGGGATTGGATTTCATCAATCGTGTCGCCGGCACAGCGGACGGCTTTGAAAGTTATGGGAGCTTGCTGATCTGCTGCTTCGCTCTCGTGGGCGCTACTTCGCGTGATGCGAGCCTCCGGCAACTGGCGAGGTCACGGGCCCAAAAACTCTCGCGGCGCTGGCGTCGTGCGCATCCCCTTGTACCGCCTGATGCCAGCCCCGATCTGGTCATCAAATTTGGCTTGGTCCACTACGCGCTAAACCGCATTGGCCTGAGGGATGCCGCGCTCAACGCGCAAATACGCACTGCCGCTAAACAGTTCTCGGTTGAGGACTTGCTGGGCTTCGACCCGATCAGCGAGCCCCCGCCGACTGACTTGCCTTACTTTTGCGACTGTGGTCTTCAGAATGGGCGCGGGCGAAGGGTCTGCAGGCAATGTCGAAGGCGTTTGCAGATCCAGAGCCGTTATGGGGTGTGGATGGGAGCGTTGGCCAACACCTATGTGGGCGAGCGCTGCGGCATATTTTTCGGAGCTCGCTATCGGGACGTCCTTAAGTGGCTGCCTACCATGAGGCCTTACCCGGTCGGCGCGGGCGAAGATGTTGAATTCCTGCGCGACGCAATTTACGCGGTCACACACATTGTCTACACCCTGAACGATTACAGCACTTATCGGCTTGACCCAGGCTGGCTGCCGCGGGAGTTTGCATTTTTGAAGGAGAATGTGGCCGGCGCCTGTGAGCGAAAAGACCCGGAGGTGTTGGGCGAGTTGCTTGACTCGCTGAAAGCCTTTGGTTTGCGCGCCAGTCACCCGCTCGTAATGCGCGGTACCAGGTATTTGCTGGCAGAGCAAAACGAGGATGGCAGTTGGGGTGATCCCGATGAGGAAAATATTCGCACCCGTTGCCACACAACCTGGACAGCGATCGACGGGTTACGTACCACCGCCTGGCGCGGTGTGCGCCTCAGTCGCCCTGAAGTCAAATCGATGCTGAAACAATGGGTGCGATGATTGTGCTCAGAACGCGCCATGTTTTTTTTGGAATCGGCCCAACGCTGGCATGGGACCAGGTGGGCCGGATTAGACCCATTTAGCTACAGGTTTTACCCCTGTCTTAACCATTGGCACAGTTGAAGTCCCTCATGATGTTGTCTTTCCCCCTCCAAATCGTCTTGGATATCTCCTGGGCGATACTGCAGGTAGTGAACTGTTGGTCACCGAATTCGGCGTTACTAAGTACGATAATCGACAGACCCGCAAATGTTTCGGGGTCAACATGCTTACCCGCTTGCGGAACACCCCACTTTGCGGCCCGAGCCCAATAGTGACGCCAACCCAACCATTCACCGCGATGGTATTTAGCGAGACTTTCATATCTCCGGGTAACTTCCTTACCCTTTACTTTGATTACTCTTTCATACTTTTCGCGTTGTAGATTCCAGCCCGCTCCATAGTCCACTCGCCTGCCATTCTTGACTCGTCCCGGCGTCCACAAATACTCACTGAAGTTTTTGAAGCCCGCTTGTGCAAAGAATTCGGGATCAACCAGCGCCCAAAATTCGTTGCTGTAAAGGTGGGTCTCCCATCGTAACAAGTCCAAAATTGTCGAGTGGACATTGCCATCACCAAATATGAAGTTCAGAGGAGTGTAACCAACCGGAACAAAGCCCCGGCCCTT